>SKMK01000020.1 GCA_007121075.1 Syntrophomonadaceae bacterium
ACAAGCCGCAGGTAGTGGGCATGAGTGCGTTGTTGACCACGACGATGCTGGCGATGAAAGATACGATTGAAGTATTGAAAGAGGAAGGCCTTCGTGATTCGGTCAAGATCATGGTCGGCGGAGCTCCTGTGACCCAGGACTTTGCCGATGAGATTTGCGCCGACGGCTGGGCACCTGATGCAGCTTTGGCCAAGGAACTGGCCCAGAAGCTGACTGGCTAATATGTCTTAAAATGATGTAAACTTAGCATTGCTGTTATAGCATATCGAAGGGGGGTGTTTTGTGTAAGAGGAAAAGCTCTAAAGAATGGATGACGGTAAACAGCAGTATAATCTTATAAGTAATGGGGGTTTTATTGATGAAAAAAGTAAGTTTAATATTTATAGGGATACTGATATTCAGTTTAATAATTTTTGTAGGTTGTGAATCTCCTGTTGAAGAGGATGTTGTAGATGAAGAACCTGTGGATGAGGAAGTTGTAGATGAACCGGAGGAAGTTATTGAAATTCGTTTGGCGGGCCAAAGTCCTGTAGATAACCCCGATTCAGTAGCTTTAGAAGAGATTGCAGAGCAAGTTGCAGCAGATAGCGGCGGCAGGATATCAATAACTGTATATCCTGCTAATCAGCTGGGGGATTATACCACTGTGCATGAAGAAATAATGAGAGGCACAATTGAGATGGCGCTTATTTCGACCTCGCCTGAACATGATGACAGGCTTTTGCTATCTTATATGCCTTATATCGCAGAAAACTATGATCAAGTAAGAGAATTATATGCACCGGGTGGGTTTTTGTATGACACCTACAAAGATATTCATAATGACCTGGATGCTGAATTCTTAGGTTTCTGGGCGGAAGGTTTAGGTGTTTTAGGGACTACAGAAATACCAAACGAACCGGCTAACCCAGAAGTTGACAAGGGTATTTTGTTGAGAGTGCCCCCTGTTGATGGCGTAAGATTAAGCGTGGAAGCACAGGGTTACAGAGGCACTGAAATTGCCTATGCTGATCTTTTCTCCGCCCTGGAAACAGGAATTGCCGATGGATGGACTGGTGGAGGAGATGTACTAAACTATACCGGTTTCCGTGATGTGATAGATTACATTGTCCCAGTTAACAATTTCTTTGAAGCTACCTTTTTCCTGGCCAGTTATGATTTTTGGCATGACCTTGCTCCAGAAGATCAAGAAATAATCAGAAATGCAGTAGAAGAAAAATCAAGTATGAGCCTTGAACAGGTTGAAGTCATTAACATGGAGTACAGGGAAAGAATGCAGGAAGAAGGGATCGAAATTATTGATCTCACCGATGAAGAGGTAAGCTATATTGCCGAATATGTGCGTGAGAGAACCTGGCCACAACTGGCTGAAGATGTAGGTGAAGATTTGATTGCTGAGCTGGAAGAAATCCTGGAGGGTTTTTAGTTTAGTAGGATAGTTGCAAGATTGGAAATCTAAAATGCTGCCAGCAGGCTGATATAGCATTAATTCTGCTGGCAGCGCCTTAAAAATACAGATGGATAAGATATATCATTTGAAATTTATAGAAAAGAACGATAAATAAGCTTGAAGCAAAAATAGGGAAGCAAAGGTTATGATGAAAATACTAAATTTAATATGGAATGTCTTGATAGGTATTCAAAAGTTCATACTCTTTATTTGTAGCTTTCTTATCATTATCGGTGTAGCAAGCAAGGCTATTTTCCGATACCTTTTTCAGATAGATTTTCATGGGGTCGAAGAGTTTATAATTCTCTTGGCTTTTTGGCTTTACTTCATCGGTGCTTCCTATGGTAGTTATCGAAAAGGCCATATTGCGGCAGATATTATTCCGATGTATATAAAAGATGAGAAAATCAAGCAAATATTTATGTTGTTTGTATCCCTTCTAACAATTGGAATTTCCGCTCTCTTTACGCTCTGGGCTGTTGATATGCTCACCTGGACCCTTGAAAGGGGAGCAACATCTGTGATGTGGGATATACCGGTGGCTTATTCACAGGCTGTTATTTTAATAAGTTTTGTGTTGATGACCTTCTATTTTGTAGTGCACTTTATAAATGATTTGAAAATGTTCCTTAATAATCATGTTTTAGGCGAAAGAAAAGAAGTCCATACATATGAACAGGGGGATAAAGCATGATCGAAATAGCTTTTTTGTTGATCATAGTTGGCTTAATAGTAGGAATACCTGTTCCATTTACTTTCTTAGGGGTATCAGCATTTTTAATTTTTACTTTGAATTTAGATCCGTCTTTTCTTTTGCCTTATGCATTCAGGGAAGTCAGTTCAGTGGTGTTACTTACAATACCGCTATTCATTTTAATTGGCGGTTTAATGGAAAGAGGAGGTATAGGCTCAACATTAGTTGATTGGGTTGATGTGTTTGTAGGAAAAATACGGGGCGGATTGGGTATAGTAGCTATCGTTTCCTGTGCTATTTTTGGTTCGGTTACTGGTAGCGCTGTGGCTACTTGCTCCGCTATCGGTTCAATTATGTTTCCCCAGCTGCGGGCTAATGGATATCCCAGAGGTTATTGTGCTGCTTTGATAGCCAATGCTGCAGTTATCGGAATTCTAATTCCTCCCAGCGCAATTATGATTTTGTATGCCTGGATCGGTGGACAGTCTGTTCTAGCCTGTTTTTTGGCTACTGTAGTTCCAGGGATTATTTTAGTCATTCTTCTATCAATAATCAACATGATTATGCTCCGTAAGAACAAGACTATAAAAATACGGGATAAAAGCAATATCAAGGATGATTTTATATTGTTTGGCAAAAAGGGGTATCGGGCAATTCCTGCGCTTTTAATGCCTGTTATAGTTTTAGGCGGCATTTACGGAGGATTTATGACTCCTACAGAAGCAGGTGCAGTTGGGGTGGTTTACGCAATTCCAGTTGGTTTTTTAATATATAAAGGTCTTACCGGTAGGAAATTTTTTGATTCACTGGTATCGACTGCGACCACTACAGGGGTTATTATGCTTATGCTTTTTGCCATGATGATGTTGAGCCGGGTATTTATCATGGAAGATTTGCCCCGGACTATCCTTGGCCATTTAACTGCCATCTCTGAAAATGAAATTGTATTATTAATCATGCTAAATATTTTCATGATCATCATTGGTATGATTATGGATGATGTTAGTGCAGTATTATTAACCACGCCGATTCTATTGCCTGTAGCTATATTAATAGGTATCCATCCTGTTCATTTTGCTGCCATATTGGGAGTTAATTTAAAGATGGGTAATGTAACGCCTCCTACTGCTCCATTGCTCTATCTGAGCGCAAAACTGGGAGACAGTAATGTGTCGGAAATGATTGTGCCTTCAACATACATGATTTTGTTTGGTTGGGTTCCTACCCTTATTATAACAACATATGTTCCGGAAGTAGCAATGTTTCTACCGAGGGTAATCCTGGGGATATCTTATTAGTAAAAATGACCGTTTAAAAGACTAATTCGGTTAGTTAAAATTGACTATTTCATTGCTCACAGATAAAACTGATACAAAAACAATATGAGGTGTAATAATGGGGATAGAGAAACGAGAAATAATTAAACTTTTAAAAGAAAACACTTTTAATACTATTGGTTGTACTGAAGTTATCAGTATAATTCTGGCAGTTTCAGCTTCTCATGACGCAGTTGGAGGGAAAGCCAGTACAATAAACCTTAAGCTTGATAAAAACCTGTTTAAAAATGCTTTTAGCGTTATAATTCCTGGCACTCGTGAAAGCGGTTTAAAATTGGCTGCTGCCCTGGGTTTAACCATAAATGACTGGAGAAAGGGCTTGCTGATTTTAGAAGATATAAACGAATTGATGCTTTCCCAGGCCAAAGGATTGCTAGATGGTTTAGATATAAATATTGATCTTAACTATGATACTAACTCAATTTATGTAGAAGCTGAAGTTATAACCGATAACGGGATTGGTTTTTGCCTGATCGAGCATAAACATGACAATATTGTTATCTTGAAAAAGAACAGCGAATACCTAATCGATGAGCAAAATCGCATAGACAAATTTTATTCTTTAAACAATATAAATTATGAGCCGGACATTATGAGATTGCTTGAAACCATTAACAGCTTAGATTTTAAAGACCTTGCTTTTATTGAAAAAGGAATAAATATTAATATGCAAGCTGCAAGACTTGGTATTTCAGAAAAAGCAGGATTGGGCCTTGGATATCAATATTCTAAATTGATCAATGATGGAATTATAGAAAATAACATAATCAATAGAGCAAAGATGTATGTAGCAGGAGCTGCTGATGCCCGGATGGGTGGAGTAAAAACCTCCATAGTCGGTTGTTTTGGAAGTGGCAATCATGGAATTACTTTATTTATTCCACTAAATGTTATGGCAGAAGGATTGGGAAGTAGCAGGGAAACCCTATTAAAAAGCATAGCTTTTGCAGAAATATTAACTGCTTTAGTAAAAAAAGTAACTGGACTTGTAACATCTCACTGTGGGGATATCTTGGCTACAGGGGTAGGAATAGCTGGAGGAACCAGTTATTTAAAGGGTGCAGAGGCACCCGTCATTGAAAATTCACTTCAGATTTTAATTGCTAATTATTACGGGATTATCTGTGATGGGGCCAAACCTACCTGCGCTCTTAAAATTGCGACAGCAGTTCAGGCTGGCCTGGAAAGTGCACTTTTAGCAGGAGGATTTCATGGCTTTCAACAACAGGGTGTGATCGGAAAAAATTTTTTTGAAACTCTTAATAATCTGGAATTCCTGATCAAGGAAGAAAAAGGAGCTTCCGATTATCATATGATCAGGCTGCTAGAAAAAAGGAACAGTGAAAATAGTGAAATGATCAAGTAATTATCTTAAGGCCAACAACAGCCTATATAATTTTACGGAGCTTTGAAAGTGAATAATATTATTTCTTGAACAGGAGGATAAACATGCCTGGTTACCTTGCCAAAATGAAAGAGCAAAAATTTGAAGAACTCAATTTTTTTTATGATCAGTCAACAGATTTAAAAGTAGCTATTGCAATTCATAGCACTGCAAGAGGCCCTGCGTTGGGTGGAACACGGATGTGGTCTTATTCTACTGAAGAAGAGGCTATTGATGATGTAATGTGGCTGGCACGAGGAATGAGCTATAAAAATGCAGTTGCAGAGCTTCCGCTCGGGGGGGGGAAAGGTTTGATTATTGGTGACCCCGCGAAAGATAAGTGTGAAGAGTTGTTTTACAGTTATGGACGGCTTGTTGAGAGATTAAGTGGCCGTTTTATAACAGCAGCAGATATGGGTACAAATGAAAAAGACCTTGATTGTATTTGTCAGGAAACAAAACATATTGTAGGTGGCTCTGAAACAGGCAGTCCGTCACCGTTTACGGCATATGGGGTTTGGCATGGCATCAAAGCTTGCGCAGAGGAGGTTTTCGGCTCTCCAAACCTAAGCGGTAAAACTGTAGCGATACAGGGAATTGGCAGTGTGGGTAGTGCTTTATGCCAGTATCTGGCTGATGAAGGTGTAAATCTTATCGTATCTGACCTAGATCAGGAAAAGGTGAAAGAGGCTATAAATATGTGGAATGCCACGGCAGTGCCGATTGATGCCATTCATGCCCAAAAATGTGATATATTTTCGCCCTGCGGAGCAGGAGGCGCGATAAATAGCGAAATAATTGATCAGTTGCAATGCAGCATAATTGCAGGTGCAGCTAATAATATCATCAAAGAAAAAGAACTGGGAGCGGTATTAAAAGATAATAACATCTTATATGCACCTGACTATGTTATTAATGCCGGTGGTATTATTTTCTGTGAAATGAGCAGGCAGGGTGTTAGAAATAGTGAGGAAATTAGATCAGTAGTTTCTCGAATATACGGCCGGCTTAAAGAAATATTCAGGAGAGCCCGTGAAGAAGGTTTGTCGCCTGAACAAATAGCAGATATCGTGGCTGAGGAAAAATTGCAGGAAAAAGCTTAAAAACCTGGCAAGTTTAAATAAATAAGGTTAGTTACCTGTGGTATGGAATTATACGTATAGCGGTTTATATGTATACTAAGGTGTTCTGTAATGAAGGGAGAGAGCATAGGTGACAGTTAGAACTGTTTTAAATATATCTACAGATAAATGTAAAGGTTGTGGATTGTGCACCTTTTATTGCCCTAAAGGGATCCTTGCATTGGACACAAAAATTAATCGCTCAGGTTATAATCCAATTATAGCAACTGACTTAGAAAAATGTAATGGTTGTGGAAATTGTTACTTGATATGTCCAGACCTGGCGATTGAGATTGAAAGGAGAGGTAGGTAGTGAGCAAAAAGCTCTTAAAGGGGAATGAGGCAATAGGCGAAGCAGCTATCAAGGCTAATTGCCGCTATTATTTTGGTTATCCTATTACTCCGCAAAATGAAATACCTGAATTTTTTGCGAAGGAATTTCCTCGGGTTGGTGGGGTATTTATTCAGGCAGAGAGCGAAATAGCGGCAATTAATATGGTATATGGTGCTGCAGCAGCAGGAGCCCGAGTCATGACTTCTTCATCAAGTCCTGGAATAAGCTTGAAGATGGAAGGCATATCATATATAGCAGCAGCAGAATTACCCTGTGTTATTGCAAATATTATGCGGGGCGGTCCCGGGTTGGGAGGAATACAGCCTGCCCAGTCAGATTATTTTCAGGCTACGAAAGGAGGGGGGCATGGAGATTACAGAATGATTGTGTTTTCTCCAGCTTCTGTTCAAGAATTATACAATCTGACAAAGAAAGCATTTTACTTGGCCGATTATTACCGCATTCCGGTTATGATTTTAGGAGATGGGTTCCTTGGTCAAATGATGGAATCCGTCGAAATGGATGGGCAGAATGATACTTGTGAACCTATACCTAAACCCTGGGCAATAACCGGTTGTAGAGGAAGGGAAAAACAGTATATCAACACTCTTTATTTAGTCCCTGAAGAACTGGCTGAACTTAATGATCGGTTGCAGGAAAAATACCGACAAATAAAAAATTCTGAACAAGCTTACGAAGAATATTATATGGAAGATGCCGATTTTGTGTTGGTATCTTTCGGTATTGCAGCAAGAATATGTAAAGAAGCTGTGGATTTGGCCAGGGATAAAGGTATTCGGGCCGGCCTTATCAGGCCTATTACTCTATGGCCTTTTCCTGAAAAAGCATTTGCAGATCTTACTAGAGCCAAAAATATATTAAATGTTGAGATGAATGCCGGTCAAATGGTCGAAGATGTCAAATTGGCTGTATCCTGTAAAATACCGGTTCATTTTTACGGGTGTACTGGTGGATTGTTACCCAGTAGCAAGGAGATTGTTAACAGGATTGAAATGTTGGGGGGAACTCCTAAATGAGTGTAATATTAAAAAAACCCCTATCTTTAACTGATAAAAAATTTCACTATTGCCCGGGCTGCACTCACGGTGTAATTCATAGGCTTATAGCTGAAATAATTGATGAATATGATATTAGAGAACAAACCATCGGTATTGCACCGGTAGGTTGTAGTGTTTTTTTAGACTGGTATTTTAACTTTGATATTATCCAGGCAGCACATGGTAGAGCTCCTGCTGTTGCTACCGGAGTTAAAAGAGTTTTAACTGAAAATGTTGTATTTACTTACCAGGGAGATGGCGATTTGGCTTCAATTGGTATTGCCGAATTGATTCATGCTGCAGCTCGTGGTGAAAATATTACAATTGTGTTTATCAATAATGCTTGCTATGGCATGACAGGTGGCCAAATGGCCCCTACAACCCTGGAGAAGCAAATCACTACAACTACTCCGTATGGCAGGGACCATAAAACAAGCGGAAGCCCTTTTTTTGTCCCCGAATTATTAACGAATATGCATGGTGTTGGGTTTTTGTCTCGAAGAGCGATAAATAACCCTAAAAATATTGTTCGAACCAAGAAATCTTTAAAAACAGCTTTCAAAGTACAAATGGAGGGTTTAGGGTTTTCTTTAGTGGAAATACTATCGATTTGCCCGGTAAATTGGGGGATGGATCCACAAAAGTCAATGCAGTGGTTAGAAGATAATATCATCCCACACTACCCACTAGGCGATATTAAAATGCCTGACTTTGATGTTTAATTAATATTAGTTATACTGTTTGAGATCAAGCAGGTTATCTTCTAGATTAAACTCATACACGAAAGATTTTAAACAGCCACAAAGATGATTATTCTTTTTACAAAGCAGTTGCAGTTTCTTTAATTCAGATAAGACAATGACACTTAACAATCATGCTTTATGGCTGGAAAAGTACCGGGGGGCGAGATATATGGAAAGGTCGGATATGGTGATATCTGGTTTTGGCGGCCAGGGCGTTTTATTTGTTGGCTTTTTACTGGCTTATGCAGGAATGCTCGAAGGTAATTATGTATGCTGGATCCCTTCTTATGGAGTGGAAATGCGAGGAGGGACGGCTCATTGCTTTGTCACCATCGCTAATAAAGAAGTTAGTTCACCAATTGTCGATAGGCCTTCAGTGGTGATGGTTTTTAACAATCCCTCGCTTGAAAAATTCGAAACTGCAGTAACCCCGGGAGGTCATTTGTTTATCAATTCATCGTTGGTTGATATTGAACCTAAACGAAGTGATTTAATTGTTCACAGGATCCCGGCAAGTGATTATGCAAACGAACTTGGAAACAGCAAAGTTGCAAATATTATTTTATTAGGGGCATTAATTCAAGCAACTGAGGTTGTATCGATAGATAATATTTATTTAGCGCTGCAAGAAATATTACCTGAAAAGAAAAAAAAGATGTTACCCCTCAACTATGAAGCACTTAAATTCGGTATGTCCAATTTAGTTTAAGCTTAAAGATTGGTTATGATTAAATATTCCATTTATGTCAGAGGATAGTAATTAAGTAAAAGATAGAGGCTTTGTAAAAGTCCATAAATTAAAGTTAGTTAACAATTGAGGTATCATTGTTCTTCTGACAGGAGGGATATCCTGATTATCAGAACAGGTAATGGTGCGAAAATTTTAATCGATGCTTTAAAAAATGAAGGGGTTGAAGTTGTTTTTGGATATCCCGGCGGAGCAGTGTTGACTCTATATGATCAGCTTTTTAGATCATCTCTAAAACATATCTTGGTCAGGCATGAGCAAGCTGCTGTTCATGCAGCTGATGGTTACGCCCGGGTAACTGGTCGTCCGGGTGTAGTATTCGCCACTTCTGGGCCGGGAGCGACCAATCTTGTTACGGGAATTGCTAATGCTTACCTCGATTCAATTCCTCTGGTGATTATTACCGGGCAGGTCCCCACCCGTTTTATCGGTACCGATGCTTTTCAGGAAGCAGATATTACCGGAATTACAATGCAGATAACCAAGCAAAACTACCAGGTGAAAAATGTAGACGATCTGCCTGGAATCATTTCTGAAGCATTTTATCTTGCCGCAACAGGTAGGCAGAGGCCTGTATTAATAGACGTACCCAAAGATATCTTTGACCAAAATATTTCAACCACTTCTCGCCAAAATGATAATTATTTTAAAGATGATAACCAAATCTTATATAATGAAGCTCAAATTAAACAGGCAGTTAAAGCAATTAAGAATGCTAAACGACCTGTTATTTTCGGTGGAGGCGGCCTCATTAGAGCTAAAGCAGCTGAAACTTTAACTAATTTTGTTGATAAATTTAAGATCCCTGTTACCCTGTCTTTAATGGGGTTGGGTGCTTATCCTGGTGATCGAGACTTATTTTTAGGTATGCCAGGAATGCATGGGAGTATTACTGCTAATTATGCACTCAGCGAAGCAGATTTGATTGTAGCTGCCGGAGTACGCTTTGATGATCGAGTAACAGGAAAATTAGAGAATTTCGCTTCAAATGCAAAAATAATTCATATAGATATTGATTCTACAGAAATCGGTAAAAATGTGTTTGTAGATATTCCGGTTAAGGGGGATGTGAGAGCAGTTTTAGACTGTTTTCAAAAAGAATTACAACCTGGAAATACGGGTGAGTGGTTAATAAAGATTAAAGACTGGAAAAACCGTCATCCTATTCCTGTTGGCAGGAGTGGTCCTGGATGCTCTTTAAAACCACAATTTGTTATAAGAGAACTAAGCCGGCTTAGCAGTAATAATGCAATTGTTGCTACTGACGTGGGACAGCACCAGATGTGGGCAGCCCAGCACTTTATTGTTCGTGAGCCGGGAACGTTTTTAACATCTGGAGGGTTGGGGACCATGGGATATGGCTTCCCTGCTGCGATTGGAGCCAAAGTAGCAGCACCAGACAGAGAAGTAATCTGTATTACCGGGGACGGAAGTTTTCAAATGAATATCCAGGAGCTCGCCACGGCAGTTCATAATCAGCTAAATATGACAATAGCAATCATTAATAACGGATGTCTGGGTATGGTTAGGCAATGGCAGGAAATATTTTACAATAAACGCTATTCTACATCTGTACTTGAAGATAATCCTGATTTTGTGCGGATTGCTGAAGCATATGGTGCAAAAGGGATGCGTATAAAAGATGAAAAGGAAGTGGCAGCAGCTATAGTAGAAGCAAAAAAGATAAGGGGTCCGGTATTAATTGATTTTATGGTTGATGCAGAAGAAAATGTTTATCCCATGGTTGCGCCAAATTGTCCTATCTACGATGTAATAATCGGTGATGAACTATGAAACTGTGATTTTATATTTATTTAACCATAAATATTCCCTATGTGTTTCCAATTGGAGGATCAAGAAATGTTTTTGTAGAATTAATCGTTTAAATCAATGATATCAGGGTATATATAATAGTTTAGTAAAGGGGAGGTTGGTTAAATGAACTTTGAATTGACCGAAGAGCAAGAAATGACCAGGAAAATGGTCCGCGATTTTGCCGAAAAAGAGCTTAAACCGGGGGCGGACGAACGCGACGATAAAGAAGAATTTTCCAGGGATATTTTTGATAAGATGGGGGAACTGGGTCTGACGGGCATCCCCTGGCCGGAAGAATACGGAGGGGGCGGATGCGACTATGTCAGCTATGTTATTGCTGTTGAGGAGCTTTCCCGGGTTGACGCTTCGACGGGGACCACCCTGTCCGCCCATATATCCCTGGCCGGCTGGCCCCTGTATAAATACGGCACTGAAGAGCAGAAGAAAAAATACCTGGAACCGATGGCATTAGGCGAAAAACTGGGCGCCTACGGTCTGACCGAGAATACGGCGGGAACTGACGCTGCCGCCATGCGGACTACGGCCGTTCTGAACGGGGATGGCTACGTTCTGAACGGCAACAAGATCTTTATCACCAACGCCGGTGATGCTGAAATTTACGTGGTTTTTGCCGTTACCGATAAGGAGAAAAAGGCCAGGGGAATCAGCGCTTTTATTGTTGAAAAGGATACCCCGGGCTTAAATTTCGGAAAAAAAGAACGAAAAATGGGGCTGCGCTCTTCGCCGACCGTGGAACTTGTTTTCGACAACTGCCGGGTGCCGAAAGAAAACCTGCTCGGCAAGGAAGGCGAAGGATTCAAGATAGCCATGGGTACGCTTGACGGGGGCAGGAACGGGATTGCCGCCCAGGCGGTGGGCATCGCCCAGGGGGCAATGGAAGAAGCGGCTGAATACGCTAAAAGCAGGGAGCAGTTCGGCAGGCCGATTGCCAATTTCCAGGCCGTATCATTCATGCTGGCCGACATGAGCACCAGGATCGAAGCGGCTCGCCTGCTGACCTACCAGGCCGCCTACCTGGAAAATGCAGGGCTTCCCTACGGCAAAGCATCGGCCATGGCCAAGCTTTTTGCCTCGGAAACGGCTATGGAAGTAACCACCAATGCGGTTCAAATTTTTGGTGGTTACGGTTACACCAGGGATTACCCGGTGGAACGCTTCATGCGCGATGCCAAGATAACCCAGATCTACGAGGGAACCAGCGAGGTGCAGCGCCTGGTCATATCTCGCTACTTACTGGGCTAAAACTGTTACTCCTGTCTAAGATGTTAAAGGGACGGTTCTTTTGATATTATTTGTACCCAACAATGATGCTGTTAAATAAACAGAGTCCCGGGGCAGAGAAGTTTTAACAAGAATGTCAAGAGAACCGTTCCTTTAACATATCCTTTTGATATATCTTCGACTTAATTGGAACGGCTTTTAAGATAGGGGCCGGTCTGGCATAATAGGTAGTGAACAGGAAAAGCTTATTGATTGGATTTGAAGGGGGTTGCAATATTAATGGCCAAAGAGAAGCCGGGATTGACTATGGTTTTTACCGGTGACGGTAAGGGAAAAACCACCGCTGCGGTCGGGCAGGCTGTACGGGCCCTGGGACACGGCTTTCGCGTCTACATGATCCACTTCATGAAAGGCCGTGATTACGGGGAATTTCTGGCCCTGGATAAGATGCCGGGGTTGACCCTGGTCCGGGCCGGGAGAGACTGTTTTGTTTCCCGTGAAGATCCAGATCCGGTTGATCTAGACCTGGCCAGGGACGGTTTTGCCAGGGCCGGGGAAGCAATCCGGGGCGGTGAATATGACCTGGTAGTCCTGGATGAAATCAATGTAGCGGTTGATTTTGGCTTGATTGCGGAAGAAGATTTAATTGGCCTGCTCCGCGAAAAACCGGCCGGGGTGACCGTGGTTTTAACCGGTAGAGGGGCTTCCCAGGAACTGGTCAAGATGGCCGATATGGTCAGTGAAGTGCTGGCCATCAAACATCATTATGAGCAGGGTGCGGATTGTATGCCCGGGATTGAGTATTAAAAAATAAACTATTCATGCGCTTATACAGGCTGGCTCGTTCGAGTTGGGAGTGAGTAAATGCAGCAGCTAGTGGAGGATTTATTGGCCGGTAACAGGAGGGCGGCCGCCCGCCTGATTTCACAGGTCGAAAACGACGATCCCCAGAAAAGGGAACTGCTCAAGGAAATATTTCCCCACACCGGACGGGCTTACGTGATCGGGGTTACCGGAGCGCCCGGTTCGGGCAAGAGTTCTCTGGTTGACTGTCTCCTGCAGCAAATGCGCTCAGAGAGTCTCAAGGTGGGCGTAATCGGGGTTGACCCGACCAGCCCTTTCAGCGGCGGGGCGATCCTGGGCGACCGGATCAGAATGCAGGAGCATGCCCTGGACCAGGATGTTTTTATCCGCAGTATGGGTACCAGGGGCAGCCTGGGCGGCCTGGCCCGGGCCACCCGGGAAGCAATACAGGTCCTGGATGCTTTTGGCAAGGACATCATCCTGGTCGAAACGGTTGGCGTGGGCCAGTCGGAAATCGATATCGTTAAGACGGCGGACAGCACCATGGTGGTCCTGACCCCGGCCGGCGGGGACAGTGTCCAAACCATCAAGGCCGGGATCATGGAAATTGCCGATCTGTTTGTAGTGAATAAGGCCGACCTGCCCGGCGCTGAAAGGACGACGACCGAAATAAACCTGATGCTGGACATGAAGGAAGACAACCGGTGGCGGCCGCCGGTGCTGTGCACCGTCTCGGTGCGCGGTGAAGGCATTGAAACAGTCTGGGAATCCCTGAAAGAGCACCGCTGCTTCCTGGAAGACAGCGGGCGGTTGATGAAAATCCGCCGGGAACGGGTCCGGCGGGAGCTGACCGAGCAGGTGGAATACCTGGTTAAAAGCCGGATTTGGGACCGGGTCAAGGAACAGATCGAGTTTGACAGCCTGGTCGAAAAGATAGTTCTTCGCCGCCGCGATCCATACAGCGCCGCTTATGAGCTGCTGGAGAAAATTGCTTTTTACGGCGAAGACGATAAAGAGGGTGGTTAGGTTATGGATCTAGAAAAGCTGGAACGGATCAAAGAGCTGAAAGAGGTTTGGGAAAAAGAGCTCGAAGATTTGAAGGAGCGGTGTGAACCGGCGGAAACGGTTTCAGGCCAGCCGGTAAAAATACTCTACACGCCCCTGGATACGGAAAACCTTGACTATGAATCCGACCTCGGTTTTCCGGGCCGTTACCCTTACACCAGGGGAGTGCAGCCCAATATGTACCGGGGACGGTTGTGGACGATGCGCCAGTTTTCCGGGTTTGGTGACGCTTACGACTCCAACCGGCGCTACCGCTACCTGCTCGAGCAGGGCCAGACCGGTTTGAGCGTCGCTTTTGACATGCCCACCTTAATGGGCTATGATTCGGACAGCGACCGCTCTTTAGGAGAGGTGGGGCGCTGCGGGGTGGCCATTGACTCCCTGGAAGACATGGAGATCCTCTTTGACCAGATTCCGCTGGACCAGGTCACCACTTCGATGACCATCAACGGGCCGGCGGCAATCCTGTGGTGCATGTACCTGGCCACCGCCGAAAAGCAGGGAATCAGCCTCGATAAGGTCGGGGGTACGATCCAGAACGATATCCTCAAGGAATATATTGCCCAGAAATCCTGGATTTTCCCGCCGGAGCCCTCGATGCGCCTGATTACTGATATCTTTGAATTTGCCACCGATCATGTCCCCAAATGGAACACGATCAGCATCAGCGGCTACCATATCAGGGAAGCCGGTTCAACGGCAGTCCAGGAGCTGGCCTTTACCCTGGCCGACGGTTTTGCCTACGTGGAAGCGGGCATCAATGCAGGGCTCGACGTGGACCGTTTTGCGCCGCGGTTATCATTTTTCTTTAACTCCCACATCGACTTTTTTGAAGAGATCTGCAAGTACCGGGCGGCCCGCCGGATCTGGGCCCGCCGGATGAAGGAAAAATACGGGGCCAAAGATCCCCGTTCCCTGAAAATGCGTTTCCATACCCAGACTGCCGGGTGCAGCCTGACGGCCCAGGAACCGGAAAACAATATCGTCCGCACCGCCTATGAAGCTCTTTCCGCGGTTTTGGGCGGGACCCAGTCCCTGCACACCAATTCCATGGACGAAGTGCTTGCCCTGCCCTCGGAAAAGGCCGTTAAAATTGCCCTGCGCACCCAACAGGTCCTGGCTTATGAAACCGGGGTGGCCAACACGATCGATCCCCTGGCCGGTTCTTATTTCATCGAAGCCGTGACCGACAAGATGGAAGCAGAGGCAGAAAAATATTTTAAACGCATTGACGAGCTGGGCGGCGTGCTGCCAGCCATTGACCAGGGCTTTTTTCAGCAGGAGATCGCCGATGCCGCTTACGAGTTTCAGAAGGCTGTCGACAGAGGCGAACAGGTCCTGGTCGGTGTCAACCGCTACCGCACCGACGAACCGATGGAACTGGAAATTTTGAAAATCGATCCGGAAGTGGAGCGGAAGCAACTGGAGCGGCTGAAGCGCCTGAAAGAAAATCGCGACGGGGACAAAGTTACAGCCTGCCTGGAAGAGTTAAAAAGATGCGCCGCAGCCAGTGACAACCTGATCCCGAAAATTTTGGACGCAGTGCGGGCCTATGCTACCGAAGGTGAGATTACAGCGACCTTGAAAGAAGTGTTTGGCGAATACAGGGAAAAACCGCTGTTTTAAGGGGTGTTAACCATGGAAGACAGGAAAATTAGGGTTCTGGTAGCCAAGCCGGGCCTGGATGGCCATGATCGGGGGGTTAAAGTTGTCGCCCGGGGTTTGAGGGATGCCGGGATGGAAGTGATCTACACCGGCCTGCACCAGACCCCACAGCAGGTGGCCGAAACCGCCCTGCAGGAAGATGTCGATGTGGTCGGCCTGAGCGTTTTATCAGGAGCGCACATGACCCTGGTGCCGAAAATTAAAGAACTACTGATAGAAAACGACCTTAAAGACGTTCTGCTCCTGGTCGGTGGGATTGTGCCCGAAGATGATGCTAAAAAGCTCATGGCCGACGGCCATGCCGACCGGATTTTTACCCCGGGCGATTCCATCGACAGTATTACAGCTTATATCTTCGACTGGTTCAAACAAAAAGCGGAATCATAATTCCCGGCTCCGGCCGCGATCAAGGTTATAAAGCCGTTAGTTATTTTTTCAGGCAGGAGGTGCAGGTATGGGCAAGACTGATCTGGAAAAAGCCAGGAAACGGGTTGCGGCCCTGCGCCATGAAATTGAAGAACACAATTATCGCTACCACGTCCTCGATCAACCCCTGATCGACGACCAGGCTTTTGATCAGTTAATGCGCGAGTTACAGGAACTGGAACAAAAGCACCCGGAGCTGCAGGATCCCGATTCGCCCACCATGCGGGTGGGAGGGGAACCCCTGTCCGCTTTTGAACCCCTGGAACACAAGGTGCCCATGCTCGGCCTGGACAACGCATTCAACGAGCAAGAGCTGCATGAATTTGACGGCCGGGTACGCCGGCTGACGGGCCTGGATCAAATTGAATATTTATGTGAACTGAAAATGGACGGCCTGGCCGTATCCCTGCAGTATGAAGAGGGGGTATTAATGCGTGGGGCCACCAGGGGCGACGGTTACACCGGTGAAGATATTACCCAAAATTTGCGCACGATCAGGCAGATTCCCCTCCAGCTGCCAGAACCGGTCACCCTGGAAGCAAGGGGTGAAGTATATATGAACAAGACTGCCTTTGAACAGCTGAACCGGCAGAGAGAAGAACAGGAATTGCCGGTTTTTGCCAACCCCCGAAACGCCGCCGCCGGTTCGGTCCGCCAGCTCGATCCGCGCCTGGCAGCAGCCCGGCCCCTGCGGATCTTTGTTTACGGCCTGGGTGAACACGAGCTGGACCAAAAAACCCAGGCCGAACTGCTGGTTTACCTGGATCGGCTGCGTCTGCCCGTCAACCCCAATTATGCCCTCTGCACGGGTCCGGACCAGGTCTGGGAATACTGCCTGAGGTGGCAGGATAAAAGGCATGAGCTGCCCTATGAAACAGACGGCATTGTCATCAAGGTGAACCTCCTTGAGTTGCAGAAAAGCCTGGGTTCCACGGCCAGGAGCCCGCGCTGGGCCGTTGCCTACAAATACCCTCCGGAGGAGAAAGCGACCAGAGTGATCGACATCAGGGTGAATGTGGGAAGGACCGGGGCCATTACCCCGGTGGCGATCCTGGAACCGGTGACCCTGAGTGGGACCACGGTCCAGCGGGCCAGCCTGCACAACGAAGACTTTATAGCTGAAAAAGGAGTAATGATCGGCGACACCGTCTCCGTCCACAAAGCCGGAGAGATAATCCCGGAGATCCTGGGGGTTATAAAAGATAAGCGCACCGGAAATGAAAAAAAATTTAAGATGCCCCGAAAATGCCCTTCCTGCGATTCGGATACTTTCCGCCTGAGCGGGGAAGCGGCCCGGCGGTGCCTGAATCCGATTTGTCCGGCCCAGCTGGTAGAGAAATTGGTCCATTTTGCCTCCCGCCGGGCTATGGATATCGAAGGACTGGGACCGGCAGTGGCTGAGATGCTCTACCGGAAAAAGCTGGTCCGCGATGTGGGTGATCTCTATTACTTGCGCACCGATCAGCTGATAGATCTGGACCGGATGGCCGAAAAATCCGCATCAAACCTTATGTCGGCTATTGAAAACAGTAAAAGCAACCCCCTGCGGCGGCTTCTATTCGGGCTGGGCATAAACTTTGTTGGAGAAAAGGCCGCCCGCTTGTTTGCCGAAAAATTTGGGCACATGAACCGGATCCGTGCTGCTACAGCGGAAGAGCTCAACGCCATCCCAGAAATAGGTCCGAAAATCACAGAAGCGGTAGTAAGCTTTTTTGGGATGTCCGAAACGGAGACCGTTCTGGACAAACTGGAGCAGGCCGGAGTAAACTTTTCCGAACCGATCGAGCCGGGGCGGGAGGCAGAAAGCTCTCCGCTGGCCGGAAAAACTTTTGTCTTCAGCGGGAGCCTTGAGGCCTATACCCGTGAACAGGCCGCAGCCCTGGTGGAAGGGCGGGGCGGAAAGGTTAGTTCATCTGTCAGTGGAAAAACCGATTACCTGATCGTCGGGGACGAGCCGGGCAGCAAGCTGGATAAGGCCCGCAACCTGGGCGTGCAAGTCCTCGATGAAAAGGGCTTTAAGGAGGTGATAAAGTCATGAGTGAGGATAAATTATCCACCCTGGCGACGGATAAGGAAAACAAGCTGCTCCTGCAGACGATCATCGATTCCCTGTCCGATGCCGTTTCGGTGGTCGATGAAAACGGGATCGGGATCATGGTCAACCGCGCTTATATCAGGCTGACCGGGATGACTGAAGACCAGGTGCTTAGAAAGCCGGCCACCGTCGATATAGCAGAAGGGGAAAGCGTTCATATGAGGGTCCTGCAGACCGGCAAGCCGATCAAAGGCGTACGGATGAAAGTGGGGCCTTTCAGACGGGAAGTAATTGTCAGCTGTGCCCCGCTGATCATTAAAGGCAAGCTGAAGGGCAGCGTAGGGGTTATCCACGATATCTCCGAACTGCGCCGGGTCATGGAAGAACTGCACCGCACTCGCCGCCTGGTCAGGGAACTGGAATCCCATTATACTTTTGACGACATCATCGGCAACAGCGAGCAGATCAGGGAAACCATCGAACGGGCCAAGCAGGCTGCGGCAACGCCGGCCTGTGTGCTGCTAAGGGGTGAATGCGGCACCGGCAAGGAGCTTTTTGCCCATGCCATCCACCATGACAGCGAACGGGCGGACAAACCCTTTATCCGGGTTAACTGCGCTTCCCTGACCGACACCCTGCTGGAAAGCGAACTTTTTGGTTATGCCGACGGAGCCTTTACGGGGGCCAAAAAAGGCGGCCGCAAGGGCTATTTCGAGGAAGCAAACGGCGGCACCCTCTTCCTGGATGAAATCGGGGCCATGGGAAATGAGGCCCAGGCTCGCCTGCTGAGGGCGATCCAGGAAGGTGAAATAATCAGGGTCGGCGAATCGCGGGCCAGGGCCATCGATGTCCGCCTGATTGTGGCCACCAACGCCAACCTGGAAGAGATGGTTGAGCAGGGCCGTTTTCGCAAAGACCTTTACTACCGCCTGAATGTGTTTCCGATCTACCTGCCGCCCCTGCGGGAAATCAAAAGCGATATCCCCCTCCTGGTAAACCATTTCCTGGCCGGGCTGACCAAGAAGTACGGGCGGCCGATCGTCGACGTTTCTCCTGAGGTTTACCGCCGTTTGAAAGAATACGACTGGCCGGGTAACATGCGCGAACTGGAAAATGTGATTGCCCGGGCCCTGATCAACCTCGGCCGCGACCAGGATGTAATAGAAGCAAAGCACCTGGTCATGCCTTTTGGGGCATCCCCTGAAGCAAAAGAGGAAGAAGAGGCACCGCTTCAGGGAACCCTCCGGCAGATGCACCGGACCTGGGAAAAGGACTTTTTGCAGCGGGCCTTGAAAGAAGCAAACTGGAACAAGGCCGAAGCGGCCCGCCGCCTTGACATTTCCATCCGCAGCCTCTACAACAAAATGCACCAGCACAACCTCATTTAAATTAATAAATTTAATTAAATTAACCCCCCGGTTAAAGGAGCTGCGCTATAAGCGGCCAGATACGCGGGCAAAAGACCCTGTGCTGGCTGTTATTATGGAAAACGGGCTTAAAGGCCCAGAAGGCCCTGATTATCCTTAAAATAACAGGGTCTATTAGTCAGCGCCTTAAACACTTTCCTCAAAATAATTGCACTTCTTCAAGTTTAAATCGAAATAACTGGTATGAAAATTGCGAATATAGTTTTTATACAGTAAACCGGAGGATCTGATTATCATACTGGGAGGGAAATTATGTCTGGATACCTGGCCAAGATGGAAGATAAAGGATTTGAAGAGCTGGTCCTGCTCCACGACTCCGCGACGGGCCTGAAAGGGGCGATTGCCATTCACAGTACGGCCCGCGGCCCGGCCCTGGGCGGAACCCGGATGTGGACCTATCCAAGTGAAGAGGAAGCCGTGGATGATGTCATGTGCCTGGCCTGCGGAATGAGTTACAAGGCGGCAGCCGCTGAACTGCCGCTCGGCGGGGGGAAAGGAGTGATCATTGGCGATCCCGGCCGGGACAAGTGCGAAGATCTGTTCAGTTGTTACGGACGTTTCGTGGAACAGTTAAGCGGCAGGTTTATTACAGCGGCCGATATGGGGATCGAAGAGTGCGACCTGGACTGCATCAGGAAAGAAACCCGCTACGTGGTCGGGGGCACGGAGATCGGCAGCCCATCCCCCATTACTGCCTACGGCGTCTGGAAGGGAATTAAAGCCTGCGCCGAGGAGGTCTACGGTTCGCCAAGCCTGGAAGGCAAGCTAATTGCCGTCCAGGGCGTGGGCAGTGTGGGGTCGGCCCTGTGCGAACACCTGGCTCAGGAAGGCGCCCGGCTGCTGGTAAGCGACCTTGACCAGGGCAGGGTCAAGCAGGCGGTGAGCAGGTTTGGGGCCACCGCGGTAGATCCCGATCAGATTATTTTCCAGGACTGTGATATTTTTTCACCCTGCGGGATCGGTGGGGTGATCAATGAAAAGACAATATCCCACCTGAAATGCAAAATTGTAGCCGGGGCGGCAAACAATGTTATCAAGGAAGAAGGGCTAGGCGCGGCCCTCAAGGAGCGGGGGATCCTTTATGCCCCCGATTATTTCATTAATGCCGGCGGGTTGATTTTTGTAGAGATGAGCAGGCAGGGCGTAAGGGATCAAGGGAAAATCAAGCAGCTGGTGGATCGGATCGAGGGGCGCCTGAAAGAACTGTTCAGGCGGGCCCGCGAACAAAACCTGCTCCCGGAAGAAGTGGCCGACATTTATGCCGAGGAAAGACTGGGGAGAAGGTAAAAATAGAAGGGCTGGCATTTAATATAGCCGGCTGGTTCATACAGGCAGAAGGCCATGCAATATTTTGCAAGCAAACAATTACAACTTGCAATATTTTGCACAGTGCTTTAAGGATAGCCCGACCCTTATCCTGATGAACAGCCAGGGAATGATTTATAAAGTGCAGGAAAAAGGGGCTGGTTCAGCAGAAAAAAACGGAGAGTAAATTGTGGAACTTCCTGGTATGAAAATTGCGAATTTATTGTATTGAGGTAAATTAAGATTATTTTTGCCGGAGGGGAGAGAATCATGTCCGGTTACCTGTCTAAAATGGAAGATCAGGGTTTTGAGGAACTGATTATGATCCATGATCCTTCGTGCGGTTTAAAGGCGGCGATTGCCATTCACAGCACGGTACGAGGGCCGGCGCTGGGCGGAACCCGCATGTGGTCTTACCCGTCTGAGGCTGAGGCAATTGACGATCTTATGCACCTGGCCCGGGGTATGAGTTATAAATCCGCCGCAGCGGAACTTCCCCTGGGGGGAGGTAAGGGTTTAATCATCGGTGATCCCAACCGGGACAAGTGCAAGGAACTGTTTTGCAGTTACGCCCGCGCTGTAAATAATTTGAACGGGCGTTTTTACACCGGCAAGGATATGGGCGTCGATGAGGAGGACCTGACCTGCATGCACAATGAAACAGATTATGTGATCGGGGGCGAGACCATCGGGAGCCCTTCTCCTTTCACTGCCTACGGGGTTTGGAAAGGTATCAAGGCCTGTGCGGAGGAGGTCTACGGTTCACCGGGTCTGGAAGGCAAGGTAATTGCCGTGCAGGGAGTGGGCAGTGTGGGTGAAGCCCTCTGCCGGCACCTGGCCGAGGAAGGTGCAAGCTTGATTGTGAGCGACCTGGACCGGCAGAGGGTAAAAGAGATCCAGGAACAATTGGGTGCTAAAGCGGTTGACCCCGATGATATTTACAGCCAGGAATGCGATATCTTCTCACCCTGCGCGGCCGGCGGGGTTGTTAATGAAGAAACGTTGCCCAGGTTAAAGTGTAAGATTATCGCCGGAGCGGCCAACAATATTTATAAATCAAAGGAGATGGGCAAGGCGATAGAGGAGCAGAGGATCCTTTATGCTCCCGACTATGTAATCAATGCCGGGGGCCTGATTTTTGTTGAAATGAGAAGACGGGGCATCACCGATAAAGAAGAAATAAAAACAGAAGTAGCCCGCATTGATGGGCGATTAAAAGAATTGTTCAGGAGGGTCCGCGAAGAGCGGTTATTGCCCGGGGAAATTGCCGACATTATGGCCGAAGAAAGAATGCAATTAAGATAAGCCCCTATTTTTCTTGCTGGGAGAGGATCGACATGAAAGAAGAAATGTATGAATTCAGGCTGCATGGACGCGGCGGCCAGGGGATCGTGGTGGCTGCTTCCATTTTTGCCGAGGCTGTATTTTTAGAAGGCCGGTATGCGAGGGCCTTTTCATTGTTCGGCGCTGAAAGGCGCGGCGCTCCGGTAACCGCCTTCATCAGGGCGGGCACAGATCGCCTTATGCCCCGGAGCCGTATTTACCAGCCTAACTTTGCCGCCGTTTTTGACCCGACCCTAAGCGGAGAAACCATGCTATCCGGCTTAAAAGAAGGAGGAACCCTGCTGGTTAATATTGAGGAAGAAGATCTGGACAACCTGCCCGGTGACGCCCTGGAAGGAAACCGGTTCAGGATATATGCAGTTGATGCTACAGGGATTGCCCGGCGGCACGGTTTGACTGTAGCCGGTTTTCCGGTAGTCAATACGGTCATGCTTGGAGCGATGGCCGGGGTTAGCGGGCTGGCTTCTGTCGACAACCTGGTTGTATCGATTAAGAAAAGGATCACTGCCAGCCTGGAAGCCAATATCAATGCGGTTAACGAAGGGGCGGACAAAGTAAGGGAGGTGGGCGACCTTGTCAGATAAAACAGAGCAAGCTGTATACGAATATGCCTGCGGAACAGAACCCAGTTCATTGAATAAGACCGGCGGCTGGCGCCTGGCAGCCCCGGAAAAAGCAAAAAGGCTTTCTCCATGCTGCAAAGACTGCCTTCTACATTCAGAAGTCCCTGACTGGATGGAAGCTGTTAAAGGTGGCCGGTGGGAGGAAGCCTGGCAGATCATGAGCCGAACCAATCCTTTTCCGGCCCTGACCGGCCATGTCTGTTTTTCTCCCTGTATCGAAAACTGCAACCGGGGCAGGCTGGACCAGGAACTCGATATCCCCACGATCGAAAGAGCCATCGGGGAATGGCGTTTTGAAAACTACCAGCCCCGTAAAGGACCCCGGAAAATAAAAGACCCGGTGGCTGTAGTGGGGTCGGGGCCGGCCGGTTTAAGCTGCGCCTTTTATCTTGCGGCGGAAGGATACAAAGTAACTGTTTTTGAGCGATCTCCCATAATTGGCGGAATGCTGGCCCTCGGTATTCCCGAATACCGTCTCCCGCGCGATATTTTAACCAAAGAACTGGCCATCCTGGAAGAAGAGGGTGTTTCTTTTGTTACCAGCCGGGCCCTCGGAAAGGATATGCAGCTTCCTGAACTGGCCAGTGAATTCCGGGAAATATTTCTGGCCACAGGAGCCTGGCTGCCTCGCGAGGAAAATATTCCCGGGGCCGATAAAAAAGGTGTTTACCATGCCCTGGATTTTTTAAGTATGATTAATACCAGGGAGCATCCAGAAATTGAAGACCCGGTTGTAGTGATCGGGGGCGGTAACGCTGCCGTGGACAGCGCCCGCTGCGCCCTGCGCCTGAACGGGGTCAATCATGTCAGCCTGGTATACCGCCGCAGCCGGGCGGAAATGCCAGCTCACCCACCCGAGGTCGAGGCAGCCGAGCTAGAAGGCGTGGAACTCATTTTTAATGCCAACCCGGCTGAAATTAAAGCAGAGGCTGCATCAGGCCAGGTTGAGAGCGTGACTTTTAATTACAGCAAAACCAACCGGGAAGGGCTGATCGTCGACAAAAGCAGCACATTCAAAAAAGACTGCGGCTCGGTAATCCTGGCCCTGGGCCAGGAGCCCGACTACAGTGTTTTTAACAACCTGGACCGGGAGATGGCCATTTTTGCCGGAGGTGACCTGGTCAGTGGACCGGCCACGGTTCCAGAAGCGATCCGCGGCGGACGCCTGGAGGCAATGAATATTGCAGCTAAAATGGAGGGCCGTTCAGGCCCCGAAGTTCCCGGTTTTTCAGAGCAGCCTGTGGGCTTTGAAGAATTAAACCTGCTGGCCAGGCCCGACCTTGAACTGCAGGACAGGCAGAAGGAACCGGGCCCGGAAGCAGGGCGCTGCCTGGGCTGCGGCACCTGCAATTCATGCGGGGTTTGTTATCTATTCTGTCCGGATGTGGCAGTGGACTGGCTCAACAACAGTTATGAGCTTAACCTGGATTACTGCAAGGGCTGCGGGATTTGTGTTGTCGAATGCCCGGCCCGGGCCCTGGCCCTGGAAGGAGGTTATTAAAGATGGCTTATGAGTTAATCAGCGGCTGCCAGGCCGCCGCCCTGGCCGCCCAGCGGGCCGGCGTGGACCTGGTGGCAGCTTACCCGATCACACCCCAGACAGCGATCGTTGAAACCCTGGCCAGTTTTGAAGCCCAGGGCGAACTGAAAGGGGAATTTGTCAGCGTAGAATCGGAATACTCGGCTCTTTCCTACTGTAACGGTGCCGTGGCGGCCGGTGCGAGAGTGTTTACGGCCACTTCATCACACGGGCTGGCTTATATGCACGAAATGACTCAGTGGTGCAGCGGAGCCCGGTTTCCCATTGTTATGGTCAATGTGAACCGGACCGTGGGTGCGCCCTGGGTCCTGGACCCGGATCAGGGGGACAGCCTCAGCCAGCGTGATACCGGATGGATGCAAATCTACTGCGCCAATGCCCAGGAAGTGTTCGATATTACCCTGCAGGCTTTCTTGCTCTCGGAAGAGCTGCTCCTGCCGACCATGGTAGTTTTCGACGGGTTTTACATTTCCCACACTTACGAACCGGTTGATGTGCCGGAAATGGAACAGGCCCGAGAATTTATCGGGCCGCCCCAGTTCCAGGCCCAGGTTGTGCCGGGAATCCAGGCCAACCTGCACGGCCTGTCTACCGGAGAAGCCCAGCTGCAGCTGGTCCGCAAGAGGCACGAAGATATGCTCCGCGCTCCGGAAATTTTTGCTGACATTAATAACCGGTTTGAAAAGGTATTTGGAAGGGGTTACATGCCGGTGGAGGCCGTAATCCCGGAAGGAGCCAAAACGGCTTTCCTGGCCGCCGGCAGCACCGCGGAAACCGTCAGGTGGTTTTTACCGGAACTTGAAAGCTGCGGCCTGATCCAGCTGCGGATGTTCAGGCCTTTTCCAAAAGATGAGCTGGGCCGGATTGTAGAAGAGCACGGACTGGACCGGCTCATAATTGTCGATCGAAATTGCTCTACCGGAACCGGCGGCTACTTTGCCCAGGAAACCAGGGCTGCCCTGTACGGACTTAACGAAAGGCCGGTGGTCCAGGACCTGCTCCTGGCCGGCGGTATTGACCTGACCGAAGATATCCTGGCCGGGGCCGCGCAAAAAAGCCCCGGAGACGGCTTTGTTGATTTGCAGTGGGGGGTGGAATTAAGATGAAAATTACCGATTATACCATGGAAAATGAATTGATGTATTCAGGCCATAATGCCTGCCCGGGTTGCGGGGGAGCCCTCGCAGTCCGCTACCTGACCAGGGCCCTGGGGCCGAATTTAGCCCTGGCCATTACCGCATCATGCTGGAGCATCATTGCCGGCGCCCCGCCGCTGACGGCTTTGAAGTGCCCGATCTTGCACTGCCCTTTCCCGAGCGCCGGGGCGGTGGGCAGCGGCTTAAGGCGGGGGCTTAATGCCAAAGGGCACTACGACACCACGGTGGTGGTGCTCGCCGGCGACGGGGGCACTTTTGACATCGGCCTTCAGGCCCTGTCAGGCGCAGCCCAGCGCAACGAGGACTACATTTTTATCTGCTACGACAACGAAGCTTACATGAACACGGGGATGCAGACCAGCTCGGCCACCCCCTTTGGAGCCCGGACCACCACCCGCCCTTATCCCCTGTTTAAGCACGGGCAGAAGAAAGACATAATGCGGATTATGGCCGCCCACGGGATTCCTTATGCGGCCACCGCGTCCCTGGCTTTTCCGCAGGACATGGAAAATAAGCTGAAGAAGGCCCAGGAGATGAAAGGGTTCAGGTTCATGCATGTCCTTTCGCCCTGTCCCCCGGGCTGGGGGACTGACTCATCCGACACGATCCACCTGTCCCGGCTGGCCGTTTTCACCAACTTCTTTCCGCTTTACGAGATCATAAACGGTGAGCAGTGGCGGATGACCTATCACCCGGAGAAGACCAGGACACCGCTGAAAGAGTACCTGGAGGCGCAGCGCCGCTTCCGGCAGGTTGACGAAGTGACCATCGAGGCCCTCCAGGAAGAGGTGGATCAGGACTGGGAAGGATTGCTGAAAAGGGTAAGCACCTCCAATGCGGAAAAATAAATTTTAGAATTATAATAAATCTTATAACTCGCGGCAGGAATTTCTCCCTGGAAGCAGAAAGTAAACTATATTATCCGAGTTGATCAATCAAGCTCATACCAGGAACAGGGAGGTGCCTAATTTTGCGCGAGCTTTCCGTGTCAACCATTACAGATACCGTTGCCAAAATGTGCGAAGAAGCAAATGTTTATCTTGGAGAAGATGTTTCCGGTGCCCTGAAGCGGTCCCTGGAAATAGAAGAATCGCCGACGGGTCAAGAGGTGCTGAAGCAGTTAATCTATAACCTGGAAATTGCAAAAAACGAGCAAATTCCGATCTGTCAGGATACGGGGTTTGCCGTTTTTTTTGTGGAACTGGGCCAGGACGTGCATCTGACCGGAGGGACCCTGGAAGAAGCCATTAACGCCGGGGTCAAACAAGGCTACACTGAAGGGTATTTGCGTAAATCGATCGTAAAAGATCCTCTCTATGAACGCAAAAACACGGGGGACAATACCCCGGCTGTTATCTATACCGACATCGTTCCCGGCGATAAAATAAAAATTGCATTTGCCCCCAAGGGTGGGGGGAGCGAAAACATGAGCGCTGTTAAGATGCTCAAGCCTGCCGACGGCGAAGAAGGGCTGGTTGATTTTGTGGTTAACCACGTTAAAGCGGCGGGGCCGAATCCTTGCCCGCCCATTGTCGTCGGGGTGGGAATTGGGGGGACTTTCGACAGGGTGGCTGTTCAGGCCAAGAAAGCTCTGTTCCGTCCGGTGGGACAGCCCCACCCGGACAGCAGATATGCCGGGCTGGAGAAGAAAATCCTGTCCAAAATCAATGATCTTGGCGTGGGACCGCAGGGTTTCGGGGGCCGGGTTTTTGCCCTGGCCGTGCATATCGAGACTTTCCCTTCTCATATAGCCAGTATGGCGGCGGCGGTTAACATCAACTGCCATGCCTGTCGACACCTGGAGAAGGTAATTTAAGGAGCAGATATTACAGAAGGAGGCATACCGGTAATGGAACCTAAAAAAATAACAGCCCCCCTCAGCGATGATGACGTCCTTTCCTTGAAAGCAGGGGACAATGTTTTAATTAGCGGGGTCATCTATACCGCACGTGACGCCGCTCATAAGAAGCTAATCGAACTAATGGAAAAGGGCGAGCCCCTGCCGATCGACCTGCATGGCCAGATTATTTACTACGTCGGTCCCACCCCGGCCAGGCCGGGGCAGGTGATCGGATCGGCCGGGCCGACAACCAGCGGGCGGATGGACGCCTACACGCCGAAGATGCTCGAAAGCGGGATGAAGGCCTGCATCGGCAAAGGCCTGCGCAACCAGGCGGTAAAAGACGCCCTGCAGAAACACAGGGGCCTCTACCTGGCCGCTGTAGGAGGCGCCGGGGCCCTTTTATCCAAGAAAATCAAAAAATGCGAAGTGGTAGCCTACCCGGAACTGGGCGCAGAAGCCATTCACCGCCTGGAAGTTGAAGATTTTCCGGCCACCGTCATCAATGACGCTTACGGCAGTGACTTATATGCCGAGGGAGCCAAAGCTTACGCCCGGTAAGGAAGTTTTTAAGTTCGATCTGGTATCTTTAATTAGATATTTAAGAAGTTTGAATTATACGATCCGGCGGCTGCAAATGGTGATAGGCAGTTTCCGGTTTTAGATGGCAACGGCACCATATTGGGCTGAATAGATTTATATAGACAAAGGCAGGGATGAGTTTATGACTATGAATAAAGATGAATCGATGGCCAAAGCCAATAAACCGGCCGAGGATGCCATGCGTCTGCACCATTTTTACAGGGGTAAAATCGAAGTTAGTTTAAAGAGCTGTGTCCGCAACATCGAGGACTTTGCAATCTGGTATACTCCCGGGGTGGCTGAACCCTGCAAGGCAATTGCCAAAAACAAGGACGATGTTTATAAATATACCAACAAGGCCAACTTCTGCGCCGTGGTGTCGGATGGAACCCGGGTTTTGGGCCTGGGCGATATCGGCCCGGAGGCGAGTATGCCGGTGATGGAAGGCAAAGCCCTGCTGTTCAAGTACCTGGGCGGGGTGGACGCCTTTCCGATTTGCGTCGACACAAAGGACGCCGATGAGCTGATTAATTTTGTTAAGATGCTCCAGCCCACCTTTGGAGGAATCAGCCTGGAGGATATTGCCAGCCCGAAGTGTTTTTATGTCCTGGACCGGTTGAAAGAAGAATGTGAAATCCCGGTCTGGCACGATGACCAGCAGGGCACAGCCCTGGTAACCCTGGCTGGATTGATCAATGCCCTGAAGATTGTGGGCAAGAAAAGGGAAGAGGTCAAAACGGTCCTGATCGGGGCCGGGGCGGCCAATATCTGCACGGTAAGGCTGTTAATTGCCGCCGGGCTGGATCCGGAGAAAATCATCATGGTCGACAGTAAGGACACCCTGCACCGGGGGCGGTCCGAGCTTAAAGATGAGCATCCGTACAAGTGGGAACTGGCCCAGACCACCAACGGTGATCAGATCACCGGCGGCGCCGCTGAAGCCTGTAAAGATGCCGACGTTTTGATCGGACTTTCCAGGCCGGGCCCGGGTACAATCAAGAAGGAGTGGTTGGAAAGCATGGCCAAAGAAGCGATCGTTTTTGCCTGCGCCAACCCGATCCCGGAAATCTGGCCCAGGGACGCCCGGGAAGCAGGGGCCAGGGTTGTTTCCACCGGGCGGTCCGACTTCCCGAACCAGGTTAACAATTCGCTCGGGTTTCCGGCTGTTTTCCGCGGAGTTTTAGATGTCCAGGCCAGCGGCGTTTCCGATACGATGTGCATTGCCGCCGCCGACGAACTGGCTGCCTGCGCGCCGGATGGCGGTATGAACCCGGAAAAAATTCTGCCTACCATGGATATGTGGGAGGTGTTTCCCCGGGTGGCCACGGCCACGGCCATGAAAGCGATCGAAGAAGGTTTGGCCCGGATCACCCTCAGCCGCGAGGAGGCTTACCAGAAAGCGGAAACCTTTATCAAACGGGCCCAGGATCAGACCAAAGCGGCCATGGAGCAGGGCTTTATCCCGGCTCCACCTGAAGAATAAAATCTGGCTATAAATCGGTTATACCGGAAGACGGTAGGCTGAAACCTGCCGGAGGACCTTATTGAACCATATTTGCCGGATCTAAGGAGGAAATTATGAGTGAAAGCGTAAGAGATACCATCAAAATGGTTGATATCTATATCATGGGCAAGCGCTACACGGTGCCGGAAACGCTGACCATTATGGATGCTATGGAATATGCCGGTTACCAGCTCAAGCGCGGCTGCGGCTGCAGGGCCGGTTTCTGCGGGGCCTGCGCCACTGTTTACCGCATGGCCGGAGATTACGAGCTGAAAGTTGGCCTGGCCTGCCAGACCAAGGTGGAAGAGGGGATGTATCTGGCCCAGATTCCGTTTTTCCCGGCCCGGAAAGCTACCTACGAGCTGGAAGAAATAAGGCCCTCAGTGGCCCATTTTACCCAGCTTTACCCTGAAGTATTCCGCTGCCTTGGCTGTAACTCCTGCACCAAGGTCTGCCCGCAGGACATCGAAGTGATGCAGTACATTGCCTACCTGCAGAGAGGGGATTTTGCCCGGGCGGCAGACATATCTTTTGACTGCCTGATGTGCGGGCTTTGCGTTTCCCGTTGTCCGGTCAACATTGTCCACTACAACGCGGCCCTGGCCGCCCGCCGGCTGTACAGCCGTTACATCGCCAAACCGGACGCTTTCCTGGCGGAGCGGGCCAAGGCGATTGAAGCAGGCGAACTGGACGCTGAAATAGGCGAACTGGTCAAGGGGGACAAAGAAAAACTGCAGGAACTTTACAATAACCGGGAAATCGAAAAGTAAACCCTGAAGGGGAGGATTGAAGAGCTTGGCTTATACACCGCAGTTAAAAGAACTAATGAAAAAAGTGGAAGAAACCAGGGCCTCCCGCGTGGGCGTGGATTATCCCCGGATGTCTCCGGAAGAAAGGCGGGAAGTGTTACAGAATTTTCATCCCGACTATATCGAAGACGGCTTCAGGGAGATCAAGGTAGGTGTAGATAAAGGCATCCGGATGACCAACGAGATGGCCGATGTTTTTGAATCTTACAGCCGCCTCCGGGACATGGAGATAGACTTTAAAGCGGAGCCCGATTATGATGTTGATGTTTTAATCATCGGCGGTGGCGGAGCCGGTGCTTCGGCGGCTTTAAAGGCGCATGAAGCGGGGGCCAATGTGCTGCTGACTACAAAACTGCGCTTTGGCGATGCCAACACCATGATGGCCCAGGGAGGAATCCAGGCTGCCGACAAGGAGAACGATACCCCGGCAATCCACTACCTGGATGTGGTCGGCGGCGGGCGCCTGGAGAATATCCCCGAACTGGCCCGGGCCCTGGTCATGGACGCACCCCTGGTAATCAGGTGGTTAGAAGAGCTGGGAACCATGTTCGATAAAAATGAAAAAGGAACCATGATCACCAGCCACGGCGGAGGGACTTCCCGCAAGAGGATGCACGCCGCCCGCGATTATACCGGGGCCGAGATCATGAGGACTTTAAGGGACGAGGTCTACAACAAGGGAATTAACGTGATTGAGTTTAGCCCGGCAGTGGAAATTTTACTTGATCAGCAGGGCCGGGCCGGCGGAACAGTCCTCTATAATTTGGAAACAGAGCAGTACTTAATAGCCCGGTCCAAAACGGTTATTATTGCCACCGGCGGTTCCGGGAGGCTCCACTACCGGGGCTTTCCAACCAGCAACCATTACGGGGCCACCGCTGACGGACTGATTATCGGCTACCGGGCCGGGGCCAAAACGATCTACACCGATTCGATCCAGTATCACCCCACCGGCGGAGCATTTCCGCCCCAGTTACTGGGGCTGCTGGTTACCGAGAAAACCCGGGGCCTGGGGGCACAACCGCTCAACATTAACGGGGAACAATTTGTTTATCACCTGGAAACCAGGGACGTGGAATCATCGGCCATTATCCGGGAGTGCGAGGAACGCGGCCTGGGTGTGCCCCTGCCGACGGGAATCACCGCTGTCTGGCTCGATTCGCCTTTGATTGAACTGATCCACGGCGAAGGCACCATTGAACGCCAGCTTCCGGCCATGCTGCGCCAGTTCAAGCGTTTTGACGTTGATATCCGCAAGGAACCGATGCTGATTTATCCAACCCTGCATTATCAGAATGGAGGCCTTCTGATTGATGACCAGGCTCGCACCAGCGTGGAAAACCTGTACGTAGCCGGAGAAGCGGCCGGGGGCATTCACGGTACCAACAGGCTGATGGGCAATTCACTGCTTGATATCCTTGTTTTCGGCCGGCGGGCTGGAATGGGTGCCGCGGCCAAAAGCAAAGAAATCTCCACCCCTGAAGGCTTAAATCTTGATCATGTCGCTTCATATCACCGGGAACTGGAGGAAGCGGATGCGGCAGGCGAAAGGGTAGGACCAATCCTTCTTCCGCACTACACTCACCGGTGATGGCAGGAATGGAAGCAAAAGCAGCTCAGCCCCTGAAAGGAGTGCAGGTTTTAGATTTGACACGCCTCCTCCCGGGCCCCCTGTGTACGATGATCCTCGGTGACTACGGGGCTGAAGTGATAAAAGTGGAAGACGTGCAGGCCGGCGACCTGACCAGGTACGTCGGCTCTACTCTTGGTGGCGGGATGGGGGCGGAAGGGCCCCTGTTCCGACAGTTAAACCGTAATAAAAAAGGTTTGGCCCTGGACCTGAAGGAAGACAGGGGTAAAGAAATTTTGAAAAGGTTAGCCACCCGGGCGGACGTACTTGTGGAAGGTTTCAGGCCGGGTGTGATGGACAGACTTGGGATTGGCTACGGGGAGCTGAGCCGCTTAAACGAGCGCCTGGTCTATGCGGCTATAACCGGTTACGGCCAGGAAAGCCCGTACCGGCACAGGGCCGGCCATGATCTTAATTATGTGGGACTCAGTGGGCTTTTAGAACTAAGCGCGGAAAAAGGCGGCCTTCCGGTTATGCCCACGTCCCAGGTGTCTGATGTGGCAGGCGGCGCCTTAATGGGCGTAAACGGGATCATGATCGCTCTTTTTGAGCGGGAGAGGACCGGCAAAGGGCGTTTTGTAGATGTTTCAATGACCCGGGGTATGCTGCCCTGGCTTACCTATCCGGCTTCTTACCTGGGCCGGGAAGATGAACTTCCCCGCCGGGGGCGATGCCTCTTAAGCGGGGCTTATGCCTGCTACAATGTCTATGAAACCGCCGACGGCAAATACATGAGCCTGGGCGCCCTGGAGCCTGTATTCTGGCAGAGATTTTGCGAAGCGGTAAACAAGCCGCAGTGGATCGATCGGCAGTTTGAGCAAGAAGAAAACGAACCGGTTGGAAGCAGGGCCTTAATTGAAGAAGTCAGGGCTTTGTTTAAAAATAAAACCAGGGCCAGGTGGGAGGATTTATTTAAAGAAATCGATGCCTGCTGTGAACCCGTCCTGGATATAAATGAAGCTATTGACCACCCGCTGAGCCGGGAAGAAAACTACTGGCTTGAAACCATCCTGGAAAGCGGGTTCAAAGAAAAAATGGTCGGTTTTCCCCTGCTGTTCTCGGGAAGGGGCGGCGAGCTGCGGCTGCCACCGCCGGGACACGGGGAGCACACGGATGAGATCCTGCTAAATCTTGGTTACAGCGACCACGATCTGGACACTCTAAAACAGCAGGGCATAATCAATAAATAATTAAACTAACGCTTTTGAGGCAAGGAGACGCGGTATTTTATATAGCTGCTGCCAGGTTTGGTATTCGTGGCCGTAAAAACCGAATGATTTCGGATTACCGCGGCTGGGCTCAATTCGGCAGCAAGGAAAATTTTTTTCAGGCAGCCTTTACCGAACGGGGCTGCCGATCTATAATATTATATGCCAATTTGCAGGATAGAAGAAAAAGATAAAGAAGAGGAGCGAATCGGGTTGGTGCTGGAAAGGCTTGCTGCTTATTACCCGCAGGCCGGGACGGCTTTGAAGTACGACAACCCGTACCAGCTATTCGTGGCAACGGTCTTGTCCGCCCAGACTACGGACGAGCAAGTCAACCGGATTACCGCCGATTTGTTCAAAGCTGCCCCTTCCGTTTATGATTTATCCCGGATGAAACCTTCAGAGCTTGAACAGTACGTGAAGCGGTGCGGTCTGTACCGTCATAAGAGCCGTTACCTGGTGGAAGCGGCCCGGGTCATCGTCAGAGATTACGGGGGCCGTATTCCCGATCAGCGCGATCAGTTGATCAAACTGCCCGGGGTGGGAAGGAAGACAGCAAATATTATCATCAGCAGCGCGTACGGCAAACCGGCCATTGCGGTGGACACCCATGTTTTCCGGGTTTCTAAAAGGCTTGGCCTGGCCGGCGGCAGCACGGTGGAAAAGGTGGAAAAACAGCTGGAAAAAGTGATCCCAATAGAACAGTGGAGTGATACTCACCACCGCCTCATTGCCCTCGGCCGGAATATTTGCCAGGCCCGCAACCCGCGGTGTGCCGACTGTTTTTTGGAGGATCTCTGTGTTTATGCCAGGAAAAGGGGAGATAAAAAATGGCTGTAGAGCATTTAACCGGCATCGAGATCAGGCTGGCCTGCGACATGGAAGAAGCAGGATTTGAAACAACGGCTGATGTGGCGCCGCTTGAAGAAATGATCGGCCAGGAGAGGGCGGTCAGGGCCACTGAATTCGGCCTGAGGATAAAGCGCCCCGGTTACAATATTTTTATGTCCGGCCTGACCGGAACCGGAAAATCAAGCTACGCCCAGTCGATCGTAGAAAAAATTTCGGCGGAAGAACCAGTTCCGGACGACTGGGTTTATGTCTATAATTTCGAACACCCCGGAGAACCGCTGGCTCTTAACCTGCCAGCCGGCAAGGGCGCAGAGTTCCGCCATCAGGTTGAAGAACTGCTTGAGGACCTGAAAGAAAACATCCCCAAAGCTTTTGACGGGGATGATTATGAAAAACAAAAATCAGTCCATGTTAAGGAATTTCAAGATGCCCGGGCCGAACTACTGGATGAATTGAACAAAGTGGCCCAGGACAAGGGGTTTGCCCTGAAAAGGACCAGCTCCGGTTTTGTGACCATTCCCCTCCAGGAGGGAGAACAAATCGGAGAGGACGAATACGCCAAGCTGGATCAGGAAACAAAGGATGATATGGAAAAAAACTCCAACGAAGTCCAGATGAAAGCCATGGAGATCATGCGCAAGGTCCAGAAGCTGGAAAAAGATCTCAAGGAAAAGCTCAAGGAACTGGACCAGGAGGTCGGTATGGCGGCGGTGGGCCATCTTTTCAACGAGCTGATGGAACAGTATGAACAGTATTCGACAGTGAAAAAATACCTGGAGGCTTTCCAGGAAGATGTTCTTTCCAACCTGTCCGATTTCCGGAGCGATGAAGAAGACCAGCAGAACCCGATGATGTGGCTGCGCCAGCAGGGCCAGGAGCAATCCGACCGGCGCTACATGGTAAACCTGGTGGTGGACAACCGGGATACGGAAGGGGCACCCATGGTTTATGAAACCAACCCTTCCTATTACAATTTACTCGGGCGGGTGGAATATGAAAACCGCTTTGGCACGGTGATGACCGACTTTACCATGATCAAAGCCGGGGCCTTGCACCGGGCCAACGGTGGCTACTTGATTTTGCAGGCCCGGGATGTTCTGACTTCGATCCAGTCCTGGGAAGTATTGAAACGGGTGCTCCGGACCAGGGAAATCCGGATTGAAAATATCAGCGAGCATTTCGGGCTGGTGGCCATGTCTACCCTCCGCCCCCAGTCGATCCCGCTCAATGTCAAAGTGGTCATGATCGGCAGTCCTTTTATATATTTCTTGCTTTACCATCACGATGAAGATTTCCGGAAGCTGTTCAAAATTAAATCCGACTTTGACATAGAAATGGAACACAGGGAAGACAACGTCACTAAGATGGCCAGCTTTATTTCTTTCCACTGCAACAGCCAGGGCCTGCGTCATTTTGACCACCGGGCGGTGGCAGAGATTGTCGAATACAGCACCCGCCTGGCTGAAAATCAGGACAAGCTCAGCACGAGGTTCAATGAAATTGTGGACCTGCTCTTTGAGGCCGATGCCTGGGCTGATTTTGAAGGCGCCGAACTGGTCGGCAAAGAGCATGTGGAGCAAGCGATGGAAGAAATGATTTACCGTTCTAACAAGTACGAAGAAAAAATTGTCGATTCTATAAAAGAAGGCGAAATACTCCTGGACCTTGAGGGGGAAAAGGAGGGCCAGGTCAATGCCCTGTCAGTCATCGATCAAGGCGATTACCGGTTTGGCCGCCCTTCGAGGATTACTGCCGCCACCTACCTGGGTCGCAAGGGAATCATTAACATTGAGCGGGAAAGCGAGCTGAGCGGGCGCCTGCACAGCAAGGGGATCTTAATCTTAAACGGCTACCTCGGATCCCGTTACGGGATCCTGGTTCCGCTGAATCTTACCGCCAGCATTTGTTTCGAACAGTCATACGGGGGCGTGGACGGCGACAGCGCCTCGGCCGCCGAACTCTATGCCCTCCTGTCCAGCCTGGCCGGGGTCCCCGTCCGGCAGGATCTGGCCGTTACCGGTTCGATTAACCAGAAAGGCGAAATCCAGCCAGTAGGCGGGGTAAGCGCCAAAATTGAAGGGTTCTTCATGGCCTGCAAGTCCAGGGCCCTTACGGGCAAACAGGGCGTAATTATCCCCGCGAAAAACAAAAAATCGCTGATGCTAAAAAAAGAAGTGGTTGAAGCGGTTGAAAAGGGCAGCTTTAACATCTATACCATCGAAACGGTCGATGACGGGATCGAGCTGCTGACCGGCCTTAAGCCGGGCCAACTTACAAAGGATGATGCTTTCGAAGCGGGCAGCTTCAACGAAAAAGTGCTGGCTAAACTGAAGCAGTTCAATGAAATCCTGAACAAAGAAAAAAGCAGGAACGCGCCGGAAAACAGCACTGAAGATGGATAGATCCAAAACAACGAGTAAAACTAAGCAGAAGGGGTCTTTATGCACCTGGTACTGGTTGAACCGGAAATACCGCAGAATACGGGCAACGTGGCCCGAACCTGTGTCATGACGGGCACAAAACTGCACCTGGTCGAACCGCTCGGTTTTACGCTGTCCGAAAAAGAGGTGCGCCGCTCCGGTCTCGATTACTGGCAGTACCTGGACCTGGAAGTGCACCGTAATTTTTATGAGTTAAGGGAAAAGTACCACTCGGCCCGTTATGTATATTTCAGCACCCGGGGCCGCAGTTATTACCATCAGTTTGACTACGGCCAGGATGACTTCCTGGTTTTCGGCAGTGAAACCAGGGGCCTTGGCCAGGAGATCCTGGATCAGGCTGAAATTACCCTGCGTATCCCCATGAACAACCAGATCCCCCGTTCTCTCAACCTGGGGAACTCCGTGGCCCTGGTGCTCTATGAAGCCTTAAGGCAACAGGGTTTTCCAGGCTTGAAATAAACAATCTGATTTCGGTGAGAAGGCAGGTTGATTTTACTTGTCGGGTTCAATTGGCTCGTGACGGTACTGGGGGGATTGCCTGTCCTGCGGTCAGGCATCATGGCCTTCTGATTCGCTTGAGGAGTGGATCGCCTCTTCTTTCCGGCGCCGGTCGAGATAGTAATGCTCAAGCAGCACTTTCAGGGTGGCGGCAATGGGGATGGCCAGCACGATTCCCAAAAGTCCCATCAACTGCCCCCCGATCAGGACAAAAACGATTACGGTCAGGGGGCTTAAATCAGTTGCTTTGCCCAGGAAGAACGGGGTAAAGACAAAAGCATCCAGGATCTGGACGCCAATATAAAGGATCAGGACCAGGATAATGCCAGGGGTATCGGGCATAATACTTAAAAGCAGGGCCGGGATAGTGGCCGTAACCGGGCCGATGTAGAGGATTATGTTCAGGGCACCGGCCAGGATACCTAAAGTGAGGGCAAAGGGCATATTCAGGATGGTCAGGCCAACCCAGGTTAAAAAGCCGACAAAGAGGCATTTAAGCAGGGTGCCCCGGACGTAAGCCCCGACTTTCTCATCGATGATGCTTAAAGCGTGCTGGACATTATCTTTGTAAATTTGCGGAAAAATAAGAGTCAAGTTTTTCCTGACGCTGCCCAGGTCCTGGACCAGGTAAAATACCACAAAAATCAGGGCCAGGCCGACCCAGACCCGAGTCACCACGCCCATGGAAACAGCGGTCAAATAACGCAACAGCTGCTGGACGTTGCTTGGAGCCTGCCTGACAAACTGGTCGGTATATTCGATGAAGATCTCGGTCAGCTGGAGGTTGAATCTCTCGTCGAGATCTTCAAAGTAGGCTACCAGTTCGGGCAAGTCCCTGGCAAATTCAGTGCTCAGGAAAATGACCAGCTCCCTTACTTCCGTGATTAAACCGGGGATTAAAAGGTAAAATAGCAAAATCAGGGCGACCAGGATCAGGATTGATGTGACCACGGCGGCCAGGATCGGCTTGATCTTGATGCTGATTAAAAAATTTACCAGGGGGGTTATGAAATAGACCACGAAGAGGGCAATGATAATAATGGAAATAACCGGGGCCAGCTGGATCAGGACCCAGATTGCGATAAAGACAGCGGCGGCAATAAAGACTATTTTTAAAGCCAGGCGGGTTTCCCGATCATTAAACAAAGCCTTACTCCTTTTAAAAGGTGCTCAGGATTAAAATTTAAAATTGCCGGATATTATGAATATATTGTACCATAAATCTTGATCTAAAAAAAGCTAAAGGCCGGCAGTTTTTTATTTGATTGGAGCAAAGGTATTTGCCTTGATAAGTCGAAAATTAATCTAATATGCACTAGTTTTTAACGCGGAGGGTTTTACCATGGCTGATTTTGTCCACCTGCACTGCCACAGCGAATACAGCCTGCTTGATGGCGCGGCCAGGATCAATTACCTTGTCAACCGCGCCGCCGAACTGAACATGCCGGCTGTGGCCATCACTGATCACGGGACCATGTTTGGGGTGGTGGATTTTTACAGGGCAGCTAAAGCTTCCGGCGTGAAGCCGATCCTGGGCTGCGAAGTCTACGTTGCCCCCCGGTCCCGGTTTCAAAAGGAACCGCGGAAAGATGACCAGCAGTACCACCTGGTCCTGCTGGCGGAAAACGAAACCGGCTACCGCAACTTGATGGGCCTGGTTTCAGCCGGCTACCTGGAAGGGTTTTATTATAAACCGCGTATTGACCGGGAGATGCTGCAGCAGTACAGCGAAGGGTTGATCGCCCTCAGCGCTTGCCTGGCCGGTGAAATACCGACCATGATTCTTGAAGGACGCCTGGAGGAGGCCCGCGATTCAGCCCGCTATTACCGGGATGTTTTCGGCAAAGACAATTTTTTCCTCGAGCTGCACGACCATAATATCCCCGAGCAAAAGAAGGTCAATGAAGTCCTGAAACAGCTATCCCGGGAAGAAGATCTCCCGCTGGTTGCTTCCAACGATGTCCATTACCTGTCCCGCAAGGATGCCGGTGTGCATGATGTCCTGCTCTGCATTCAGACGGGCAAGGCAGTCGATGAAACCGACAGGATGAGCTTTGAAACAGAAGAATTTTATTTTAAAACCGGCAGTGAAATGGCCGAGAAGTTTGCCGATGTCCCGGAAGCGATTACCAACAGCCTGCGCATTGCCGAACGCTGCAATATAGAAAAAGATTTTTCAAAGCGGCACCTTCCTGAATACAGCGTGCCGGACGGGTCCGACGCCAATAGCTATCTGGAAAAAATCTGCTACGAAGGGTTGAAAAACCGCTACGGCAAAATAACCCCGGAAATTGAAGAAAGGCTGCAGTATGAACTGCGGGTGATCCGTCAGATGGACTACTCGGATTATTTCCTGATCGTATGGGATTTTATCGAGTACGCCAAGAAAGAAAATGTCCTGGTGGGCCCGGGCCGCGGTTCGGCAGCCGGCAGCCTGGTGGCCTACTGCCTGGGGATTACCAACATCGAACCTCTCCAGCACGGTCTGCTTTTTGAACGTTTTCTTAACCCGGAGCGGATTTCAATGCCCGACATCGATATCGATTTTTGCGATGACAAACGCGACCAGATCTTAAACTATGTTTTTGAAAAGTACGGCCATGAAAGGGTGGCCCAGATTATTACTTTCGGGACTATGGCCGCCAGGGCGGCTGTGCGCGATGTGGGCCGGGCCCTGGCCATTCCTTATGCCGAAGTGGACAAGATAGCCAAGATGATCCCCATGGAACCCAAAATGACCATTTCCAGGGCCCTGGAGCAGAGCCGGGAACTGCAGGCCCTGTACCGGGAAGATGAGCAGTACCGCCGCCTCCTGGACATATCCATGGCCGTGGAGGGCATGCCCCGCCACGCTTCGACTCATGCCGCAGGAGTGGTGATCGCCAAGGAGCCGCTGGTTAATTACGTTCCCCTTTACAAGATGGCCGACAGCGCCGTGGTGACCCAGTTCCCGATGGGGACCCTGGAAGACCTGGGCCTCTTGAAAATGGACTTTCTCGGCCTGAAGACCCTGACTATTATTGGCGAAACCCTTGCCAACGTGGAAAAACGGCACGGTGAAAGAATCAATATTGAGGATATAAACCTGGAGGATACTACCACTTACGAAATGCTGTCGCGGGGTGAAACGACAGGCATTTTCCAGCTGGAAAGCACGGGTATGCGCTCCGTGCTGCGGGACCTGATACCCAATAAATTTGAAGATATTATAGCCGTGGTAGCCCTCTACCGTCCCGGCCCGATGGAGCAAATCCCTACTTTTGTCAACAGTAAACACGGACGGGAAAAGATCAAGTACGCTCACCCGGACCTGGAACCAATCTTAAAGGAAACCTACGGGGTGATCGTCTACCAGGAGCAGATCATGGAAATAGCCGCCCGCATCGCCGGTTTTTCCCTGGGTCAGGCTGATCTGCTGCGGCGGGCGATCGGAAAAAAGAAAAAAGAGATCCTCGACGAACAAAGAGAAATGTTTATCGAAGGCTGCCTGGAAAAAGGATACGACCGCGACCTGGGTATAAAAATATACGACCTGATCCTGAAATTTGCCTCTTACGGTTTTAACAAGTCTCACGCCGCCGCTTACGCCATGATTGCTTACCAGACCGCCTATTTGAAGGCAAATTACCCGGTGGAATTCATGGCTGCCCTGCTGACGGTCTATTATTCCAACAGCGACAAGGTCGCCCTTTACATTGCCGATTGCCGGCGTATGGGGATCGAAGTCCTTCCTCCCGATATTAACGAGAGCGAAACCCACTTTACGGTGGTCGGCGAAAATCGGACCCGGTTTGGCCTGGCGGCAGTGAAAAATGTCGGTTTGGGGGCGATTGATTCGATTATAAAAGCCAGGCGGGAAAAACCTTTTATTTCCCTGCGCGACTTTGCCTCCCGGGTTGACCTGAGGCTCTGCAACCGGAAAGCCCTGGAAAGCTTGATCAAGTGCGGCGCCTTTGATTCAGTCGGCGGGCATCGGGCCCAGTACCTGGCCGCCCTGGACGATGTTTTGGCCCAGGGCCAGTCCGTCCAGCGGGAAAGGGAAAATGGCCAGATTTCAATGTTTTCCCTGATGGACTCGAGCGTGCAGGAAGAAATGTTAACCGACAACCTGGTAGAGATCGAACCCTTTTCAGACAAAGAGCGCCTTTCCCTGGAAAAGGAGATGCTCGGCCTCTATATTTCAGGCCACCCGCTGGAACCGTACCGGCCGATTTTAGACCAGATGAAAGATCTGACCCGCTGCGTTGAACTGACCGAGGCCGGGGACAACCACCATGTCAAGGTAGGCGGCATTATTGTGGCCGTGCGTAGTTTCTACACCAAGAAAAATAAGCAGATGGCCTTTGTCAAACTGGAAGACTTGACCGGCGGCGTGGAACTGGTAATTTTTCCTGACCTGTTTGAAAAGCAGGGTTCCCTGCTCCAGGAAGACAACCTGGTTCTAGTTGAAGGCAGAACGGATTTAAAGGAAGAAGAAGACGTTAAGATCCTGGCTGAAAAGATAACTCCTTTGAGCCGGCAGAAGAAATATTTCCGCCTGATCATTGATGAAACGCACGGCCAGGAGCTCTTACAGGACCTAAAACACACCTTGATCGCCGAGAAAGGAGAAGTCCCGGTGTGCCTTTTTTTTAAAAAAGAGAACAAGATGCTGATGCTAAAAAAAGAATACTGGGTCCGCGATCACCCGCAGTGCCGCAGGCAGCTGGAAAACCTGCTTGGCCGGTGGGCGGTCAGTGAGCAGTACCAGGATCATATCTCCGAATCGAAGGTTAACGAGGAACAATACAGTTGAGCAGGCCGGAGGTATTGATGGGCCGGCCGTATAGATGAACAAGCAGGAGGCGCTGGCAATGCGGCGAACTAAAATTGTTTGCACGATAGGACCAAGTATAGATCAGGCAGCTCAGATCGAAAGGATCATCGATGCCGGCATGGACGTGGCCCGGCTTAACCTTTCGCATGGCAGCAGCGAAGATCATTACCGCCGCCTGGATTTGATCCGGCAGCAGGCGGAGCAGAAAAAACGAACCGCCGGTTTTATGATCGATACCCGGGGCCCGGAAGTGCGGACCGGGGATTTGAAGGAGGACATGGTTTTCCTCGAAGAGGGTGGGGAATTCGTCCTGACCACCGAGCAGGTGGAAGGAGACAGCAGCCGGGTATCCGTAACCTACCCGGATCTGCACCGGGACCTGAAGGCGGGTTGCAGGGTGCTGATCGATGACGGTCTGATCGTCCTGGAGGTGCTTGAAGTTTCAGGACGCAATATCAGGTGCCGGGTGGTCCACGGCGGCGAGCTGCGCAGCTACAAGGGCTTGAATACCCCGGGGACGCGAATTAACCTGCCGGCCCTTGGGGATAAAGACCGGAAAGATATCGAGATGGCCCTCGAAAACGAAGTCGACTTTTTGGCCGCTTCTTTTACCCGCAGCGCCGAAGATGTCCTGGAAATCCGCAGGTTAATTGAGAAAAAGGGCGGCCGGATTATGATCCTGGCCAAGATCGAAAGTGAGGAAGGAGTCGAAAACTTTGATTCGATCCTGGAGGTGGCCGACGGGATCATGGTGGCCAGGGGAGACCTGGGGGTGGAAATACCGCCGGAAAAAGTCCCTCTCCTTCAGAAAGAGCTTATTCGGAAGTGCAACCGACTGGGCAAACCGGTTATAACGGCGACCCAGATGCTGGACAGCATGATCCGCAATCCCTATCCAACCAGGGCCGAGGCCAGCGATGTGGCCAATGCCATCATCGACGGCACCGATGCGGTAATGCTGTCGGGCGAAACGGCGGTGGGCCACTTCCCAGTGGAAGCGGTGGAAACTATGGATCGGATTGCCAGGCATACCGAGCAGGGTCTGGACTACCGGAAAATCCTGGATGAGCTAAGCATGACCGTTAAAAAAACAGTAACCGACGCAATCAGCTATTCAACCTGTAATATCGCCCAGGAGCTGGGAGCCGATGCCATTATTACTTCAACCCAATCCGGGCACACTGCCCGCATGGTCTCGAAGTACAGGCCCCGTGCTCCCATCGTGGCCGTTTCATCGCTCAGGAGAATTGCTTCACAACTGACGCTAACCCGCGGAGTCTATTCGATCATCTGCCCGCCGGTTACTTCGACCGATGACATGTTCAACAATGCCATCCGCACTTCCCTGGATGAGGGGCTGATTCAAAACGGCAACCTGGTAGTTATTACAGCCGGTGTTCCGGTGGGGGTTTCCGGGACGACAAACCTGCTCAGGGTTGAAACAGTGGGGGAAATTATTGTGAGGGGAACCGGAGTGGGTAAAAAAGCGGCAAGCGGAACTGCATATGTAGCCGCCTCTGTAAATGAACTCGATCAATTCAAAGAAGGCGAGATCCTGGTGACCAGGACGACCGACAGCAACTTCCTGCCGGCCATCGAAAAGGCAGCCGCCCTGGTTACCGAAGAGGGGGGGCTTACCTCGCACGGGGCGATTGTGGCCATTAACTACAGTAAACCGGCCGTGGTCGGTGTTGATAGAGCCGTGGAACTGATTAAAACCGGGGATACGATTACGGTGGACGCGATCAGGGGTTTGATATACCGCGGCGAAGCCCATGTCCTTTAGAAAACCGGCCGGAAATGGAGGATGAACCTGTTGAAAAAAGACAAAACAACCGTCCGGGTCAGGTACAAGGATACCGACCAGATGGGCGTGGCCTATTACGCCAACTACCTGGTCTGGTTTGAAGTTGGGCGTACCGAGATGATGCGAAGCCTGGAGCTCCCCTACCGGGAGTTTGAGAAAAGCAACATCTTTTTGCCCGTCCTCAAGGCTTTTTGCGAGTACAAGCAGCCGGCCAGGTACGACGACCAGCTGACCATAGTCACCCGCCTGGAAAGCCTCCATAATGTGCGGCTGGTTTTTAATTATGAAATAAGGCGGGAAGATGAATTGCTGGCTTCCGGTTATACGGAGCATGCTTTTGTCAATGACAGCGGGCGGCCGGTAGTCCTGAAAAAATTCAGCCCCTTTTTATGGAACCGGCTTTGTCAGGCCCTGGATAAACAAGACTAGTAACCAGATAAGCGGAGGTTTTATTATGACTTTAAACGATGAAATAATCGGCATCATTTATCATCCTGATTATCTGCTTCATACCCAGGACCGCCATCCGGAACGAAAAGAAAGATTGGAGCACATTAATGCGGCCTTAAAAAAAAATATCCCTCAGGACAGGGTGCAGCGGATGGAGCCCGAACCGGCGGAAGTCGACGACATCGCCATGGTCCACGACCGCGCTTATATCCAGTCCATTGAAGAAGCCTGTCGTTCAGGCCGGGGTTTCCTGGACCTCGATACTTATATCGTACCCGAATCATACCGGGTGGCCCTGCTCTCGGCAGGAGGGGTCCTGACCGGGCTGCGGTCGGTCATGGACCATGAAGAGAGCTCGTTAAAGAAATCGTTTGCTTTTAACCGTCCTCCCGGCCACCATGCCGAACGGGCACGGGCAATGGGCTTTTGCCTCTTTAACAATACTGCTGTTGCCGCCGAGGCGGCCAGGCGCGATTACGGCCTGGAGAGAATTGCCATCGTTGACTGGGACGTCCACCACGGCAACGGGACTCAGCACACATTTGAGGATGATCCCGGGGTGCTCTTTATATCCACCCACCAGAGCCCCGCTTACCCGGGCACGGGCCGGGTGGAAGAAACCGGCCGGGGCCGGGGAGAAGGGTTTATTGTTAATATCCCCCTTCCGGCGGGAGCGGGGGACAGCGAATACAAGCTGGCCTTTGAGGCCGTTGTGGTTCCCATCCTGGACCAGTACAAACCGGAGCTGCTGATCATTTCCGCCGGACAGGACGCCTACCACCGCGATCCGCTGGCGGGGATGTCCCTGAGCGAAGGGGGTTACTATTACATGGCCGAACAGCTGGCCGGCGCCGCTGAAAGGTGGACGAAGGGCAGGATGCTGCTCTGCTTGGAAGGCGGATACCACCTGCAGGGACAGGCCGGGGTGATCGTCCAGGTCCTGAACGCCATTGGAGGCTGGGGCTTGCCGAAGGCTGAACAGATCAGGGAGAGGGAGCCTGCCGGGCATATCCAGAGGAAGCTGGAACAGGTAATTGAAACCCAGAAGGCTTACTGGGATCTTTAGTTTGCCCGGGATTCTACGGTGAAGTTTCCCAACCGGCGCTTGAAAGGGTGGAGATCCGGATCAAGAAGCGCCGGCTCAGTGCGCCGCCATAACCTATAGATAACAATTGATTTTACAGGGCCGGCAAATCAACCCGGCCCAGTTCCAGGTGGTAAATGATCAACCCTCCGGGCAGTTTGGGATAGAAATAGGTTGACTTCTGGGGCATGAGCAGCCCCCGGCGGGCCCGCTCCAGGATCCCGCCTACCGGCATGGACCCGATCAGAAAGGCTGCTTCCACCTTTCCGTCCCGGGCCAAGTCAATAGCTTCTAAACAATCATGAGTATAACCGAGCTGCCGGCTGCTGTAACTTGTTAAGGTCTGGTTCAGCAGGCGTTCATGAAGGATCGTTACCGGCAGGTCCGTGTCCCCGGAGGTCCTGGTAGGCACCAGGAACCCTGTCCTGGTGGGCGTAATATAGCCCAGGGCGAAGCTTTCCCGGGCCAGGCGATCCAGCTCTGCCAGGAAAGCTCCCCGATCCAGTTCCCCGGGTTGCCCCCGGTCCAGGAACTGGAATTCCTGCTTGATGAGCCTTTCGATTTGATCGTGCTGTGATTTCCCCAGGTTATACACCAGGCGGTGGGCCGGCAGCATCAGCAGTCCGGGATCATCGGTGCCGATCAGGGCGGATAATACGTAGCCAGCCCCGGGCAGGCGGTTAAGGTTGGTTTTGCGGCCATAATGAAAGGCCGTCTCGTAGCGGTGATGCCCGTCGGCAATGAGCACGGGCCGTTCAGCCAGGTAGGCTGTTATGCCGGCGGTCAATTCCGGATCGCTGACTGCCCAGAGCCGGTGATTTTGTCCCGAGTTATCAGAAGCTTCGAAGGCGGGCGGCCTGGAGCGGATCATTTCCCGGTATGTTTCCAGGCGCCGTTCGGGATCGGGGAAAAGGACAAAAATCGGGCTGAAATTGGCCCGGGTATGTTTAAGCAACTGGTAGCGATCTTCTTTCGGCCCGGCCATGGTCAGTTCGTGGGGTAAAACCAGGCCCGCTGAATATGGTTCTAATTTTAGAGCAGCAAAAAAACCGAACCTGGTCAAAGTCTGTCCCTGCCACTGGAAAGATTGTTCGTGAAAATAATAGTTCCGGGTTTGGTCCGGCTGGAGGAGGCCCTGATCAAGCCACTGCTGCAGGGTTGCTCCCGCCCTGGTGTAGCGGTTTTCGGTGGCGCTATCCTCCGGGTAAGTTTTTCCGTATTCGAGGCGAATGATATTACAGGGATTTTTCCGGTACAGCTCCTCCTGCTGTTCAGGCCCGAGAACATCGTAAGGCGGGGTGATGATCGTTCCGGGGTCATTGATCAGCCTGCGGTTGTAGCTTATGCCCCTGAACGGTTTGATAACGGCCAATAGCTTGCCTCCCGGGTTAATGCCTTATAATGACTGTGCCGGGCTTTTAACCCCGGCAGACACCACGATTCTATAACAAGCTGCGGCCCTTTGCAACAGAAGCGGATTTTTGCATTGCCATGACAGGGGAACTGTGCTATACTACCTCTGGTAATTTTAAATACTCACGTTCGCCGAGGCCGGATCCGGTTGGCTTCATGCTTGGATTACGGTTATGACGCGGGCGGCGGTAAAAACAAAAGGAGGAACTTATTGTGGCGAAAGTAAGTATGAAACAGTTATTGGAAGCGGGGGTCCATTTCGGGCACCAGACCCGCCGGTGGAACCCGAAGATGAAGAATTATATCTTCACCGAACGAAACGGAATCTACATTATTGATCTTCAAAAAACTGTCAGGCTTTTGGATACGACCTACAACTTTGTGCGCGACCTGGTTGCCGACGGAGGAAGCATCGTATTTGTCGGCACCAAGAAACAGGCCCAGGAATCGATCCGCTTCGAGGCGGAAAGATGCGGAGCCCATTACGTTAATCACCGCTGGCTGGGCGGGATGTTAACCAACTTTAACACGATCAGCAAAAGGATTAATCGTATGCTCAGGCTTGAAGAAATGGAAACGGACGGTACTTTCGAACGGCTGACCAAAAAAGAAGTATTAACCCTGCAGAATGAAAAAGAAAGGCTCCACAAGTTTTTAAGCGGCATTCGCAATATGAGGCAGCTTCCCGATGCCATTTATGTTGCTGATCCGCGGAAAGAGAAAATTGCCGTAGCTGAAGCCCGGAAACTTGATATACCGGTTATAGCTATTGTAGATACGAACTGCGATCCCGATGAAATTGATTACATCATTCCCGGTAACGACGATGCCATCCGGGCGGTCAAGCTGATTACCTCGGTAATGGCCGATGCCGTACTGGAAGGCAAGCAGATCAGCGAACAGCCAGAAGCGGAAGATCAAGAGGAACCGGACGAACAGGAAGAAATAACGGCTGCTGATGTTTCAGATCAATCAGCCGAAGGTCCTGAGCCGGAATCGGGCAGTGAAGCTGTGGAAGTATCGGTGGATGATGAAGACATTTCAGCCATTCCTGTTGCCCGGATAGTTGAAGAACCCGCACAGGAAGAAACAACCGACGAAAATGCTGAAACAGGGGAACCCGGCGAAAAAGAAGATAAGTAATTATATAGAGGAGTGTGACTTGATGCATATAGATGCCCAGGTAGTCAAAGCTTTGCGTGAAAAAACCGGCGCCGGAATGATGGACTGCAAAAAAGCTTTGCAAGAAGCCGGTGGAGACGAAGAAAAAGCAGTAAATGCCCTGAGAGAAAAAGGTCTGGCCAAGGCTGCCAAGCGAGCAGGCAGGGCTGCTAACCAGGGGATTGTTGACTCATACATTCATTTAGGCGGCAAGATTGGGGTCCTGGTGGAAGTAAACTGTGAAACCGATTTTGTGGCCCGCAACGATGATTTCCGCGAGTTTACCCGGAACATCTGTCTCCAGGTGGCGGCAACAAACCCGTCTTACCTGAGCAGGGAAGACGTTCCTGAAAGCGTACTGGAGAGTGAACGCCAGGTCATCAAGGCTCAGGCTTTGCATGAAGGCAAACCCGAAAAAGTGATCGATAAAATTGTCGATGGCCGAATTGACAAGTATTACAAGGAAAACTGTTTGCTGGAACAGGCCTATGTCAAGAATGAAGATATTACGATCAATGAGCTCTTAACTGATCTAATAGCCAGGATCGGTGAAAATATAGTGATCAGACGTTTCAGCCGCTTCGAAGTCGGAGAGGGGCTGGAGACAGACAGCGCGGGCGGCTGCGGAAATTAAACAGGGAAAAAGAACACTGTAAAGTGTTCTTTTTTTTACGCATTGTCTGTTACAAAAAAAATGTGGAGGTTGAAGGGTTACATGCTGATTTGTCGAATCTTTAAAAAACGGGAGGTGCATTGGTGCCAAAACCTGCATACAACCGGGTAGTTCTAAAATTAAGCGGTGAAGCACTGGCCGGAGAGCGCGAATTCGGTATAGATCAACAAGTTTTAGAAAGTATTGCCGTTCAGCTTAAAGAAGTTAATGAATACAAGGTTGAAGTCGCCGTAGTGGTCGGTGGAGGCAATATCTGGCGCGGCTCCCGGGCCGGCAAGGAAGGAATGGACCGGGCTACAGCCGATTATATGGGGATGCTGGCTACAGTAATCAATGCCCTTGCCCTCCAGGACGCCCTGGAAAGGCATGAGGTCGATACCAGGGTCCAGACAGCAGTAGAAATGCAACAGGTAGCCGAACCATATATCAGGCGGCGGGCCCTGAGGCACCTGGAGAAGGGCCGGATAGTTATTTTCGCCGGTGGAACGGGAAATCCTTACTTTTCCACAGATACCACGGCTGCTTTACGGGCCGCCGAAATCGAGGCGGAGGTAATCCTGCTGGCCAAAGGCAAGGTGGATGCCGTTTATGACGCCGACCCCCTGCTCAACCCGGACGCCCACCGGTTTACTGAACTAAATTATATCGAGGTTATAAACCAACACCTGGGGGTAATGGATTCCACGGCCGCTTCTCTATGTATGGACAACAAAATTAAGCTGATCGTATTTGGTTTGAATTTCGGTAATATCAAAAAGGCGATTATGGGAGAAAAAATAGGAACCTTGATTAGGGGTGGTTAATTGATGACAGATGATATTTATGCTGATGCCGAAGCAAAAATGGAAAAAACAATTACCGCTTTTCAGCGTGAACTGTCGACACTGAGGGCAGGGAGGGCTTCACCTTCGCTGCTGGACCGGATTGAGGTTGATTATTACGGTGTTCAGACACCGTTAAACCAGCTGGCCGGGATTAGCGCTCCTGAACCGCGGCTGCTGATGGTTCAGCCCTGGGATAAACAGGCTATGCCTGAAATTGAAAAGGCGATCATGAAGTCCGACCTCGGGCTGACGCCGAGCAATGACGGCAACGTGATCAGGCTGACTATCCCGGAGCTAACCGAGGAACGTCGCAAAGAGCTGGTTAAGTATGTCCGCAAAAAAGCAGAAGAAGGAAGGGTGTCTGTGCGTAATATTCGCCGTGACGCCAACGATGAGATTAAAAAATTAGAAAAAAACAGCGATATTTCTGAAGACGAAAGCAGGCGGTCCCAGGACAGCATCCAGGAACTTACCGATCAGAAGATAGAAGAGATAGGCAAGATCCTGGAAGTCAAAGAATCAGAAATTATGGAAGTTTAACAGGCGGCGGTTCGTAACCCGGTAAACATTGAGCTGCGTCTGATCAAGATCCGCTTCATTCATTGAATGTAATAACTATTGTTACAAACCAGAGGCGGCTCTCTCTTGACACGGTAAGGGGGAGCCGTTATTTTTGAAATGTGGGGTTTGGTTTTGGATTCAAGCATCCGAGAAGAAGAGCTTACACGGAAAATTGACCCGGAAAAGGTCCCCCGTCATATAGCCATAATTATGGACGGCAATGGACGCTGGGCTGTGGAAAGAGGTCTGCCCAGGCAGGAAGGTCACCGGCAAGGCGTGGAAACAGTCCGGGACATCGTCAGGTGTGCCAACAAACTGGGTATAAGTATTCTGACCCTGTTTGCTTTTTCCACGGAAAACTGGCAGCGCCCGGCCTGGGAAGTTAATTATCTAATGAGCTTGCCCGAAAAATATTTTCAATCCGAACTCCCGGAATTAATCCGCAAAAATGTCCAGGTCAGGTTGATCGGAGATGCGACCCGGCTGCCCCGCAAGGTAAGGAAAGCAGTTAAAGACGGCTCGGAAGCAACCAGGGACAACACCGGGATGATCTTGAATTTCGCTTTAAATTACGGTTCCAGGTCTGAGATCTTAAGAGCGGCAAACAACTTGATTAAAGAGGCAGCGGCCGGGAAGGTAAAAGGGCGGGTCGATGAAAAAACTTTTTCCAGCTACCTTTATACCGCCGGGTTGCCCGATCCCGACCTGTTGATCAGAACCAGCGGGGAAAAAAGGATCAGCAATTTTTTGCTGTGGCAGTTGGCCTACAGTGAGCTCTGGTTTACCAGCGTTTACTGGCCCGACTTTTCAAAACTGCATTTAATGGAAGCGGTGCATGATTACCAGATGCGGAAGAGGCGGTTCGGTAAATTCTAGCATTTAAAGGTGGCTATTGATGCTGTTACTTAGAATATTATCTGCCCTGGTTGGCGTACCGATCGTAATTGCGGCTGTCTACTACGGTGGATCCTGGTTTGCGATATTTTTACTGGTAATTGTAAATGTGGGCATATTTGAATATAACAAGATTATAAAAATTGGCACTTCCAGTTTCCTGGCTGTGATCGGCCACCTGGGGGTCAGTTTTTATATCATTATTATTTTATTAGAACAGTATTTGCTGATTATTCCCCTGTTTTTGATCCTGTTTTTTGTAATGTTTGTTTCGGCCCTCTTTAACATGGAGGTTGAGGAGAAGTTAAGCATTACCGAATCGGCAATGGCCCTGTGGGGAGTTGTCTATATCGGCGTCCTTTGCGGTTACCTGTTGATGCTGCGGCTGCAGCCCGACGGGGCCTTATTTACTTATACCCTTTTTGCCGGGATCTGGATCCATGATACCGCTGCTTACGCAATCGGTTCCAAATGGGGAATGCGCAAATTTGCACCTCAGATTAGCCCGAAAAAATCCGTTGAAGGCTCCCTGGCCGGGCTGGGAGGGACGATCGTGATATTTTTTTCGGTTTCGATCCTCATCCCGGGGTTGTTTACACTTTCACCCCTGGGTGCGGTTATACTGGCCCTGGGGATATCAGTATTTGCCCAGCTTGGTGACCTGATGGAATCAGCTTTGAAAAGGCAAATGCAGGTTAAAGACTCCGGGGCTATTGTTCCAGGCCACGGGGGGGTCCTGGACCGCTTTGACAGTGTTATGCTTTCCGCCCCGTTTGTTTATTACTTCTTCCTGCTGATCGGTATGTTACAAGCCGGTTAACCTGAAGCGGGGAGAGCCACAATAATACTTAAAAAGGCCCGCACGGGAACAAAAATCCTATTTAAGGCCTTTGGATAGGTAGAAAAATGGAAAAGAAAATTGCTATACTGGGATCGACAGGCTCAATCGGAAAACAAACTCTGGAAGTAATTGCAGCCCTGGGCAAGGGTTACAGGGTGGTTGCTCTTACTGCCGGTGGGAACGACACCCTGCTGGAAGAACAGGTTAGGGAATTTAAACCTGAGCTGGCCGTTTTGAGCAATATTGAAGCGGCCGAAAGACTTACCGGGAAAATCGGCACCACTGGATGCACGGTCAAATCCGGTGAAGAGGGGCAGGTTCTCGCCGCCACCTGGCCGCAGGCCGATCTGGTGGTAATAGCCCAGGTTGGGTTCAGCGGTTTTAGCCCCCTGGTGGCTGCCCTGAAGCAGGGGAAAATGGTTGCTCTGGCTAACAAGGAGTCACTGGTTATCGGCGGTGAAATCCTGGAACGGATGGGGCTTCTTGACCGAAAAAAAATCCTGCCGGTTGACAGCGAGCATTCAGCTATCTGGCAGTGCCTGGGAAACAGCGGTTATGAAAAAATCTCACGCATCTTCCTGACTGCTTCCGGAGGCCCCTTCTTTGGGTGCACAAAAAAGGAACTTGAGTCGGTTACGCCCGCCCGGGCCCTGAAACACCCCAACTGGCAGATGGGCAGCAAGATTACGGTTGATTCGGCCACGATGATGAATAAGGGCCTTGAGGTGATCGAAGCTAAATGGTTGTTCGGTCTCGATCTTGATCAGATAGAAGTAATTATCCATAAGCAAAGTATTATTCATTCTATGGTAGAATATATAGACGGATCAATAATAGCCCAGCTCGGCGTGCCGGATATGCGACTGCCAATCCAGCTCGCCCTGACTTATCCGGAACGTATCGAAAGCCGGGTAGAGCGATTTGATCCTTTTGGAAAAAAACTTGACTTTTACCCGCCCGACCGGGATAATTTTCCCTGCCTGGACCTGGCTTTCCGGGCGGCAGAAGTGGAAGGCACCATGCCGGCTGTCCTTAACGGGGCCAATGAGATCGCCGTGGCGGAATTCATTGGCGGCAGGATTGGATTTAATGCCATCCCGGAAGTTATTAATAGCGTAATGGGCAGCCATACAAATGTTGAAAACCCCGGCATTGACGACGTGGTCAGTGCCGATCAGTGGTCTCGCCGAAAGGCGACGCAGATAATAGACGAGCAGAAGGAAAGGATGAATTAAATGCAAACTTTAATTGCTGCCATATTAGTGTTTGGTTTATTAATCCTGGTTCACGAGTTAGGCCATTATTTTGTTGCACGCCTGACCGGGATCCGGGTTTTGGAACTGGCCATCGGGTTTGGCCCGAAGCTGGCAGGTTGGAGTAAAGCGGGTATTGATTATTCCCTGCGGGCGGTGCCCCTGGGTGGTTTTTGCCGCCTGATGGGCGAAAATCCGGAAGAAGCCGACGATCCCGACAGCTTCCCCCAAAAGCCGATTACGAGCAGGATGGCGGTCCTGCTTGCCGGCTCGGGAATGAACCTGATCCTGGCCCTCCTGGTTTTCTTTTTGATTTTCTTCTTTATCGTAGGCACACCGACTGATACAGCGCAAATTGGTTATATCGTGGAAGATTCTCCTGCCGAAGAAATAGGTCTGGAGGTTGGCGACAGGATCATCAGTATTGACAACGAGCCTATAGAAAGTTTTGATGATGTTATTGCTGTTGTATCGGTTCGGGCAGATCAAGAATTTACAATTACCGTGGAAAGAAATGGCGAAGAATTCAGCTACCTGGTGACTGCCGGGCAGGAGCCCGGTACCGGAAGGGGGATTATCGGTATTGGCCAGATGCTGGACAGGTACAATTTTGTACCTTCTGTTCAACACAGCTTCCGGCAGTTTGGAATGATCCTGGCTTCTTTTTATCACGTCCTGTCCGGCCAGGCGCCTCTTGATGTGGCCGGTCCAGTGGGCATCGTCCACGTAATCGGCGAAGTGGCCCAAACCGGGTTTGTCAACCTGCTGATGCTGACAGCCCTGATCAGCATTAACCTGGGCATTATCAACCTGCTTCCGGTCCCGGCTTTAGACGGGGGGAGGATCATGTTCCTGGTTATCGAAGCAGTTCGCGGCCGCCCCATTGAACCGGAGAAAGAAGGATTTATCCATTTCCTGGGGTTTGCTCTGCTGATCACCCTGATTTTGTTTATTACCTACCAGGATGTTTTGCGCCTGTTTTTTGCGCCGAGCAATTAGTCCGGTCGGAACTTGTTTGATCTGCAGGGTGTAATTAAATACTTGATGTGGTGCTGAATAAATGGAAATAATAGAAAGAAAAGAAACCGATCCGGTCCAGGTCGGCGGGGTAACCATCGGCGGCGGTGCGCCGGTAGTTATCCAGTCGATGACCAATACAAAAGCAATCGACTCAGGGGCGACCATGGAACAGATTAATCAGCTGGCTGAAGCCGGTTGTGAACTGGTCCGCCTGGCCGTTCCGAACCGGGAAGCGGCAGAAACATTTAAAAACCTGGCCCGTGAGAGCCCGGTGCCGCTGGTTGCCGATATTCATTTTGATGCCCGGTTAGCCCTTGAAGTAATGGAAAACGGGGCTTCAAAAATAAGAATAAACCCGGGAAACATTGGGGGGAAGAGCAAACTGATCGAGCTGGCCCGGAGGGCGGAACAGCTTGCTGTGCCGATCAGGATTGGGGTCAACGCCGGATCATTGGAGAAAAAGATTTTGGAAAAACACGGAGGCGCAAGCGCCGCCGCCCTGGTCGAGTCGGCCCTGGGCTACCTGGATGTTCTTGAAGAGATCGGTTTTTCCAGGATCGTGGTATCCCTAAAGGCTTCCGATGTAGTAACGACTATAAAAGCTTACCGGAGCTTTTCCGAAAAAAAACCATATCCCCTGCACCTCGGAATTACCGGGGCGGGCCCCCTGCGGTCCGGCCTGATCAAGGGAGCAATTGGCATTGGGACCCTGCTGGCGGAAGGGATTGGCGATACGATCAGGGTATCGCTAACCGCCCACCCGGTAGAAGAAGTCCGGGCGGCGAAACAGATCCTGCAATCGCTGGGGATGAACAGGTATGGCCCTGAGCTGATTTCCTGTCCCACCTGTGGGCGCTGTTCGGTGGACCTGGTTGCCCTGGTCAAAGAAGCGGAAGAAATGCTGGAGGGTTACTGCCTGCCGCTTAAAGTAGCGGTAATGGGCTGTGCGGTTAACGGACCCGGGGAAGCCAGGGAAGCCGACCTGGGCATTTCCGCGGGAAAGAAACACGGTATTGTATTCAGCCACGGCCAGGTAATCCGGACCGTGGGCCTTGACTCTTTACTGGATGCCCTGAAAGAAGAGTTGGAAGCAGCGGCAGACCGTGGAGAAAGGCGGGAGGAGGGGAAGTAAAGTGGAAGTAGCGGCAATAGTTCCGGCATATAATGAGGAAAAAACGATCGGCGATGTAATCTTCGCCCTGCAGCAGACACCGGACGTGGACCGGATTATCGTGGTCAGCGACGGTTCCGAAGACGGGACGGCCAAATCAGCCCTCAATTATGACAATGTAGAAGTTATTGATCTGCTTGACAACAGGGGCAAAGGAGGAGCAATAAAAGCGGGCCTGGATCGCTGCGAATCAGAAATCATTTTAATCCTGGATGCAGACCTGATCGGCTTGAGCGTCAAACATGTAGAAGCTTTGTTAAAACCGGTCCGGAATGGAGAAGCCCTCATGTCGGTAGGAATCTTCGAAAAAGGGCGGATGGCAACCGATATTGCCCAGAAGATGGCCCCTTTTTTATCCGGCCAGAGAGCCTTGAGGCGAGAGCTTCTGGAAAATATATCCGACCTTGATCTTTCCCGTTTCGGGATTGAAGTGGCCCTTCATAAATACGTAGAAGACAACGAAATAGAAGCGGCTGCGGTCCAGCTGCCCGATCTTTCGCATGTTATGAAAGAAGAAAAACTGGGCTTCTGGAAAGGAGTATCGGCCAGGGCGAAAATGTACTGGGAGATTTTTAAGTATGTAGCCCGAATCGATACCACTCCCAAGTAGAGATTGCAAGCTACAGCTTTTCGATCGGTAGTTTTCACAGTGTTGCGTAGTGGTGAAATTTGTGATAAATTAGTTTAGATGATAGGGTTTTTCTTGTCAAGGGTGGGTGGTTCCCACTCTTTCATATTAATAAGGGCTTAAAAGAGCTGCCGATGTAACAAAACCCACTAATTAGAAATGTGGAGGGTCAGGGTTTTTATGAGCAGGGAAGAGGCCAGGGCTAAGTTAATTGAGCTGATTGAACCTTTGGTAGAAAGCAAGGGGTTTGAACTGGTCAAGCTGGATTACCGGTCTGGTAAGCAAGGCAAACTTGACCTGTATATAGACCGGGAAGGCGGCGTGACGATTGACCACTGTGAATTAATCAGCAATGCTGTCTCGGATCTCCTTGATTACCACGATCCTATAGCTCATGCCTATACCCTGGAAGTTTCCTCGCCGGGTCTGGAGCGACCGCTTACCAAAAAAAAGCATTTCGAACGTTTTGAGGGTGAAAAAGCAAAAGTAAAAACTTCCGAAGACATAGAGGGGCGTAAAAATTTCAGCGGCACTCTGGCCGGCACCGGGGAAAATTCAATAATCATTGCCCTTGAAGAAGGCAGGGACGTGGAAATACCTCTGGCCTTGATTGCCAGGGCAAATCTCTGGTACCCTGAACCGGATAAAGATGATTTGCTAAAAGATAAGTAGATCTAATTAAATATGAAAGGAGGTTTTGTTAAAGGTGAATGAAGATCTGTTTGCAGCGATTTCATCGCTGGAAAAGGAAAAAGGGATCAGCAAGGAAGTGCTTTTTGAAGCCCTTGAAGTTGCGCTTGTTTCAGCATATAAAAGAAATTTCCAGTCATCACCCGCGGTGAGAGTCAGCATTGACCGGGAAACTGGCGAAATTAAAGTTTTTTCGCAGCTTAAAGTGGTTGAAGAGGTGGAATCAGAGGATCAGGAAGTCAGCCTGTATGAAGCCAGGGTCTATGAACCGCGCTGTCAGATAGGCGATGTGATTGAAATGGAAGTAACGCCCAGAGAGTTTGGCAGAATTGCGGCTCAGACAGCCAAGCAGGTGGTGATTCAGAGGATCAGGGAAGCGGAAAGAGAACTGATTTACGAGAATTTCACCGATCGGACCGAAGAAATAATAACCGGCCTGGTGCGCCGATTTGAGCATAAAAACGTAATTATCGATCTGGGCAGGACTGAAGCGATCCTGCCGGTGGAAGAGCAGATTCCCCATGAACGTTACCGTCAGGGCGAACGGGTAAAGACTTTTATTATGGAGGTTAAGAAAACAACCAAGGGCCCCCAGATTATTGTATCCCGCACTCATACCGGTTTTTTGAAAAGGCTTTTTGAAATGGAAGTTCCCGAAATCTACGAGGGTATCGTAGAGATTAAGGCTGCCGCTCGCGAAGCGGGCTATCGTTCCAAACTGGCCGTATATTCAGCCAACAGCGATATTGATCCAGTCGGATCCTGTGTTGGCCCTAAGGGCAGCCGGGTCCAGGCGATCAGCAACGAACTGAAGGGCGAAAAAATTGATATTATTAAGTGGAGCGAAGAGTCGGAAGAATATATTGCCAATTCGCTCAGCCCGGCTAAAGTTTCATCAGTAAATATCGACTCGGAAAACAAAACAGCGACAGTGGTTGTCCCGGATAACCAGCTGTCGCTGGCTATCGGCAAAGAAGGCCAGAATGCTCGCCTGGCGGCCAAAATAACCGGATGGAAAGTTGATATTTCCAGTGAAACACAGTATGCGGAAAAAAGCTTTTCCGCCATGGGCCTGGATGAAGAGCCGGGCGATGAAGAAGAAAGCAAAGAGGGAGCCGGGCTTATGGAAGCCCTGAACTGGGATGACGAACCGGCCGCCGCGGATGGTGAAGCGGTGGCTGAGGGCGATGGCGAAGGTGACGATGAAGCTCGTGCCGAAGAAGCCGCTGCCGTCGAAGAAACGACCGTAATGGAAGAGAATGAAGAAATTGAAACCGTGGAAGACGGCGAAGAAATTAAATCGGATCAGGAAACTGAATCCGGAGATGGAGTTGAAATAGAAGAGTTGCCGGAAGAGTCCGAAGAAGAACCGCCGGAAAAGGAGCCGCGGCAAGATGAGTAAAAAGAAAAAAATCCCTCTGCGGATTTGCATCGGGTGCCGGGAAAAAATGCCAAAAAATGAACTGGTGCGCATTGTCCGAACCCCGGAAAACGAAATAATGCTCGATACGACCGGAAAAAAGTCCGGTAGGGGGGCATATATCTGCCTGCGGGAAGAATGCTTTAAAAAGGCTGTTAAAGGCAAGCGCCTGGAAAGGAACCTGCAGCAGCCAATTACTTCGGAGCTGATTTCTGAAATAGCAGTAACATTAAAACAAAAAGAAAGCGAATTGTAACAGGGAGGGCTTACTTTATGGAGGTGTTATAGGTGAGCAAAGTTAGAGTGTATCAGCTGGCCAAAGAGCTGGGAACAACCAGCAAGAAGCTGATTGAAGTTATGGAAAATATGGACATAGAAGTTAACAATCATATGAGCACCTTGACCGACGAAGAGGCAAAAAAGGTTATGTCCATCCTGACCGGCAAAAGCGAAGGGGAAAAACCGGTAGGTGATAAAAAGGCTTCCGGAAAGAAAGTTTCAGAGAAACAAAAACCGGAATCCAGGGCTCCTGAAACCGATACCGGCAAAAAGGAGGAAAAGGCCGGTGTTAAAGACAAAGCTAAAGCCGGTGATCAGGAACAGAAAAGCATGGGGCGGAAAGCCCGGAAAATGATCCAGGAAGAAAAGAGAGCGGCAATGCTAAAAGCCCAGAAGCCGAAACTTAAACTTGAAGGCCAGGTTACAGTAGCAGAGCTGGCTTCCCACCTGGATATAGCTCCTTCACAGTTAATAACCGAATTGATGGAAATGGGCGTTATGGCTAATATCAACCAGCCCCTGACCCCTGAAACAGTCGAACTGGTGGCCGAAGAGCATGGCTATGAGGTCGATTATATGGAAGATGAACTTGAAGAAGAGCTGCTGGCCGTACGTGAAGGCGAAGAAGATGCCCATCTGGAAGAGATTTTGCGTAAACCGGTGGTTACCGTCCTTGGACATGTCGATCACGGCAAAACCATGCTGCTTGACGCCATCAGGAGCGCCAATGTGATCTCCGGTGAATTTGGGGGAATAACCCAGCATATTGGGGCCTACCAGGTTAATGTCAATGATAAAAAGATTGTTTTTTTAGATACTCCGGGCCATGAAGCCTTCACCGCTATGCGGGCCCGCGGGGCACAGGTCACCGATATAGCGATCCTGGTCGTTGCCGCCGATGACGGGGTGATGCCCCAAACAGTGGAAGCAATTAACCACGCCAAAGCGGCCGGAGTGCCGATCATGGTGGCCATCAACAAAATGGATAAACCGGAAGCCAGCCCCGATCGGGTCAAGCAGCAACTGGCTGAACATGAGCTGGTTCCGGAAGAATGGGGCGGGGACACGATTATGGTCCCGGTTAGCGCCATCAAGGGAGAGGGCCTGGACGAGCTGTTAGAGATGGTGACTCTGCTGGCCGAAGTCTGCGAACTTAAAGCATCGCCTGACCGCGTTGCCCGGGGAACTGTTATCGAAGCCAACCTCGATAAAGGGCGCGGCCCGGTAGCCACTATTCTGGTCCAGGACGGGACCCTGCACGTGGGGGAACCGATTATCTGCGGATCCATCGCCGGCAAGATCAGGGCTATGTTTAATGAACACGGCGAAAAGGTTGAATCGGCAGGACCGGCAACACCGGTCGAGATCCTGGGACTAAATGATGTGCCCATGGCCGGGGATGGTTTCCAGGCGGTAAGCAGTGAACGGGTGGCCCGGGATGTTGCGGACAAACGGGCTGAAAAAATCAAGGAAGCCAGCCGAAAGGTGCAGCGGGTTACTCTTGAAGATTTGTTTAAGCAAATCCAGGAGGGCGAGGTTAGAGAACTCAACCTGATCCTGAAGGCCGATGTCCAGGGCTCGGTGGAAGCTTTAAAAGACGCCCTGGCCAAACTCAGCCTGGATGAAGTGCAGATCAAAATTATCCATACCGGTGTCGGTGCCATTAACGAGTCCGATATTATGCTGGCCTCCGCTTCCAACGCCATCGTAATCGGCTTCAATGTCCGGCCCGACAACAATGCCCGCAAACTGTCTGAAAAGAACCAGGTTGATGTCCGCCTCTATAGAATTATTTACGAAGCGATTGAAGATATCCAGAAAGCGGTTAAAGGGATGCTTAAACCGGAAATGAAAGAAGTTATCCAGGGCCAGGTTGAAGTGAGACAAATCTTCAAGGCTTCAAAACTGGGCAACATTGCCGGTTCGTATGTGCTTGAAGGAAAAATTACCCGCAATTCAATGGTCAGGGTTATCCGCGACGGTACTGTTGTCCATGATTCGGGCAGTATTGCCTCGCTTAAACGATATAAAGATGATGTTCGTGAGGTTTCTTCCGGCTATGAATGTGGTCTATTGCTGGAAAACTTCAATGATCTGCAAGAAGGAGATATTATTGAAGCTTATGTAATGGAGCAGGTTGCTCGCTAGGCTTTAATTTATTCGCCGTCTATTGTGCTACCGGGAGGTTTTAATCATGACAGAAAACAGAGTACGGCGGGTTGCCGAGCAAATCAAGAAAGATATTGGCGGGATTATCAACTATGAAATTAAAGATCCGGGTGTGGCGCGGATTACAAGCGTAACCGACGTCAGCCTGTCCAGGGATTTAAGACATGCCTCAGTTTATGTCAGTATTTATGGCAGCGATTCGGAAAAAGAAGAAACTCTGCAGGCCCTGAACAGGGCGTCCGGGTTTATACGCACTGAAATAGGCAAACGGATCAGGCTAAGGCACACCCCTGAAATCAATTTCCGGCTTGATAATTCCATTGAATACGGGGCCTACATTGAAAGCGTAATAAGATCACTAAAAGAAGAAGAGAATGATAGCAATGACAGCGGATCGGGACAAGATTATTGAAGTATTAAAAGGAGAAGATCGTTTTTACCTGATCTCTCACATGCAGCCGGACGGCGACAGTATCGGCTCCCTGCTGGCCATGGGCGAAGGTCTGAAAAGCATCGGGAAAGAGGTCAGGATGTTTACTCCCGGCCTCATACCCCGCAAATACAGCTTTTTAAACGGAGCTGATCGGGTGGAAAATGATATTGCCGACTGCGATCCGCAAGTTACAGCAGTGATCCTTGACAGCAGTGATGCGGAAAGGCTGGGTATTCTTAAAGAATCGTTCATGGAGTGCCGCACGATAGTCAATATAGATCACCATGTTACCAACCAGTGGTATGGGACACTGAACCTGATCGATCCAAACGCCTCCGCTACCGGTGAGATAATTTACTATCTCTTGAATGAAATCGGAGTCTATCTGGATTACAGTATTGCCGAATCTCTTTATATAGCCATCTCTACCGATACAGGTTCTTTTAAATATGATAACACTACTCCAACAACTCACCGGGTAACCGCTGAACTGCTAAAACAGGGTTTAAGCCCGGGGACTCTTTCCCAGCGGGTCTTTGATGAGCGGCCCATGTCTTTTTATATAATGTTGAAAGAAGCTATTTCCAGCCTTGAAATCTATGAAAACAGGAAAATAGCCGTGATGACCCTGAGCCGTGATATCAGACAGCGCAGCGGAGCTTCTTCGGACGAACTGGAAGGGATCGTCAACTATACCCGCAATATCGAGGGTGTAGAACTGGGAATCCTATTTTACGTAGAAAATGGTAGCGAAGTTAAGGTTGGATTTCGCTCAAAAACAGTCGATGTCAGTACTTTGGCCGGCAGATTGAACGGAGGCGGGCATGCCAGGGCGGCGGGATGCCGCCTTTATGAAGATTACCAGACCGCAAAAAGAAAAGTACTTGCCGAAGCTTTTAAAATGCTGGAACAGTAACCGGGATAAAGGGGTGGTGCAGTGGATGGAATAATTGTAATCAACAAACCACACGGTGCTACTTCTCACCAGGCGGTCCAGGCGGTGCGGCGGCTTTTCCCCGGAGTAAAAGCAGGCCACTCCGGAACCCTGGATCCTATCGCAACCGGGGTCTTGCCGGTTTGCCTGGGCCGGGCAACCAGGATTGTTGAATATATTATAGAACATCCCAAAGCATACCGGGCGGCGGTAACCCTTGGTAAAACTACCGACACTGATGACTCTGCTGGGAAGGTAACCGCAACCAGGTCGGTTCCCGGTTTGGAAAAGTCCCGGGTCGAATCTTTGTTAGCCGGGTTTCAAGGGAGCATAGAACAGCTGCCGCCTCGATATTCAGCGGTTAAATACCGGGGGAAACCCCTGTACAGCTGGACCAGGAAAGGTGAAGAAGTGCCGAGGAAAACCCGCAGGGCTGAGATATATAGGATTGAACTATTGCAGTTTAACCCGGATTGCGAACCACAGCTGATTTTCGATGTGAAATGCTCTAAGGGGACCTACATCCGGACCCTGGCAGTAGATATAGGGAACGCGCTCGGTTGTGGTGGACATCTTGATTCCCTGGCCAGGCTGGCAGTGGGGCCTTTCGTCCTTGAACATTCTCATTCCCTGCCTGAAATAGAAAATTTGTGCAAGCATGGGCAGTACAGAAACTTGATCAGGCCCATGGATTCCGCCCTGGCCATGTTGCCGGCATTATCCCTGAATGATGCCCTTGTCGGCGCTTTGAAAAACGGGCAGGTTATCAGGCTTGACAGCAATGAAATCCAGAAGCAAGCGGACCTGGGCGAAAAAAAAGATAAGGGCAGGGATAAAGTCAGGGTTTATGATCAACGGGGTAATTTTAAAGCCATTGCCCGCCTGGAGCAAACCGGGGTTGAAGCCAGGCTGAAGACATTAAAATACCTGTCATCGTAAATTGTGTTATATTATTGGTTAGGTGTTGCAGAAAGGTGATCGAAGATGGAGTTGATTAACGGCGCAGGCCGCCTTCCCGAAGAAGGGCGCCCCCTTTACATAGCACTTGGTAATTTCGATGGTGTTCACCGGGGACACCAGGCAATATTGAAAGCGGCCGTTGAAAGGGCCAGGGAAGCGGGAGGTTCAAGCGCCGCACTGGTTTTTGATCCTCATCCCCTGATTGCCCTCAGGCCTGAACATCCGCTGACCTTACTGACCGATATAGCTGACCGGGCTGAAATAATGTCCGAGCTGGGTCTGGATTATTTTATTGTTGAACCGTTTACTGCCGAACTGGCTGCCCTGACCCCGGAACAGTTTATCCGGAAAATACTGATTAACCGGCTCGGGGCCAGCGGTGTGTTTGTCGGAGAAAACTATTCTTTTGGCAAGCAGGGTACCGGCAGTGCCGATACATTAGTCTACTGGGGGCGGGAGCTAGGCTTTGAAGTGCATGTTATTCCCATGCTGCGCTATATGGGTAAAGAGGTGAGCAGTTCAAAAATCAGATCCCTGCTCCTTTCGGGCGCTGTCGGGGAGGCGGCCGACCTCCTCAACTATTATTTTTTTCGGCAGGGCAAAGTGGTAAGGGGGTACGGTATCGGCAGGGAAATGGTCTACCCGACGGCCAACATAGCCGCTTCTTCCCGCCTGCTGTGGCCCGGCAGAGGGGTTTATTTAACCTCCGTTGACAACCTCAATGAAGGGATCCATTACGGGGTGACCAACATCGGTTCCAGGCCCACTTTTTCCGATCACGGCACTTCCGTGGAAACTCATATCCTCGATTTTAACGGCACTATATATAACTATGAAATTCGGATCTGCTTCCTCAATAAATTAAGGGATACAAAAACATTTACATCGCCCCGCCAGCTTAAAGAGCAGATCGGAAAAGATATAGAAAAAGGGCGGGAAATAATCGAAAAACTAAACCAGGAAATAAGCGGCAGGAGCAATTCTTTACAAGCCGGATGTAGTGTGCTAAGATCGCTGTAGTCAGAACCGCTGGCTAGGTGAAGCGAATTCCCGGCGCTGTACTTGGCAAGCGGCGATTAATAAAAAGGGAGGATTCTATAATGCTTGAGCTTGAAAAAAAGCAGGAGATCATTGATCAGTACAAAAGGCATGAAGGGGACACAGGTTCTCCGGAAGTTCAGATTGCGCTGCTGACAGCGCGAATTAATTACCTTACCGAACACTTGAAAACCCATAAGAAAGATTATCATTCCCAGCGCGGACTTTTGAAAATGGTAGGCCGGAGAAGAGGTCTGCTTAATTACCTGCGCGACCGATCTCCCGAACGCTACCAGGAAATTTTAAGTAAACTGGGCTTGCGGAAATAGTGGAATATTTAACACGGGGGCAAGCCCCCGTGTTTCAGTTGTAAAACTTGAGCAGTTGAGAGGAGTATCAGTATATGCAATCTTATACCATGGAACTGCAGGGGAAAACCCTGACTCTTGAAACCGGCAGGCTGGCCAAGCAGGCCAGCGGAGCCGTCCTGGTTCGGTACGGAGACACGGTGGTCCTGGTTACGGCTACTGCTTCCGATGAGCCGCGTGAAGGTGTGGATTTTTTCCCGATGACTGTTGATTACGAGGAAAGGCATTACGCCGTGGGCCGGATCCCCGGTGGTTTCATCAAGAGAGAAGGACGCCCGACAGAAAGGGCAATTTTAGGATGCCGCCTTACCGACCGGGCCCTGCGGCCGCTTTTCCCCAAGGGTTTCCGCAATTCAGTCCATATAGTGAGTACTGTCCTGTCCATGGACCAGGACTGCCCACCGGAATCACTTTCCATTATTGGGGCATCGGCAGCCCTGTCCATATCGAAAATACCTTTTGACGGCCCGGTGGCCGCCGTTATAGTCGGTTTGATCGACGGTGAGCCGGTGGTCTACCCCGACCAGGCGCAGCTGCAGCAGAGCGACCTGCACCTGATGTTGGCCGGGACCAAAGATGCTGTAATGATGGTAGAAGCCGGCGCCCAGGAGATCAGCAGGGAAGATGTGTTGAAATGCATCGAGGCCGGCCATGAGGGGATCAAAGAAATTGTAGCCCTTGAAGAACAGATGGTTAATGACTGGGGAACTGAAAAAATGGAAGTCCCCGAAGCAGAGCTGCCGGCAGAAATGGCTGAAGAAGTAGAACCGGCCATTAAGGAAGGGATCAGCGAAGCCCTTCAGATTGCCGACAAGCAGGAACGTGAAGACAGGTTGGCTGCTTTTAAAAATGAAATTGTGGAAAACTACCTGGAAAAATACCCGGAAAACGAAGCGGAACTGGCCAAGGTTTTTGAAAAAGTCCTCAAGGAAACCCTGCGCGAGATGGTTATTAACCAGGAACTGCGGGCCGATGGGCGAAAACCTAAAGAGATCAGGCCGATAACCAGCGAAGCATCGGTGCTGCCCCGGACCCACGGATCGGCCATTTTTACCCGCGGCCAGACCCAGGTCCTTAGCATCTGCACCCTCTCCGCTCTGCGGGACGTACAGATCATTGACGGGCTGGGCCTGGAAGAATCAAAGCGTTTTATGCACCACTATAATTTCCCGCCCTACAGTGTCGGGGAAGCCGGTTTTATGCGCGGCCCCGGGCGAAGGGAAATCGGACACGGCGCCCTGGCTGAAAGGGCCCTGGAGCCGGTTGTTCCTTCAGAAGACGAGTTCCCCTACACCGTGCGCCTGGTTTCAGAAGTGCTTGAATCAAACGGTTCTACTTCCATGGGCAGCGTATGTTCGTCTTCAATGGCAATGATGGATACCGGGGTCCCGGTTAAACGGGCAGTAGGCGGAATCGCCATGGGCCTGATCAAGGAAGATGATGATGTGGTGATCCTATCCGATATCCAGGGCGTTGAAGACTTCCTGGGAGACATGGACTTTAAAGTGGCCGGAACCGAGCAGGGCATTACCGCCCTGCAGATGGATATAAAAATCAAGGGCATCTCACGAGAAATACTGCAGGAAGCCCTGGAGCAGGCCGATATTGGATATAAATATATCTTAAGTAAAATGAATGAAGTGATCAGCGAACCGCGACCCGAACTGTCGCCGAATGCACCGCGCATGATCAGGCTTCAAATCCCGGTTGATAAAATCAGGGATGTTATCGGCCCTGGCGGTAAGATGATTAACAAAATCATTGCCGATACCGGTGTTGATATCGATATAGAACCGGATGGAAGGGTATTTATCGCTTCGGTTGACCCTGAAGGCGGCCAGAAGGCGAAAGAAATTATTGAAAACCTGGTTAAAGAAATCGAGCCGGGTGAGATCTACATGGGGAAAGTTACCCGGATCGAACGGTACGGGGCCTTCGTCGAACTGCTCCCCGGACAGGAAGGACTGCTGCATATATCAAACCTTGACCACCACCGGGTGGATAAAACAGAGGATGTGCTTAACCTCGGCGATGAAGTCGAAGTCAAAGTGCTGGATATTGATGACAGGGGAAGGATTGACCTCTCCAGGAAGGCTCTGCTGAAAAAGCCGGCCGGAAGCGGCAGCGGCGATAGCGGCGGCGGAAGCTCTCCACGGGGTGACGATAAACCACCGCGGGGCGGCGGAAAACCTCCCAGGGGCCGAGGTAAGTTCGATTCTTAAAACTGATAGCAACAAGGATTAAAAAACCCTAGCTGCCAGGGTTTTTTATGTGATCCATCGTGAATAGATGCTGGAAGATACGGTTTTTTACTGCAAAGGTATAATGAAGGGAGAAATAATTGAACCGGCAACTGGTAATTCTGCCCCTGAAGCGGGCTGAACATGCAGTGGATATACCTATGCCCCGCTATATGACGGCAGGTGCCTCGGGCCTGGATCTTTATGCTGCGGTTGAGGGAGAGGAGACCATCAACCCCGGCGAACTGGCCTTGATTTCCTCCGGCCTGAGGGCCGCTGTTCCTCCCGGGTATGAACTGCAAATCAGGCCCCGCAGCGGCCTGGCTGCCAAAAACGGGATCGGTATCTTAAATTCACCCGGTACAATTGACTCCGACTACCGTGGTGAGATCAAGGTGATCATGATCAACCTGGGTCCGGAACCTTTTACGGTTAAAAGAAAGGACAGGATCGCCCAGATGGTCTTATGCCCCGTGGTACGGGCAGAAATAACAGAAGTTTCAAAGCTGCCGGACAGCGATCGCAGCGACGGGGGCTTTGGCCACACCGGCAGTTCCTGAGGGGTAAACCCAGGCCGGTGCATGCATTGAAGCTGTTAAATAATTGAACCAGCTAATAATGGAGGCTAATTTTGGCAAAGAAAAGTAAAAAAAGTAAAAACATACAGCTGATCCCTCTCGGAGGGGTTGGCGAGATCGGTAAAAATATGTTTGTTCTACAGTACGGCAAAGAGTGCATTATAATGGATGCAGGTTTAAAATTTCCGGATGAAGCGATGCTGGGAGTAGACATAGTAATTCCCGATACTTCGTACCTGCTGGAGCAAGATCTTGATATCCTGGGGATTATCCTCACCCACGGGCACGAAGATCATATCGGGGCAATTCCCTATATTATCGAAGAGCTCAAGGCTCCGATTTACGGAACCCGCCTGACCCTGGGCCTGCTTGAAGCCAAGTTTAGGGAAAACCCGGTCGGAGACATCGAAATGAATGAAATCAATCCCGATCAGAGGTTGATCCTGTCCGATAATTTTAAACTTGACTTTTTCAGGACCAACCACAGCATCCCCGATTCGGTAGGCGTATCAGTTGAAACACCGGTTGGCACAGTGGTCTATACCAGCGACTTCAAATTTGACCAGACCCCGGTGGACGGCAAAATTACTGAGTACCACAAGCTGGCTGAACTGGGACGAAAAGGAATTGTGGCGGCCTTGATCGATTCAACCAACGCTGACCGCCCCGGCTATACTTTTTCGGAAAAAGAAGTCGGCGAAAGCATAAACGAGATCTTTCGCCTTTCCCGGAGCAGGATTATCCTGGCCACTTTTGCTTCCAATATCCACCGCATCCAGCAGGTAATTGACGCGGCGATCCGTTACGACCGCAAGGTATGCGTGGTTGGCAGGAGTATTGTCAATTCGGTGGATATTTCGACCGAGCTGGGTTACCTGACTATACCGAAAGGCCTTCTTATTGACACCGATAAGGTTTCTGATTTTCCTGCTGAAAAAGTGGCCTTGATTACCACTGGCAGCCAGGGCGAACCGATGTCGGCCCTGACCAGGATATCGCAATCCGAACACCGCCAGGTCCAAATCCAGCCGGGCGATACGGTGATCATTGCCGCCAACCCGATTCCCGGAAACGAAAAACTGGTAGCCCGGACCGTGAATAACCTGTTCCAGCTAAAAGCGGATGTCATCTATAAACCTGTTTCCGGTGTCCATGTCTCCGGCCACGGTAGCGAAGAAGAAATTAAGCTTATGCTAAACATGCTGCGCCCTGGTTATATTATTCCCGTTCACGGAGAGTACCGCCAGCAGGCTAACTGTTCCAAGATCGCCGGCAAAGTGGGCATCCCGGAGGAGAATGTATTCCTGGTTAAACCGGGTAATGTAATGGAATTTTCGAACGGCTGGGGCAGGATGTCCGGCTCAGTTTCAGCGGGCAGGGTATTGGTTGACGGTTTTGGCGTTGGGGATGTCGGTGAAGTGGTGATCCGAGATCGCCAGATGCTGTCTGAGGATGGGATCGTAATCATTATCCTGGCCCTTGATCCCGAAAAAAATAAAATTTTAGCCGGGCCCGAGATCATCACCCGCGGCTTCGTTTATGTCCGCGAGTCGGAAGATATGCTGGAAGGGGCAAAAGGAGAACTAAACAAAACTATTGACCGGATCAGCCGCCAAAAGATCCAGGAGTGGAACAAGATTAAATCCAGGATCAGGGATTCTGCCGGAACTTATTTTTACAACCGCACCGGCCGCAAGCCGATGATCTTGCCTATAATCATCGATGTTCCTTCCAACGGGGAGCCTAAAAAGTAAACCCCGGCCGTAGGATTAAATTTTGGGAGCGCTGCGGCGTTCCTTTATTTTTTTTGGCTGTGAAGGATTTTTATTGAAGTAGTAGAAAATAAATAACCAGGAAAACTATCAGGAAATATAGCTATACCGGAGAGCTTGTATCGAACCGAACCGAAGGGGCAAGAGCATTTAACTAACGAGGAGGAGAAAAAAGTGAAAACAACCTTGAGTGTTATTAAAGCCGACATCGGCAGCATAGCCGGCCATATCAGACCCAGCGAGGCTTTAATCAAGGCGGTTAAGGATTGCATTGAGCGGGAACTGGGTAAACTGATAACTGATTACTATGTTGGCAACACCGGCGATGATGTGGCGATCCTGTTCTGCCATACTCAGGGAGAAGGGTGCACAGAATTGCACAAGCTGGCCTGGGATGCATTTATCTGCGGGACCGAGAAGGCCAGGGAACAGGGTTTGTACGGAGCGGGCCAGGATCTGCTGGCAGACGCTTTTTCAGGCAACGTCAAAGGTTTGGGACCTGCCGTGGCGGAAATGGAAATAGAAGAGCGAAAAGCGGAACCATTTTTGTTGTTTACTGCAGATAAAACCGATCCGGGTGCTTACAACCTGCCATTATATTTAAGTTTTGCCGACCCGATGCACTGTTCCGGGCTAATCCTGTCACCCAAAATCAGCCAGGGATTTAAGTTTGTGATCCTGGATGTGGAGCATACAGAACAGGACCGGGTAATAGAACTATGCACCCCCGAAGAAACATATGATATTGCGGCGCTGCTCCGTGACAATGAACGCTTTGTGGTTTCGGCTATTTATTCCCGCTCCACCGGCGAACGGGCTATAGCAGCCAGCACTACTCGCCTGCACAATATTGCGGGAACCTATACCGGCAAAGACGATCCGGTTATGCTGATTCGCTGTCAGGGTGATTTTCCGGCCACCGGGGAAATCCTTTCGCCCTACAGTATCGGGCATTACGTAGCCGGTTTCATGCGGGGCAGCCATACAGGCCCGCTAATGCCGGCCAAGATGGGCTGCAGTATTTCGTATTTTGACGGGCCGCCGGTTGTTAGCGCGGCAGGTTTCTGTGTCCATAACGGAAAGCTGACGGAACCGGTGGACTGTTTTGATCACCCCTACTGGGACTATATCAGGGATAAAGTGTCCCGTAAAGCTTTTGATATGAGAGAGCAGGGCTTTTCCGGCCCGGCAATGCTGCATTATTCGGAACTGGAGTACGGGGGTATAGTCGAAACCATGAAAAAGCTGGACAGTAAATTTTCCTGTTAAATGCTATAATCAGCATACATAGAACTGGTATGCAGGGCTGCCTCACCGGGCAGCCCTGTTGGGTAAAATCAGACCACGGTCAATGAAGGGAAGAGGAGAAAGTGGACAATTACAAGTTCATAGTAAATCCAATTGCCGGGGGCGGAAAAGCTAAAAAACTGGTGCCGGTCATTGAACGGGTATTTAAAGATTGCGGAGTGGAATATGATATTTACTGGACCAGGGGCAGGGGTGACGGCATTGAGGCCGCCCGCGAAGCGACCGAAAAGGGATTTAAAGTTGTCGTTGCTGCGGGAGGGGACGGAACGGTTAACGAGGTCCTGAACGGAATAGTGGGCACGAAAGCTGTCCTGGCGGCGGTGCATGGCGGTAAAGGCAATGATTTTGCCACGGCTATGGGAATGCCGCGCGATATCGAATCAGCCTGCCGGGCCCTGATCGAGGGCAATACCCGGGCTGTCGACCTGGGCCGGGTAATGGATCGTTATTTTATTAATTCCGTCGGGATTGGATTTGATGCCTCCGTAGCCGAGAGGGCCAACAACGGGATCAAGATGTTTAGAGGCGTGAGCGCTTACATTTACGCCTTTTTGCAAGAACTTCTCTCTTATAGCTCGGTTGAAGCGCTGATTGATACGGGTAACGGGCCGTTAAAATCAAAGCCCCTTCTGGTAGCGGTTGGCATCGGCCAGGCTTACGGTGGTGGCATGAAAATAGTTCCCGATGCCATCCAGGACGATGGCCTTTTTGATGTTTGCGTGTTCGATGATAGCATGAACCGCCTGGAATTGGTTTATCATTTCCCCAAAGTATTTTTCGGCAAGTTAAAATATGTGAAACAAATTTCGATGTACCGGACCGCAGAAGTAATAATCCACTTTAGTAAGCCCCGGTCCCTGCATATGGAAGGAGAAATATTTTACGGCGATAGCATGCATTTTACGATCGAACCGCGGGGCATGACCGTATTAACAGGCGATAAGACGGCTGATGTGTAGTTACAGGGACTGTTTTAAACCTTTACTTTCTCGAACAAGTGTTTTATAATGCTCTGTAGCAGAAAAAATTGGTAAAATTTATCAAGGTGGTTGGTTATTTTGGCCAGAAAACGTAAAAAGCGTTCCAGTCAGAATATGCAGGGCCAGGTTAAGGGCATTCTCCTGGTGGCCCTGGCCGCATTTTGTTATGTCGGCCTGGTCCAGACCGGCCAGACTGGAGGAGTGGGCCTGTTTACCAGCACCGTGTTAAGGACCATGGCCGGCGAAGCGGCAGTGGTAGTGCCTTTATTTATCGGGATATCGGGTTTGCGTTTAATAATTCCCGGTGAGAGATTTAATTTTAAGTCTAGAATGACCGGATTGTTAATCCTTTCTGTCCTGGCTATGACCTGGATCCACCTGCAATTTATAATCGGCAGGTTGGTTTACCTGCCGGCAAATGACTTAATCATGGGCAGTTTTTTACCGGGGCTGCAGGGTGAAGGAGGAGGGGCAATTGGAGCTGCCTTTGCGGTGGCCCTGTATTTTTCGATCGGTATTACCGGGACCCGGATCTTGCTTTTTGCCCTGGCCCTGATTTCTGTTCTTATGGTAGTTAATATTTCTATTAACCGGCTTCTCAATATTATTCTGCAGGTGCTGGAGCGAGTTTACGAGTTTTTGAAAAAGCTGTTTCGGGGCCTGTTCGGGTTGGCCGGAAAAGGAGTGGCCGGTTCCAAGGAAAAAATTAGAGATGCCGCCGAGAAAAGGAAGGCTGCCTCTGAAACAAAGCCAGCCGGGGCCCTGCCGGAACAGGTGGCATCCGATCAAGCGCCTGCACTGCCGGTCCAGGTTTGGAATGATCCTGCCGGGCAAACGGCGGCAGCTGATACCAGGAGTTACCAGCAAGAAAGGCAGCTTAACATAAACGAGCCGCAAAGTGAAAATGGCGGTGACGATCTGCCGCCCGTGGTGGCCAATAAAGGTAAATCTTTCTCCGACTATATTTTCCCCCCGCTGGAACTCCTATCTCTGCCCCGTTCTAACGGCGATCAGCAGTTAAAGAACAGCAAAGATAGGGCCAGGAAACTGGAAAATACCCTTCGAAATTTTGGAGTGCAGGCCAGGGTAACCCACGTTCAGGCCGGACCGACGGTTACCCGTTTTGAAGTCCAACCGGAAGCCGGGGTTAAAGTAAGCAAAATTATTGGCCTTTCTGACGACCTGGCCTTAAACCTGGCCGCTCCGCTGGTCAGGATAGAAGCTCCTATTCCCGGCAAGGCGGCCCTTGGAATCGAAGTCCCGAACAGTGTTATCTCGCTCGTTCATTTACGGGAAGTGATTGAAGAGAATAACTTTAAGAAGAGTGCTTCCCCGTTGACCATCAGCCTGGGCAAGGATATAACCGGGGGGCCCGTAATCGCCGACCTGGCTAAAATGCCCCACCTTTTAATTGCTGGAGCGACAGGATCCGGTAAAAGCGTCTGCCTAAACACCCTTATTACCAGTATTTTATATAAAGCGCACCCGGAACAGCTGCGGTTTATGATGATCGACCCGAAAGTGGTCGAACTGATTGCATATAACGGTATCCCTCACCTTTTAATGCCAGTCCTGACCGACCCGCGCAAAGCTTCGCTGGCTTTAAGAAACATGGTCCGGGAAATGGGACGCCGCTATGATCTTTTTGCCCGTCTTGGGGTTCGCGATATCAGCACTTACAACGAGATGGCAGCTAGGGATGATGAGCTGGAAAACCTCCCCTTCATCGTGGTCGTTATCGACGAACTGGCCGACCTGATGCATGTATCGCCCGGCGAAGTGGAAGATGCCATTGCCAGACTGGCCCAGATGTCGCGGGCATCCGGAATACACCTTCTTGTCGCCACCCAGAGGCCTTCCGTAGATGTTCTAACCGGTATTATAAAAGCCAACATCACTTCCCGGGTTGCCTTTACAGTTTCATCCCAGTTCGATTCCCGGACGATCCTGGACATGGCCGGGGCGGAGAAATTGCTCGGCCGCGGCGATATGCTTTTTTACCCGGTCGGAGCGGTCAAACCTTTCCGGGTCCAGGGCGCCTTCATCAGTGAAGAGGAAGTCAAAAAGATCACCGATTTCATAAAAGAACAGGGTTTGGTGGAGCAGGAAAACGGGAGCAATTTCCTTGAAACTCCGGAAGAGGTGGAAGAAGAAGAAACGGATGCCCTTTTTGCCGAAGCCGTTGACCTGGTGGTAAGGACCGGGCAGGCTTCAATATCGCTGCTCCAAAGAAGGTTCAGGATTGGGTATACCAGGGCGGCGCGCCTGATTGACGACCTGGAAAGAAGGGGTGTTGTGGGGCAGTTTGAAGGAAGCAAACCCAGGGAAATCCTGGTCACCCCGGAGCAGGCGGCTAAAATTTGCGAAGAAAGCAAACAGGAAAATGATTAGCAGTTTTGGCACACGACAGCCTGCTTAACTATGAGAACAATTTTGGATTAGGTTTAACAACGACCCGTATTTTGCCAGAAAGCAGGAGAATGATATTATCCGTTATTCTAACAGAACTGACAACCCGGAACGAGATCCGGCAGGAATTAAAATAGCCGCCGTATCGCTTGGCTGCTCCAAAAACAGGATCGATACAGAAGAAGTACTTGGTTACCTGGCTCAAAAAGGATTTATATTGACCGACCACTATGATTCGGCGGATGTAATTTTTATCAATACCTGCGGGTTTATAGAGGATGCCCAGCAGGAATCAATCAATACGATCCTGGAAATGATCGATACCAGAGGCTCAGAACGTCCTAAAATTATTGCCGCCGGCTGCCTGGTTGAAGTTTACGGCAAAGGGATTATGGACAGTATTCCGGAGCTTGACGGGGCAATCGGGGTTCACAGTTACCGGGAACTGGATCAGTTTATGGAAGCACTTTTTTCCGGCAAGCGTCCGGTGCTTAAAAGTGCTCCCTCAAGCGAGTATAGCTCACTTTCTACCCGGGTTCTAACTACTCCTGTTTACACTGCTTTCGTAAAAATCGCCGATGGATGCAATAACCGCTGCCATTACTGCATGATTCCTTCAATCAGGGGCCCGTACCGGAGCAGGGCTCCCGAAGAGATCGTGGCTGAAGTAGAGGATCTGCTTGATCGTGGAGCTTTTGAAATAAACCTGATTGCCCAGGATACCACCGCCTACGGCACAGACCTGGAAGAGCGGCCCGACCTGGCCGGTTTACTCAAACAAATACTGCAGCTTGATCGCAATTTCCGGCTCCGTATTATGTATACATATCCTTCCAGAATCGATGATAGTTTAATAGATTTGATCCGGGAAGAAAACAGGATTTGCAATTACCTGGATATTCCCATCCAGCACAGCAGTGACTATCTCCTTGAGCAGATGGGCAGGCATTACAGGCAGGAAAATCTGCGGTCACTTTTTGCGAAACTGCGCCGCAGGATCCCGGACCTGGCCCTTAGAACCACCGTGATGGTCGGCTATCCCGGGGAGACCAGACGGCATTTCCTGGATTTGCTTAACTTTATTAAAGAGCATCCCTTTGAAAGCCTCGGTGCCTTCACATATTCCCGCCAAAAAGAAACCCCTGCCGGCAGCCTGGAGCAGCATGTTCCCGCCCGGGTCGGCAGGAAACGCTTCCAAGAGTTAATGCTGAAACAAAGGCAGATTGCCCGCCGGATCAATCGAAAATACCTGGGCCTGAGGCTGCCGATTTTCGTTGAAGGGAAAGTGCAAACGGGCGACAGCTGGCATTACGGCCGGACTGAATACCAGGCTCCGGAAGTGGACGGCCTGGTTTATTTTCGCTCTGTAGAAAAGCTGAAGCCGGGGTCCCTGGTTTCGGCTGAAATAAAGGCTGCCGGGCCTTACAACCTTATGGCGGCAAAGCCGCTGTTAATTGATCGACTGCCCCGATAAATAAATTTTGAGAAGGGTGAAAAACATTGCAGGCTGATCTAATCTGTGTGGGGAATGAACTGCTGACCGGATTGATAGAAAACAGCAATTCCAATTTTTTAGCCAGGAGGCTCTGGTCAGCGGGAATCGAAGTCCGTGAAGCTGCGGTGGTGGCGGACAACACCGCCGTAATTAAAAAGGCCCTGGAAAGAGCTCTTGAAAACAGCGAAATTGTGATCATCACCGGGGGGCTCGGACCGACCGATGATGATATGACCAGGGAAGCAATTACTTCCGCCCTCAGCCTCAGGCTTGTCCTGGACCGGGACTGGCTGGAAAGGATTGAGAAATTTTTCAGCCGCCGGGGTCTCAAAATGCCCGACAATAATCGCAAGCAGGCCATGATTCCGGAAGGAGCTATCCTGCTGGAAAATCAAAGCGGAACGGCGCCGGGCTCAATGATAAAAAAAGAGGGCAGGCTAATTGTCATGCTGCCCGGCCCGCCGAATGAATTAATTCCCATGTTCGATCACTCGGTCCTGCCGGTTTTGAAAAATTTCAACCGGGGCAACCTGAGCAGGTTAAAAACCCTTAAATGCTGTGGTATAGGTGAATCGAGCCTGGAAGATAAAATTAAAAGCCTCGGGGAGTGGGGTCTGCCCCCAATTTCATATGTGGCCAGGGGGTATGAAGTCCACCTGCAGATCAAGGGACGGGGCAGCGAAGAAGAGGCAGCGGCTGCTATTGAAAAAGCGGAAAGCAGGCTCAGAGAGCTGCTCGGAGATCATATTTATGGCAGCGACGACGATACCCTGTCCGGAAAAGTGGCTGAACTGTTGACCGGTCAAAATATAACCCTGTCCCTGGCAGAGTCTTGCAGCGGCGGGCTGCTATCCAGCCTGATTACAGATATCCCGGGCAGTTCAATGTTTTACGTTGGCGGAATGGTAGCCTATAGCGGGGAAACAAAAGAGGGCGGCCTGGGAGTGGATAAGAGCCTCATGGTAAATGAAGGGCAGGTTAGCGAACCGGTGGCCCGGGCAATGGCCACCGGCGCCAGGGCAAAATTTAGCACCGATCTGGCGGTGGGCATTACCGGGATTGCCGGACCGGACGGCGGCACACCCCAGAAACCGGTCGGCCTGGTTTACATCGCCCTGGACAACGGGCGAGAATGCTATTGCAAAAAGTTAAACCTGGGCGGCGGCAGGCAGGCGGTCAAGGAGAGGACGGCCCAGGTAGCCCTGGACATGATCAGGAGAGAAGCGCTGGGTGTAAAAAGACAGCAGTAAAAAAGCATGTAAGAATAAGGAGAAATGGGAGGGTTCTCGTGTTTTGGCCAGATTATTTATAGCAATTAATCTTTCTGATCAGCAAAAAAACGAGATTGCCGCGTTCCAGGAAAAAATAAAAGGATACATGGAAGGGATCCGCTGGGTTAAACCGGAAGGCCTGCACCTTACCCTGAAGTTTTTAGGGGAAACAGAAGAAACCCGAATCGAGCAGATAATAAAAGGTTTGGATGAAGCTGTTTCAGCTGTAAATCGGTTTGATATTATCTGTGGTAAAAGCGGTGTTTTCCCTTCACCTCGAAAAGCGCGGGTGATCTGGATCGGCCTCCGGAAGGGGAATGAAGAAGTGAGCAATCTTGCTGCCAGGGTGGACAGATCACTGACAGCGATCGGTTTCGAGCCGGAAAAACGCAGCTATACACCCCACTTAACCATCGCCAGGGCCCGCGGTTCAATAACCGGAAAAGTGATTCCTCTTTACCTGGAGCAGGAGGCTTCTTTTTGCACGTCCCCTTCCACTATCGATGGAATTACTTTATATGAAAGCAAATTATCTCCGCAGGGCGCGACGTACATAGTCCGTCACAAGGCTTTTTTGTCTGCCGAAACGCAAAAAAACTTTTTTAAAGATAATAAAGATGGCTCCGATTAATTGAAGTTATTATATATTATAACTATATAACCGGCAGGAAAACAGCTTTTTAAACAGAATTAATGAGGAAATAAGACGGACCTGTTAAGGAGGTTAACATAAATTGGAAAAAGAGAAGGCTTTAGAATCAGCCTTGCTGCAAATTGAAAAACAATTCGGCAAGGGTTCAATTATGAAACTGGGACAGGATGCTATTGCGGAAGTAGCGGTTATTCCTACCGGCTGCCTGGCCATAGATGCGGCCCTCGGGGTAGGGGGAGTGCCCCGGGGCAGGGTGGTGGAAATATACGGTCCGGAATCTTCAGGAAAAACCACAGTAGCGCTGCATATTATCGCCGAAGCACAGAAGCGGGGCGGTTTTGCTGCTTTTATAGATGCCGAACACGCTCTCGACCCACAGTATGCCACCAACCTGGGTGTTAATCTTGATGAGCTCCTGGTTTCTCAGCCAGATACCGGCGAACAGGCCCTGGAAATTGCCGAGGCGTTGGTCAGGAGCGGTGCCATTGACGTCCTGGTAGTCGATTCCGTAGCCGCCCTGGTCCCCAGGGCCGAAATTGAAGGGGAAATGGGCGATTCCCATGTAGGTTTACAGGCCAGGTTGATGTCCCAGGCCCTGCGCAAACTTTCCGGTGTAATCAGCAAATCTAAAACCAGCGCCGTATTCATCAACCAGATCAGGGAGAAGGTAGGGGTAATGTTTGGCAACCCCGAAGTGACCCCCGGCGGACGGGCTTTGAAGTTTTATTCATCGGTCAGGATGGAAGTAAGAAGGATCGAATCATTAAAAATTGGATCCGATCAAATTATCGGCAACCGGACCAAAGTAAAAGTGGTTAAGAACAAAGTGGCACCTCCTTTCAAAGTTGCCGAATTTGACATTCTTTACGGAAAAGGCATATCGGCGGAAGGATCACTGATTGATCTTGGACTTGAGCATAAAGTAATCAACAAAAGCGGGGCCTGGTATTCATACGGTGACGAAAGGCTGGGCCAGGGCCGTGAAAATGTCAGGGATTACCTGATTGAAAACCCCTATATCCAGCAGGAAATTGAGAAGAAAGTCCGTGAAATGGCCGGGCTGCCCCCGGCAGCACCAGCCAGGGGAACAGACGGTTCCGCCGCGGACGGAAATGCAAACGCGGACGGAAATGCAAAGATGGAAGGATCGGCGAAGGCGGAAGCAGACAACAAGACTGGCCAAAACCAGAAAAAACAGTCTTAACGGAGTTGAAACCGTTTGGATGAAGAGGAAGCCCTAAAAAAAGCACGCAATCTGATCCTGCGGCTGCTTACTTTCCGGGCCCGCAGCCGTAGAGAAGCTTTTGATTACCTGAAACAGAAAGGTTTTTCTGAGGAAATATGCAGTTCCATCGTCAAGGAGATGGAAGATTACGGCTACATTAATGACGAACAGTTTGCAGAAGATTTCATCGCCGGCAGAAAAGCACGCGGCCACGGAATCAAAAAGGTCCGATACGAATTGTATATGAAGGGGATTGACGAAGGACTTATCGATCAGAAGGTCGCCAATAGCTTTGATCCGGATGAAGATCTGGCCAGGATAAAGGAAATCCTGGAGCAGCGCAGAACCAGGACGGCAAGAGTGGAAGAACCGGGTGAAGAAAATGAACGCCGCCTGAGGCGTGAGGCCGCTTTTTTAAAGCGCCGCGGATTTCAGGACAACCTGATCATGAAAGCCCTGAGCGACTTTGATCCGGAAGAATGACATATTTTAAGACATTTTCTTGACATAATATTTTATTAAAGCTAAAATTAACTTGGAAAACAGAAAATATGTTTGGACTGAATCAGTTCATGAATCAGTTCAGTAGATAACAGTTAAGAGAAAACCCTTGGTGCTTATAAGCACTGCGGATAGATAAAAAAATATAATGCATATTTTCAGAACGGGGAGAAAACTGTACCCTTTTCTGGCCTTTCTCTTAAAGCTGTGTCCTGGACGCAGCTTATATTATTTTAAAGAACAGTGTACAGAGCAAAACAGTTTCAGCCCCAATCAATGAAATGGAGGTGACCAATATGCCCAATACGGTTTTGATAATTGCAGCTTCCGCACTGGTCGGAATAGGACTTGGCTATATTATTCGAAAAGTAATTGCTGAAGCCAAGATTTCTTCCGCCGAAACCGCAGCAAAACGAATCGTTGAGGAAGCCACTCAAGAAGCCAATGCTTTGAAAAGAGAAAAAGAACTGGAGGCAAAAGAAGAAACCCACCGGCTTAGGAACGAAATTGAAAAAGAGAGCAAAGAAAGACGTTCAGAATTGCAGAGAATGGAGCGGCGGTTGCTTCAGAAAGAAGAGAGCCTTGACCGTAAAATAAGTAACGTTGAAAAAAAGGAAGAAGAGCTTCGTAAGAAGGAAGAAGAAAACCGGAAAACTGAAGAGAAATTGGAACAGCTTCACCAGGAACAACTTTCCGAACTTGAAAAGATCTCCGGCATGACTTCAGGCGAAGCAAAAGATGTATTAATGCAAAGGGTGCGGGAAGATATAGACCATGAAATAACGATGATGGTCAAGGACATGGAAAACCAGGCCCGGGAAGAAGGAGAGAAGAAGGCAAGGGAAATTGTTACCCTGGCCATCCAGAGATGTGCCGCAGACCACGTTTCCGAGTCTACTGTCTCTGTCGTTTCACTGCCCAATGATGAGATGAAGGGCAGGATAATCGGCCGGGAAGGAAGAAATATCAGGGCTCTGGAAACACTAACCGGGATTGATTTGATTATTGATGATACCCCTGAAGCGGTTATAATTTCCGGATTTGATCCTATCAGGCGTGAAGTCGCCCGTATCGCCCTCGAAAAACTGGTCAGCGACGGACGGATCCATCCGGCCAGGATTGAAGAAATTGTTGAAAAAACCAGGAAAGAAATCGATGCCCAGATCAAAGAAGAAGGAGAACGGGCTGCCTTCGAAACCAAGGTTCATGGCCTGCACCCGGAACTGGTTACCCTGCTGGGTAAATTGCGCTACAGGACCAGCTATGGGCAAAACGTTCTGCAGCACTCGATTGAAGTCTCCCACCTTGCCGGAATCATGGCTGCCGAGCTGGGACTTGACATCACATTATCCAAGCGGGCAGGCCTCTTGCATGATATCGGTAAAGCCATTGACCATGAAACAGAAGGTTCCCATGTTCAGATAGGCGGGGACCTGGCTAAGAAATACAAAGAATCGGCGGTAATTGTCAACGCCGTTGAAGCCCATCACGGCGATACGGATTTCAATACCCTGGAAGCGGTCTTAATTCAGTCTGCGGATGCTATTTCCGCTGTCCGGCCCGGAGCCAGGCGAGAAACTCTTGAAGCTTATATTAAGAGGCTTGAAAAACTGGAGAACATTGCCGACTCTTTCGAAGGCGTGGAAAAGGCTTATGCCATCCACGCCGGACGGGAGATCAGGATCATGGTAAAACCAGACCGGATTGATGACTACTCATCGATTAAAGTAGCCCGGGATATAGTTAAAAAAGTAGAGAATGAGCTTGAGTATCCCGGACAGATTAAAGTTACTGTAATCCGGGAAACAAGGGCGGTTGATTACGCCAAATAACAGGCGAGACAACGGTTATCCCGCTATTAAGCGTAACTGAGGCAGCCTGTTTATGTAAAGCAGGCCCTGTAAACCTTATTAACAGCTTAAAGTACCCAAATAATATTCATTTATTATGGGGTACTTTTTTTTGCAGGAATCATCCGGTAGTTAAAAGAATATTTATATAGAAAAGAGTTTGTCTAGTTTTAAATTCAAAGCTTTATGCATTATGAGCGGCGAGTTAACAGTCATGGGGAGATGTAATGCGCATATTATTTATTGGCGATATTGTCGGGAACCCGGGGAGGAATTGCCTGCAAAAGATACTACCAAAAATGATTAACGAAAATAAGTATGACCTGATTATCGCCAATGGTGAAAATGCCGCCGGCGGAACCGGAATAACAGAGAAAGTTTTTTATGAGCTAAGAGAGACAGGAGTTGATGTTTTAACAGGCGGTAACCATATCTGGGATAAAAAAGACGTATTCAATTTTATCGATTATGAACCGGGGCTGATCAGACCTTTAAATTACCCGCCTGCCACCACCCCCGGTAAAGGTTACGCTGTAATTGAACGAAACGGGATAAAAACGGCGGTAATTAATTTGATAGGCAGGATTTTCATGGATGCCGTCGACTGCCCTTTCAGGGCCGTTGAAGCGATAATGCCCGAATTGAAAGAACAGGCCTCGATCGTAATTGTGGATATGCATGCCGAAGCCACCTCGGAAAAACAGGCCATGGGCTGGTTTTTAAACGGCAAAGCCAGTGCAGTAATTGGAACCCACAGCCATGTTCAGACTGCCGATGAAAGAATCCTGCCGGGTAAAACTGCCTATATTACGGACGTGGGCATGGCCGGCCTTTATGATTCCATACTGGGAGTAGACAGGGAGGGGCCCTTGAAACGGTTTTTGACCCAGCTTCCCCACAAGCTGGAAATATCTAAGGGAAGAGAGGCTTTTAATGCTGTAGACATTGAAATTGACGATAACAGCGGAGAAGCGTTATCCATAAGGCGAGTATGCAAATTAACATAAAAATTATATCAAATTATTCATATAATTCTGGCAGGAAATTTTTATCTAAAGTCGAATAATAAAAATAAATCCGCAAAGGAGGATCACAACAAATGGAAGTATTAAAAGTCTCAGCAAAGTCTAATCCCAATTCAGTAGCAGGAGCGCTGGCAGGAGTACTTAGAGAAAGAGGAGCAGCAGAAGTCCAGACTATTGGAGCTGGAGCTCTCAACCAGGCTGTAAAAGCAGTAGCAATTGCCCGGGGTTTTGTCGCACCGGGAGGAATCGACCTGATTTGCATTCCGGCCTTTACGGATATCGAGATTGACGGGGAGGAGCGCACTGCAATCAAATTGATCATCGAACCTCGCTGAAGTGTGGGGCAACCAAATCAGCCTGCTCTATTGCACCAAACACCCTTTTGGTACAAACATTCTTAAGGGTGTTTTTTTGTGTTTATTGAAGCTGTAGCTGGTATAATATAGAAAGTAAAATCAAATCTTAATGAAAAATGAAAGCAGGCAATATGTACACCGAAAAACTAGTTGATCTCCACATGCACAGCAACGCTTCAGACGGCATTAACAGTCCTACGGAGCTGTTAAAAATGGCCGATAGAGCCGGACTGTCCGCTGTCGGGCTGACCGATCACGATACGGTGAAAGGCTTGCCGGAAGCATTCAAGGCGGCGGAACAATGCAACCTGGAACTTGTTCCCGGCGTAGAGATCAGTGTTATGGAGGATAAAAAGGAAATTCACATCCTGGGCTATTATCCCCGCGACAGGGAAAGATTGAATGCGGATCTCGAGGATATCCGGGCAGAACGGTACAGGCGCATGGGTAAAATTGTTGATAAATTAAAGAAGCTGGGGTTTAAGGTTAAACTTGAAGAAGTATTGGCCAAAGCCGGTGATTCTGCTCCGGGCAGGCTTCATTTAGCCAGGATCATGCTGCAAAAAAAATATGTCCATTCCATAAACGAAGCTTTTTCGCTTTACCTTAACCCTGATCGGGGAGCTCACGTACCAAGGCGGCTTTTGACTTTAAAAAGAGCCATGGAGCTGCTAACCGGGGTCAGATCAGTCAGGGTCATTGCCCATCCCGGTGCACTGGGAAAAGACATTATTGAGCGACTCATGCCCCTGGGGTTGCAGGGAATAGAAGTTTTCCATCCTGACCACAGCGCAGCCCAAATAAAGTTCTATTATGAAATGGCCATTGAAAAAGGTCTCCTGGTAACCGGTGGCTCAGATTATCACGGCGACAGGGAGCGTACATCCGGGTATCCAACCCGCCTGGCTATAGAAGGCCAGTACCTGGACAGGCTAAAAGAGGCTGCTTCAAAAACTTAAAGCCTCTTATCCAGATTATCCAAAAAGTTTGCCGGATAAGGTGGCGACCCTGATTCCTACCTGCCGACATTCCTCTCTGGCTTCCTCATCGGGGGCATTGATGGAAACGGCCCCGTAATGATTTTTCTTGGTTTTGCCCTGGATGATCATACCGTGGACAAGCATCATTTGAAGAATACTCATAACCGTCGTTTCATTGCCTCCGCCCAGGGCCATGGCGCTGGCAAAAGCTCCGCCTACTTTTCCTTCCAGCTTGCCGTGGTGTTTGACGCTGCGATCAAAAAAGTCCTTCATTTCACCGGCAACTATGCCGTAATAAGTTGGCGAACCGGCAATGATGCCGTCGTATTCCAGCAGTTCTTTGGGCTCACATTCTTTTACATCTTTCAGAGTAACTTCTCCTCCACCGTTCCTGGCGCCTTTAGCAACTGCTTCGGCCATTTTCCTGGTGTTTCCACTTCTGCTGTAATAGATTACCAAAATTTTTGCCATTTTATTCCCGCTTGATGCGCTTTGCCTCCTTATATATTAATATGAAACTGGCATAATTATGGATCATATTGTTTATTAATGCAAATTGTAAAATCCTGTTCATATAATAACAGCCGACCCTGAATGTTTTGTAAACCCAATTGCTTTTAAGGCTATTATTCCCTCTTGTTGCCGGTTTCTTGCGTTTACATCCCTATAAGAAAGTGCTACAATATAGAATATGCTCAGACGGAGAAATGGAGGTAAACGTACTGAATGGAAAACCTAGACTTTGCACTACAGGTCCTTGTCCTCGGCTTTTTAGTTGTTATGGTTACCCTCTTCGGTCTTTATGGAATTCTAATTTTATTTAACCGGCTTTTATACCAACCTGCCGCTGCGCCTGTTGAGTCTAAACCCGCAGCAGCACCACAGCCTTCCCAGGCAGAAAGTGAATCTGAAGAAAACGGGCGCGTAGTTGCAGCCATCCAGGCTGCCGTATACCAGTATCTGCAAACTGAGCATGTCAAGCCTTTCAGTGGCCCTTTAAGTATTGCCGTTCAACCTTCTGGCGGCGTCAGGGGCGGCGGCTGGAAATATGTTGGCCGTAAAGAACTGCTTGAAAGCAGTTTAGAGGTAGAAAATATTAGGAGGAAGAAAAAACGTGAAAACATTTAAGGTAACTGTAGACAATCAAACCTATACCGTAAAAGTGGAAGAAGTGTCGGAGAGCTCGAACCAGGAAGCCAAAAATACCGGCAGTAATCAAGGGTCACAGGCTGTTGCTGAAAGCCCTTCACCATCCCCGCAGAAAGAAGCACCACCAGCTGAGCAAAAACAGGAAGAAGCTCCCAAACCGGCACCGTCGACGGGCGAAGGCTATAGTTTAAAAGCGCCGATGCCCGGTTCGGTTCTGGAGGTAAAAGCAAGTGAAGGAGATTCAGTAAAAGAAGGGGACGTGCTGCTGGTTCTGGAAGCCATGAAAATGGAAAATGAACTTACCGCTTCACAGCCGGGTACCGTATCTCAGATCCTGGTTAAAAAAGGCGACTCGGTTAATAGTGGAGACCCCTTGGTTGTGCTGTCTTAAAGAAACTATTTACAAGAGACTATCCGATGAACTTGAAAGGGGTTAAGCCAAGATGACGGAATTATTGATTGAGTTTTTACAGAGCACTGGCTATTATAACCTGCAACTAAACGAAATAATAATGATTGTAATAGCCTGTATCCTGCTTTACCTGGGGATAGCGAAGAAGTACGAGCCCCTGCTGCTGGTCCCGATTGCCTTCGGTGTCCTGCTGGTAAATTTGCCGCTGGGCGACCTGATGGATCCAGGTTCCACCGGTGATGTAGGCGGGCTGTTTTATTATTTGTCACTCGGTTTGGATCTGGGTATTTATCCACCTTTAATTTTCCTGGGTGTTGGAGCAATGACCGATTTCGGGCCCCTTATTGCCAATCCAATCACCTTGCTGCTCGGTGCAGCAGCCCAATTTGGGATCTTCCTGACTTTTTTGGGAGCAATGTTCCTGGGTTTTACAGCACCTGAAGCGGGCGCCATCGGTATAATCGGTGGAGCGGACGGTCCGACAGCGATTTTTATAGCCAGCCGATTGGCTCCTGAACTGCTGGGCTCAATAGCCATAGCCGCCTATTCTTATATGGCCCTGGTGCCGATTATCCAGCCCCCAATCATGAAGTTGTTTACCAACAAAAAAGAGCGTCAGGTAATAATGGAACAACTGCGACCGGTGTCCCAAAAGGAAAAGATATTATTCCCGATTATTGTGATCCTTTTAACCGGTTTGCTGCTTCCCGCCGCCTTACCTCTTTTGGGCATGCTGATGTTCGGCAACCTGATCAGGGAAACCGGAGTGACCGAGCGGCTGAGCAAGGGAGCTCAAAACGAACTGAACAATATCGTGGTTATATTTCTGGGCCTGACTGTCGGGGCCAAGGCTTCCGCTGTTTACTTTTTAACACCGGATACGCTAAAAATTATTATGCTCGGACTGGGCGCGTTTGCTTTCGGGACCGCCACCGGCGTCCTGATGGGCAAACTGCTTTATTATGTAACCGGTGGTAAAATTAACCCCCTGATCGGTTCAGCCGGGGTCTCCGCCGTTCCCATGGCAGCCAGGGTTTCTCAGTTTGTAGGCAAGGAAGAAAACCCGAACAATTACCTGCTTATGCATGCCATGGGCCCGAATGTGGCCGGAGTAATCGGTTCTGCTGTAGCAGCAGGAATCCTGCTTTCTATTCTCGGATAACAGGCTTAGAATTTCCTTTGACCAGATACTTTAAACTGCATGAAACCGGATTTGGAATGAGGTGTTAACTTGTCAGGGGTAAGAGTAAGGTTTGCTCCAAGCCCGACTGGAGAACTGCATATCGGCGGAGCCAGGACGGCCCTGTTTAATTACCTGTTTGCCTGCAGTGAGGGCGGTAAGTTTGTGCTCCGCATCGACGATACAGATCTTGAAAGGTCGCGTTCCGATTACATTGATAAATTGATCGCTTCCATGCGCTGGCTGGGCCTGGAATGGGATGAAGGACCTTATTACCAGTCCAGAAGACTGGACAAATATACCGGGGAAGCTGAACGGCTGCTTGCAGAAAATAAAGCATACCGCTGTTACTGCAGCGCTGAAATGCTGACGGAAGGGCGTTCCGAAGCCCGCAAGGAAAGCAAGGCTTACCTCTACCCCGGCACCTGCCGGGAGCTGACCGCGGAGCAGGAAGAAGCTTTTCAGAAAGAGGGCAGGGTGCCGGTAATCAGGCTTTTGACTCCCGATCAGGGCAATACGGTGGTCCGGGATGAAATTAGGGGAGAGGTAAGTTTTGAACACGCCAATCTAGACGATTTCATTATTATTAAATCCAACGGGCTGCCCACCTATAACTTTGCCAGCATGGTAGACGATTTGCAAATGGATATTACCCATGTAATCCGGGCCGAAGAGCACCTTTCCAACACTCCCCGCCAGCAGCTCTGTGCCCTTGCCTTAGGTTATGAATTGCCTAAGTTTGCCCATGTGCCCATGATCCTGGCCCCCGATCGCAGCAAACTCAGCAAGAGACATGGCGCCACATCGGTGGAAGAATTCTATTCTGAAGGTTACCTCCCGGAAGCGCTGGTCAATTATATGGCCTTGCTGGGCTGGTCTCCGGGTGCCGGGGGAGAAGAAGAAATTTTTTCCCTGGATGAAATGGTAAACCGGTTTGATTTATACAAGGTGACCAAAACAGCGGCTGTTTATGATGTAACCAAGCTGAGCTGGATGAACAGCCACTATATGCGGGAATATGACCTAAACAGGCTGACCGCGGCGGCAGTACCATTTTTTGAACAAAAAGGTTTGGTTGAGGCGCCATTAAACAATGAAGAATACAATTACTTAAAGCAGGTTATCGCAGCGGTCAGGGAAAGGGCCAAGACACTGGTAGAAATGGCCGATATCTCCACCTATTTCTATCATGACCGCTTTGAATATGATCAGAAGGGGGTCCAGAAGCATTTCTATAAAGAAAATGCGGCCCAACATATCCTGAAGGCGGCAGAGGAATTACAAAAGCTTGAACCTTACGAAAAGGAATCAATTGAGAACCTGTACCGGACTTTGAGTGAAGAACTCGGCATATCCACCGGCCGCCTCATACATCCGACCCGCCTGGCAATTACCGGCCGTACAGCCGGGCCTGGCCTTTTTGAGATCATGGCCCTGCTGAGCCGGGAAAGGACTGTTGAAAGGCTGAAGAAGGCGGCCGACTATATCGAAAATAGCCTGCCGGAGAAGTAGGTGCACCAAGGATTTAAGGCTAACAGGATTTAAGGCTATTTATTTTTTTTCCCCGTATGCTGTTTCTGTTTTTCTCTTTCTTGCTCCTCTTTAATTTGATAGCCTCTTTTAAGCATAATAACGAGCATAAAAAAAATACCGATCAGGATAATACCGGATATTAACTGCCACATAAATTTATGCCTCCCCGAATTAGTTATTAATAAAGCCCGCTGTTAGCACTGCCAACGGCGGGTTTTTAAATCCACTCGATTATATTTGATTCAAAGTATTACAATCACAACAGGATCATATTTTAGAACCTGCCGGTTGTCAAGGGCCGTTAGGGGGCATATATCAGACCTGATAACCGTTGTGCAGCATTGTAAACAACCGGTAAATAACCCTTGACAGCTTAATCTTAAATAAGTATTATATAATTATCAATACTAATAATGGTTATTAATATTAACCTTAATTAACCTTGCCAAGAAAGCGGGTAAGAAGGATGGTTATTGACCCCGGAGAAAAATGGGAAGAAGTAAAAGGAAACATTATAGCAGCTTATAACCGGCATCCATTTATAAAAGCGCTGGCTGAATATGCTGCCGAAAACGGCAGGGAAGCCTGCAAGGATCTATACGACGGGCTGTATGCCAAACCTTTTAGTAATTATGGTTTCAAAGCCAGGTTAATGTCAAGCAAACTGGAACACCTTTCACCCCATTCTGTCCCTGGGACACGGTTAATTCTGGGCGTTTGCAGCAGCCATAACAGTGGCAAAGAAATCTTCCATAACCGCAAAAGCTAAAAACTATGGCCCTGGGCTTTATATAAGCAGGTCAGCAGCAGCTCTTACTGATCTTGGAAGCGGGAAAAATACGTCTTAACCGCAATGAAGCTGACGCTCCACAGGGCCAGGTGCAGGCTAACCCAAATCCAGATGTTTACCCCCGGGTACATCCGGGACAGCATAAGGATAATTACCAGGAAAAACAGGGCCAAAAACCAGCTTAAAATAAAACAACCCCCCACCCGCGGAGCAGGTATTAAAATAACCCCCGTAAGCCATCTGGCCGGGGGTTTTCGCGTGGCTGCGGGACCAGGGATCGAACCTGGGCCTGGTGATCCAGAGTCACCCGTGCTGCCGCTACACCATCCCGCACCGCATTATCCATTATAACTATTTAAGCAGGCGTGATCAACCGGTAAAAAAGCTGTACCGGGGAGCATAAGCTTTTTGATCGATCAGTTCCTGGTAAACTTCCAGCATTTTTTCGGCACAATGTGATGAAGAAATATATGATACATTATTGTAGGCCTGTTTTCTCATCTGATCGTATAATTCCCTGTTTTCCAGCAGATCCAGGATGGCAGTGGTAAAAGAAGAGAGGGAAGGGTCGGTTAAAAAGCCGTCTTCGCCGTGATTAACTATTTCTGCCGGCCCAAAAGCGCGAATGGCAACTACCGGCAGGCCGGCGGCCTTGGCTTCCCCGATCACCAGGCCCTGGGTTTCTGTAACCGACGGGAAAACAAACAGGTCTGAGCTGGCATAGCAGTGGACTATTTTTTGGCGGGGCAGGACTCCGGTAAAAGTAACCTTATCCTGGATCCCCAACTCCCGGGTCATCCTGCGCAGCGCATTTTCCTGGGGGCCTTTGCCGACCATGACCAGGCGGCAGTTAGGATACCTGGATTGCACGGTATGAAAGGCTTTGATCAGGAAGTTAACATTCTTTTCCTGGCCCAGGCGTCCTACAAACAGGAGAACTTTTTCATCAGGGTTTACGCCGTAATTTTCTTTCAGCCAGTTGGGGTTTAAATCGGTAAATTCCTCTAAATCGACCCCGGTGGGAATATTGACAATCGAGGTTTTGACCCCAATCCTTTGAAGGTAGCTAACAATCATCTGGGAAGGCGCAATTACTTTATTACAGCGGTTGCAGAAATTGCGGCTGACTCTCTGGACAAATTGCTTTGAAGCCTGCCGGGCAAAAGGAAAGTAATGGACGTATTGATCATAAAGGGTATGGAAAGTGAAAATCAGGGGCAGCTTGTAACGCCGGGCAGCTCGAGCACCCATTCTGCCCAGCAGAAAAGGGGAATGGCTGTGAATTATGTCCAACCCGAGGTGCTTTATAGTTTTTCCCAGCTGGGCTGATATGGGAATGGGCAGGGCAAAATCAGGCATGGTCGGGGCCGGCACAGAAATAAAACGAAAAACACCTTCTTCTTTTGGCGATTGAAGAAGGGGGTAGTCGGGGCCGAATATATAAACTTCATGACCGCGGTTGCAGAATTCGCGCGAAAACAGTTCAATCGACCTGACCACGCCGCTGGTATAGGGGCGGAAGCTGTCCGTGAATATGCCTATTTTCAAGTTATTAAGCCCTCCCTGGTTTTATTACTGCTGGTTTTCATGGGCCCGTTCGTAAAGCCGGTTGGATATTTCCATGGCCCGGGCCTTGTCTTCAGCGTGCCCGTACATTTCAAGGACTTCAATATTTTTTTGGTGCCATTTTTTCAGTTCATCCACCCTGGACTGGCTTAAGTTGTACTCCTCGTGAGAACCGGTAAATACTTCGGAAAGAGGGAGGATGCGGTGGCGCCAGTCACGGTGAACCCAGGTTATTTCATAATCCGCCCCGCTGATCCAGGCTTCCCCGGAGTCCTTGTTTTTAGTCAAATCAATGTCAAGCAGGGCGCCGTATTCCACGAAAGGTGAAGGGTTATGGGGATAATGCTGGTTGGACAGGAAATTCCCCAGTGAGTATATGGCCAGGGTGGCCCGTTCTTCGCCGTCCTCGTTTTCATTAAAAAACCATTCCAGGGGCTGGATATAATGGGGATGCCCACCCATAATCAGGTCGGCCCCCGCTGCCGCCATCCGGGCGGCCACATCGCGCAGGCGCTGAGGCTGCGGTTCACTGACGTACATATTGCCCCAGTGTGGAAATACAGCCACAAGGTCGGCGCCGTGTTCCCTGGCTATTTGGATGTCATCAATTACAGGAGTAATATCTTCAAAGTCCGGGGCATAATTGACGCAGTACTCATGTCCCTGGGGGACGGGGATTCCGTTCAGGCCATAAGTATAGCCGATAAAAGCGATTTCAATCCCGTCATGTTCAATGATGGTAGGTGTATCCTGTTCTTCCGGGCCCTTGTAAGCGCCGAAAGTTTCGATGCCCAGGCCTCTGACATGAGAAAGGCTGTTCATCAGCCCTTCATAGCCCCGGTCCAAAGTATGGTTATTGGCCATAGTCAGGGCGTTAAACCCGGCCTTTTTAAGGGCTTCAGAAAACTCCTGGGGCGCGTTAAATTCCGGAAAACCGGTATAACCGGTCACTCCCCAGGCCACTGAACGAACTTCCGGGCCGGCCTGGGATGTTTCCAGGTCTCCCACTGTTATATCGCCTTCTCGCAGGTACGGTTCGATAATTTCAAAGCTGGGGGTAAAATCATAGTTATCTTCACCCAGGTGAGCCTGTTCAATCTGAGGTACATGGGCGGTAATGTCACCGGCTACTACCAGGTTTACCGTACGCAGATCAGGCTCATCAGGTTCATCTTCATCTGGAGCCTCTTCAATTTCTTGTTGATCTAATTCTTCCTCTGCGAGTTCGGTTGCTTTTTCTTCGACCGTCTCGCCGGAACTGATGTTTCCTACAACCAGGTCAAACAGCTCTCCCGGCGGATAAATGCCTCCGGCCCGGGTACCGATATTAAATGACAGGGTCAGCAGGATCAGGGCCAATATGATGAAATAGATTCGGCGCAAAGTTTTACTCACCGTCCTATAGTAAGATTGTTTTAATTATAACATAGAGTCTTTTGCGCAGGGTCATTAAGACTGTACTCCCGGAAAGATCAGCGCCGGCTCAGCCACAATATGGCCCGGTACAACCAGGGCCACTGGGCACCGTCTTCTCCTTCCGTGCTGAATTGAGGTGACTGTTCGCTGTACCCGCCGATTTCAGGATGGGGCCCCAGCAGTAAGTATTTACCGCCCCCGCTTGTTCCGGCAATAATGGCAGGTTCATTGTTTGCCCGGTACCGGGCCAGGATTGTTACCGATTCTTCTTCGTCCGGTTCGAAATAAGGGCCGTCAAAATAGTACATCTCTTTTTCCGGGGTGAAACCGTGGTTGATGGGATGGCCTTCCATAAGCTCGATGGATCCGGTTTCACCCCATCCAATCAGCCCGGACAGAGGCCCGGCTCCTTTTCCTTTAAACAGTTCCAGGGGATATTCATAGTCACTACCCTCCCAGCGGAGGATCCTGGAAGCATAATATGCCCCGGCGCAACTGCCGATAAAAAGGCCGCCGTCATTAACAAAGTCACGGATGATGCTATGATCGCTGATAAAATTTTTATACTCCGCGGCAAAGCCGCCCGGAAACCACAGCAGGTCATATTGTTCTTCGAGCCCGGGTTTTACAGCTTCATTTTCATCGAATACCGACCACTTAAAGCCGTAGTGATCAAGAAAGTGGCCGATAACCTCAACATTTTCGCCCCAGCTTCCCTTGCCGGCATAAAGACCAACACGAGGAAGCTCGGGATCCTCCGCAAATTCCACAATATTACATTCAGTTTTTGAGCTATTTTGATCAGGTCCCGGTTCAGGTTCGTCAGGAAGCGGCGCTGAACCGCTGTTTGCCGGCAGCTCGTCATCCTCCTGAACAGCTGATTCTTCACTGTTATCCGCCACCGTGCCCGCTTGATTGTTGTCACCTGGATCTTCGCCTGTACAGGAAGTAAAAAGCAGGGAGGAGGTGATGAAAATAAAAAGGGCCGCAACCAGGAAGATTATTCTATAAGCTCCGCAGTGTGAGCGGCAGGCAGAGCTGTTTTGTTTAATATGTAAGCCTATCAATAAATAACCTCCGCGGTAAAAGCAGTAACAAGCAAAAATATTTATTAAATGATATTATAGCTGTTAAATGTAATTATATCAATCATAGAGCGAAATTGTTGTAGAAAAAATTCTTTGCAGCGCTGTCATGCTGGTTTAGTAGCAGACCTAACATACAAGGGTGTTATAAGGTAAAGGCGGCGTTATAATGCAAAGGCTCCCCCCTATTAGTTTACATAAGATACATTATCGGAAGTTAATTCATGTTAGCTAAAGGACCAAAAAGAAGCACCTGCCCCTCTCCCCTGCCCTAAGGCCTGACCCTTACACATTTCTTCTCCAGTGTTCAAGAATAGAAGCAAACGTAGCGCCGCACTGAGGGCAGTCTCCATGGTGCCTGAGAATATAAGTGCAGCGACTGCACTTCAAAGCCGGGATTGGTTTCCCGCGGTCGGTGTCTTCAGCGCCTGTACCCGGCAAATGTTGCTGTTCCGGGAAAGGGCCGCTTTCCGGATCTCCTTTTTCCGGCCCCTTGCCTGCAGCTCCCTCCCTGCCGCTTAAATCATCTGGACCGGTGGATCCGCTTGAAGCGGGCCCATTATTAACTGTTTTTTCAGGTTCATTAACCGGATTTTGGCTCTTTTCTACCATATTATTCCTGTCATTTTCATTTCCTAAATAGTCTATAAGCTCGGCCTCCCCCCTTCTTTCCTCCTCTCTTCCATTTTCCCGGGGGCTTATTTCAGCGGAATGATCCCCCTGATTTTTATCATGGTTTTCCTCTCCAAAATTTTGTTTAACAGCTCCGGCAGGGGCTGCGGCCGGAATACCGCTTCTCCTGTAGCCCAGGATATCGTAATAAGTCATGCTGTGCTCTTCGAACAGGTGCTTGAGATAGGCCTGGGTTGTCGATGCGTCTCTGTGGCCCAGGGCGTTTTGAGCCAGGCGGATATCGTTCGTTTCTTTGATGATGTTGACGGCAAAGGTGCTGCGCAAAAGGTGTGGATGGACGTCCTTGTTTATGCCGGCCTTACGGGCCGTTCGCTTAACCATTTCCCGCAGGTAGCGGTCTTTAAGGCGCCCCCCTTTAAGGGTGCTAAAAAAATAGCTGCTTCCGGGCAATTGGACCAGGTGCCATTTTTCGAGAAGGGCAAGGAGCTCATCATCAAGCCACAAAGTACGCTCCCTGGCTGCCCCGCTTTCTGCGACATGGATTGTGCTTTCATTCCAGTTGATATCATTAGCTCTGAGATCCAGGACTTCCCCGGCGCGCAGTCCCGCCCTGAGCATAAGCATCAGCATACAGAGATTGCGCAGGCCGGTAGGCGCTTTTGGATTGGGAATCCTCAACAATGCTGCCTGCTCACTGCTGCTTAAGACTGCTGTTTTTTCCCGGGATGGGTTCATAGTATTCACCGCTTATTTAGTACCTTTAAAATAGAATATGGTATTAATGATGATCTAATTAATTACGGAATTATATCTATATTCTGATCTATTATGGCCTGGTTGTCAAGAAAAAACGGTACTTTATTCAAAAAGCCAGGATCAACCTTTTAATCTATGTCACTCTTACCCTTTTCCTGGCTCAAGCAGCGGTCCTAACAATACCTGACTTTAAACAAAAACAAAAAGCGCATTGAAGCGCTTTATGGGTGCTCAAGAAAAAACTAGCAAAAATTTGCTTGACAGTAGACTTTTTTTTAGGTAATCTTACAATAATTGATCAGGCAAAAGGCTGTGATCGGAAGCAGTAACAGGGGAAGCCATCTGCAGAGAGCCGCCGGCTGGTGTAAGGCGGTATGACGGATCCTGTGAACTCATCCGTGAGCCGCCAACCGAAATTGGCATAACAGCTAAAAGTAGGATTGGCCGGAAACTTCCGTTATCTTAAAGAGTGGGCGGTAGATGTCGTGCCGCCAAGAAGAGTGGTACCGCGAAATTAACTTTCGTCTCTCAGGCGAAAGTTTTTTTATTATTAAACGGATAACTTAAACACACTGGAGGAGATGGCAATGAATAATCAAGTGGATGTAAACAAATCTGCCGGGGCTGAAAAGATATACCTGTTCGACAGCACCCTGCGTGACGGGGAACAAACTCCCGGCGCCCGTCTTAACCACGATGAAAAAGTTGAAGTAGCCCGCCAGCTGGCCCGCCTTAATGTGGACATAATTGAAGCGGGCTTCCCGGTTTCCTCGCCTGGTGAAATGAAGGCAGTGAAAGAAATCTCCAGGCAGGTTAAGGGACCGGCTATCTGCGGCCTCGCCAGGGCGGTCAAAGAAGATATTGACGCAGCCTGGGAAGCAATCAGAGAAGCGGAACAACCCCGCCTCCATATTTTTTTAGGTGCTTCCGCCATCCACATGCAGCATAAATTTAACAAGAAGCCGGCCCAGATTTTGGAGCAGGCCGTTGATGCTGTAAAATATGCCCGCAGATTTACCGATAATCTTGAGTATTCCCCGGAAGACGCCAGCCGGGCTGACGAGGAATATCTCTACCGGATGATCGAAGCCGTTATCGACGCCGGGGCCACGGTAATTAATATTCCCGATACGGTCGGGTATGCCGTACCGGAAGAGTTTGGAGGGCTAATCCGCCGGATCAGGGAAAACGTGAGTAACATAGACCGGGCCATGATCAGTGTGCACTGCCACAATGACCTGGGGCTTGCTGTGGCCAACTCACTGGAAGCGGTTAAAAACGGGGCCCGCCAGGTGGAATGTAATATAAACGGTATTGGGGAAAGGGCCGGTAACGCCGCCCTGGAAGAGATAGCAGTAGCTTTGCGAATCCGGCAAAATCATTTTCCCTATTATTCCGATCTTAATTTTTCTGAGATCTACCGGACCAGCCGCCTGGTCAGCAAGCTGACCAGTATCTCCATCCCGGTCAATAAGGCCGTGGTCGGCCTGAATTCGTTTTCCCATTCGTCCGGTATCCACCAGGACGGAGTCTTAAAGCACAAGGAAACATATGAAATAATCGATGCTGAACTAATCGGGGGTAGCGCCGCCAGGATGCTGCTGACCGCCCGCTCCGGCAGGCACGCCGTGCTCGACCAGTTGAATAAACTCGGGTTTACTTTAACCAAAGAACAGCTGGATGTGATCTATAAACATTTTGTCGATCTTGCCGATAAAAAGAAAGAAGTCTATCCGGAAGATCTGGAAGCCCTGGTCCTTGATCATATTTCCGCTACCGAGCCGCGCTACAGGCTTGATTACCTGCAGACAGTCAGCGGCAGTAAGAGCATCCCGGCGGCTGTCATCCGCCTCATGAAAGAAGACGGGAACACCATCGAAGAAGTCGCCGTTGGGGCCGGCCCTATCGATGCCGCCTACAATGCCATTAACAAGATCACGGGCCTGAATGTCGGACTGGAAAAGTACAGGATCAATGCCGTAACCCAGGGCCGCGATGCGCTCGGCGAAGTCCAGGTCAATCTTTCTTACCAGGACCGGAGCATTACCGGCCGGGGAACAAGCACGGATATTATCGAAGCCAGCGTCAAGGCCTATTTAAACGGGCTCAATAAACTGCTGAAAATTAATGGAGCCGGGTAAAAATACGGGATTTAAACTGAAAAGCAGACAAACAATCGTTTGTTTTATCAGACAAATGGTGCTATAATCTAAAATATACTCCTCTTTGAAAGGGTGATTCTTTGGAACCGTTAACGGAGAAGCAAAAGCGGGTCATGGAGTTTATTGAACAGGAAGTCAGGCGTTGGAACTATCCTCCCTCTGTGCGTGAAATATGCAAAGCCCTCAATATAAGCTCAACTGCAACTGTACACGGGCACCTGGATACCCTTGAAAGTAAGGGTTACATTTCCAGGATGGCAACCAAACCAAGAGCGATCAAATTGATTAAAAGCGCTGATGGTGAAGTTATAGCGGACCCGGAAGAAAGTTGTATTTTTGCTCCTCTTGTTGGAAGAATCACCGCCGGCCAGCCGATCCTTGCCGAGGAGAACAAGGAAGGCGTTTTTCCTATTCCTTCAGCTATATCAAATGATGAGAATTGCTTTGTCCTCCGGGTGGCTGGAGAAAGTATGATTGGGGCCGGGATCAACGACGGCGATTATGTGGTTATAAGGCAGCAGAACAGTGCCGAAAACGGGGAAATAGTAGCCGTTCTGCTTGGAGATGAAGCAACGGTCAAACGCTTTTATGTAGAAAAAGACGGTTACCGGCTGCAGCCTGAAAACGATGCTTTTGAGCCCATTATAACCCGGGAGATCGAAATTCTGGGCAGGGTAGTCGGTTTATTCCGCCGGGTTTAGGGTTTTTGAAAAAAGCATTTACGAAGCGATATAGGGGTCTAATTTTTTGGCCAGTTCGGGATCAACTGCGGCTATTATCTCCAGGTGATCCGGCCTGGAAATTACACTCTGTACATCTCCGTACTGCTGAAGCTCAGAATAAAGCTTCCCTTCACTATAAGGCAGGTAAAGTTTCAGGTTGCATCGCTGGTTATTAAGAAAATCAGCGATATTTTCTTTTAAACCGCCGATTCCCTCTCCAGTCAGGGCAGAAATAAAAGAGGCCGAGGAAAATTCCCTCCTTAAAAATGCTTTTTCAGAAATGTCGTCGACCAGATCGATCTTATTGAAAACCAGTATTTCATGCTTGTAATATTCCGGATCAATGGCAGCCAGGTGGCTGCGGACAATTTCAATCTGACGAAGGTATTCCGGGTGGCTTAAATCCACTATATGCAGGAGCACGTCGGCGGCAAGCAGTTCCTCCAGCGTGGCCTGAAAAGCGGCAATCAGCTGCTTGGGCAATTTTTCTATGAAACCGACCGTGTCGGTAAAAAGGACTTCTTTACCACCATTAAGGTTTCCACGCCGCACAGTGGGATCAAGGGTGGCAAACAGCTTGTCTTCAGTATAAAGATTGGCTCCGGTCAAGGCATTGAGCAGAGTTGATTTCCCGGCATTGGTGTAGCCGACCAGGCTGACAATATTTTGCCGGTTGCGCTTCCTGCGCTGCCGGTGCAGGGCCCGGTGTTTGCGCAGGGAGCTGATTTCTTTTTTCAGGTCATTGATCCGCTTTCGGATCACGCGCCTGTCTACTTCGAGCTGGGTTTCTCCGGGACCTCTGGTTCCGATCCCACCGCCGAGCCGCGAAAGCTGGTTGCCCAGGCCAATCAAGCGGGGTAACAAATACTGCATTTGGGCCAGTTCAACCTGTAATTTGCCTTCTTTTGAGAGGGCCCGGCGGGCGAATATGTCAAGGATCAGGTTGGTCCTGTCAATTACCTTGGCCTCAACAAGTTGATCAAGGTTCCTGATCTGTGACGGCGAAAGTTCGTCGTTAAAAACAACCATCTCAGCGCTGTGCCTGTCTACAAGAGCGGACAGCTCCTCTGTCTTTCCTTTTCCAATATAGTTAGCGGGATCCGGAGCTTCCCTTTTTTGGACCAGCCGTTCCAATATTTCCGCCCCTGCTGTTTCAGCCAGCAGGGCCAGCTCTTCCATGGAACGATCGATATCTTCACCGGGTTGGTTAAGGTCCAGTCCGACCAGGATTGCTTTTTCTTTTTGATTCAGATTTTCACACCTCTTATAAGTGGTTATTCGGAAGCGCCCGGATCCACTTCAGGCGTCCCTTCTTCCTTTTCCTCTCCCTCGGCCTCTTCCTGCCTCAGGTTAATATTTCGCATGGGAATAATAGTGGAGACGGCATGTTTATAGACCAGTTGCTGCTTGCCGTCTACTTCAAGGAGCAGAGTAAAGCTGTCGAAGCTGCGAACAACCCCCTTGATCTGGTAGCCATTGATTAAAAAGACCGTGCTCAGCATGTTTTCCTTACGAATTTGGTTCAAAAAAGTGTCCTGCAAGTTGATTGCGCCTTTCATAGATTGGGCTCCCTTCTATTCTTTATCTATTTTTCAAACTCTTTAGTAGATATTCGCCCGGTCCGGTGCCAAATCCTTCACTTTAAAGCAAATATTTTCTGTTAAATGATCAATTGAAGTTTGATCGGTTATTTTTAACCATTCTATGTCTTTATTGCGGCGAAACCAGGTTAACTGGCGCTTGGCCAGGTTGCGAGTTTGTTTTTTTATTTCTTTTACCATATATTCCCATTCGATCCGGCCCAGCAAATAATCAAGCAGCTGCCGGTAACCGAGGACCTGCATCCCCGGGTCGGTGTCCCGGTAACCCTGTTCAAAAAGGCGGCGGGTTTCCTCGAGCCATCCTGCGGCGAGCATTAAATCAACCCTTTTTTCAATTCTTTCATATAATGCTCCCCGATCCATGTAAAGCCCAAGGATTAAGGTCCGGTAGGTTGATTCTCCTCTCTCTCCTCTTGCCGTTTTGGTTACCTGTTCTGATATCGGGCGACCCTCCAGCTCATAGACTTCCAGGGCCCTGATAATGCGCCGCCGGTCATTGGGATGGATCCTCGAGGCTGCTTCCGGGTCAATCCCTTTAAGCTTATAGTAAAGCTTATCGAGGCCTTCTTTTGAAGCAAGCTGCTCATACCGATCCCGGATTTCGCGGTTTGCCCCTTTTGGGCCGAAGGCATAGCCCTCAATTACGGCGTTGATATAAAGGCCGGTTCCTCCAACCAGGAAAGGTAGCTTGCCTCCCCCCCATAGTTTTTCAATAACTTTGACCGCTTCTTTTTGGTAATCGGCCACGCTGAAATCACGGTTGGGTTCAACCAGGTCAATCAGGTGATGGGGTGCGTCATTTTTTTCTGCTTCAGAAGGTTTTGCGGTCCCTATATCCAAAAAACGGTAGACCTGGGCCGAATCGGCGCTGATGATTTCGGTTTGCAGCTTTTTGGCAACACTCACCGCCAGGGCGGTTTTACCGACAGCGGTCGGACCGACCAGGACCAGCAGGGGGATATTACGGTTTTTGCTCTCCTGATCACCGGCCTTATTAACAGGCATGGATCAATTTCCTCCTCCCCCGCCGCCCCGGTGGAAGCTTTTGTCGAGTTCGCTGCGTTCAAAACTAATTACCGTGGGACGGCCGTGGGGGCAGTAACCGGCCTGCGGAATTTTTTCCCACTGTTTGAGCAGCTGTTCCATTTCTTCTCTGCTCAGGGTCTGGCCGGCTTTAACAGATTTGTGACAGGCTATGGTTATCAAAATTGCATCCCGGGGATCTTGTTCCGGTCCGTTGTCGGCTGTAATCAAGTCTTCCAGCAGGTCATGTATATCGGCCTGGTTAACATTTTTCCGAAAAGCAAAAGGTACTGCCTTAACCTGGTATTTGTCTCCACCAACTGGTTCCAGTTTAAAGCCCGATTGCTCCAGCAGGGGCAGTAGAAGCGGAAGCCTTTCGCACCAGGCCGGGGGCAAATCGATAACCAGCGGAATGGTTAGCTGGGACTTGTTTGTGCCCGAAGAATGACACTCCTGGTTTTTTAGCTGATGATAGTTGATCCTCTCGTGAGCAGCGTGCTGATCTATAAGCAGGAGCCGATCGTCTTTCTGGGCCACCAGATAACTCTGCATGAACTGTCCGATTAAGCGAAGCTCACCGGCAGGGTCTGCAGCTTTATCCCCAGCTTGTCCGGGACCACCCGGAGGTATTTCCCGGGCTGGCCCCTTTTCAGACTGTTTATCCTGCCCCGGGGCAGAAGATCCGAAATCACTCTGCTTACCGCTGCCGGGCTGCCTGAAAAGGTGTTCGGTTTTCCATACAGCTTGACTGCTTGTTGGCCCTGGTGAAAATGTATCCTGGGGCCTGTAACCGGGAAAAGTTTTTTCATCTGGCCAGCCGGGAGTTTTCCTGGTTCCCTGGAGGGCCATTTTAACCGCTTTAAAGCTCAAACCCTTTATAATTTCCGGCTTTTGAAAGCGAATTTCAATTTTGGCCGGGTGGACATTGACATCGATGGCCTCGGGCGGAACGGTCAATTTTAAAATAGCCACCGGGTGGCGATGCCTGGGTAGAAGATCTTCATACCCCCGCTCCAGGGCATTCACGATCATCGGATCCCTGACCAGGCGGCCGTTGACTACCAGGGTTATCCAGCGCCTGGAAGACCTGGTTAAATGAGGAGCAGATATAAATCCGTTTATATTGCAACCGGTACTAATATCCTTCCGATCCAGCTCAATCATTGCCTCTGCGGTTTCACTGCCGTAGAGTGATCCGATTACGTGGAGCAGAATCCCGTCCCCGGAAGAGCTGAACAGGGTTTTTCTTCCGCTCTTCAGGTTAAAAGCCACTTGCGGATTGGTCAGGGCCATTTCAGAGACAAAAGTGCTGATCCTGGTTGCCTCCACGTTGTCAGCACGAAGAAACTTGAGGCGGCCTGGAGTGTTGAAAAAAAGATCACGGACCTCCACCCTGGTCCCGGGTGGAGCGCCCACCTCCTCTATTTCTTCCATTTCTCCACCATTTACCATTATATGGGTTCCAGGGAGGGATTTTTCAGTCCTGGAGGTTAATTTTACCCGGGAAACCGCAGCAATACTGGGCAGTGCTTCGCCCCGGAAACCAAGGCTGGACAGGTTGCCCAGGTCCTTCAGGCTGGTTATTTTGCTGGTAGCAAAGCGTTTAAAAGCAACTGGCAGGTCGTCCCTTTCGATGCCGAAACCATTGTCGGTAACACTGATCAGGCCCTTGCCGCCGTTTTCAACATCTATATCTATCCTGGTGGCACCTGCATCCAGGGCATTTTCAACCAGTTCTTTAACTACAGAAGCCGGGTTTTCAATTACCTCGCCGGCAGCTATTTGTTCGGCCGTATTTTTGTCGAGCAGCTTGATAACCATTATTGATCAAGCTCCTTTTCTGAGTTATCCTGTTCGTAATCCAGGAGCTGTTTTTGCATCTCAAAAAGCTTTTGCAGCGCTTCCAGGGGCGAAATCCGGTTTAAATCAAGTTCTTTAACCTGCTCCACTACTTCCAGCTCCCGGTTGTAAGCGGACACCGGCTCTGAAACCATCGGCAACAGGCTAAGCTGCCGGTCTCCGGCTGTGGAAGCCGCATTTTCCAGTTCGTAAAGTATTTTCTCCGCCCTGATCAATACCTCCAGCGGCACTCCGGCAAGGCGGGCTACATTGATACCGTAGCTTTTATCTGCTTTTCCGGGCAAAAGGCGGCGCAGAAAGATTACCTCCTTGCCTTTTTCCTTGACGGCAATGGTATAGTTTTTAACTCCGGGCAACTCCCCTTCCAGATTGGTCAGTTCATGGTAGTGGGTGGAAAAGAGAGTTTTGGCCTTGATTTCCCCACTGATGTACTCCAGGACACTGCGCGCTATGCTCATTCCGTCGTAAGTGCTGGTTCCCCTGCCGATTTCATCAAGGATGATCAGGCTGTCCGGAGTTGCTTCTTTCAGGATGGCTGCCGTTTCCTGCATTTCGACCATGAAAGTGCTCTGGCCGCGGCTAAGGTCGTCACTGGCCCCTACCCGGGCAAAAATGCGGTCCGAAACCGCCAGTTCGGCTTCATCTGCAGGCACAAAACTACCTATCTGGGCCATGATCGACACCAGGCCGGCGCTGCGTATATAGGTGCTTTTACCGGCCATGTTCGGGCCTGTAATTACCAGCAGGTAGTGCTTTCTGTCCAGGTGGATATCATTGGGCACAAATCGTTCAAAAACCGTTTGCTCCACCACCGGGTGGCGGGCTTGCCGGATATTCGTCTTTTTACCGTTTGAAAATACAGGCCTGCAATAACTGTGCCTTTCGGCTGCTTCAGCTAAACCCTGGAGGCAATCCAGCCTGGCCAGGTTGTGAGAAGCGGAAAGCAGTTGATCGGTATAAGTACCTATTTTCCCCCGCAATTCTTCGAACAGAGTGTATTCAAGGTGGGCCAGCTTGTCACGGGCCCCGGTTATTTGTTCTTCCATCCGCTGCAGCTCTTCGGTCGTAAACCGTTCTGCGTTAACCAGGGTCTGCTTGCGGTGGTATTCGGGAGGAACCAGGTTAAGGTTGGTTTTGGTAACTTCGATATAATAGCCAAAATTGCGATTATACCCTATTCGCAGGGACTTTATACCTGTGCGCTCTCGTTCTTTCTTTTCAAAGTCAAGGAGCAGGGTATTACTTTCTTCAGAAAATGATTTCAAACGGTCCACTTCTTCGTTATATCCGCTTTTAAACAGGCCCCCTTCTTTCAGGGAGAGAGGCGGGTCTTCTACCAGGGCCCTGTCGATTAAGGCCCCCGGTTCGCTGAAATCCGGGATACCGGTGGTAATTTCTTTTAGCAGTGGAACTTCCAGCTCAGTGCATTTCCTTTTCAATGTTTCAATCTGGGCCAGGGTTTTCTTAAGTGAAACCAGATCCCGGGCATTTATACGCTGGTAGGAAAGCCGGCTGCAAAATCGCTCCAGGTCAAATACATCCTGCAGTAATTTGCGCAGATCTTTTCTCTGCAGCGGTTTTTGGATCAATTCTTCGACGGCATCAAGCCTTTTATTAATCATTTTCTTTTGAATCAGGGGAAGTTCGATCCATCGCCTTAAGAGGCGCCTGCCCATGGCTGTCATACAGCGGTCAAGGAGGCCCAGCAGGCTGCCCTGCCTGCCGCCTTCGCGCAAAGATTGGGTTAGCTCCAGGTTGCGGCTGGTAACGTTATCGATAATCATATTGCGATTGGTAAAGTAAAGGTTAAGGCGCCGGAAATGCTTTTCACCGACGGGCAGTTGCTGCAATATCTGCAAGTAAGCCAGTGCTGCCGCCCCGGCTGATGCTGCAAGCGGGTACTGGCCAAGATCCAGATCCTGCCAGGTATAATCTTCCCATTGTTCCCGGATCAGCTTTTTGGCTTCTTCAAGGTCGGGAATATATGAAAGCTGTTCAATAAGGCTGCTGTTTTTGAGGGCAAACAGCCTGCGGCAGAGCTGTTCAGTTTCCTGGGACCCGCAGAGCAGTTCGGAAGGTTGCAGCCGGTACAGTTCGTCGGAAATATTATCCCAGGCCCCTTCTCCTTTCTGCTCGGTGACCTGAAAATCACCGGTGGATATGTCCACCGCGGCCAGGCCGTAATAGTCTCCGCCGCGGTCAATCACGGTGACCAGGTAGTTATTGCGGCTTTCTTCAAGCATCTCCGGGTCCGTGATAGTGCCGGGCGTGAGGATGCGGGTTATCTCCCGCTTCACAAGACCCCTGGCCTGGCCTGCGTCTTCAACCTGTTCGCACAGAACTACTTTATAGCCTTTGCTGAGCAGCCGGTTCAGGTAGGTTTCGGCGGAATGGATGGGCACACCGGCCAGGGGAATTGGATCTTCACTGCCTGCATCCCTGGAAGTGAGGGCAATTTCCATCTCCCTGGCTGCCACCTGGGCGTCTTCAAAAAACAGCTCATAAAAATCGCCTACCTGGAACATTAGCAGTTTGTCCGGGTGCTGCTCTTTGACGGCCTTATATTGTTCCATCATCGGACTGGTGCGGTTCAATAGGGCTCTCCTTCCGTTTCTCCAAACAGGTTCCAGGTTCGTGCTTCGGTAATCCGGAGCTGGATCAGTTTTCCGGTTAAATGTTCCGGTCCCGGGAAGTGGACCAGTTTGTTGGTCCGGGTGCGGCCGGTTTGCAGTTCCGGGTTGCTTTTGCTCGGCCCTTCAACCAGCACTTCCCGGAAGGAGCCGACCAGGTGCTCGTTTTCTTCCATGCTGATCCGCTGCTGGACTTTATTTAAAACCTGCAGCCTTTTTTCCTTTTCCTCGTAGGTGGTTTCATCGTCAAGCTGCGCGGCTTTTGTACCCCGTCGGGGCGAATAGATAAAAGCAAAAGCGCTGTCAAACCGGACCTGTTCCAGCAGATCCAGGGTATCGGCGAAGTCTTCTTCCTTTTCCCCAGGGAAGCCGACGATAATATCGGAGGTGATAGATACACCCGGGATGGCTTCTTTAATGTTTTTTGCTAATTCCAGGTATTGCTCACGGGTATAGCGCCGGTTCATTTTCTTTAGAATCCGGTTGCTTCCGGACTGGGCTGGCAGATGGAAATGTTCGCATATTTTTTTACCCCGGACCACGGTATCAATAAGCTCCGGCGATAAATCCTTAGGATGAGAGGTCATGAACCGGATCCGGGACAGGGCTTCAATTTGGTCCAGCTCTGCCAGCAGGGAAGCAAACGATGGTTTTTCAGGAAGATCATGACCGTAAGAATTTACATTCTGACCTAGCAGGGTTATTTCGCGGTACCCTTTTTCCGCCAGTACCTTAGCTTCGGAAATTATGTCTTCAAAATGGCGGCTGCGTTCGCGGCCGCGCACAAAGGGTACCACACAGTAGGCGCAAAAGTTGTTGCAACCGTATATAACAGGGAGCCAGGCGTGGAAAGCGTTGGCCCGGGTGGCCGGCAGGCCTTCCCGCCCTGAGTAGTCTTCCTCGATATCGACTACGGTTGCTTTTTCCCGGCGAGCCCGGTCAAGTAAATCAGGCAGGCGAGGCAAAGCGTGAGTACCAAAAACAAGATCCACTTGCCTGAAACGGGTTTTAATATAACTGGCCAGATCTTTCTGCTGGGTCATGCAGCCCCCCACGGCAATTATCAAATCGTCCCGGTTTTCTTTCTGGGCGTACAATTTTCCCAGCATCGAAGCAACCTTGTCTTCAGGTTTTTTGCGCACGGCGCAGGTATTTATTATCACCAGGTCTGCCTCTTCCGGTGTTGCGGCAGGGCGGTAGCCAAGGTTTTCCACCAGGGCAGCCATGATTTCAGAATCATGTTCATTCATCTGGCAGCCAAAAGTATTGATCCAGTAATGCCTTCCTTCGCCAAAGCGAGGGGGCAGGTTTAAAGTTTCAGCTTGCCGGTACTGCAATTGTTTATCACTCCCTTTATTCCTCATTATATCAAAAAAACACCTGTTTACAGAGGTGTAATTAAAGTTCAAACCGAAAAACAACTGGCCCAGGGTTCCGGCCGAGTTACAGGTTGTTCAGCCAGTCAGAAAAAATTTTCCAGACCTGTTCAACGTGTCTTGAAAACCGGTGGTCGGCTCCATCTATAATAACCAGCTTTTTGGGCTCCCCGGCCCTCTTATAAAGGAGTTCAGCATCTTCGACGGGTACTGATTGATCATTTGAACCGTGGATGATAAGCAGGCTTCTAGAAGTGAGCGCTGCTGCAGATTCGGCCGGATCGTAGGTGCCTAAATCAAAAAAGAAGCGGCGTTTTAGGGAAAAAGCCCCTTCTTCTCCTTCCAGTGTTACCAGTTCATCCGGGTTGCCCTGGAGTGGTTCTGTGCAGGCAGCTCTTTTTTCAAACAAACTGCCGGGCCTGGCCACGGCGGCCCAGGTACACACGGCGTCTACTTTTTTATCCCCGTGAGCATAGCATAGAGTTGTAGTCCCCCCAAAACTTCTACCGTTTAAAACGATTTTATCGAAACCTTCCCGGCGGCACCAGCTGACGACAGCCTCGAGATCGGAAATCTGGCCCGACAGGGTTATATTTTCCCATTGCCCCTCGCTTTGTCCGCAGCCAGCAAAGTCAAATAACAGGGTACTGAATCCGGAAAGGGCCAGTTTTTCCGCCATTGCCACCGCTCTCCCACTGCCTTCTTTTGAACCGGTAAAACCGTGACAGACTATGATTACTGGTTTTTCAACGCTTCTACTTTTAAAAGAGCTTTCATCTTTCCCATGACAAAGCAAAGCGGCCAGGGATAACCCTTGCCTGTTCTTGATTTTAAATTTATGCCAGGCTGGTTTATGCAAAAGCGCCCTCCTTCTTTTTTTAGAGCATGACCCTGCTCCGCCCTCTTTTTTTTGGCTTCATAAAGAGCATTGATACTTTTATCTGCTGCTTTTCCCCTTTTCTTTCTGTTCTTCTTTTTCTTCCGGTTTGTCTTTCCAGACCTGGATGGCAAAATCGGGGCACAGGTATTCGCACAGCTTGCAGCCGGTGCAGGCTTCTGGATCAATCATTTCCGGGGCCCCGTCTTTCCCAGGCTTCAGGTTGTTTTTGGGACAAAATTCAAAGCATATACCACAATCTTTGCATCGTTCACTATAAACTTTTAAGTTGAATTTTGCTTTGCTCATTATTAGTACCCCTTGTAAATAATATACCTTGCGTGCTATGTGATCAAATCAGCAGCAGTTAAAAGCTACTCCTGGTAATTTACTTAATTGATCTCTTTAATCTGCCCCAATAAGCCCTTAAATAGTCAGTAATCAATGAAAAATTCATTTTCCAGCCCCGGCGGCGGTAATAGTAAATGAATATTAACAGCAGGGCAGTCGGGATTAAAAGCAGCCAGGGCGAAAAATCAAACATGGTCTTAAGGGTTCTGAGCATAATGCTCATGGTTCCGGTTAAGACTAGACTGGCCCCGATGGTCATCAGGCTGAACAACGCCCCGCCGAGAAATGTATAAACGATAAACAGCAAGAAGTTCATGTGCATGGCTCCGGCGGGAAAAGAAATAAATGTGCGGCTGAACCCCCACAACTGGCCCATGAAGATCGAAAAATTGCCGTATCTTTCCAAAAAGCATAAAATACTTGAGCGGTACCTGCCAGCTCCGGCGCCTGGAATACGGCGGTTGAAGAAGTTATGGTCGTGATTAAACTTGCCCTTCACGGCGTTACCGACCATGCTGCCAAGTAGTCCGACAGTATAGCTGAAAATACTGCCCAGGGTGATGCCAAACGTGGAGAAAATAAAAATTGACCAGAAAGAATATGAACCGTGTAAAATCATGGTCCCCGCGGTTAAAAATACGATCGACGAAGCAAAGGGCACGCCTGCGCTCTCGGCAAACATAGCCACCCCGATACCCAGGGAACCATACCTGTAAATCAAGGATTCTATAACTTTATATAAAGGTTCTAAGAACTCTATAGTTTCCATTTTTTCATTCCGCCCGGCCGGTTATTAGGCTGTAGATCCCCCATATACCTGCTTCCGGTTCAAGGGCAGCCGCCTTTATTTCCAAGGCGGTTGTTTCCACAGCCGGCTTGATCGCCTGTTCTCTAATATTCTCAACCACCCTGTTCATAAAGTCCTCCCTGTTAGCTGCCACCCCTCCGCCGATAACCAGGCAGGAAGGATTAAGCAAAGTAACCAGGTTGGATAACTCCAGTCCGATGCTGGCAGCGGCGTGATCAACGATCTTTTGAGCAAGGGTGTTTCCCTGGTCGGCCTGCTCAAAAACCCATGCCGTGGATATGTGGCCGTCGTTTAATTCTTTTTCGTCCCATATCTCGCGGGCGCTGGCAGCCAGGGCGCTGCCGGAGGCCCAGGTTTCAAGACAGTCGGTTCCGCCACACTTGCAGGGCCGGCCCTTTCCAAACGCCTTGGTATGGCCGATTTCTCCGGCAAAACCATCGGTGCCGCGGAACAAGCGCCCGTTCAGGTACAGCCCCCCACCGATGCCGGTACTCAAAGTTACATAAACGGCATTAGCATGACCCCGGGCGGCACCGTAATGGACTTCTCCCACTACTGCCGCATTGGTGTCATTTTCGATCAATACAGGACAGTCAAGCTTTTCTTTCAACATACTGCCGAGGTGGACCGGTTGATGCCATTCCAGATTTGGGGACTGGTATACCAGCCCTGAAAGGGAATCTACAAAGCCGGCTGTGCAGATTCCCAGTACGGCAGGACTGCCGCCGGTAGCGCCCGCTTTAACAGTCTTTGAATATTCTGTTATGGTTTGGACGATCACCTCGACCACTTTTTCCGGTTCAGAAGGCCGGGGAGTCTTTATTTTTTTCCTGAACATGACCCGGCCGCTGATGTCGACCATAAGCAGTAATATTTTTGTTCCGCCGATGTCAACTGCCCAGTATAATTCCTTGCCCATATTCTTCTCCGATGATCTTATCGTTTTATGAGGTGCGGTTTACAGTCTGCTTCTACAACCTCTGTATATTATAATACACACCGCTGTTTTTTTCAGCCCCGTCGCAATCACTACTGTAACCTTAGGCATAATAGTTGGCCGGATGATCCGGATTATTCCCTCACCTGGCCGGATCCGTATATTATATATTTTAATGTGGTCAGGGCCTCCAGGCCCATCGGCCCCCGGGCGTGCAATTTCTGAGTGCTGATTCCCATTTCTGCACCAAGGCCGAACGCGGAACCGTCTGTAAAGCGGGTTGAAGCATTTACATAAACGGCGGCCGCATCAACTCTGGCCATGAATGTCCTCGAATGATCGTAACTGTCGGTTATGATCGCTTCTGAATGGCCTGTGCCGTATTGGTTGATGTGATCAATGGCCCGGTCTAAATTTTCAACTACCCGGACAGCCAAAACCAGGTCAAGGTACTCCGTTTCCCAATCCTGCCCGGTGGCCGGTTTAATATCCGGCAGGTAAGTTTGCGTTTCCGGGCAGCCCCTTATTTCTACACCCAGTTTGGTTAAAGCGGGCAGCATTTTAGGCAGAAACCGGGGAGCTATATCTTTATGAACCAGTAATGTTTCCAGGGCATTGCAAACCCCGGGCCGCTGAACCTTGGCATTGACGGTAATAGCTACAGCCTTATCCAGGTCGGCGTTATAATCTACAAAAGTATGGCAGTTGCCCGTTCCGGTCTGGATGATCGGAACGGTGGAATTTTCCACCACTGCATTGATCAGGGACTGTCCTCCACGCGGTATCAGCAAATCCAGGTACCGGTCGGCCTGCATTAAATCAAAAGCGGCACTGCGATCGGTATCTTCGATCAGGGCTATAGCGTCACCCGGAAGCTCTATAGCTGAAAGGCTCTGCCTGATTACTTTAATCAAAGCCCGGTTGGAATTTAGGGCTTCGGAGCTGCCGCGCAAAATAACGGCGTTTCCCGCTTTTAAAGCCAATCCCCCGGCATCAACAGTTACATTGGGCCGGGCTTCATAGATGATGGCAATTACTCCAATCGGGACCCGGACCTGGCCAATTTCCAGGCCATTGGGCCGTTTCCACATCTTTATAACTTCACCTACCGGATCGTCAAGATCTGCAATCCCCCGCAGGCCTTCGGCCGTTTCGGCGATCCGGCTTTCATTCAGCATTAGGCGATCGTGAAAAGCATCGGTATAATGATCTTCGCTTTCCAGGCGTTCGAGGTCCTTTTTATTGGCTTCAATTATTTCTTTTTTGCTTTTTTCAAGGGAAACAGCAATTTTTTCCAGGGCTTTGTTTTTAATCGTGGTCGAAGTATTGGCCAATATTTTTGAGGCCTTACGGGCTTGCCTGCATTTTTCGAGAACCTCGGGATGCATAATTTTATCAACTCCTGTATCCTTTGATATTAACCTGAGTTAATAAATAACCAGGTTATCCCTGTGGATCACTTCTTCGGGAACCGGCCTGTCTATTATATTGGCGATATCGAGGCTGCTTCTTTTCTGAATCCAGATCAACTCTTCTGAAGCAAAGTTGGTCAATCCCCGGGCCAGTTCATTTCCGTAGGGATCTTTGACCGTAATCAGGTCGCCCACAGTGAAAGATCCTTCCACATCGATCACTCCTATGGGCAGCAAACTTTTCCCTTGGGAGCGGATTGCATTGCAAGCACCGCTGTCTATTGTAACACTGCCGCACGGAACCTGACCGTAGGCAATCCATCTTTTTCGCCTGCTGAGGAAGCGTTCCTGGGGCTGGAAATAGGTGCCGGCGTGTTCGCCCTTTAGCAACCTGGAAACCACACCGGGATCATAACCATTGGCAATATACATACCAACCCCTGAATTGGTAGCTACTTCAGCTGCCTGGAGCTTGGTAATCATCCCCCCTGTTGCCAGGTTGTCATGTGATGTTTCTGCGCCGGCTTTAATGCTGTCGTCGATTTTTTCAACATAAGGGATCAGTTCAGCATCCGGGTATTTCCTGGGGTTTTTGTTGTACAGACCTTCTATATCGGTGAGGATAACCAGTAAATGAGCATCGCTTAAGCCGGCAACCAGCGCGGAAAGGCGATCGTTATCGCCAAATTTCAACTCTTCCACCGAAACCGAATCGTTTTCATTGATAACGGGTACAACCCCGAGTTTGAGCAGGGTTAAAACTGTATTGCAGGCATTGATATAGCGCCGCCTGCTTACCAGGTCGGTGCGGGTCAGCAAAATCTGTCCAACAACCAGGCCATACTCGGCAAAAAGTTTTTCATAAATCTGAACCAGCAGGCCCTGCCCGACGGCGGCTATGGCCTGCTTTTCCGGAATGGAGATAGGGTTCCTGTTAATGTTAAGTCTTCCCCGCCCGGCACCGATCGATCCAGATGAAACCAGGATCACTTCATGACCCTGGTTGCATACATCAGCCAGTTCCCTGGTCAGTTTTTCCATGTACCCCAGGTTAAGTTTGCCGGTATCGTGAGTTAAAAGGCGGGTTCCTACCTTAACCACGATCCGGCAGGGAGCGGGGATAGAAATTTTTTTGTTTTTAGCCACGGCGCAATTTCTCCGCCTGATTTGTTGCTGCGATCACCGATTTTAGAAGACAGCTGCGGAACCCTGATTCTTCCAGCACGTGCATGGCTGCCGTGGTTGTCCCGGCCGGGGAAGTGACGGAATTTCTGAGTTCGGCCGGATGCTGCTTGCTGTTCTCCTGGAGCATGCGGGCAGATCCGATTACATTTTGGATTACCATTTCAGAAGCAACATCACGGCGAAAGCCCACCGCCACCCCGGCATCAATCATGGTTTCAATGAACAAAAATACATAGGCCGGGCCGGTGCCGCTCAGTCCAGTTGCCGCATCCATCAGGTATTCAGGGATCCTGATGGTAATGCCCATGGATTTCAGCAATGATTCAATTTCATCTCGCTCTTCCGCGGTTACGTTGTCACCGGCGCTGATAGCGATTGTGCCTTCCCCAAGTAAACACGGGGTGTTTGGCATCAACCGTATCACCTTGCTGAATGAAGGCAAACAGCTTTCTATAAAATTGATGGTTATTCCGGCTGCAATGGAAGCAAATATCTGACCCTGCTGGACATAATCTTTAATCGAGTATAGCAGGCTTTCAATGTCCTGGGGTTTGACGGCAATAAAGATTTGCCGACACTGTGATATCACTTCTTCAAGGTTTTCCGCCCCGATAGCATTCAATTCAAGGGCCAGTTCCTCTACTCTTTCCCGGTTCAGGTCATAAAGGTAAACCTGGGCCGGGTCAACACCTACTTTTTTTACAATACCTTTTGCCAGGGCTGAACCCATTGCTCCGCAGCCAATCAAACCAATTTTTTTAATGTCCATGTTGATCTTTCCTCTCCTTTAAAAACTTATCACTTATTTTAACCAAAGGGCAAAGTTAATGCAATAGCAGGCATATAGAAAAGTTTTCATGCCTTTTCAGGTACAAATTGTATAAGGTGCTTAAGATATTAAGGGGTCCTTCAGGTTAACTTGCAGGCATACTGGCGGCTTGTGTACAAATAAATAAAAAGCCAGGTTCCAACAGGCCTTCCAGCTTTCCGTCGGATTTCTTCACTGTCCCCTCTACAGTCGGGATTCCACCACCGCCTCTGGATGGCTTTCCCCCAACCTCCGGGCAGTTACTTTCATCCGTGCTGTGATTCCCGGTAAAATCCCGGCCCGTAAGCCTTTCAATTACCGGTTCTTTCAGCGATCCAGCTTTAGGGATGGCCCTTCCGTGGATTCCGGTTTACCCTTCCTCCACTTCCGGTTTCCCTGCCGACCGGACCCGGTTCACTTTCCAGTCTCTCGGAACCTGGCATTATTATTATTGATCAATCCTGTCAGTTTGTCAATACCTTTTACAAGATTTTTATTTGTTTCTTTTGTCAGGCAAATATTTTTCTGATCTTGTCCAGGGCCCAGTCCAGGTCTTCACGGGTGACAACCAGCGGAGGCGTAAACCGGATCACATTCTCGTGGGTTTCCTTGGAGAGGATCCCCACCTTCATAAGTTCTTCGCAATAACTGCGAGCCTTGACTTTAAGTTCAATTCCCGTCAGCAAACCTTTGCCCCTGACTTCGACTATCTGCGGATTATCGATCTTTTTCAGCTCTTCAACAAAATATTTTCCGCTTTCCAGGGATTTCTCAACCAGGTTTTCTTCCTGCAGCACATCCATAGCGGATATACCAACGGCACAGGCCAGGGGGTTGCCGCCAAAGGTGGAACCGTGGGAGCCGGGATCGAAAACGTCCATAATGCTGTCATCGGCAGCTATAGCCGAGATAGGCAGGACTCCGCCCCCCAGGGCTTTGCCGAGGATGTAAATATCGGGTTTAACGTCTTCCCAGTCGCAGGCAAAAAGTTTTCCGGCCCGGCCAAACCCGGTTTGAATCTCATCGGCCATAAAGAGGATGTTGTTTTCTTGGCAAACCCGGTAAGCTTCTTTCAGGAACCCCTCCGGGGGAATAATAATACCACCTTCACCCTGGATCGGCTCGATTAACAGGCCGGCTGTGTTGGGGGTAATTGCTTTTTTTAAGGCTTCGAGATTGCCGTATTCAATCAGCTTGAATCCCGGTGTAAAAGGCCCAAAATCCTTGTTATAAGATTCATCAGAGCTGAATGAAACGACGGTTATGGTTCTGCCGTGGAAATTACCGTTGCAGACAATTACTTCAGCTTTGTTGCCGGGAATGTTTTTCTTGCGGTAAGCCCATCTACGGACGGCTTTGAGGGCCGTTTCAACCGCTTCAGCACCGGTATTCATGGGTAGGATTTTTTCTTTTCCTGTCAGCCTGGACAGTTTTTCGCTAAAGGGGCCCAGTTTGTCATTATGGAAGGCCCTGGAGGTTACCGTAATCATGTCGGCCTGATCTTTTAAAGCCTTGATAATTTTAGGGTGGCAATGGCCAAAATTCATTGCCGAATAAGCACTTAACATATCCATGTAGCGATTTCCTTCTGGATCTTCGACCCATACCCCTTCTGCCCGCGATAGGATTACCGGCAAAGGAAGATAATTACGGGCTCCATACTGTTCTGTGATACTGAGTATTTCATTTGTGCTGGTAATTTTAATCACCCCGTTTATTAATATTGCCGGAACGCAACCAGTTATTAAAAGCCTGTGCGCCCTGAGTTAACTTTATAGTCGTTTTATCTTATAGTTTCTTTTCCAGGCATGGGATTCGGCTCTGTCCAAATTTTACCCTCAAAATTCCTAAGAGAAACAGATTTTTCATCTCTATAGACTATGTTCTGTGGAGACATTGGACACTTCCCATAAGGAGTATCAAGGAGATATACCGGAACACAGAAACCGCTGGTGAAGCCTTGTAATTTCTTAATGATATTGATTCCACTTTCAATCGGAGTCCGAAAATGATTAGTACCATGTAAAATTTGACACTGATAAAGGTAATAAGGTCGGACACGCATTTTAACAAGACCATGAACCAGTCTTTGATATATTTCAGGATCATCATTAACGCCTTTGAGAAGAACCGATTGGTTGCCAAGAGGAATACCAGCTTCAGATAACATTTCACAGGCTTTGCTGGCCTGTTCAGTCAACTCTTTAGGGTGATTAAACTGAACATTTACCCAAAGAGGGTGATATTTATTCAACATTGAACATAATTCGGAGGTTATCCTCTGCGGCATGGTGCAAGGTGTGCGGGTACCTATTCTAACAATTTCAATATGCTCTATCTCCCGAAGTCTGGCAATAATTTCTTCTAACCAATCAGTTTCATTAAGAAAAGGATCTCCTCCTGTTAAAAGTACGTCTCGTATCTCCGAGTTTTCCTTCAGCCACTCTATAGATTCTAAAATATTGTCTTTGGTAATATATGTCTCAGCCATGTTTACAAATTTCTTCCGAAAACAATGGCGGCAAAGCATCGCACATTGATTGCTTACTGTAAAGGCCAAACGATCAGGGTAAACACGCACCAATCCCTTAGTTGGTTGGTGTTCTTCTTCATGAAGAGGATCTTCAACACCAAATGGGTCAAAAAGCTCATTTTTGTTTGGTAAAGCTTGTTTTCTAATTGGGCATTCCTGATTGTTCGTTGACATAAGACTCGCATAATATGGGGTTGTTGACCAACTATATTCCTTAGATACTTTTTCTATATCCTTTTTTTCGTCATCAGTTAGGTTAATGTATTGCTCAAGTTCTTTTACTGTGGATATCCTGTTTTCCAACTGCCAATGCCAATCTTCAAAAGACACTAATAATCACCTCATTTTACATAATTAACTATTAAATAACATTTATTCATAATTTTTGTAAATCCACATATCCCTTGCAACTTGTGGTATTTTATTTAAACTTCGTCATAATTGACAAAACCCCTTCACTTCTATCACGCATTTTAATTAATTTCCCAAAAAACAGGCTCACTAAGATTTGTTCTCTATATACATTCTTACTAAACACTGTTTTAAAAATCACCATAAAAATACAGTAGCGTTGCACAATAATAATCTCAAAATGTCAAGAAATGATATTTGAAGTATTCGCTGTCACCCAGCTGCAGCAATTAACTTGTATGACACTGGCCTCCTCCTTTCGAAAATCGCCACTTCACACAACGAATGCCGCTGTAAAAGCGGCATTCGTTTAAACGCTATGGCAGGGGAGACAGGACTTGAACCCGCAGCCTGCGGTTTTGGAGACCGCTGCTCTGCCAGTTGAGCTACTCCCCTTCACAGCTCATATTTTAGCCTATCTGAATGTTGTTGTCAACGCCGACGCCGTGATTTGGAAAATCTCGTTTTATCCCAATTCATGGGCGGTACGGGCAATTATTTCGTTTTGAAGCTGCTCGCTGAGATTGTTGAAATAATCGCTGTAGCCAGCCACCCTGACAATCAGGTTACGGTACTGCTCCGGGCTCTTTTGAGCTTCACGCAGTGTGTCGGCATCGATCACGTTGAACTGGATGTGATGGCCGTCAAGTATAAAGTAAGCACGGATCAGCTGGGCCAGGCTGTCCAACCCCTTGTTGCCCGCCAAAACCCGGGGAGTAAATTTCATGTTCAAGAGGGTGCCGCCCGTAAGCAGGTGGTCCATTTTTGAAGCCGACTTAATTACCGCAGTAGGCCCGTTAAGGTCAACGCCCTGGGCGGGAGAGATTCCTTCGGATAAAGGCAGCCCGGCCAGCCGCCCATCGGGTGTTGCCCCGATTACCGAGCCAAAGTAAACATGGCAGGTGGTGGGCAGCATATTGATCCGGTATGTGCCTCCACGGGCCGTCCCGCGCCCGTCCACGGTGCGGTGGAAACGCTTGAACACCTCCTGCATAATGATATCGGCGTAGTCATCGTCATTGCCATAATGCGGGGTTTTGCGGATTAAAAACTGTCTTTTGTCTTCCCCGTTTTGGTAGTTGTTACTGAGCAGTTCAAGCAATTCTTTCCAGGTAAAATTTTTCTCTTCGAAAATATGCTTTTTAAGTGATGACAGGCTGTCGGTAATGGTGCCAATGCCAACGCCCTGGATATAGCTGGTATTGTAACGGGCACCGCCGGCATTGTAGTCCCTGCCGTTGTCGATGCAGTCATCGATTATCAGGGAGAGGAACGGGGCAGGCATTTGCTCGGCATACAGTTTTTCAATAACCTGGTTACCGGCAATTTTGATGTCAATAAAGTAGCGAAGTTGTTTTTCAAAGGCTTCGAGCAGATGATCAAAGTTTTCGAACTGATCCGGGTTCCCGGTATCAAGCCCCACCATTTTCCCATCCGCCGGGTTTTTGCCGTCATTCAACGTTATTTCCAGGATTTTGACCAGGTTGAAATAACCGGTCAGAATATAGCTTTCCCTGCCGAAAGCGCCGGTTTCCACGCAACCGCTGGTCCCACCACAGCGGGCATCAATCAGTGATTTACCCTGGGCCAGCAGCTCACTGATTACTGCTTCAACATTAAAGACTGAGGGCTGGCCCCAGCCTTTCCTGATCACCTCCCCTGCTTTTTTCAAAAACAGGTCGGGGCTTTTTTTGCTGACCTGGACGTTGGTGCTCGGTTGCAGCAGCCTCATCTCATCGATTACTTCCAGCAGCAGATAAGTGACGTCATTTATTCCATCGCTACCGTCCGGTCTGACCCCTCCCAGGTTGATGTTGGCAAAATCAGTATAGGTGCCGCTTTCCTGCAAAGTAATCCCTACCTTGGGCGGGGCGGGCTGGTTGTTAAATTTGATCCAGAAGCACTCCAGCAGCTCCCTGGCCTTTTCCCTGGACAGGGAGCCATCTTCCAGGCCCTGATAATAAAATGGAGCCAGATGCTGGTCAAGACGGCCCGGGCAAAAGGCATCCCAGGTATTTAGTTCGGTAACCACACCCAGGTGCACAAACCAGTAATACTGCAGGGCTTCCCGGAAGTTGCGGGGCGGATAGGCCGGGACACGCTCACAAACAGCAGCAATTTGCTGAAGCTCCTGTTTTCGCCGGGCATTTTTTTCGGCACCGGCCAGCTCCCTTGCCTTTTTGGCATGGCGCCCGGCAAACGCAACCACGGCATCGGCGCAAACAGACATTGCTTCCAGCTGTTCACTCTTGGAAACAGCTTCAGGATCGTTCATAAAATCAAGTCCCGAGAGCACCTTCGCAATCTCTTCCTTCAGATCAAGCATCCCCTTTTTATAAATTTTATCACCGGCCACGGTGTGCCCCGGAGCGCGCTGTTCCATAAATTCAGTAAACAAACCGGCCTCGTAACAGTTCAGCCATTCTTTGCTCATCCGGCTGAAAATTTTATCCCTCATCGAACGCCCCTGCCAGTAAGGGATGATGGTTTCTTCCTGGATTTTTTTAACATCGTCGGTAACTTTAAAGGAAATGGTCTTGCGATTATTGATAACATCCAGATCATCCAGGGTATGGCAGCACAGTTCGGGATAAGTGGGGGCAGCCTGCGGTCCGGTCCCCCTTTCCCCGACAATCAGTTCATCTTCATTAATACAGGTAGTTTTATTTTCCATCAGGTGCTTAAACGCAAGCGCTCTGAGCATTGGCGCGGTCACCTTGCCTTCGTACTTGCGATAAGCTTCTGTTACCAGCACCGCCCTCTCGGCGGTGATAGCCGGTACTGTATCTTCGCTCTGCTGCCTTAATTTTTTAACCCTTTCATTCATACCTCTGATCTCTTCACTCATCTCAATCATCCTCGCTGAGTATTTTAATCCCCTGCGTTTTAAACCGGCCCTTGACCCGGTCAAACTCTTCTGCGGTGGGAGTATTAATCGTCCCGGGGCGATATTCCAGGTCGAGCCGGGTATACTTGGCGGTTCCGAGATTATGATAAGGAATCAGTTCAAGCTCATCAAGTCCATACTCTTGTAACAGCTCCGCTACGGCATCGATATTATGGTCGTGATCGTTTATTGTTGGAATGACCGGCATCCGGGCTTTGATCCTGGCTCCTTTTTTCACCAGTTTTTTCAGGTTGTCAATACCCAGGTTGTTTGACATCCCGGTAAACTTCCTGCTTTCAAGGTCGTCAGCCAGCTTGAGATCATACAGAAACAGGTCGGCGCGGTCGGCAATACGCTCCAGGTCCGCCCAGGGAGCACAACCGGAAGTATCAATAACAGTATGAACTTCTTCCCGATTAAAAGCTTTAAGCGCCTCTTCCAGGAAATCGGGCTGCAGAAGAGGTTCTCCGCCGGAAAAAGTAATCCCGCCCCCGGATCTGTCGAATATAAACCGGTCCTTTAGAGCTTCTTTTACCAGCTCTCCCACCGTGTATTCTTTTCCCACCGCTTCCAGGGCTTCGGCAGGGCAAACAGCGGCACATTCTATACATCGGACACAAAGATCACGGTTTATAACCGGCCCTGTTTCCCCGACCCTGATTGCCCCTTCCGGGCAGACTTCCATACAGGCTGCGCAACCCAGGCAGCGTTCCGGTTGTCTCATAATATCAGTCTCCGGGCTGATGCTTTCCGGGTTCTGGCACCACCAGCAGCTAAGGGGGCAGCCTTTGAAAAAGATGGTGGTCCTGATCCCGGGCCCGTCATGTAAAGAATAGCGCTGTATATTGAAAATAAGTCCCTTTTTCATCGGTCGTCCTTACATTTCTTTATGTTTCTTTGTTGAGTTTTTCATATATAGTCCTGGCTGTTTCTGTGACTGAGAGCCCGCCCCGGCCGGTACAGCGCAGTTCCGAAGGGAGCATTTTGCCGCAGCTGTACATGGCCCCAATAGTTTCATCAAGGGGAATAACCCTGTCAAACCCGGCCAGGGCCATATCGGCACAGCCAACTGCATTAAGCCCGGCCATTATGTTTTTTCCCAGGCAGGGCACTTCCACTCTTTCAGCCACCGGATCGCAGACCATGCCCATCACATTTTGAAGGGCCATGGCCGCTGCATCAAATCCCTCTCCCACCGTACCGCCCGCCATTTGAACCAGCCCCGCGGCGGCCATACCGGAGGCGGATCCGCATTCGGCCTGACAGCCGCATTCTTCTGCGGCAAAAGTGCTGCTTCCGGCAATTAGGGCTCCAACCAGGCCGGCGGCCAGCAAACTTTTAACAATTTGATCGTTTTCAAGCTGTTTGTCCCCGGCTACAGCAGTCAGAGTTCCGGGAAGGGTGCCGCATGACCCGGCCGTGGGGGCCGCTACAATCACCCCGAAGGCGCTTTTTGTTTCCATCACGGCGCTGGTATTGGCAATAATGGCGGCAGAAAGATCATCTCCGATCAGCCTGCTCCGGTGGTTGATTATTAGTTGTGACTGTGGCCCCAGGATCCGGTTGCTGTATTCGGTCCCGGCCAAACCTTCCCGCACCGACTGCTCCATAACCCGGGCCAATTCACAGGCCATCTGCCACACTTCTGATTCGGATATCCCTCCTCGAATACTTTCGTAACGTAGGGCCAGCTCCCACAGGGCCAGGTTTTCCCGTTCTGCCAGGGCCAAAGCTTCCCCGGCGCTTTCAAAGGGCATCCGGTAGTCCTTTTTTGAACGGACCGGGAGCAACGGTTCGATTTGGATGACCGCAAGCGGGTTGGTTTGCCCATTTATCGCCTGTACCAGCCTGTCTTCTAATTTATAACCGGTTTTAAGGTTGATCAGGCCTTTATTTCCCGCTGCAGCAATAGTTATATAATCGTAGCCGGAAACCATCTCCGCTATGATTCTGCTGTATTTCTGCAGAGTGCCTGGATTCGGATCATTGTAAAACAACAGGGTTTCATCAAAACCGCCTCCAATCGAAACATCAAAGCCATTGATGTTTCGAACATCGATCATGCCCCCGCCGGTAGAAAGACAAATCAGCTGCATTTCTTCTCCTTTATCTGAAGCGGCCCTGATCCGGTAAGTATTGGGGTGATCGGCTGGAAAAGGAGTAATATTAAAAGAAATGTCCAGGTTTTTCTGCCGGGCCGTTTCCAGGGCAGTGCACAGTCCCGGATCGCTTAAATCCATTCCTAAAAGTCCAGCGGCCAGGCCGATATCGGCGCCCTGCTCGTGGTAGGTGGAGGCCAGGGAACCGTCGGGATCAAAATCGACATGACAGTAGCGGCAGGTCCCGGGCAGGCACTGCTTGACGACACAGCCGATCCTGACCGAAGCAGCTGTGTGTGAGCTGGATGACCCCCTCATGATCGGGCCGATGACATCGTTAAAAATACTTGGCGGTTGTTTTTCCATAGTGCTATCTAATATTCTCCTTCTTTGGGAATTTCATTTAAAGCAGGGATCCCTTTTCAAACCGATAATAAACCAGGACAAACAAGATCAGAAACATCAATAACAGCAACCAGATCCCCGTGGCCAAAGTGCCCCACTCCCACCCGCTGATTACCAGGTCGCGGACTGGAATAACTGCATAGGAAATCGGGTTGAAGCGGGCAATAGCCCGGATCCAATCCGGCATTACGGCGGTGGGAAATAGAGCGCTGCTGCTGAACACGAGCGGCAGGGTCAGGAAGTTGATAACTGAAAACAAAGTTTCAGGGGTCCTGATCGAAGCAGACAAAAACAGCGATATACAGCTCATAATCGCTGCGAACAGACCGCATATTAAAAGGGTGACCAGAATACCGGGCAAACCGGTAGCGAAAGTGATGCCCATTGCGGCGGCCAGGATGGCGATCACCGAAACCTGGAACATGGTCTGCAAAACCAGGGCTGATATTTTGCCCAGAGCAATGCTGTAGCGGGGTATGGGGGCGCTGAGGAGTTTAATTAGAAAACCCATTCTCCGGTCCCAGATAATCGATATTCCGCCAAAAACCCCGGTATAGAGAGAGGACATCATCATCACGCCGGGAACCATGAAAGCCAGGTAGTTGTCGACGCCAATCATTTCTGCGGTAACGGGGTTGTCGGTCAACCTGGCCATCATACTGCCCATCAATACCAGCCAGATCACCGGCTGGACAACGGACATCAAGATCCGCATTTTCTGCCCCGTAAAACGCTTGATCTCTCTCCAAAATATATAATAGGCACCTTTTAAACCAATTGTCATTGCTGTCATTTATTCACCTTAATTATCATTTTACCCGCCTTGACCGGTTATCTTCCGGTTGACAAAACCCACATGCTAACGGGTTTTCCTGAGGCGGCGCATACTAGAACGGACCCTATCCATTTCTTCCCGGGAAACACTTTCTTCACGGAGTTGCCTTCCGGTATGGTAAAGAAAAACATCATCCAGGGAAGGCATCTTCAGGGTAACTTTTTTTAAATTAAGTCTCAGTCCATCCAGGGCCTCAAAAAAGAGCGGCAGGGACTCTTCGCTGTTATCAGTTAAAAGCAAGTATTCGTCGTCCTTTTGGGTTATTTCCCTGACGAAATCTTGATTTTTTAACCTGATCATGGCCTGATCAATAGTTTCGGGACGGGCCGATTGATCAAACTGGAAGACAATCAACCCTCCTCCCATCTGCTTTTTCAGACTCTCCGGGGTATCGATTGCTTTCAGGCTGCCCCGGTCGATGATGGCAACGCGCCGGCATAATGAATCCGCTTCGTCCATATAGTGGGTGGTAAGCAGGATGGTCATTTTCACCTCTTCGCGCAGCCGTTTGATATAGTGCCATATTTCATGTCTGGTCTGAATATCGAGGCCCAGGGTGGGTTCATCCAGGAACAGTATTTCCGGACGGTGGATCAACCCGCAGGCAATATCGAGGCGTTTGCGCATCCCGCCCGAATAAGTATCAACCCGGTCCCTGGCCCTTTCCATAAGGCCGACCAGTTCCAAAACTTCATCGATCCTTTTGTGTCGAATTGCATGATCCATGTGATATAGACCGGCCTGCAATCTCAGGTTATCCAGGCCGGTCAATTCATCATCAATGGCCAGTTCCTGGGAAACGTAACCCAGGTTCATCCTGACCCTGTTTTTATCTTTGATCACATCGACGCCGTTAACCCTGGCCAGGCCGCCTGTAGGTGCAAGCAGGGTGGTTAAAACCATGATCAGGGTAGTCTTACCGGCCCCGTTTGGACCCAGAAGCCCAAATATTTCCTGTTCCGGGACGGAAAAACTGACCCCGTCCAGGGCTTTTATCCCGCCCGGATAGATTACTGATAAATTGTCAACTTCAATCATCTTGCGGCTGTCCTTCAAATATAAGCACTCCCCGATGGTTTGGAAATCCCGATTATTTCTGTTTGAATCATAACATAAGAACGGTTATTATTTTACACTAATATCGGCTTATTTATGTATATTTTAAAAATTGCGTTCCAATCTTTCACGGCCCACTCAGGGCACATTTACAGCGGCAAAAACAACCGGCTTTAAATAGGAGTTGTTCCTGTCAATCGCTGCCTTCTCCCTTGATTACAGCCAGGGGCAACAGCCTGGCCACCTTGCTGCTCATCCCGATTTCGGTAAAAGTATCAATTACCATTTCGATGTCTTTGTAGGCCTGGGGTGCTTCATCCAGGTAGGCCTTAAAACTGCGCCCGGAAACCAGGACTTCGGAAAGCCTTCCCTTTAATTCTTCGACAGATATTTCTTTTTTAGCCGCCCGTCGGGAAAGGACCCTTCCGGCGCCGTGATTTACGGAATTATAAATTTTGCTTACCCCCGGTTCGGCCTTGACCACGTATGAAGCGGTTCCCATACTACCTGGAATCAGTACCGGATGCCCGGTTGAAAGGTACTGTTTTGGGTTGTCGGGATGCTCCGGCGGCAGGGCCCTGGCAGCGCCTTTGCGGTGGATAAGCATTGTTTTGCCGTTGATTTTTTCGAATCGCGCTGTATTGTGAGCAATATCGTACACAAGGTCCAGGTCAAACAGGCGATCATCTCCCCCAAAAACGGTGCTGAACGCTTTGCGGACGTCATCGGTTATCCACTGGCGGTTGCAAAAGGCAAAATTAATGGCGCAGGCCATTGCGGCCAGGTACCTTCTTCCCGTCCCGGAAGTTATGGGCACTGAAGCCAGGCCGGCAGAGGGCAGTTCTATTTTATGCCCGGCAGCCTTTTTCTTCATTGATGCGGTATAATCTGTGCAGATCTGATGCCCAAACCCCCGGCTGCCGGTGTGAATCAGGACGGTGAGCATTCCTTCATGCAGGCCGTACACGTCTCCGGCATGGTGGTCAAAAACTGTATCCACGTAACCAAGCTCGATAAAATGATTGCCTCCCCCGATCGTTGAGAGCTGAAGCCCTCGCTTGCGGGCTTCCTTGCTTACGGCTCCCAGGTCGGCACCGGAGATGCATCCTCCCTCTTCTATTGCGTCTATGTCTTCAGGCCTGCCGTAACCCTGGTCAATAAGAAAAGGGGCCCCATCATGGATCAGGGGATTAAAATGGGTACTGATAAAAGCTTCATGTTTGCTTTTCCGCCCTACTCCGCTGGGAACTCTCTTCTCAATGGCTTTAATCAGCTCCCGCAGGGTGGTTTTATCCAAACCGTCCGGATCAACGTTTGTTCGCAGCAGGCGGACCCCGCAGTTGATGTCCATCCCAACCGCTCCGGCGGAAACCAGCCCCAGTTCGGAGTCCATGGCCATGACTCCGCCGATGGGAAGGCCAAACCCGCTGTGAATATCGGGCATTCCGATCACGGGATCAACAACACCTTCCAGGGACGCGGCATCCATCAGTTGCTGCAGGGATTGATCTTCGGTAAAAGCCTGGTAAAGCTGGCGATTTAGATAAACCAGGACATCGGCTTTCATGTTTCCGCGGCGCTTAATGCGGTAACAATTTTTTCCTGCCGGCTCCAGCAAAGACACCGTGACACCTTCTCTCTTATTAAACTATTTAACTTTAAACAGCCAGCAGCACCGGCTTTAAAGGCGGGCACTGGTTACAAAGCCCGTCTCTACTCCCGAGCAGGCTGTTTATGAAATCCATCTAATTGGCCGGGATTTAAATTTTAAGCGGCATTTTTTCCAGGATATTTTTTAACTCGGGCAGTACATTTTCGTTAGTTAGTGGAAAATGAATCGGAGTAATAGATATATAACCATCTCTGACCGCCCGGGTATCGACATCTTCATCTTCATCTTCATCATCAACCAGTTCTCCGGCCAGCCAGTAATAAACCCTGCCCCTGGGATCAATTCTTTTTTCAAAAGCGTTGCGATAGCGCCTGTTGCCCAGGCGGGTAGCCCGGATCCCCTTAATATTTTCTACGTTAGTGGGGATGTTTATATTAATCAAAGTTGATGTCGGCAGGCCCGCCTCTAAGAGAAGTGGGAACAGCCGGCATATAAACTGTCCGGCAAAGTCAAAGCTATTGCCATCCCCATTTCCAGTCAGCGAAACGGCGATAGATGGAATACCCATAATCAAGCCCTCCACGGCCGCCGAAACAGTCCCTGAATAAAGCACATCGGTCCCCAGGTTGCTGCCCCGGTTAATGCCGGATATAACCAGGTCGGGTTTTTCTTCCAGGATCGCTTCAATCGCCAGTTTTACACAGTCTGAAGGGGTCCCGTTGACACACCAGCCCCTAAGTTCCGGGTTATGCATATAACTGATTTCATCTACCAGGAGCGGTCGGTGCATGGTAATAGCATGGCCAATCGCACTGCGTTCCCGGTCGGGAGCGACTATGGATAATTTGTAGCGGTCACTGTTTTCATATAAACACTGGCTGAGGCGCTGAATACCTTCAGCATAGATTCCATCATCGTTTGTAATCAATATGTGAGTTTTTTTTATTTCAATTTCGTCCATTTCGGTTATCGTAGTCGGGAGCTCCTTTCTACCATCAAAATCTACTTCTATTTTAAACCTTTGCGAAGAGTTTATAAAGCTTTTCCTGGTCCGGGTTGTAAACTACTCCTTTCTCAGTAATAATTGCATTGATCAACCCGGCAGGGGTCACATCAAAAGCCGGGTTGTATACATTGATATTCTCAGGCGCCACCTGCTGGTTACCAAAACGGGTGACCTCTTCCGATTTCCGTTCTTCGATTACAATTTCATCCCCGGAAGAAAGGGAGAGATCAATGGTCGAAAGTGGAGCGGCCACATAAAAGGGAATGTGATGGTAAGCGGCCATCACGGCCAACGGATAAGTGCCGATTTTGTTTGCGGTATCGCCGTTTCCAGCAATGCGATCAGCGCCAACAATAATCAAATCGATTTTACCCTGTTTGATCAGGTACCCGGCGCAGTTATCGGTGATCAGGGTAGCCGGGATATTCTCGTGGAGCATCTCGAAAGCAGTCAGGCGGGAACCCTGCAGCAAGGGCCTGGTTTCATCAATAAAAACATGGACTTCTTTATCTTCTCCAATTGCAGCCCGCACCACTCCCAGGGCAGTACCGTAGCCGCCTGTAGCCAGGGCACCGGCATTACAATGGGTTAACACTGCTGCTTTATCCGGAATCAAAGCAGCTCCGTTTACGCCAATGAGCCGGTTGTTTTCCAGGTCTTCGCTGAAAATATTCTCGGCTTCCACCAGTAAATTTTCGGCAATTTCCTGCGCCGTCAGGCCTTCGTTTTCTGAAAGCCGCTTATCAATCCTTTCCAGGGCCCAGGACAGGTTAACAGCGGTCGGCCTTGATTGGAATAGTTGTTTCGAGGCCCTGGCCAAAGAAGAACGCATTTGGCCCTGTTCATTATTTTTTTCCAAAGCTTCTCGGGCGGCCACCGCCATGCCAAACGCGGCGGTGATCCCGATGGCCGGAGCGCCCCGCACCGCCATCTCGCTGATCGCCTCAACCACTTCTGAGCAGGAAGTACAGGCCAAATACTCAACCCGGTGAGGTAAAAGCCTCTGGTCAAGGATATACAAACACCCATCTTTCCAGTACAGGGTTAGCAGTTCATCTGGTTCACTCATTTTAGATTTGATTACTCCTTGGGATAATTATTTCCGGCCTCCTTGCACCGGCAGGAAATATCGGTTTTTATCTCAGCGATAGAGGCGGCAAGCAGTTTTTCCAGTTCCGATTTATCTTTATCCATCGCTTCAAGAACTTCAGCCTGGGTCAGGGGCTCAGCGCTGACTCCGGCGGCAAAGTTAGTCGGCAGGGCTATGGTGCCGTAACAAAGTCCCGCTTCCCTGGCCAGCACAACTTCCGGGACGTTGGTCATACCGACAACATCGATGCCCCAATTCATAAACATATTTATTTCAGCCGGGGTTTCAAACCGGGGCCCCTCTGTACAGATATAACATCCGCCATCTACAATGTGCTGGTCTAACGCCCGGCCGGCCCTTAGAATGGCAGCTCTGGTATTGGGACAGTAAGGCTCAGAAAAGTCTGTATGAACGACAAAACCTTCCTTTCCTTCATAAAAGGTGAGGGAACGCTGTTTGGTGAAGTCAATAAACTGATCGATTATGACGCGGCTTCCAGGCCCCATATCCCGGCGAAGAGATCCCACGGCAGCAGTGGCGATAACCGCATCAACTTCAAGCTTTTTTAGTGCTGCTATGTTGGCCCTGTAGTTAATCAGGTGGGGTGGCACTGTATGGCCGCCGCCGTGCCGGGCCATAAAAAAAACTGTCCGACCCCGGTATAAACCCTGCTTTAAAACTGAGGCCCCAAACCTGGTTTCGACTTTGATTTCCCTTTCGTTTTCAATAAATGACTGTTTGTAAACTCCAGAACCACCGATTACGGCCACCTTTGGGTGTGCCATCCGCACTCCTCCTTATAGCCTCTGTAAGGCGCTTGAAAGGTAATTATTCTGTTTAAAAACCTTCGAGTAACAACCGAAAATTCCTGCCCCTATCTGTTGACGTGATTTATAAAATACGCTATACTATAAACTGCTTGCAAAAGGATAACTGTTCAGCCGACGTAGCTCAATGGAAGAGCAGCTGATTTGTAATCAGCAGGCTGGGGGTTCGAGTCCCTTCGTCGGCTCCAAGAAGCATTGTGGAGAGGTACCCAAGTTGGCCAAAGGGGGCAGACTGTAAATCTGCTGGCATACGCCTTCACTGGTTCGAATCCAGTCCTCTCCACCAGAAAGGGCCATTAGCTCAGTTGGTAGAGCACCTGACTTTTAATCAGGGTGTCCCAGGTTCGACCCCTGGATGGCTCACCAAAATTCATGAAAACGGCGGGGTTTTCAGGCTCCGCCGTTTTTCTTTAAAAATCAAAATCCATAAAAATTAATACCATTTTACACCTGTTAAATATTCACATAAAATATCCCGGGCTGTTCCGGGGTTTCAGGTATTCCTGATTTGCATTTTTATCAGTTACCTTGTTGCATCACAGGCAAAAGATTTTTTAAAACCGTATTAATGGTTATGTGCCTCTCTACATCAATTGTTTTTTAAAATTGTTCTGCGCTTTATGCAGAAATTGCCCTGCTGTAGCGATCATGTTATTATATAACAAGCTAATAAAAGTAAATTTTCTGCCTCTTCCGTTACAAAGCCGGTCATAAACAACTGCAAAGGAGGATCACTGTGAATTCCAGGATCTTGATAGAAGGCGCCACTTTAGTAACCATGGATGAAAACAATGGAGTGATTGATTCAGGAAATCTGCTTATTGAAGACAACATCATCAAATCAATTTTTACCGCTGTTGAAGATACGCCCGGGGATGTTGAGGTTATCCCCGGGGAAGGCAAAGTTGTGATCCCGGGCCTGATCAATCTGCATAATCACGCAGCCATGACCCTGTTTAGAAGTTATGCCGACGATTATCCCCTCATGGAATGGCTGACAAAGAAAATTTTTCCCGCCGAAGCCAGGCTGACAGAAGAAGACGTTTACTGGGGCACCTCCCTGGCCCTGCTGGAAATGATCCGGGGCGGAACCACCACTTTTGTCGATATGTACTATTTCATGGAGCAGACGGCCCGGGCCTGCCAGGAAGGTGGAATCCGGGCCATGTTGTCCCAGGTTTTCATCGGCACCGAAGGCTGCAGCGAAGGTTTTAACACCCTTGAGGATGCCATAAAGTTCATCGAGAACTGGCAAGATCAAGATAACGGGCGCATTCAAGCCATCCTGGGGCCCCATGCCCTGTATACCTGCCCGCCTGACTTTTTAGAAAAGGTGCTAAAAGAAACCGACCACTTGAATACAACCATCCATATCCATTTATCAGAATCAAAGTTTGAAGTAGAAGAGTCACTAAAAAACTTCAACAAAACCCCGGTTGCTCTGATGGACGAACTGGGTATGTTTGAGAGACAGGTCATTGCCGGACACTGCGTTCATCTTAATGAAGAAGATATTGATATTTTAAGCAAAAAAAGCGTCGGTATATCCCATAACCCCTGCAGCAACCTGAAGCTTGGTAACGGCATCGCTCCTCTGCAAAAACTGATCGATCACGGTGCCTGCGTGGGCCTGGGAACAGACGGTGCGGCCAGTAATAATAACCTGGACATGTTTGAAGAAATCAAACTGTGCAGTCTTCTGCAAAAAGGAACCCTCGAAGATCCCACTGCCGTTCCGGCCAAAACCGCTTTTGAACTGGCCACCAGGGGAGGGGCCAGGGCGCTTAGCATGGAAGGCCGCCTAGGGATGATCAGGGAAGGAGCAAAGGCCGACCTGGCCATTTTAGATTTTAAAAAACCCCACCTCCAGCCCCATAACGATCCGATTGCAAACCTGGTCTATTCAGCTTCCGCCAGCGATGTTGAAACCGTAATCGTAGATGGAAAAATCCTCTACAACAATGGTGAATTTCTGACCCTGGATGAAGAGAGAATTTATCATGAAGCCGATAAATGCGCAAAAAGGCTGCGGCAGTAAAGATGGTTTTTCAAGCGGCCCAATCACATCTGTAAATGAAAGCAAGGAAAATAAACCCCGTTATTTTCAAGAAAACATCTTTGTTGAAACTAAAACTTGCAGATAAAAGCCGGGGCAAGAGACACCCCGGCTTTATTATGCTTTTCTTAAGCAGCCTCACCGGTATATTCAGGTTTAGTAGCGGTAGTGATCGGGCTTGAACGGACCTTCAGGCTGCTTGCCGATGTATTCGGCTTGCTCGCCACTCATCTTAGTCAGGCGGGCACCAATTTTTTCTAGATGGAGGCGGGCCACTTCTTCATCTAGTTCTTTGGGCAGCCGGAAAACGGAACATTCGCGATCATTCTGGGCCAGGTCGATCTGGGCCATGACCTGGTTGGTAAAGCTGTTGGACATGACAAAACTGGGGTGCCCGGTAGCACAGCCGAGGTTTACCAGGCGCCCTTCAGCCAGCAGGATGATACTGTGGCCATCGGGAAATACAAATTGATCCACCTGGGGCTTGATGTTGATTTTCTTGATACCCGGGTAATTTTCAAGTTCATTGACCTGGATTTCGTTGTCAAAATGGCCGATATTACATACAATGGCCATGTCCTTCATTTTTTCCATGTGTTCGACCCTGATCACGTCTTTATTACCGGTCGCCGTAACATAAATATCGGCGTAAGGAAGGGCGTCTTCAATGGTGACCACCGAATATCCAGCCATGGCGGCCTGCAGAGCACAGATCGGATCCACCTCCGATACCATGATCTTTGCTTTTAAAGCAGCCAGCGCTTCAGCAGAACCTTTTCCTACATCGCCGAAACCGGCTACAAAGGCAGTTTTACCGGCTACCATAACATCGGTGGCCCTCTTGATGCCGTCAACCAGGCTTTCGCGGCAGCCGTAGATGTTATCAAATTTGCCCTTGGTTACCGAATCATTAACGTTGATCGCCGGACACAGCAGCTTTTCTTCCCTCTCCATCTGGTAGAGGCGGTTTACGCCAGTGGTTGTTTCTTCACTCACGCCCCTGATATCGGGAACCATCGAGTGCCAGTAATTTGGATTTTCAGCCTGAATGTCTTTAAGCAATTTGTTGACAATCTGCAGCTCCCGGTTTGAAGTCGGTTCATCCAGCATAGCCGGGTTATTTTCCGCATCGTAACCACGGTGAATCAGCAGGGTGGCATCTCCACCATCATCAACGATCTGGTGTGGCCCTTTATTTCCGGGCCAGTTAAGGGCCTGGTGAGTGCACCACCAGTATTCTTCCAGGGTTTCGCCTTTCCAGGCAAAAACGGGTACGCCTTGGGGATCATCGATGGTTCCTCCATTTTCAGGCGGCCCAACAACAACTGCAGCTGCAGACTGATCCTGGGTTGAAAAAATATTGCAACTTGCCCAGCGGACCTCGGCCCCCAGCTCCACAAGGGTTTCAATCAAAACCGCGGTTTGGATGGTCATATGAAGGCTACCGGTAATGCGCAGGTTTTTAAGCGGCTTATCCCGGGCATATTTTTCCCGGGTGGCAATCAAGCCAGGCATTTCTTTTTCTGCGATTTCAATTTCCTTTCTTCCCCAAGGAGCCAGGTTTAAATCAGCTACCTTGTATTCCACCTTATTTTTCTCACTCATTGTTAGGTATTTCCCTCCTGGTATATTATTATTTGCTATTGCCACTGTTCTTCGGCAATAGCTTTAAGTATTTCTTTACTCGCCTGCTCATCGAACTGGGCCCCGGTTTGCGTGACCACCTGGGCGGCCACAAAGGAGGCCAGCTTGCCGGCATCAGCATAGGGATAGCCTTTGATCAAGCCGTACAAAAATCCTGCCGCATAGTTATCGCCGGCCCCGGTGCTATCAACGGCATTAACTTTAAAAGCGTCAACGACATAACATTCTCCGTCGGCACAACCGATACAGGAACCGTCGGCACAGTTTTTTACGGCGGCCACGACATCGTTTTGGGCCAGTTCCCGCGAAGCTCTTTCAGGGTCGTCGTAACCCAGCATTAATTTTGCCTCTTCCCGGTTGGCCAGGAGGACATCAACTTTATCTTTGATAAGGCGGGTAAAATCGTTGTAATGTCTCTCCACTACGAACGGATCGGCCAGGTCAAAGGCGACCTTGGTACCGCTCTGGCGGGCGGTTTTAATCGCGTCCATCAAAGCTTTTTTTTGGTTATCGGTGTCCCACATGTACCCTGTAAAGTATAAATACTGAGCTTCCTTAATTTTTTCGTGGTTAACATTATCAGGTCCAAGTTCCCGGCAGGCGCCCAGCCTGGTACTCATGGTCCTCTCATAGTCAGGGGTGACCAGCACTATGCAGCTTCCGGTTTCAACCGGGCTGGTTGAAAGATCAGAAATAACATTTTTCTCTTCCAGGCGATCCTTGTAAATGCCTCCCAGATCATCCCGGCCTACCATGCCGGCCAAAGCGGTTCCAATTCCCAGGGCGGCCAGGGTAATCATAGTGTTTGGGGCAGAGCCGCCACAGGCATATTTTTTTTCGTATTCGTCAATATGCCTTAATATTTCATTACCACGCTCGTTATCGATCAGGGTCATGGTCCCTTTTTCCAGGGCAAGAGCCTTGATATCTTCATCATCTACATGGGCTAAAATATCTATTAAAGGATTGCCAATGCCGTAGACTCCAAGCTTTTTGTTTTTCATAGTCTAATCGTAGCTCCTTTTTCAATATTATTTAATTCTTGCGGTTCAACAAACAACACCGATAACTTTCTGGTTGACCTGATCAACATATACAACTCCAGCCTTAATAGTTCTGAAAAAAATAATCAAACCGGGACTTCTGAATCGTCTATAAAAACACTAAGGTGATCGCTCACGCATTTTAACGATCCTGGCTCAAAGCAGTATATTAGGCTGAAATTGCTGGAGCAGGGAGGCAGATGTTCGAATAAAAAAGGCTCGTCTTCTAGAGCCTTCGATTTATCATATGCTGTGCCCGGGGTTTGATTATATATTAAAATGTTGAACATACCTCTTTCTCGCTTGAATCCCGGTTCTAAAACAGGTGCAGAGTATCAGTTGCTTGGACAAAGTTCACTCAGCCTGATTTATGTGCCTATAAAATGGAAATTGCTTTCTAAAAAAGTATAACACTATCCCTATAGATAGTCAAATTTACAATCAATATGTATCAGCAATTAACAGCTTTTTTTATGGCAGATATACTAAAAACGGCACTAAAAAGGCGGGGAAGTTTACCCCGCCTTTTAACAGCCTTAGCTGAGAAAGCTTATGATTTGTATTCACCGTTTTTATTGCGGGCCAGTTTCCAGAAACCTTTGACATTGGCAAATTGAGCGTCCGAAATCAGGACCATGTTATTGAATTTAGGAATAAGATACTCCGAAAGGGCTTCTCCCCCTCCTCCGGTGAGAAGAATAGTATCAAGTTCGCGGTAGTCCCAGAGTGAATCAAGTTCAGTTTTTATCTTGGAAGCAAGATTATAAAAGGCCTCGGAAACAATGTCGCTAATATCGTGATCGACTCCGGCAATTTTGATTGATTTATTCTTTACAATTTGATCGAGCTCATAATCCTTCTTATCAATCTTGTACCTGCTTCTGATCAAGGCTGCAATAATTTCATAAGCGCTGACCATCCCATTAATGGAAGAAGAGCTCAGCCGGTCTACAAATTCGAGGGAATCAGAAACTACAAAATCAGCTGTTTTAAAACCTATATCTGCGATTCCGACAATTTTATTGGACATCTCGTGGTCGGCAACTTCTCCATTCCCATTTAAAACAAGATTAAACAGGGTTCCAAAAGGCTGAGGTACAATGTTAACGCCCCTCACAGATATATTTCTTTCCTCTTCGCTGCCCCTAATGCGCAGCTTGAGCTTATGTTCTCCCGACAAAATGCTTTTCAGCTGATCTTGATAGCTCAGTATATAGTTGGTCGGCAGCCCCGTTACAATATTAAATTCCTGGTACGGTTCTCTGCTGTACAGGCTCAGCGTGGTTAAAAACAGCAGCAGCGTATTCAAATCTTCGGGTTTTTTGATGTCCAGTGAACGGCTGGGAATAGAACTCTGGCGAATAGCGTAGTCTCCGATGAAATATTTTTTTCCGTTATAGTTGATGGCAAGCGTATCCAGCGGTGACTGGTAAGTAGTAAGCTGAGACTGGTATGATATATCTCTTCCTATACCGGCAACGCTGGGAAAAACAATTTCATTCTGACCGTCATACCCCTTCACAAACCCATACCCAATATCAACTCCCAGAACTTCTTCATTCATAATTGATCAACTCCTTATATTATTCTTAATTATCGAAAAAAACAATACCTGTTTCGGCAGCCAGGCTATCTTAGCTCACTGAAGAGCTGTAGACCCTGTAGCTTTGCGTCCCTGTCTTTCGACAGGTTTGCCCTTTCGTGCAGGTATCTCTGAACACTTTGTTGATTAGAATATACATGATTAATGCCCTTATGTCAACAATATTTTAAATTAGTTTTTATTATTTTATATTTACTACAAATTGCAATAAAATAAAACGTGTTATCAGAATGTTTTTATACGATTAAAGCTGCTTTTACCGGAGATCCCGTCCTTCTTCCCGGTTCCTATCATCATTTATCGTCTTTAGATTAATAATCTTAACCTTTGATTTCATTTTTTCCCCAGAACCGGTCTAATTGCCGGTATTAGTACGGTATAAAGAAGGTGATTAATAATAGGATTAGATCCTTTTGCTGCTTGTAAATAAATGGTCCAGGTAT
>SKMK01000049.1 GCA_007121075.1 Syntrophomonadaceae bacterium
ATATTAATCTTGCCATCCTGGGCAGCACTGAATTGCCTTTTACCGAACGGGCCGAATTTTTTGATCTAATCCAAAGAGGCGGCTGTGATCTGTTTTTCCTGAGCGGCGCCCAGATAGATAAACAAGCAAATATTAATTTACAGGTTATAGGCAATTACAGCAATCCCAAAGTGAGGCTGCCCGGCGGCGCCGGTTCAGGCATGATTTATTACATGGCCGGACGCACCATCCTGTTTTTAAACAACCACAGCCCCCAGAACCTGGTTGAAAAAGTAGATTTCATAACTGCACCGGGTTCATCTATCCCCGGGGTATTCAGGCGCGGTTACCCTTCAATCTTAGTTACTCCTCTTGGTGTCTTTAACTACGACCGTTCCAGGGAAGAATTAATGCTTAAGAGCATCCATCCCGGGGTCTCCGAGGAAGAACTGGATAAATCCACCGGCTGGCCGCTCGACTTTTCGGAACCCCCTTCAACGCCTCCTCCCACTGAAAAAGAGTTAACCTTTTTGAGGACCAGGGTCAGGGAAAAAATGCTTAAGATATATCCGAAATTCGCCGGGAAATACCTGGCCCAAAACAAAACCTGAAGATTGAAGATAAAACGGATTGATCAGTTTTAATAGGCAGTGCGGATCTTACTAATCGCTGCATTGGCAGCCACCGTCAAAGGATCCCAGACCCTGGAATAAGGCGGGGCATAAGCCATGTCCACTTCTCCAAGATCACCGGCCGTCAAACCGGCACTTATGGCGGTGGCAATAATATCTGCCCGTTTAACACCTTTTTCACTTCCTACCAGCTGCCCTCCCAGGAGGCGGCCGTCAGCAGGGTTAAAGATGAGTTTAACATGGAGCGGCCTGGAGCCCGGATAGTAGGCGGCATGGTCCAGGGATTTTATTGTAACGGAATCAAAAGGAATGGTATTTGCCCGGGCTTCTTTTTCTGAAAGCCCGGTCCGGGCGGCCAGGAGATCAAATACCTTCACCACTGCGGAACCCAGGGTTCCGGGGAAAACAGCATTTCCCCCGCACATGTTTTCCCCGGCAATCCGGCCCTGCTTGTTTGCAGTAGTCCCCAGGGGCAAATAGACGTTTTGTTTTAAAATCAGATGGTAGGCCTCGGCACAATCACCGGCAGAATATACACCGGGGGCGCTGGTCTGCAAACGGCGATCGATGCTGATCGCCCCGCCTGCGCCCAGTTTAATACCCGCGTTTTGAGCCAGCTCACTGTTCGGTTTCACCCCGAGGGCTACAACAGCCAGGTCGGCTTCGTAAGAGCTCCGGGTGGAAACAGCTTTTCTCAGCTTTCCCTTTGCATCCCCTTCAAAGCCGAGCAGGGCCTCATTCTTATGAAGAACCACTCCTTTGTGCTGCAGTTCATCTTCCAGCAAACCGGCCATATCAGGATCAAGGCTGCCCATTACCTGCGGCATCTTCTCCAGCAGGCGCACATCTTTACCCAGCGCCCGGAAAGATTCGGCCAGCTCCAGGCCAAGGTAGCTGCCCCCGACAATGACAATTTTTCTTACGTCCTTTTTACGGGCAAAGTCTTTTAAAGAAAGCCCTTGCTTTAAGGTTCGTAATGCAAAAACCCCTTCCAGCTCCATTCCTTCAAACCGGGGCATGATCGGAGAGGCGCCGGTGGCGAGAAGCAGCTGGTCAAAGGGATATTTTTTTTGCTTGTTTTCGGCCAGGCTTTCCACCAAAATTTCTCTTCTGTCCAGATCCAGTTCGTTGACCCGGTGCCTGGGATAAAGCTCTGCCCCGGCACCGGCATGGAAATCCTTTTCAGTCCTCATAATCATGCTGCTGTAATCTTTTATGACGTCTGAGATGTAATAAGGAAGGCCGCAGGCAGCATATGAAAAGAACTGGTCTGCTTCAAAGACTTTGACTTCCATTTCAGGATTAATTCTTTTAATTTTAAAAGCGGCGCTGCCTCCCGCCGCTACAGCACCGATGATTACAGCTCTTTGATTGTTCATGCAAATCCTCCGTTAATCGCAGTAATTCTTGGGTTAGCTGACTTAAACCGCCGTTACCCGGGCAGAACCGGTAGGAGACAATTGGCTCAGTCGGCAAATATAACTGCAGTTAAAATTTCAAAACCGGACAGCTTTTTAATCTGAAAAGAAACCCTGGCCCCATGACCAAATTTTTCTACCAGGGAATACTCATTGTTCCTGTGGGTCAATTTTTGATCCGGCACTTCGCCAACCCTCAAGATAAAGGGATCTATAACTTCGTTTATTTCGAGAATCTTTAGCAAATCTCCTTCTTCAACATAAATACCCCGCTCTTTCAAGAGGCCCATTCCGGCGCCAAAATTATAAAAATGGGTCTCTTTGAGCCTTATATTCCCTTCTTTGCATTCATAAATTTCATAAACCGGCAGAAGATCTACAGAATGGATATACTTAATCGTAAATTCTTCTTCCTCCCGGACTGGGAGTAATAGCCTGCTACCGGCCTGTTCTAAATCATCGATTACCAGGTATTGGAAGGACATGCTGAATAAGATAAAGACTGCTGCAGCTAAAAAAGAAAAGAGGAAAAGGAGCATAACTGCCCTTTTCCTCTTCATGATTGATGCTACTAGATGTATAATTGTTAGTCTGTTTCCATCCAGCATCATGGTTGCTATTACTGCAGTTTACTGCATCTCCGGCGGAATTAGCTCGTCGGGGATATCATAGCCTTCTTCTTCAAAATACCTGACCGCTCCCGGATGCAGGGGAATAACAGCGTGTTCCATGGTATTCTCGGCAGTGGTAAATTCTGCGAAGTGGTGGATTGCGATCAGGTGATCGATATTTTCAAAAATAGACTTGACGATATCGTAAACGTAGTCTTCAGGATAATCCTCATGGGCAACCACGGAGTTCCAGACACTGGGGTTTACAACCGACTCATCCTGGCCGGCATAAGTTCCAGGTTCCATTTCAAAGCGTGAATAGAAAGGATGTTCATCCGTAATTGTATCGATCTCTTCATCAGAGAACGAAATCAACCTGATATCCTGGGTGGCGGTTATTTCTTCGACTGAAGATGTAGGCGCAGCCACGTCCCAGATCCCGACATCAATCCGGCCGTCCCTCAAATCTTCGCCGGTTTCGGCAAAGGGCAGCCTGACCACATCAAACTCGTCGTAACTAATTCCGAGAGCGCTCAAAACCAGGTCGGTTTTGAATTCGGTTCCGCTGCCCGGAGCGCCAACGGAAACCGTCTTGCCGCGGATATCGTCAATGGTTTCTACAGGAGTGTCATCCAACACCACCACGTGATAATGGTGGGGGTACATTGTGAACACTGTGCGAATCGGCTGAGGATCATCCTCGAAATGTTCACCTACGGCATTATAAGCCATGTAGGCTACATCGTTCATGATCAAGGCCAGTTCGGCCGTCTCTTCGGCAA
>SKMK01000019.1 GCA_007121075.1 Syntrophomonadaceae bacterium
CTTGCTGCCTATGCCGGAATAATAAATCAAGGGTTTCCAGGGGAGTTCTATCCCTTAAAAACCCTTTAAGATCAGTGGTCGGGGCGGCCGGATTTGAACCGGCGACCCCTTGGTCCCAAACCAAGTGCGCTGCCAAACTGCGCTACGCCCCGACATTTCGCTTCTATTCAGTTAAATGAACGGCCTGTTACGAGCGACCGTATTATATAATAAAGCGACCATATTATATAATAATAAGAAGGTTTGTGCAAGCTTACCAAATGCCTCGTACCAAATGCCTCGAAAAACTTAATTTTGAGGTTAAACCTGTTCAGAAAAAGGTTTTGTTATTTTGAAGCAGGCTCTTAAAATCTGCCGGCTCCCAAAATCAGCGATCCAAAACGGCTGTAATTATGTATAATAGATGAAGTGGCCCCTGCGGGGGCCGTTAATATGTTTAATCTTGAGGCATCCAATAATGAATTTTAGTTTAAAACAATTCCCGGTAGGGGGCAGGGTCCTGAAAACCGCCCTGGCGGTAACCCTGGCCATATTTATTGTTCAACAGCTGGGCCTGGTGCGTATTAACCTGGCCGCGATCGTGGCATTAATCACCGTCCAAAAGACATTTTATCATTCCCTACTCCAGAGCATGGCCAAGCTGGGCAGCGTCTTGATCGGCGGTGTCCTTGGGACAACATTCAGTTATTTTTTCGGCCTGTCCCCTTTAGGCTATGGCCTGGCGACTTTGGCGGCAATTTATGTCTGCCTTCAGCTGCAGTGGCAGGAACATATCGTGCTGACTGCCATTACCGCTATAACGGTAATCTTCAGCAGTAACGGCGATACTGCACCCCTGCTTTTCTCCGTTCAGCAAATATTTACGGCCCTGGTTGGCGCCCTGAGCGGGCTGCTGCTCAATTATCTCTTTACACCCAACCATAAAAAAGAAGTAGAACAAAAACTCCTGCAGACAGAAGAAGGCCTTCGACGGGGCATCGACTTCATTATGCTTGAAATGCTCAAACCAGGCTGTAATGACGAGCCATTTAAAGAGGAAATAGAAAACCTGGACCGGATCATAGAAGAAGGTCTGAAAACATCAAAACTGCTCCAGGGAGAGCAGCGCTTTATTATAAACCGCGATACCGATTCAGACCGTTACTACAAGACTTTCATGATCTTTAAATCCCAGCTGAGCCGGTTGGAAGAAATGCACAACCTGGCCCGGCGCATCCCGATCCGGGTGCCCCAGTCCGGGCCGTTGGTCCAGCTTTTCCGGATCGTCCAGAAAATGCAGCACCGGTCCGTCACAGGCAGGAAAAACCACTTTGAGATAGTCGACCACCTGCTGAATAAAATGGAGGACAGTTTTTCAGTTACCGAGCCGCCACAATCCAGTGAAGAATTTATCAGCCAGGCTTCATTGTTTCATCTTTTCCAGGAAATCAAGCGTTACTACCGGCGGATGAGAGAAGCGCCGGCCGTAGCCGTTTCAAAGTAATTCTTTTAGCAGTTTACGGGCTTTTTGGAGCGCTTTACCCCGGTGGCTGACCCGGTTTTTGGCTTCGCTTGACATCCGGGCAAAGGTAATCCCTTCCGGCTCATAAATAAAAACGGGGTCGTAGCCAAACCCGCCTTCGCCATCTGGTTTTTCCGCAATTCGCCCGGGACAGCTCCCCTCCACAACCCTGGTTTCCTTTCCGGGCACGGCCATCGCTACAGCACACCTGAAGCGGGCTCCACGCTCTTCCGGGGGCAGGCCGGCCAACTCTTTCAACAACAGCTCGTTATTTTCCCGGTCGCTGCTGTTTTCACCGGCATACCGGGCCGAACGGACTCCCGGGCGCCCTCCGAGGGCGTCCACTTCCAGGCCCGAATCATCGGCCATGGCCGGCAGGCCGGTATAGGAGGCCACTGCCTCCGCTTTTTTGGCGGCATTGCCGGCAAAGTCCGGCCGGTCTTCCCCGGGCATCTCCAGTCCCGGGTAATCCTGGAGAGTCAGGACTTCAATGTCCCAACCCTCAAGGAGCTGTTTTATTTCAACGGCCTTGTTCCGGTTGTTGGTGGCCAGTACTATTTTCTTCACCGGCCCGCCTCCTTTCTGCCTTTACCCCGGCTTCACTTAATTTGTTTTGTCCAGCCCTTATGTTCCAATCTGTATCGAAGCACATTTTAGCGGCCGGAAGCAATCATCCGCTCTATTTCGGGGCCCAGGGCTTCTTTCTGCCGGGCAGTAATGGCTGCTACTCCCTCTCCGGCCAGGTCAAGCATCCGGTCAAGCTGTTCACGGCTGAAAGGTTTGCCTTCCGAGGATCCCTGGATCTCGACCAATCTGCCCCCCGGAGTCATAACCAGGTTCATATCCACGGATGCTTTAGAATCTTCGGCAAAGGAAAGATCCAGGAGAAGAGAACCGTTAAATTGGCCCACGCTGACTGCCGCAAGGTAATCTTCAAGGGGGGAAAAGCTGATCTGTCCTTTTTGAAAGAGGTTAAAAAAAGCTTCAGCCAGGGCCACATAACCACCGCTGATGGCTGCCGTGCGGGTCCCTCCGTCTGCCTGAAGCACGTCGCAGTCAACCCGGGCCGTCCTTTCGCCCAGCGCTTCCATGTTGACCGCAGCCCGGAGGGAGCGGCCGATCAGGCGCTGTATTTCCAGGCTGCGGGCATTCACGGCCACTCTCTCCCTGGCAATCCGGGTTTCCGTGGACCGGGGCAGCATGGCATATTCGGCCGTTACCCAGCCCCGGTCCTGCCCTTTTAAAAAATCGGGCACTTTTTCTTCCACTGTGGCCGTGCAAAGCACGCAGGTATCACCCAGCTCGATCAGGGCCGAGCCTTCCGGGTACTTCAGGTAGGAGCGGGTAATTTTCAGGGGGCGCAGTTCATTTAAATTTCTCCCGTCAATTCGCATTAGCAATGTTCCTTTCTGTTTCTTACCATATATCTGCCAGGCTTTTTTATGGTGATGCCCATTCTATTCCCCACACCCCGACCATTTCCTTCCGTTTTTATTCATCAACAGGTATAATGTTGTTATGAAATAAGCATAACAGCTCAGCAAAGGAGGCCCCGATTTTGGACAGCACTTATATAATACCGGCCGTCTTAATCTTAATCGCCCTGTTTTTTATTTACAGCTATAACCGCCTGGTTAGTATGCGCAACATGGCCGACAAGGCCTACTCTAATATTGACACCCTCCTCCAGAAGCGCTTTGATTTGGTTCCCAACCTGGTCAGCACGGTCAAAGGCTACATGGAACATGAAAGGGAAGTTTTAGAAGCTGTAACCAGGGCCAGGACCCAGTGGCTGAACGCTTCCGATATCAAGGAAAACGCCGGGGCGGATCAAACCGCGGAAAGGGCCATCAAGAGCCTGTTTGCGGTGGCGGAAAATTATCCCGACCTGAAGGCAAACCAAAATTTCATGATGCTGCAGGAAGAGCTGGCCGGCATTGAAAACAAGATTGCCTACGCCAGGCAGCGCTATAACCGGACGGTGATGGCCTTAAACACGATGGTCCAGCGGTTTCCGACCAACCTGATCGCCAGGCTGTTTAATTTCGAAACCCGGGACTACTTTGCGGTTGAATCCGAACAGGCCCGTTCGGCCCCCGAAGTGGACATGCAGGGTGGTGAAAACAAATGATGGACCCCATCTACGGCCGCATAGCGGCCAACAAGCGGAGGACCTTTTTCCTGTTTTTCCTGTACGCCCTTCTCTTCGGAGCGATCGGCTATTTCGTCGGCATTTATCTCGGTGAGCCGGTGGCGGGCATCGTTCTGGCCGGCCTTATCTTTATCGTACTGTTTTTAATCAGCTATTTCGGAGGCCAGGGCGTGGTCACCAGGATGGCCGGGGCCCGGGAAGTGAGCAAACAGGAGGAACCTTACCTGTACAACACCGTGGAAGCTTTGAGCATTGCCGCCGGCAAGCCGATGCCTAAGATCTATATCATCGAAACCGAAGTCCCCAACGCTTTTGCCGCCGGCCGCAACCCGGACAACGCCATCCTCGCCGTAACCCGCGGTCTGATGAACCGCCTGGACCGCCAGGAGCTGGAAGGGGTGATCGCCCATGAAATGGCCCACATCAACAACTACGATGTCCTGCTGGCCACGGTGGCCATCGTTTTAGCCGGAACGATCATCTTTGTCAGCGTGATCGCCCGCCGGATGCTGTTTTTTGGCGGCATGGGCCGGAGAGGCGGCCGCCGGGGCGGACAGGGTCAGATTATCATGATCATCATCCTGCTCATTATAGCCATCCTGGCGCCAATTTTTGCCCAGCTGCTCAAGTTCGCCATTTCCCGTCAGCGCGAATACATGGCCGATGCCACGGCGGCCAACTTTACCGGCTATCCAGAAGGTTTGGCCAGCGCCCTGGAAAAAATCACCGACCAGCAGGTAAAAGACAGCCCCATAGAAAATAGAGCCCTGGAAGGGCTCTACACCGTCAATCCGTCTTTAGGCGCCAGGTCAAGAAATCGGCAAAGTGTTTTGTTTTCAACCCACCCGCCGGCAGAAGATAGGATCAAGCGCCTGCGGGCCATGTAAATTAAAGGCGCCAGGAAGTAAATAAACCGGGTTTTGTTACTTGGCTTTCATCCTGGAAAAATATCCTCCCATAATCTTGCGGGTATCGAATATCGAGATAACCGCCCTGGGATCACATTTATCGACAACCTTTAGAAACGACGGCAGTTCCTTGCGTTTTAAAAGGACCTGCAGGCTGTTGTGCGCCCCTTCCCGCCCGTAACAGGGCATGGTGGTAACCCCGTATCCCTTATCGCGGAGGGTCTGTTCCAGGGTACCACAGTTATTGAGGGTTACAATGTGGACATGGACATACCCGACAGCAATCATCTCTTCGATCCTGCTGCCGACCAGGTTCCCGGCCGCAAAACCGAGGCCGTATACCAGGATGTGTGTCCACTGGTCCAGGTTCGTCAGGACCAATCCCAGGGCTGCCAGGTAGATAAGGACTTCAAAAAAACCGATAATGGCGGCCTGCATGCTGTTGCCCCTGGTTAAATAAATAATGCGGATGGTGCCAAGGCTGACGTGGGCTATCTTGGCAAAAAAAATGGCCAGGTAAGTTAATATAACGGGGTCAAAAGGCACTTCCAATCCTCCAGTACTAAGTATAATTACGCCGGCGCCGGCAGATAACAGCACCAATTTTAACAACGGGAATCCCGGGTGTCAACCAAAATTTTAGCGGCGAAATATCTCTTCGCCGCTTTCATTTGGGCAGCTTAAAAATTGATCCGGTTTAAAGTTGCAAGCCGGAACCGGCCCGTGCCTCAAGGCCCGTTTAAAGCCCTTTAATCGGCTGTTGGGTTATACACTCCTTTGCGTACATGCTCGAAGGGCAACCTCAAGCAGGGGAGTAAACCGTGTCCCGCCAGCGGAAGCACTGCTGCCTGAATAAGCTGGCCTAATCTGGTTTTGCTGTAATCTACCCGGGACAATAATTACCGGATAGTATTCATGTTTTCCGAGCGGGTGGCTACCAGCTCCAGGGCATGTTTATTTTTCACCCGGATCAGGGTCCCCTTCATGCCCAGGGATCTCGATTCAATAATGCCGGCACTTTCAAATTTACGCAGGGCATTAACGATAACCGAGCGGGTGATACCCAGGCTGTCGGCGATTTTGCTGGCCACCACGATACTCTCGTTGTTGTCGATATTTTTCAGGATTTCTCGGATCGCTTCCACCTCGGAATAGGAGAGGCTGTCGAAAGCCCCCGCAGCAAGTTCTTTATTCCTGGTATCTTCTTCTTCCTGATCAACGGTTAGCTGCATCAAAACCATGCCTGCCAGGGCAGAAGTTGTTTCAGCCAAAATGAGCTGCTCGTTCTCCAAATCTCGTCCGGGGTGATATAAAAGTAACGCCCCCAGGGAGCTGCCTTTGCTCCTGATCGGAATCACAGTGTAAAGCAATTTCTTTTCTGCCACCGCAGCTTGCTGTTTTTTGCCGCCCGAACTGCCGGAGGGATACGGCGCGTTAAAAAGCGGTTCTTCCACCTTAACCATTTCCTCCAGTCCGGGATCACCTGCTACAGTACCTTCCTTCGCCAGATGAGCCATATGCTTATCCGGCTCGATATCGCCTTGATAACCGGCCATCACCCTGCCGTTTTTCTCCATTACAAAAGCGGCAGAGCCGGTAATTTCGGCAACCCTTTTCGTACCTTCCTCCAGGGCGCTATCGATGTTTTTACTGTGGAGGAAAGCAGCCTTGATCTGCCTGGTTGGTTCCAATAATGAATTATCTTCCATTTGAAACTCCTCCTTTCATATATTTATATTACAAAATATTAAATATGTCAACAATATTCTCACACAATGACCCCGCCTCGGGCTTAAAAATCTTTTCACAGTAAGTTTTAGCGGGTGCTCCCCTTCCTGAAATCTATTTTGGCGGCGCATGCCGATTCCTGAACAGATAATCAACCTGGCGGTAAATCTCCTTCAACGGGTAGCCGGATTGGGCGGCCACGGCCCGGCAATCTTCATATTCGGGTGAATAATGAAGGGGCAATCGCCCTTCCGGATCTGGAACATATTTAACCCTGACCGGACCCCAACGGGTCTGAACTGTTGCTGTTTCCCTGGGACGCATTACTTTCCGGGCGGTGGTCAGGCGGAATCCCATGGTTGAAGTTTCTTTAAAAACCAGATCTTGAATTCTGGCTGTTGATTCCGTCGGGACAAGGATGGTCAGGTGAACACCGGGCCGGTTTTTCTTCATCTGGACCGGGGTATAGTAAACATCAAGAGCCCCGGCTTCAAAAAGGCGCTCCATTAAAAAGCCGTAGATCTCGGGATTAAGGTCATCTATACTGGTTTCGATTACGGCCACTTTTTCTTCAAAAGCACTTTCTATTGCTTCAGCTTTACCGATCAAAACACGCAGGTAGCTGGCATAACCGGGGTCAATGCTGCCAGCGCCGTAACCGATCGAACCGAGGGTAAAATCAGGGATTGGGCCGAAATAATTGGCCAGGGCGGTTACCAGGGCCGCCCCGGTTGGAGTAACCAGTTCATAGCCGGTATCCCGCCCTTCCAGGGGTACCCGGCGCCCGGCCAGCAGTTCCAGGGTGGCCGGTGCCGGCAGGGGCAGCCTGCCGTGGGCTGATTTTACTTCCCCCCGTCCCGCAGGCAGGGGTGAACAGGCAATTTGATCGGCTTCGAGCAGGTAAAGCGCGGCACAGGTGCCGGTAATATCGATTATGGCATCAAGGGCCCCCACCTCGTGGAAATGGACCTCGTCGACGGTAATCCCGTGCACGGCCGCTTCAGCTTCAGCCAGGTTGTTAAAAACAGCCCTGCTATTATCTTTCACTTCCGGCGGCAAATCGGCCCGGTCCAGGATTTCCAGGATGTCGTTCAGGCGCCGCTCTTTCACCTCGCTTTGATTCAGACCGACCAGGGCCCTGGTCCCGGCAATCCCGCCGCGGGTAACTTTTTCTGCCGCCAGGCTCCAGCCTTCAAGCTTCAACCCGGCCAGCAGCGCCTGCAGGTCCCTCAGATCAACCCCGCCGTCGATAAGGGCACCCAGGGCCATATCCCCGCTAATTCCGCTGTAGCAGTCGAAATAAACAATTTTGGTATTATTATTCATCAATCCTTCGTTCCTTCTCCGGCCCGGTTAATCAGGGCGGCCATATAACCGGCGCCATACCCATTGTCGATATTGACCACCGCCACACCGGAAGCACAGCTGTTCAGCATGGTCAGCAGGGGAGCGATGCCACCAAGGTTCGCACCGTAACCAACGCTGGTAGGAACCGCCACTACCGGGCAGGCAGCCAGGCCGCCAATTACGCTGGCCAAAGCCCCTTCCATCCCGGCTACGACAACGATCACCCGGGCCCTGCTGATCTTATCCCAATTATCAAAGAGGCGGTGAATGCCGGCCACCCCAACATCATACAGCCGCTCAACCCGACTGCCGATCAGTTCGGCAGTAAGGGCGGCTTCCTCAGCCACAGGAATATCGGCCGTTCCTGCCGAGGCAACAACAACATAGCCGTAAGGTTCAAGTTCTGTTTGGCCGCGCAGGACCAGCGCTTTTGCCTCCCGGTGGTACTCCACTCCCGGGTGTTCGGCCCTGACCGCTTCGTAAGCCTCTTCTTCGGCCCGGGTAGCCAAAACTGTGCCCCCGGAAGCAACCAGGCACCCAAAGATAGCCACGATCTGGCCGGTGGTTTTCCCCGGGCAGTAGATAACTTCGGGAAACCCGCGGCGCAGGTAGCGCTGGTGATCGACACGGGCAAAACCAATATCTTCATAGGGCAGGATCCGCAGGCGCTCTGAGGCCTCTTCAACACTGATCCTGCCGTCACGGACGTTTTCCAGCAATTCCTGGAGTGATTTCTGATTAATTGCCCTAAGCTCCTTTCTCAATACTTTAATAAATTATATCATATCGGGAAAAATAGCAAGTAAATTTTGACAAAAAGTCCGGCTCGCTTTTTGTAAATTCGAATAGCCCACAGGTCAAGGCAATCTTGTTTTCCGGGAAAAGCCGGTGCGGCCACATAATGGGAAACCAGGCCGACATTGTGGTTCCAGTCCAGACCCTCAACCTCCCATAAAATTTCCAGTTACTTTTCGAGTGCCTGCTTGCATAGCCAAATTGCTATGCTTTTGCCCGTGTGTTAAAATATTACCACCTTTAAGGCCCCCTGCTTTCTTATGCAAAATTTTTAAGGAGGTTTATTTATGTCATTGATAACGATTACTTCAGCTTTTGGTTCCGGTGGGGAAAAAATCGCAGAACAGGTATCGGAAGAGCTTGGATTCGAGTTATTTGACGATAAAAAAATCCAGGAAAGAGCTATAGAATTGGGCTTTTCAAGCGATGACCTGGACGGAATCGACGAAAAGGCACCGCGCCTTTTTGACCGGCTATTTACAAATAAACCGGCAAAATACTTTGACTTGCTAGGCTCGCTTGTTTATGATATTTCAAGCAAAGGCGAAGGCGTAATTATCGGACACGGAGCGCATGTCTTTTTAAGAAGATTTCACTGTGCTCTACATGTTTTAATTCACGCTTCAGAAGAAACAAGAAGTGCAAAACTGGCCAAAGAGCAAGGCATGAGTGAAGATAAAGCTGTTGAGCTAATACGCAAAATGGATAAAAGGCTTAAAGATTTCGTTCAATACACTTTTGATCGGGACTGGAAAGATCTCCCGGCATACGACCTGGTGTTTAATTTAGAGAAGCTGGAACCTGAGAGGGCAACAAGATTGATTATCGAACTTGCCAGATCTGATGAAATAAAAGAATGCAGTTTAAAAGCTACGGAAGAGATGGAGTTTGCTTCACTGAAATATAAAGTAGAAGCCGCTCTAATAGAAAATAATTTAATAGAAAGCAACCTGGTCTCACCTAATACTATCTTTGTTGAGGTCACAGGCAGGGGCAAAGTCCATCTTTCAGGTTGGGTTTCGAATGATAACGACAAGCACAGGATGATGCAAGTAGTAAAAAAAGTACCAGGGGTTGCCGAAGTTACTTCAAATGTAAATGTAATGCCTTATCAAGATGCATAGACGGTTTAAGTTCAATCTATTGTGCTTGGCTTACAGATTATAAAGCTAAGGAATACAGCAAATAAACAGGGAGTCAATCCAAATTAGGAAGGAAGGTTCCAAAAGGGACTGCCTTTTAAAGCCGCCCGCCACTTTTCCCTCAGATCGGGGTAGCGCCGGGCCATTTCATTTAAAAGCTCTTCCATTTCAGCGCGCTTGGTTTTGTCGCTAACCGGGCAGGGGTTCTTAACAATGGGCAGGTGCTCCCGTTTGGCCAGGCCAATAAGGGTGCTTTCCGGGAGCTGGATCAGGGGCCGGACCTGGTAAAGGCCGGACCGGTCCAGGTAGGTGACTGGTTTAAAGGTGTCCATCCGGCCGGTATAGATCAGGTTCAGCATAAAGGTCTGGATTGCATCGTCCAGGTGATGGCCGAGGGCGACCCGGTTGCAACCGAGCTTTTTGGCTACCTGGTGCAAAGCCCCGTGGCGCATATTGGCACAGAGAGCACAGGGATTCTTTTCCTTCCTGGTTTCGAAAACGATCTTTGAAATGGCCGTTTCTTCTACATGCAGCCCCACGCCCATGCTGCGGGCCAGTTCATGAAGGGGCTCCAGGTCAACTTCCCAGCCCAGGTGAACATAAATTGGCTGCAGGTCAAAATCGAACGGAGCGTGCCTGCGGAATATGTTGAGGATATATAGCAGGGCTGAGCTATCTTTGCCCCCGGAAAGGCCTACTGCTACACGGTCACCCCCTTCGATCATTTTATGATCATAAATTGTCCTCTTCACCCGGGTCAGGAACCACTTGCTGTCACTGCGGCGCAAATAACAGACACCCTTTCTTGTTTAATCTGCCAGATTAACACATAAAATATTATAACACCTTTTTGGACCCTGAATAAGAAGGTCAAAAAGTGTTATAATCAGATTGGCACCGGTATTGAGGTCATTGACCCGGCAGAGAGGCTGCCGGATCAACCGGCAGCAAAGGAGGAAATTGCTTGGCCCGAAATGTAAAGAAGAAAAAAAGAGTACGTGGGAAATCCTGGGTAATCCTCTTCTTTTTATGTGTAATCGCTTTTTTCCTGGGCTACTTTATGGGCATCAGCAACATCACTTTATGGTGATTGTAACTAAAATATGCCGGACAGGAGGCAGGAACCCGACCGGGACTGCTCCACCGGCATAATCGTCTGTTTAAAAGTATCAAAACAGGATTTCAGCCTTTTTTAAACCCTTCCAGTCTTCCTTTCTCTCAATGATCAGGTTTTAATATAAACAACTTTCCTTCCAGTAGATTTTTTAATTCCCGTTCCCTTGATAAATATTAGTGTTTGTGGACCAGCAGTTCGTAACGCGGCAGTTTGAAACGGCTTGATTGTTTCCAGTTCAGCAGGCTTCTAGCCTGTTTTTCTGCTTTTGTTACCACCTGTAAGCGGCGGACCCTGGTGCCGAGTTTTTCCAGGTAGGAGGCAAAACCGGCTGCTGTTTTTTCCGAGGCAAAACGCAGGCCTTCAGCATTGATAACCAGCTGGTTATAATGTCTGGGCAGCACTTTTTTCAGGGTCCGGTTCAGTTCTTTTAGTTGCAGATTGTCTGCAATACCCTTGATTTTCAGGTAGAGAATCCCCTTTTGCTCGGTTAAAGATACCACGAGCGGGGAGGATGCTTCAGCCTCTCTATCGCCTGCGACCGGAGCCTGCAGCTGTCGGGAGAAAAGGGTAACCGGCTCGGAGCTGGTGTAAGGCTGTTGCTTCAGGAAACCGCCATACCAGCGGCTCTGGTAAGCAAAATGCCTGGTCAGCCCAAATCCGATCGCCCGGTAGAGGGCGGAGGCCCAGCCGGTAACAGGAACGTTTTTAAAGATATTGGAAAGGGAATAAAACTTTTTCAGGGCCCTCAGCGTTTCATCCTGCATTTCTGCTGCACTCATCAAGGCCGGCTTAAAAACGGCGTAGTGCCCGTCGTAAAGTGACCAGTCGTAATTGATAATCCTGCCTTCGCTTTCCAGCTGATCGAAGAAAGGAGTGCCCGGCATAGGGGTAAGCATCACGAACTGCACACTGTCAATCTTGGCTTCGACTGCAAAATCGGCTGTATCCCTGATTGTTTCAACGGTATCGCCGTCACCACCAAAGACAAACATACCGTGGATCCTGATCCCGTATTCGTGGAAGCGGCGAATGGCTTCCTTGATGTCATCTACACTTTGTTCCTTGTTATAACCTTTGAGAGTTTCGGGGTTGATCGACTCAAAGCCAATATAAACGATGCTGCAACCCGAACGGGCCATTAACTCCATCAGCTCGTCATCGTAAGAAGCATCGGCCCGGACCTGGGCTCCCCAGCCTTTTATTTTTATATCCGGCCGCTCGATCATCTCCCGCATCAATTCCTTGCTGCGCTTTGTATTGGCCACAAAATTGTCATCACAGAAAAAGACATGCTTACCGGGAAACTGGGCCAGCTCCTGGAGGACCTTTTCAGTGCAGCGAAAGCGGTAGCGGCGCCCGAACATCTTGGTAACACAGCAAAAGCTGCAGTTATAGGGGCATCCCCGCGAGGTCATAACCGGGATACTGAGCATTTTGTTGGCATTGTCCATCATGGAAAGATCGGGTATGGGCAGGGTGTCCATATCGATAGCAGCCTGCTGGGGTGGGTTGTGTACCGGTTTCCCGTTTTTCCAGTAAGATACTCCCGGGATACCCTCCGGTTCCCGGCCGGCTTCTAGAGCCCGGATCAGGGGAAGGAAACACTCTTCGGCTTCTCCACGGACAATATAATCGGCAAACTGGATCGCTTCATCGGGAATGAAAGAAGCATGAATACCGCCGATAATAACCGGGATATCATTGGATCTAAGCAGCCCGGAAATTTGATACGCTTCGCGGCAGGTGGCGGTGGTGGTTGATATGCCCACCAGGTCGGCATCAAGAAGCTTGGACCAGGGCAGGGAATCGCCTTTCCCCAGGTGGAAACTGACCTGGTATCCTTCCTGTTTGAGCTGCGTTCCCAGGATAGGCAGTCCCAGGCGGGGCATCAGGACATGCTTGTAAACATGATCTTCCTTAGATTGCGGTTCGATCAGGACAATTTTCTTCATTCAAAACCACTCCTTTTTTCCGGACTGATCGGAACTTGTTTGTTAACTCACCGCTTGCTTCTTCAAACTGCCCATCTAAAAACAGGGCCTGCTAATTCTGAAATAATTGCTTTGAGGGTAAAAAAGGGACGGGTAATCACCTTACCCTATCCCTCTGTTGATTTTAAATACATTTTTGTAGTTTATTACACTGCAGCTTTTACTTGATAAAGCGGATACTAAGCGGGTACCTGAAACTTTCCCCTTCGCTGACCCTGATCGTGGCCAGGATAACCATGATCAGCCAGAAGATCCCAACTGCAATTAGCAGCACGATTCCGATAATCAGCGGGATCAGAATTATGGATACCACAGTATAAATAGCTATGCTGATCTGGAAGTTAAGCGCATCTTTACCCTGCTTGTTTACCCATGCAGACTGATCTTTCTTAATTAGCCAAATTACCAGGGGACCAATCACATTGCCGAAGGTGGGTATTACAAACTGGGCCAGTGCCGCAAGATGAGCGAGCATACCATATGTTTTGTCATCCTGTGTCAAATTGGTTTTATTAGTCATCCTTAAACCCCCTTAGAATAAAAAATCACAGTAAATCAGACTTTTTTTCAATTAAACAGAGCCTGACTGCCTCTTTTTACATGATAAGACATCAGGTTTTAAATTGCAAGCGGCCGTGGGTGGATTATAACTTAAAAATTACTTAATGAACCTGATATTTAGAGGGTAACGGAAATCTTCTCCGTTGTTAACTTTAATTGAGGCAGTTATAACCATGATTAGCCAGAAGACAGCCAGGCCGATGCCGATTAAAACCGCCAGCGGGATGCCAATTATGGTTAAAGCCAAAAGGAAAATTACGAACCAGGCAACGAAAGCATAAATTACGATCGTGATCTGGAAGTTAAGTGCTTCTTTGCCCTGCCGATCTATCCAGGCCGACTGGTCTCGTTTAATCAGCCACACAATCAGGGGCCCGAAAACGTTGCCGAAAGAAGGCAGGATAAAGAGGGCCAGAGCGGAAAGGTGGCAAAGCATGCCGAAAGTTTTTTCTTCCTGGGTTAACTCCACATGATTGGTCATTTTTATTTACCCCCGTTCAATTTAAAAACCCGTTTTATTCAAAATCCTGCGGCTGTTTTTTTAAATACTCCTTGAGCGTCAAGCCCGATTCATTCCACTCCCGGGCATGCTCGACTCCAATGTAACGGTAATGCCAGGGTTCGTAGATATAGCCCGTTATATCTTCCTTGCCCGCGGGGTAGCTTTTGACAAAGCCGTAACGGTGGGCGTTATCAGCCAGCCACCGGCCCTGCTCGGTGCGGGCAAATTCAGCCGTAAAATCAGCCCCGGTCCCGCCAAAATCAACGGCAGTTCCGAGCTGATGCTCGGATTGCCCGGGCCGGGCGCTGAACCGGTTGGCCTCTTCTTCCCCGTGCCTGCTGGCATAATCTTTGAAAAGCTGCTTCTGGGTTTGATAACTGCGGTAAGCGGACCTGATGCTAAGAGTAACACCATCTTCTTCAGCTGTCTCCCACAACTTTTTTAGATGCTCCAGCGCCTCCTGTCTGAGCTGCATTTGATAAGAAGGTTTCATATATGAAGGGATCGGCTCAAGGTCGGCAGGGACATAATCTTGCTTCAAGGTTGTCTCCTTGGTGACCAGGGCCAGCAAATAGTCCCCGTTGGAAATCACATCCAGATCATCTTCAGGCCCGGTAAGTTCATCTTCGGGCGCTTCCACGGGGCCCTCTTCTGATCTTTCCCGAGCCTCTTCCTCTTCCGGTACTTCCTTTTCCTCCCCTTCTTCGAATGGATCGATTACATCTTCTTCAAACCAGCTCTCATCGTCATCTTCATCTTCGAGTTCTTCTTCGGGAGAAACAGCAGTTTCTTCCTTTTCGAGCCGCTCTGCCCCTTCAGGATCGATGATCGCCCGGAACTGCCCGGACATACCGGGTAAAAAATACACCGCCGCGACCATAATAATGAGGATAAATGCTGCAAACGCCAGCCAGGGCAAACCTGCCTCCCTGTTCTTTCTTCTTTTCCTCAAATCTTTTCCTCCCAAAACAAATTGCCGCCACCATATCGGATGGTTTTTTTATAGTTCACTACCTAAAGCTTTGTAATATCTACATATCGATCATACCAAATTCAGGCTTGATTTAACAGCAAAAGAATAATCCTGGGATGTATTTCAGCAGAAATCCGGTTTGTTTTGCAGTTATTGCTGTATATATGCGTTTAACCGGTAAGAGCCTCGGCCTGTTTGACAAGGTTCTCCACCGTAAAGCCCCGTTTTTCCATTACCACCGGGCCCGGGGCTGATGCGCCAAACTCATTGAGGCCAAACACGGCTCCTTTACGACCGGTAAAACTTTCCCAGCCTGCGGGCAGGGCCGCTTCAATGATTAGCCTCCGCTCAACGGCGGAGGGAAGCACCGCTTCCCGATATTCCTGATCCTGGGCCAGGAACAGTTCGCGGCTGACCATACTGACCACACGCACATTGTGCCCCTTATCCTCCAGCTCCCGCCTGGCTTGAAGGGCAAGATTAAGTTCGGAACCGCTCGCGATCAGGATCAGGTCGGGGCTTTTTCCCTTTTCCCGGCTGACAACATAGGCTCCCCGGAGCGCTTCTTTTCCGGTTCCCACAAGCTGGGGCAGTTTTTGCCTGGAGAGGATCAGGGCCGTCGGCCCGCAGCGGCGCTGAAGGGCATGCAGCCATGCCGCCGCTGTTTCCCTGCCGTCGGCCGGTCTTAAGACATGCATATTGGGAATGGAGCGCAAGTGAGACAGATGTTCCACGGGTTGATGGGTAGGCCCGTCTTCACCGAGGGCGATGCTGTCGTGAGTGTAGACATAAGTCACCGGCAGCCCCATCAGGGCCGCCAGCCGCACCGAGGGCTTCATATAGTCAAAGAATACCAGGAACGTCGAGCAGAAGGGTCGCAGGCCGCCGTGCAGGAACAAACCGGACAGGATCGCGGCCATGGCATGTTCCCGAACCCCGAAATTAATGTTGCTGCCGGAGGGATTGTCGGCCTGGAAATCACCAAACTGCTTCAAGCCCGTCTTCGTGGAAGAATTTAAGTCCGCCGAACCGCCGATCATGTTGGGCAGGTACTCCGCTAAAATCTGCATTACCTGACCGGAAGCAGCCCGGGTAGCAAGCGGTTGATCGCCAAAATCCCACAGCCGGTCATCGTCAGCCAGCTTTTCTGGCACCTGCCCCGAAAACCAGTTTTCCCACTTATCGGCAAGCTCGGGGTACTCGCTGCGGTAATCGCTCCAGAGGGCGCTCCACTCTTCTTTCCTGGCTCTTAGCGTTTCCTTCAGTCGGCCAAAATGGTCATAAACTTCAGGAGGAACATAAAAAGCCGGTTCCTGGGGCCAGCCCAGGTTTTTTTTGGTTTCAACCACCTCTTCAGCCCCCAGGGGAGCGCCGTGAACGCCGGCGGTTCCCTGCTTGCCGGGCGAACCGTAACCGATCTCGGTCCGGACCATGATCAGGCTGGGGCGGTCGGTTTCCTGCCGGGCTTCAGAAACGGCCTCTGCAATGATCTCCATCCGGTTTCCTTCTTTTACCCTCAGCACCTGCCAGCCGTAAGCTTCAAAACGCTTTCCCACGTCTTCAGTAAAAGCAATATCGGTACTGCCGTCAATAGAAATCTTGTTGTCATCGTAGAAGCAGATCAGCTTGCCCAGTTTTAAATGGCCGGCCAGCGAGGCCGCTTCGGATGTTATACCTTCCATCATACAACCGTCTCCGGAGTAAACATAGGTATAGTGATCCACAAGGGGGTACCCGGGACGATTAAATTCAGCAGCCAGGCGGCGTTCGGCGATGGCCATACCGACGGCATTGGCAAAGCCCTGTCCCAGCGGACCGGTCGTAGTTTCAACACCCGGTGTGTGGCCGTATTCCGGGTGGCCGGGCGTCCTGCTGCCCCACTGGCGGAAATTCTTAATCTCTTCCAGCGGCAGGTCATAACCAAAAAGATGAAGCAGGGCATATAGAAGCATCGAGCCGTGCCCGGCTGAGAGGACAAACCGGTCACGGTCGGCCCAGTTAGGGTCATCGGGACAATGTTTAAGGAACCGGCTCCACAAAGTGTAGCCCATTGGCGCCCCGCCCATGGGGAGTCCAGGATGCCCTGAACTGGCTTTTTCTACAGCGTCTACCGCTAAGAATCGGATTGTATTTACTGCCGCTTCATCAATTGCATTCAACTTCAAACACTCCTTCTTCATTAAGGTTTATCAATTACCATTATTTCTACATCCAGGGCTACATAATTTATGGGATCGGTAGTAAAACTCCCCTCCTGTTCCTTGCCCAGGTTAACCCTTTCTATCTCAACCCTGAAGCCTTCCTGTTCATCGACCAGGCCAACTTCGAAGCTCTGAACGCCTTCATCGTCCGGCTCCAGCTCCAGGTCTTCAATTTCAAACATGAAATGCAGTTCCATCTGCCATTCATGAAGGGCGTAATAATCGGCATCGAAAGCTAAAGTCAGCCATTCGATTTCAAAAACATCGGTTTTTTCAACCAGCCACACGATCCGGCCGCTGTATTTCGTATCCCGGGTAAATTCTCCTACGAAGCCGGTGTCGGACTCAAAAAGATGAGGGCCGTCGATAATTTCGGTGCTGGAAAGGACGAGCTCACCATGACTGATCCAGGGCCAAAAATAATCCGCAGCCGGCTCCGGTTTTTCAACATCATCTTCTTCATCTATGAGATCCGGTTCTTCAGTTTCATTTTCCACTTCAGGTTCATCGAACGGAACCGGGTCGACCTCAGGAGCACAGCCTGCTGCACCAACCACAAGCATAAAGGCCAATATCACAATAACCATTGTAACCAGGCTGCTTTTCCTCACTTTGCTTCAACTCCCTATCACCCTGCAGGGCTTGCCTTCATCCACCCTGCTGCATTAAACTATTTGCTCAATTCTCAAATCAAAATCCTTAAATCAGATGGTTACTTTCATTTCGACACAACCCCAGTATTACCTTCATCTATCTTAAAATTGTTATACCGGCAGGGCACCCCGGGTTTAATGATACCTGGCTAAATAAGCAAAGTAAGCAAAGAAAGACCTTTATCCTGCCTTAGAAGGGCCAGACCAGGGGAACCACCAGTATAATTACCAGGAACACCAGCAGGCTCAAGCCGGCCCCGTACTTCAGGTAATCAGCTGAGCTGTAATGGCCCGGTTTCTGGACCAGCAGGGTCATCGGATGTCCCGTCGGCATCATAAAAGCAGCTGAAGCTCCAATCACTACGGCCATGATAAAAGTTTTCGGATTCACGCCAAGGGCCTGGGCTGCATTCAGGGCAACCGGAGTCATGATTACCGCTGCTGCTACATTGTGCATGGGCTGGGTGAGCAGAATGCTGGCCAGGGTGGCAAAAAAATTGCTGGTCTGTAATCATATGTGCTGTCTCCGCTAAAATGTTTACTGTTGCAGCTGAGCCAGGTCGATTGAACCATTTGAGGTGGTGATATTTAGTTTAGGGCCGCCCCCGTTCATGATCCCGGACAGAAGTGTCTGTTCCTGGATAGATATTTCCAGGTCGAGATTGCTAAAACTGATTTCTCCGTTTGAAGTGCTGGCTTCCAGGTAAAACGCCAGCTCGGGATTGATACTCAGACTAATCGAACCATTACTGGTCCTGATGTCAAGATCTTCCCTGATATCAGGCAGATCAGCAATAATATCACCGTTGGAAGTCCTCAGGTAACCAAGCCCCTCAACAGATTTAATATCCAGATCTCCGTTGCTGCTGCGGGCGGAAACCACACCGCCAACAGCGCTGACACTAATATTTCCGTTTGAGGTAGAGAGGACCGGGCTGCCAGATATCCCCTGGAGATCGATATTACCGTTAGAACATTCAACAACCGATACCTCGACCCCCTCCGGCACCTTAATGTCATAGCTGACAGTCACATCCTTACCGTCAGCGCTATGGACAGTTTCGATAATCATTATCTCGCCTATATCAATGAATATATCTACTTCGTCAAGGGCGGATTGGCCGTGATAGGTTTCTTTCAAAGCGGCTATTTCTACTTCATCATGATCCGATCCGGTCACTGTAACCTGCCCGTTGGGATTATATATTTCCAGAACCGTTCCCGATCTAACCCGGTAAGACTGAAAAAAATCTTCCGTCACCCTGGTCCTGCTGCAGCCCGCGCTGAACAGTAAAGACAAAATCAGCACCACCAACAAAACCACGGCCTTTAAGACAGGCGGCAGTATAATGGTTGCGCACCGCATTGTTAATCATCCCCTCTTTTTATTATTTCCAGTCCAGCCCCTGGATTGTTTGCCATCCGGGTAGAAAACACTTCTATCCATGGTGGAAACCGGTAATTCAGCTTCTCTGTACAGAGTTCTTGCTGTTTAAATGAACGCATCCTGACCTATGGAGGCTTACACGCTGTTTATCATTAAAATCCTATGGTTAATATTATCCATTTTTGTTCAGAATAATCAAGAGCATTTTGCATTTGAATCTACCCTGAAAACACATATTGCCATTTTCATCCATCAAATGGTGAAGCCTAAGTTTTCTGAAATCTAATAAAGAAATAGTTTTCTGCAAACCCCTTCCATGCCCCTATGCTTTATTGTATAGTAATGCTTAGTCTGGGTAAAAGGGTGATTGCCAATGCCAAAGCTAACACAGTATCTGCCATACCTGGCCGGAGTAGGGGTCGCTCTTACCTGGGGTTTTTCATTTATGTTTACCAGGGGAGCTCTCGATCACTTCTCCCCTATTCACCTGCTCGGACTGCGCTTCGCAGCCGCAGTCCTGGCCATGTCCCTGCTGCGGGCTTTCAGGTTGATCAGAATAAAAGTTACCCCCGCCGATTATATTAACCTGCTCCCGCTGGCCATTTTTCAGCCCATCCTGTATTTTGCCACTGAAACAACCGGTATCCTGCTGACATCATCTTCTTACGCGGGGATGATGATCGCTATCATTCCAATTTTTGTGGCCATATTTTCCGCTATTTTTTTAAAGGAGTATCCAAACCGGATCCAGCTGTTGTTCATTATTGCTTCTGTTGGCGGGGCCATCTTTATCATCTTCATGGACGCCCAATCTATTGCCGGGGTTAACCCGATCGGGACCGTTTTTCTGCTGGCTGCCGTTATTGCCGGGGCCGGTTTCAATATATTTTCCCGCAAAGCTTCTATAAAGCATCCGCCGGTTCGCACAACCTGGATCATGATGGTTTTTGGAGCGGTAGTTTTTAATGCCATTGCCCTGGGACAACATTATAATGCCGGGAACCTGGAAATTTATTTAGCGCCCCTGGCGGAGCAGTGGGTAGCTGTCCTGTACTTAGGAGTTTTTTCATCGGTAGTAGCATTTTTCCTCTATAATTATGTCCTGAGTAAAATCACAGCTACCCAGGGTGCTGTCTTTGCCAACATGGTTACGGTAGTAGCCATCATTGCCGGGGTGGTTTTCCGCGGAGAGCTTGTTTTCTGGTATCATCTTGCCGGCACTGCCGCCATCCTGGCCGGGGTATGGGGCACTAACCGCTTTGCGCCAGCCGTTCTGGAAAGAAGAAGGCAAAAAGCGCTTGAAACACAAGCTGTGATCGGAGCCCGGAAATAAATAATCTTTGCTTAAGTAGCAGCTTTATCTACGCCGCGGCCCACCAGCAGGTAGATGGCCGCCCCAAAAAGCACGAAAGCCATCATGATGATCCATCCTGTTTTAGACAGGTATTTAACATTACTGCGCTGCATAATATCGATAATCGCAAAAGCGATCAATACCAGGTTCAGGATGAGGACGATGGCAATAACAAATAAGATATCCAAGGTTTTTTCTGCCTCCCTGCCAGCTTGTTATTTCTCCTGTTTAGCGCCGCCCTGAAAGCCTGATCAGCAGTTCATAAACGGTGCGGGCAACCTCGACTACCTGATCATAATCGATTATTTCCGGTTTGTCATCAGGTGTATGGGCAATATCAAGCAAATCTTGGATAGCCGTCGAGGTAATGGCCAGGGCAGGGCGGTTGTTGTACAAAAACAGGCCGTGATCTCCCTGGTACCAGGGCTCGCCTTCGACAACACTGCTGCTATCAAAAACCTTCCGGACAGCAGATGAAACCTCATCCGGGCAGTCATAGCAGGAGTAGGCGGCAGAAAAGCAGCGGTAACCGACCCCGTCAATATTGATGCCCAGGATGATCTGATCAAACCGGTCCCGGTTTTCTTCCAGGTAGAGCATTTCACCGGGGTTGGAATAATAATCTTCACCGTTCACGGCCGCCAGTTCCACCATCATCCGGCCATTGTAACCGGCCATCATTTCTGCAAGTAAAAGCAGCACAGCGGTGCCGGTGGCATTGTCAATCGCCCCGGGAGTGCCCTGCTTACTGTCTATATGGGCCATGACTGTAACCCTTTCAGCTTGATTTTCGCCCCTGCGGCCGATGACATTACATCCTTCAGAAGGCTTTCTTTCCGTATCGATTTTCAAAAAGACTTCTTCCCCCTGGCTTACAGCAAGGAGCCTTTCCCCTTCGCTATCGGTCATGTAGGCCCCGGGCAGGTTAAAATCCCCGTCCTCGATCAAAGGAAAGGGATAGACACCACCCGCTGTTTCCGGATTACGTGAAGTGGCAGTAAGGACTGCTATAAAGCCTCTATTTTCAAGGAGTTCATTAATCCTGCGGTGTTCATCGGGATTGTAAAAGGTAAAGTTTTTAGGCATCAGCTGTTCGGCTGCAATTTGCCCGTACAGAAAAACAATTTTTCCATTCGCTTCCACCTGTTCCAGCTCTTCAATCGTGGCCGCAGCGCTCAAGGGGGCCCTGATTTCCCCGCCCGAGGTATAGGGATTGCTTAACACCCGGAAACTCTCATTTCCCACAATTAGTTCAGAACCCCGGTCTTCCCAGTCGAAACAATCGAAGCCCGGTGTTTCAACCTGGAACCCAAACTCCCGCATAACCTTGGCGGCATAATCCGTCGCCTTCTTATTTCCCGGGCTGCCCACACAGCGTTCACCTATCTCCAGGCACAATTTACTGATATGGCGTTCAGCCCTTTCACGATAATGCAGTCTGTCCATCAATATCCCTCCCCTATAATTCTCAGCATCCCAAAGCCACGATATTATACCATAGAAAACTGGATAAAGAGGCTAATTTTTGTACCGTTCTAATGGGATATTTTTTAATTGATCAAAACCGGATGCTGTGCTATGCTACAAACATAGTAGTTGTCACAATGAAGAAAATTTTTTTATAATAAGCTAGGTTCTATGTTTTCTATGGGGGAAGATCTTGGATTTTTAGTTTTTTCTGATATATTTTTACTATTTTCTGGGATGAATAATACTTCCAGGAGGTGATTTAAATGTTCAAAGTAGGCGATAAAGTTAAATCAAGATTTGGCATAGAGTATGAAATCATAGCAATAACAGCCAACAATAAGTATGAATGCAAGCGACTTAGCGACGGCAAGGTAATCAAATTGGCTGAAGACAAATTAATCAAACCTAAACCGGAAACAGCTTGACTCTATTATGTGAGCTAGCTGTTTGTTAGTTGCCGAGCTGTGGTTCGAACGATCTGACACAGATTTCGGCCTATTTCGAGCAAAACAAAAAAGCCCCGGATGAAGCTAAATTTAATGCTTCCCGGGGTTTTTATTTGGTGGGGACGGAGGGTTTTGAACCCACGGCCTCTTGAATGTGAATCAAGCGCTCTCCCCCTGAGCTACGTCCCCATTTTTTTATCAAAGCTTATATCATAAAGTATAACACAATATTTTTACAGGAGAAAAGATGAAACAACAATAATTCACCTGGGGAGCATATACTTAACTTTAAATTCAGCTTCCCGTCCTTCTTCAATTTCTACCAGGATGATATCTTTTTCTTTCATCATTTTTTTCATAACATAACAGCACTGGGGGAGCCTGTGTTTTCTTTCGTAAGCTCCCCACACTAACCGGTGCAAAGAGCCGGCATCTATATCAATATGAGTTCGTCCTTTTTCAGCTGCCAGTCTAAGCACCTGCTGTAGTTTTTCCTGAAAGTCCTTCGATGTAGGTATCATTTTCTGACTCCGTTTTTACAATTTAGCTGTATCTGTTATATTACCTGTCTTTAATCCAGGCTATCCCTATTATGCGATCCTGGAAAACATGCTTAAGATATTTGAGTTCCCTTGTCATCTTTTATTTCCACAACCGGAAAGATCTCGAAATGGCACAAATTGCTCCAATGAAGCGACCACTTAAAACATTCCCTGGCTGAATCAGCTTCGATCAACCATATAGACCTTCCTCCAGATACGTCCAACCATTCTCCCAGGATTGTTATCCCTTTAGGAGTCAGCCTTCCCTCTTCCATTCTCTTGTTGACAATCTTGTCCCTGTTTTGAGGATCCCAGGTGCCAATAAGAATTAAGCGCATGATTAACCTCCTTTACAAAGTTAAATGCTCGCGTGCCCACACTCATATCACAGGCACTTTACTACAGCCCTAGCTTCGGTCCGGCTGTTAATTAAAAAACATTGCCAGAAAGGCTTATACCCATCATATATACCGTTGCTTCCGTAGCCACAGTACCTGCAAAACCGGGCAAAAGAAACTTTAAGCTGTAAATCAGTGTAAAAATGCGAGATCATTTGAGAAAATAATATCAATTTTCAATAATTTTGTCAATGCTAGCTTCTAATATCACTGAAGTTTCCGTTCTTCTGCGGTTTTTCCTTAACAAAAAAATTGAAGCAGGGGGACCAATTTCCCTGCTTCAATTCAACTATTCTCACCTTGCGCTCAAACTGCTTAAGAACAGATCCCACCAACCGGAGACTGCTTCTTTGAGGGTTCCTCTTTGCTTATGCAAGGGTTTCTTCAATTTCAGCAGTAAATTATTTCAGGTCAGAACAAAAACTTATCTAATACAGCCTGTTCTAATAGACTGCATCCTGAATTATTTTTTCCCCGCGATCGGAAAGGCCATAGCGATTCAGTTCTTTTTCCACCAGGGCCGGATCTCCATAGCCACCGGCTATGCCATTTAAGCGGGCGGCGACTGTAGAATTGACCAGTCCTTCGATCTCAGGGTAATAGGCCTTTATTTCAACCGCCAGCTTCTCTACATTCTGCAGGTAATATTTCTGGTGGTAGCCTTCAGCCAGGTAGAACTTATCAAGGGGCTGGATCTCGGTGGACACAGGCTTGCCCAGGCGCGCTTCCACTGCTTTTTTACTCTGCCTGGCCGCTTCGGCCTGGCCTTCATTGTGATAAAGGACCATGGCCATGTACTGCCTGGACCAGCTCCTTGCGGCCGGATTGTGATTGGTCCAGAAGATCTCCAGGATGTCTTCATAAGACAAGACATTGGGATCATAATCGATCTGAAAAACTTCAGTGTGATCACCAAGGCGGTGGTAAGTGGGATCTTCCAGTGTGCCACCGGCATAACCGACCCGGGTCCTGTAAACTCCTTCTATTTGCCCGAACCGGGCATCAGGTCCCCAGAATCAGCCCATACCCAGGGTCGCCGTTTCCAGTTCGGAAGGCACACCCTGATCCAAAAGAGGCTTAGATTCATTTATGTATGCTTTTTCCATACTATCTTCTTCCTTTCCGTTTCCATAATCAAGACCGGTTTCTACAGTTTCACTTCCATTATATCTTTCAACACAACCAGCGCCAAACAGCAAAGCAAAAACCACTATGCAGCTCGTTAATATAAGTAAAAACTTCCCGGACCTGGCCGGCAGGCCAAAATTTTTAGTAACGGCAAATGGGCCACTTTTCTTGCCTTTGGAAGTCCGGGCTGTATTACCATTCATCCCTGATTGCCTCCAAATCGCTTTGAGCAGTATCATAATAACCGTCTTCTTCAGCCACTTTTTTATAATAATAGATGGCGCTGTCATAATCCCCCAGCAGGTAGTGGGCCCTGCCCAGCGCAAAAGCAAGGGGCTCAATTTCTCCATAGTATTCCTTGATAAGCGGTTCTATTTCAAAAATTTCCTTAAGGTAGCGCTCTGCCTGCGCATATTCACCTTCCTGCATTAAAAATTCCGCCACCTGTAACCGGGATATGGCCGGTTGCCGGTAACTGCCTTCCACAAACGGTCGCAGTTCAATCAAAGAATCCAGGTATTTTAAGCCTTTTTCAACATCTACATACTGCAGGAGCAGGCTGCCATAACGGGATACATAGCGTGGATTGAATGGCTCAAGCTCATAAGCATTTTCGGCCAACATTAACATCTCTTCAATTTCTTCGGGGGACTGGGTCCTGCGGACCCGATCCTCAATTAAGACGTTCAGGTTGTGATAATTGTCTGTCCGGTAGGGATCTGTACGCAGAGCGCTTTCCATCTCCGTCACAGCCTGTTTGTAGTTACCTCTTTCCATGTGCTCCTGCGAACGCCAGGTGGCATAGAGGCCGTGGATAAGGGAAATAGTAAAGGCAAGCAGGACCACCCCTGCGATAATCCCGCCCAGGCCGATATAAAAGCCACGCCTTTCAACCTGGCGATTGTCCTTAGGCTGCCTGCCAAACCAGTCTCCCCGGTCAAGGCTGCGGCCGGCGCCCAGCAAAACAAATAGAAAGATACCTACGGCAGCCATTGAAAAGTTCCAGTCAATGACGCTGTGCGCGCCCAGGGCTGCGACAGGGATAAAGGAAGCAGTCCAGTACTGCCAAGCTTTTTGAGAAACTTTTTGCCTGACACAATTGCGAATAAAAGCTGCGGCAAAACTGACCCAAATTCCAGTAAAGGCAAGAAATCCAAACAGGCCGGCTTCGATCCAGACCTGCAGGAAATGATTATGCACTTCAGTGGAACTATAAGGGAAGCCCTGATAGCTGCGGTAAAGCGCATTCCATCCTCCACCACCCGTACCAAGAAGAGGGTAGTCCCTGATGATCTTGGCGGCATCGACGTAAAAATCAAGGCGTCGCTCAAGGTTTCGATCTAAGGAATATGAGAAAAGGCGGTCGTAAAAACGGTCAGGCAGAACCCGGTTAAAAGCAAAACTCAAATTTTGTTCTCTGTCAGCACCTGTAAGGGTAACATCCCGGGCAGCAACAGAAGTGCCGGGATAGCGGTTATAAATTTGCACCACCAGCCTTAAAGGTTCATCACCGGTATTAAAAGTAAACTCTCTTGTTTCCCAACCGTCGGTTCCGCCTCCGCGGTGGTCAAATACTTCAACATCCTTGTAACCTTCCACTCCTTCAAGCACTCTTACTCCCCAGGCATAGCCGGTGGAGTCATGATCAGAAGTGGTTTCTTCATCGGCGTTTATTTCCAGGGCCAGCCTGTATTCTCCTCCCGGAACCACATCACCGACCACCTGCTCGACTCTTTGCATTTCTGCTTCCTGTTCTGCTCCCCGCTCAAGATGAATGGGCCCCGTAGCGGGAAGAACGATCAATGCCACAAAAGCAATCACAAATACTGCAGCTGCCGCACCGGCCAGGGCAAGCCGAACTTGGCGGCTCCTGCTGAGATAAAATTCAGCACCAAGCCCAAGGATGACTGTGCAGGCCAGAGCAATAACTATTATTATCCAGGCCCGGCCCGGCTCTCCGGCTCGGAAAGAAGGGTCGGCCAAAAAAGCAGCCGGAACTGCCGCTGCTGCTGTAACGGCCAGGTATAAAAATGAGCGCAATCTTTCTCCAGGGGAAGCAACAACAATCAGTAAAATTGCCAGCGGGGGAAGAAGCAGCCAGGCTCCCCGGGAAAAGGTTAAAATTACGGTCACCAGCATCAGGCTGGCCGGGATGAGGTAAATAATTTTATGCCATTTATTTGCCGCCAGCGGGGCAAGCCCGAGCGCCAGCAAATAAGCAGCCATCAGATAGGCGGCGGCCGTATTGGCATAGCCCATCGGTGAGGCAATACGGGCTGAGGCGTAAGTTCCGGCAAATTCCCAGTAACCGGCAGCAGCGCCCAGGCTGGCTATGGTAACAACAAAAGCCGCCCCCAGACAAAAATGAAGCAGTAAATTTAAACCTGGTGGCAGGCCGGATCTATCTTCCTCTTTAACCGTATTTGCCTGAGTGGGTTTATGATCCGGATTGCCAGGTAATTTCTTTAAAGGAAGGTACCAATAACGGCTTATTTCAATGGCAGCAAGATAAACAACCAGGTAAGAAGCAATTTTTAGCAGTTCTTCCAGGGCATCACGCTTGTGGACGGCAACAAAGAAAGAAACGAGGTAAGCAAGCAGTAAAACAACCAGGCATATATCAAGGGGAGATTCAATCAAGCGCCCATCCCGGGAAGCTAAGCGAAAATAACCCCAGACGATTAACAGGCCAAAAATAACAGCTTTGGCGGCTAACAGTTCGCGCGGAAAAAACAAACCGCGTTCAAAAGGCCCGATAAATAGCAATCCCGATACCACCGCCAGCATAACAATTAGACCTGCTTTTTCGATCCACTGCCTGCGATGATCAGAATTTTTTATCCCGCCCTGTCTTTCTTTACCTGGGCTATCTTTCTTTAAAGCTTTCTTCGTCTGCTTATTCTTTTTCTCTTTGCCTGATCCTTTACGCGGCATATTTCCCTCCAACGTATGGTTTACGGGTGTGTAGCTTTCTACACTCACAACCTCGTTCCTTCTTTATGGAAATGGCTGCCCGAAAGCAGTACGAGCAGCCATGTCTATCTCATTTCGCTGGATCACTATTCCCCTAATTCACTTGCTCGTCCTGATACTGGAACTCACACTGAGCGTCAAATCTAATCTTCATATATATCATCCGGGACATTGTCCTCATAAGTGTTGTCATCAGGATCGCTCAACTCCAGAACCGCGTCCTCCAGAAGATATACAGCGCCGCCGTTACTGGCCCGGTTGCCTTCAAATATATTATTGTTTAAGGTTATAACCGCTCCAGGAGCAGCATATATTCCACCACCGTCACGCCTGGCATCGTTATTGCTGATATTATTATCTTCAATTAAAGACGAAGCGTCCTGGATGTAGATACCGGCACCATTGCGCTCGGAGTTGTTACCCGTTATATCATTGGCTATTAATTCCGGGGTCGAACCGTCAATAATAACCATTCCCCCGCCATTACGGGATTGGTTATCTGAAATAACATTGTTTTCAAAGCGGGGGTCGGAATCCATAACAATCATAACTCCACCGGCGGCATCGACAGCATCGTTGCTAACGATCATGTTGTCTTCAAAGAGAGGAGACGACTCGTACAAGATAGCAACTGCACCTCCCCTGGATTCGGCGGTATTATCATTGAGATCATTTCCTGAAACGAACGGGGACGCTTTAAACACATATATACCGCCGCCTGCCTGGTGAGAGGTGTTGTCAATAATCATATTGTTAACCAGGTTGGGCTCAGCTTCAAAAATCGAAAAACCAGCACCGTTTTGAGCACGGTTCTCCGAAATAGTATTGCCCTCAAATGTGGCAGGCTCTTCACCGCCGCCGCTGATGGCAACTGCTCCGCCGCTTCTTTCAGCAACATTGCCGGATATTTCATTGTTGCTGACCTCTACGCCGGATGAATGGGCGACAAACAAGCCGCCACCTCCGCCTGTTGAGGTATTATCATTTACATAGTTATTGTTAATAACCGGAGAAGAATCATGAATCATGATCCCTCCGCCTCTTTCAGCAACATTCTTAACCAAAGCATTGTACTCCACAGTGGGGGAGCTTTCATTAATGATGATCATTCCTCCGCCGTAATAGGCTGTTTCTTCACTGGTCTCCCCTTCGACAGTAAACTCGAGAGCGGTCCTTTTCCCACCACCGCCGGTGATCGTAAAGCCCGATATCACAGCCTCTTCACTCTCACCATTTTCAAAGGTAACCACTGATCCGGTGCGCCCGCCATCTATAATTGTCTGTTCCCTGACTCCCGGATCTTCCGGATCGGTAGTGCGAAGGGTTATATTTTTGCCCAGAAAGTTTATGTTCTCGTTGTAAGTTCCGGGACTGACCACGATCACATCTCCGTCTTCGGCTTCATCAATAGCTACCTGGATTGTAGAATAGTCATCAGGGACTGTGATAGCACCTTCATCAACAGGCCCGGTTCCGATATCCTCACCACACCCGGAAAGCAAGGCAACCATTGTTATGAGCATAATTGCCGCCAGGGCAATGCCCAGGGGGTGTCTGGTATTACCTGTATACATTTAAAGACCTCCATTCTGCTCTACATTTTAGACATCTAAGATAAAGGTTTTCAGGCATTCCTATACGCCCGAAAACCCTTACCTGGTGGACGTGAGGGGATTCGAACCCCTGACCTCTTGAATGCGAGCCAAGTGCTCTCCCAACTGAGCTACACGCCCTCGCAGGGGTATTATAGCAAATAGCGATCTATTAAGCAATAGAATCCAAAGACCCCTGGAATCCAAAGTTCTGGCCATTATTATTCCCAGGCCGGGACAGGATCCAGCTTATGTCCGGTTCGGCTTGATTCCTTCCAGTACTGCCGGTCAAACCCCAATGTTTTCAGGATCGGGCTCAATAATAAATCGTTCAGTGAAACCATTAAGAGCGCAGCCTCCACTGCAGTAAATATTTTTTATACGACTATGCAGTTTTTAGCTTAATCGGGAGGATCTCCATAGGGGCCGGGTTTCTGAGGAGGGTTCTCAGGTGCAGGAGGTGAGCGTAGCGGCAGTGGTGAAAGAAGTTTTCGCTGATCTCCTAAGCTTCTTTTACCCTGGCCACTGCCAGCCCGTCGCCGGTAGGAATGATCATGGACTCCAAACGCTCATCAGTAGAGAGCATCCGGTTAAACCGGCGGATTTTTTCTGTGGTCTCTTCCCTGTCGGAAGGGTCTAAAATTTTGCCCCCCCAAAATGTATTATCAGCACTAATCAGCGCTCCCGGTTCAGCCATCTCTAAGGCCATTTCCAGGTAATCGGGGTAATGAATTTTATCGGCGTCAATAAAAAAGAAATCAAAGTTTTCACCGGAGTCACGCAAGCTGCTTAAAGAGTTGAGCGCATCCCCGACCGTGATACTGACTTTATCTTCAACACCCGCTATAATAAAGTTCTGGCTCGCAGCCCGGGCAAAATCCTCTTCAATTTCCAGAGTAAGCAAAGAACCGCCTTCTGGCAGTGAACGAGCCAGCCAGATTGCACTGTATCCTGCCAGGGTGCCAATTTCAAGGATTTTTTTTGCCCCGCTTATTCTGGCCAGCATATATAGCAGTTTGGCTGAATCCGGCGGCAGGGCAATCTGGGGCATGCCGTTGACAGTCATTGATTTCTTTACTTTCTTAAGCACAGCATCTTCCCGGATATACAAATTCTTTATATATTCGTTTTCAGTCATAGAAACCTCTCCTGTTGCTTTGAGTATACCATAAAAAGGCTTTCGGCCGCTGCATTTTGCCAGCTTTGCTGCACGATGCTGCTCTGCCGGAGCTGCCGGAAACAAAACCACTTGCAGTGAATCAGTTCATAACTAATATGCCCGTTGCAAATTTTTTTAATGAATCTTTTCGCTGTTGTTATATCCCGGGAGTTAACCATGCATCGAAAAATGCGAAAGCGATCAATTTTAAATGGGAACTGTGCTGATAGACTTCTGGGTATGAAATTCTGTACTATTTCAACAAGCGCCCGGGTTTTTTATAATCCTGCTTGCTAGATAAAATATTAACCAGATGAGGATAAAGAAAAGGAGAGCATAAATGGAAACACTTATAATCGAAGGGGCTCCGGCACTCCAGGGAAGAATCAGGGTCAGCGGTTCCAAAAATGGTTCTCTTCCATTAATCGCCGCCTCGCTTTTGACAGACGAGCAAGTAATTATTGAAGATGTGCCCGGTCTCATCGACATCGAAATCATGTGTGAAATCGGATTTGCACTTGGTATGCAGGTCAGTCTTCAAAATAATACCCTTCACCTATATAGTTCATCGGTCAACCGTTTCACAACCCCCAGCTCTCTTACCAACCAGCTGAGGGCGTCTTTCCTGATGCTCGGACCTCTCCTGGTTCGCTTTGGGAAAGCCAGGATTTCCCTGCCCGGAGGATGTTCAATCGGAAGCCGCCCCACCGACCTTCATCTCAAAGGCCTGGCAGCCATGGGCGCAGAATTTGAACTTGAAAACGGTTTTGTTAATGCCCGTGCTGATCGATTGAAAGGCAGTCAAATATTCCTGGACTATCCAAGCGTAGGCGCAACTGAGAACATTTTAATGGCTGCCACCCTGGCAGAAGGTGAAACTGTTATTGAAAATGCAGCCCGGGAGCCGGAAATCGCCGGGTTATGCCATTTTCTTTCATCAATGGGAGCCGAGATAAGCGGAATCGGGTCAAGTTCTTTGAAAATAAGAGGAGTAGACTCTCTTCGGGGAACCGGTTACAGGGTAATGCCCGACCATATCGAAGCAGGAACTTATATTATTGCCGCGGCCATAGCCGGCGGAGAAGTAATAGTAGAAAACGTAAACCTGGAACATTTGATTCCCCTTACTTCCAAATTAAACGAGATGGGTATCCTGGTTAAAAAGTTGAATCCCGGTGAAGTAACTGTAGAGGTCCCGGAAGTTATCAAGCCGGTCAATGTAAGAACTATGCCCTGCCCGGGATTTCCCAGCGACCTGCAGCCTCCCTTAACTTCTCTAATGACCCAGGCGCACGGTTTGGGAACCTTAAGGGAAACAGTTTTTGAAAATCGTTTTCGCCATATTGAAAGTCTGATTAAAATGGGCGCAGATGCCTTTGTGGACGGTACAACCATATCAATCCGGGGCAAGAACAACCTGGTGGGAACACGGGTCCGGGCTTATGATTTAAGAGGAGCTGCCTCCCTTGTTTTAGCCGCGCTGGCGGCAAAAGGAATTACGGAAATTCAAGACATAAATCACCTTGACAGAGGTTACGAAAACCTGGATCTAAAGTTGAACAACCTGGGATGCTCTCTATACAGAGAGGAAAACCGGGCAGAAAAGCTCGCCCGGATCTCTTAGTAAAGGTGTCAAAAGTTGCCAAGGGGACGGGGTTGTTGACAACATTCATTGAAGTTGCCAAGGGAAGTTGCCAAGGGGACGGGGTTGTTGACAACATTCATTTATGCTTTTTGTATAACTCCCCTGTTGATACCTGTTAATCTTTCAAGTTGCCTCAGAGATAAACCTTCGTTTTTTAACTTACTCAGAAAATGATCTCTGCCCTTTTTGTTAAGTTCAAGAATTTCATCCGCCCTGTTAATATTGCATACTCGTTTAATAATCTTTAAAGCCTCTTGATCGGTAATACGTTTTATTTCTTCTAGATCCATGCATTTCTCTTCTGTATTTTGATTGTTGAAATTAACAAACTCCTTTAATGCTCTCCCTCTATTGTTGTCAAACACATTTAAAACAAAATCTGTATCAATTAAACTGTCCGGCCTGGTGTAAGCATTATAACTGCTCCATAAGTAATGCTCTATTCTTTTTACTAAATTGGCTTTCATTGGATTTTGATGGATATATCTAATGACTGTAAGAAGGTAGGAGTCTTCTTCTACCGGCTCACTCTTGAACCTGTCCTGAAATAAATATCCAGCGCGATCATATTTTTTATTATACCAGTAGACAAATTTACCACAGATTCTGCGCATTACCTGTTCCAAAGGTTCATGTTCAATCTTCATTAGAAGATGAATGTGGTTGCTCATCAAGCAGTAAGCATAAATATGGTAACCGCTTATTTTTTTGTACTGCTGAAGGGTTTGAAGAAACTTGTGGCAATCTTCATCTTCGTTAAAAATGACCTGCCGGTTTAAACCTCTCATAATGATATGGTAGATTCCACTTTCGCTTTTTTGGCGGGCTTTTCTGGGCAACAACAACACCTCCAGCAGATAATATATATTATATTGGAAACATTATCAATACATGATCCTGGGCAACTGCTGACAATGTTGCCAATACCAACAACCCCGTCTCCCTGGCACGTCCGCCTGGCAACAGGCACCCCATTAGCAACAGGCAACACCGAAATGTTGTCAACAACCCCGTCCCTTTGGCAACTGCTTTGGCAACTGCCTTTGGCAACACGTCCCTTTGGCAACAC
>SKMK01000045.1 GCA_007121075.1 Syntrophomonadaceae bacterium
GCCCTGCCAATATAGAGGGCAGGGGCAAGGTATCTATCAGGGACCTGGTTATCAACTCGCTGCGCATGCGTCCTGACCGCATCGTGGTCGGTGAGGTGCGCGGAGGCGAGGCCCTTGATATGCTGCAGGCCATGAATACCGGCCACGACGGCTCGCTGTCTACGGTGCACGCCAACAGCGCCAGGGATGCCCTGGCCCGTTTGGAAACGATGGTCCTGATGGCCGGGATGGATTTGCCGATGCGGGCCATCCGCGAGCAGGTTGCCGCGGCGGTGGACCTGATCATCCAGATTCAGCGTTACTCGGACGGGACCAGGAAACTGCTCCGGATCGCTGAAGTGGTGGGCATGGAAGGCGATACCATCACCATGCAGGATATCTTTGTTTTCAAGCACAGCGGGTTGAATGAAAAAGGTTACGTCACGGGCAAGTTCCTGGCCACGGGCATTGTGCCCAACTTCATCGACAAACTCAGGCTGGCCGGAGAGAATATTCCGATGAAAATCTTTGAAAGTGAAGAACCGGAAAAAATGCGCTGGGGTGGTAAGCGATGACTGATCTAGTACTGGTCGTAGCGGTTTTTTTGTCTGTATCCCTGGTTGTAGCAGGCTTGCTTTTAACTGTTTTCAGCCCCCGGACGGCGGCCCTGGGACGCCTTGAAAAGTCGGCTGGCGGCCAGATGGTTGAGCAGGCCCCTAAAAATACGGGCTTAAAAGATGATTTCATGTGGGTTATGGGCCGGGTCGGCCGGCTGGTGGTCCGTAAGGACAAAATTCGGGAAATTCAGGCGAACCTGATTAAGGCCGACCTGATGATGCGGGCTGAAGAATATATTGGCATGATTATCCTGATCGTAATTGGAGCGTACGCAGCTGTTTTTCTTTTAACAGGTTCAATATTGTTTGGGATCCTGGGTGCCGGGATTGGTCTAATTATGCCCGGGATAGTGGTGAACTCGAAGAAGAAAAAACGCTCCCAGGCCATGACCGAGCACCTGCCGGAAGCTCTTAATATTTTATCCAACGGCCTGCGGGCCGGGTTCAGCTTTACCCAGGCCTTGTCGGTGGTGGTCCGGGAGATGGAGGGCCCGCTGACCGTAGAATTCAGCCGGACTTTAAGGGAAAACCGCCTCGGCAAGCCGATGGATGAGGCCTTAAATGATATGCTTGGCCGGATAGAAAACGAAGATTTGGAAATGCTGATCATCGCCCTTTTGATCCAGAGGCAGGTCGGCGGCAATCTGGCTGAAGTGCTGGACAGCATTGCCCACACTATCCGCGAGCGAGTGAGGATTAAGGGAGAAATCCGGACCCTGACTGCAGAAGGCAGGATCTCGGCGATTATCCTTTCGGTTGCGCCTGTAGCGATGGCAGTTATAATTTCTATTTTAAATCCCGGCTATATGGTGACCCTGATTGAGGAACCGGTGGGGATTATTATGATTGTTGCGGCAGTGATCATGCAGATCATCGGTATCTTGGTACTGCGTAAAATGGTGGCGATTGAAGTTTAAAAGTGTTGAAGTTTAAAAAGAAGGTGAAGCCATGTCTTTTGCTTTGGTAATCCTGATATTTTTATTAACGGTCTTCCTGGTGGTGGGCCTGGGCTCTGTACTTCTATACCGCCGCGAGCAGGTGGAAGGCCGCCTGAAGGATATCAAAAAAATGTCGGTCGACGCAGATCCGGAAGAAATCCTGCGCCTGCCCTTCCTGCACAGGGTGGTTTTCCCCTTTTTAAGCGGGATCGGGCATAAGGTGGGAAATATTGCCCCGCAGGAAATCCGCTCCAAGGTGGAGAAACGGATCGTGTATGCGGGAACACCCCGCAATTTGAATTTTTACAGCCTCCTGGCCCTGCAGGTTTTAGCAGGGGGCGCTTTTTTCCTGGGGGCGGTATTTTTGCTCCGCTTTACAGATATAGAAGCTTTAAGGAGGGTCCTGATCACTATATTCTTGACCGGGGCCGGGTTTTACCTGCCTTACGGGATTATCAGGTCCAAAGGCGATGCCCGGCAGCATCAGATCAGAAAAGACCTGCCCGATTTTTTGGATCTGCTTTTAGTCAGTGTGGAAGCCGGGCTCGGTTTTGACATGGCTTTGAACAGGGTTTCCAAGCAGATGCCCGGCCCGATCAGCGTAGAGGTCAAACGGGCCATGGACGAAATCCGGATGGGCGGCAGCCGGGAGAGAGCTTTCCGGGGCATTGCCTGGAGAAGCGGAGTCCAGGAGGTCAGCAGTTTTATCAGCGCTGTAATCCAGGCGGAACAGCTGGGAAGCAACATTGCCAGTACCCTGCGGGTCCAGGCTGAATACATGCGCCAGAAAAGGCGGCAGAGGGCGGAAGAGATGGCCCAGAAAGCTCCCGTCAAGATGGTCTTTCCGATGGTCTTCTTTATATTTCCCGCCCTGTTTGTGGTTATTATTGGGCCGGCACTAATCAGCATATACCAGTCGTTTATAGTAGGGTTATAGAGTAAATTTGGGCTCAAGCGTTTGGATTTAAACGCGAAAGAAGGGGCGCAAAAGCGCAAAGTGCAGGGCCAGGGCCGTGGGGCGTTGCAGGTTGGATACAACCGGGTTTTAGCCTGGAAAGAAGAAATTTTTGCATCCCAGGCCTGGTATAATTTAGGTGGCTTTAACACCTGCCTTTAATGGTGAAGGCGCTTGGAGGACATATAAATATATTAACCGGTATTTTTACAGTGCAGTCTGTTGGGGAATCATTATAGAAAGAAGTTAGTGGAAGCAGCAATTTTGGCCCTTATTTGCACCAGTAGCGGTGGGAGGTTGATCCATTGTTGAAAGGGACAGCAGTCCATTACATAATTATGTTTGGAAGAAGAATTTTTAGAAGGTTTGCCGGCCGGGCAGCCTTGCTGGGAATGGTTTTTTGTATTATCGCCTCTGCCTGGGCAATGCCGGCAGCGGCCCAGGATGCCGGCGGGGGGGATGAAAGCCCCTTCGACAACCTGGCCGTGGTGCTGGTGATCGATGTTTCGGGCAGCATGGAATATACCGATCCGCTGCGACTGCGGGAAACGGCGGCGGGCATGTTTATCGACCTGCTGGGGGCTGACGATTACCTGGGCGTGATCACCTTCGACCACGAGGCTGAATTAATTGAGCCGCTCGGCCCTGTGGGCAGCCGGGCCGACAAAGAGGCCCTGATGAACAGGCTTTCCC
>SKMK01000053.1 GCA_007121075.1 Syntrophomonadaceae bacterium
ACAAACAGAGTCAGAAAGATCTGACTCCGCTGTTCAAGTCTACTGAACCGCCGTATGCTAGATCGGCTTGTACGGTGGTGTGGGAGGGTCGGCGGCCTCACGGCCGCCCCCTATCCCGATTGACACATTTAAAAATCATGCCACTAGCACTTGACTCTGTATTTGGGTACAGGGCTTATAATCGACATAGAAGTTGAAGTGTTTTCTGCAGGTTGCTATGTTTGTGAGAAGGTTGTATCTCAAATTAATGAGCTAGCTTGCCCAAACTGCGAAGTAATTGTTTATGATTTGAAAGAAAAATGTGAGACTAATGTTTGTGAAAATAAAGCAAAAGCTTATGGAGTTAAATCGTTACCTGCAGTTGCTATTGACGGAGAACTTGTTGACTGTTGCAAAAATAGGGCCCCGGTTTGTAGCCTTCAAAGACAGCATCTATATATAGCAATTCCTTCACTGGTGAGTTTGCTGGCCAACTTGTTGTTCGGCTAGTTTATCTTTAAATCGCAACTACCATGTAAAAATGCAAAACCACTGGAATTACAAGTTATTTCTTTAATACTTCGTTCATACTGCCGCTGCGGAAACCGTTCAAATCAAGGGTTATATACAAAAAACCCAGACGCTTCAAATCTGATGCGATTTGCTTATAGCAGTTATTTAAAAAGATACTTGAAAAATTTTCGGGTGGTGCTTCTATGCGGGCGATATCTCCATGATGCCGGACACGAACCTGGGGGAGGTTAAATTTATATTTCAACAAATCTTCGGCCTGTTCTACCTGGGAAAGATTATCTTTTGTAATGCGGGTGCCATAGGGAATCCGGGAAGCCAAACATGCCGAAGAAGGTTTTTCTGCGGTGCTCAAACCCAGATGATGCGATAATTCTCGCACCTCTTTTTTAGATATCCCTGCTTCCAATAATGGAGCCCTGGCACCGGCTTTTTCACCAGCACTAATTCCAGGCCGATAATCTTTAAGATCTTCATGGGTTGCTCCGTAAACCATATGTTTAAACCCGTATTTATCGGCTAGATTTTGCAGTTGTATAAATAACTCCTGTTTACAGTAATAGCAGCGATCCGGGGGATTGCTTGTAAAACATTCATTTTTCATTTCCTCCGTGGGGATAATTACATGTTGAACATTTATCTTTTTTACTAATTCTTTCGTTTCGGTTAACTCACTTCGGGGTAAGGTCGGGGAATCTGCAGTTGCAGCCAGGACTTGTTTATTTCCCAAATGTTGGACACATAAACTTAGAAGCAAGGTGCTATCGACACCGCCAGAGAAAGCGACTACTGCGCTCTCTAAGTTTGTAATAATTTTTTGCAGTGCATCAATTTTAACCGGTTCCATGTAGAAGTTTGTTCTTTCCTCCCCAGGGAATAGAAAGTTTTGAGTTTAAACCAAGCAGTATAGCTATACTATAAAGTTGATAAGAATTGTAGCAATGCCTCCAAAGATTGTCAAGCCAATTCAGCAGAAGTTTCTTTCGATAATGCATTTGTTTGTTCATCAGGAAAAGTTGTTATCGAAGATCATTGGAGGCTGCAGAGACTTTTTTTAAGACTCCAGCGCATATCTCAGATCTGCTACCAGGTCATCTGGATCTTCCAGTCCTACTGAAAGCCGAACCAATCCTGGGGTTATGCCTATAGCTTCTCTTAAATCTATAGGCATGGAGGCATGAGTCATCGAGTAAGGGTGGCAGGCCAACGATTCTACCCCTCCCAGGCTTTCAGCTACGGCGAAAAGCTCCAGGTTTCTAAAAAGGCGGTCTAATAAAGACGGATCATGCATTTCCATGGACACCATTCCTCCCCACCCGGACATCTGTTTTTTGGCGAGTTGATGTCCTTCGTGGCTTTCCAGCCCGGGGTATAATACTTTACTAACTGCCGGATGCTCCAGTAAAAAGGCAGCTACCTTTTCTGCACCTATCTGGTGGGCTTCCATCCTTGCTGCCAGAGTTTTTAAGCCCCGCAAGAGCAGCCAGCAATCAAATGGTGATGGCACGGCTCCGGCTGCGTTTTGATAATATTTAACCTGTTCAAATACGGATTCGTTAGAAGTGATAACTGAGCCGCCAATAACATCGGAGTGGCCGTTTAGATACTTGGTGGTACTGTAAACTACTATATCAGCGCCCATGGAAAGGGGTTTCTGGAGGTAGGGCGTGGCAAAAGTATTGTCAACTACCAACATGATCTCAGAATTTCTGGATATCTCCGCCAGGGAAGCGATATCCAGGATGTTCAAAAGTGGGTTAGTCGGAGTTTCAATCCATATCATCCGGGTTTTACTGGTTACTGCTTTGGCGAAGTCTTTTGCTTCCCGGCTTTGAACATAGGTGGTCGTGATGCCCCACCTTTCAAATATTCCGGAGAAAAGGCGGTATGTGCCGCCGTAAACTTCAGCGCCAACTATCAGGTGATCTCCCGGTGACAATAGATTAGCCACCGCTGACGTTGCTGCCATACCAGAAGCAAAAGCTGCTCCAAAAAGTCCCCCATCCAAAGTTGCCAGGCATTCTTCGAGGGCAGCCCGGGTCGGATTTCCGGTGCGTGAGTATTCGTAACCTTTATGTTCTCCCGGTGCCGATTGAGTAAAAGTGGTGGAAGGATGGATTGGAATAATGGTTGACCCTGTGGCCGCATCTGCTTCCTGTCCGGCATGGATAGCCCTGGTTCTAAATTGGTGGTTTTTCATAGTTGTTCCCCTTTCTTACTTGTTGTAGCAGCATATCCCGGGGTGTCAAGAGAGCTTCAGGATGTCCATTGTGGATTAGAACCACAACTTGAGCGCCGGCCAGGAATACCCGATGCGCTTCTTCAACCGGCGCCTCCACGGGCAGGGTGACTGCAGGTCTGCCCATTACCTCGCCAATTTGGCTATTTAAAGGAACCAACCCCCGCTGAAGAAATTGCATTAACCCCGAAACGTTTACACGACCGACTACTTTACCTTCATCTATAACCGGCAACTCATTCAGCATATTAGCCTCAAGTTTCTCAAAGGCTTTATCAACCCGGTCCCCGGGGTCTAAGTAAGCGAGGGGAGAAGCGCTCAAATCTTCAAGCAGCGTTTGAGGTTGAAATTCACTTTCTATTTGAAAATTGTTTTCCCGCATCCACTGGTCGGAGAAGAATTTGGTAAGGTAATTTCTACCTGTATCGGGAAGCAGGGCTACCAGTACTGCTTTTTCTGAAAGTCGTGAGGCGTATTTTACGGCAGCAGCTATCGCCGTGCCCGATGATCCGCCAACCAGCAAGCCCTCTTCCCGGGCCAGGCGCCTGGCCATTGTAAATGATTCCTGATCGGTTATTCGAACGATTTCATCAACAACCCGGTGGTCATAAGTGTAAGGGATAAAGTCTTCGCCTATTCCTTCGACTTTGAATGGAGCCGGAGTATCTCCAGATAAAATTGAACCCGCCGGATCAGCGCCCACTATAGTAATTTTTGGGTTTTGTTCTTTCAAAAATCTTCCGACGCCAGAGATCGTCCCCCCGGTTCCGATACCGGCTACAAAAGCATCTACCTTTCCATCGGTGTCTTCCCATATTTCAGGGCCAGTGGTCAAGTAATGTGCTTCAGGGTTGGCTAAATTCCCAAACTGATTGGGACGAAAAGCTCCCGGTATTTCCCCGGCCAGTTTATCTGCAACTCCATTATAACTTTCAGGAGAATCCGGTGGTACAGCAGTAGGTGTGATTACAACCTCAGCTCCGTAAGCTTTTAACAGTTCGACTTTATCATTGCTCATTTTATCTGGTAATACAAATATACAACGGTAACCTCTAATTGCCGCAGATAAAGCCAGGCCTGCTCCGGTGTTTCCAGCAGTAGCCTCGACAATAGTTCCCCCCGGTTTTAGCAGTCCGGTCTGTTCCGCTTTTTTTATCATGGCCAGGCCAATCCGGTCTTTCACACTGCCTCCGGGATTAAAAGACTCCAATTTAGCATATATATCAATCTTCAAGTTTGCAGTGATCCTGTTCAGACGTACCAGGGGTGTTTTCCCAACCGCAGCTTCAATGTTTTCGAAATAATTCATGGCAATTCTCCTATAATCAAATCAATAATATAAAGTTGATAGAAATTGTATTGATTATACTACATTCTTTTGGATAATGGATCCCCCAAGTTTTAAATTCTTAGTATATCTTTTAAAAACCGGCTTACAAAAGCAAAAATTGAAAGAAAGATCAGTGTTAACCCAATTTATAAAGATTGTGGCCCTTTGTTGCCGGCTAGTGATTTATTCCGGAAATATATTGCGATCAATACAGCACACAACAGGACTAACCCCGCTAATTGGGCCTGGTTAAAAATGCTATAAACTGCCTCACTGCGGAAAAAGTCGACAAATGTACGGATGGCAAAATAACCGGCCAGGTAAGTTAAAAAAAGCTGCCCTTGCTGCATCTTGTCTCGCAAGAACCATAGGAGGGTGAAAAGCAACAAACTTGCAACAAACATATACAGAGGGATATTATGGTAAGTTACTCCATTAACAATCCTGGGCCATGGCGCGGTGGTGGAAGCAATTCCGTAAACATCGCATCCAAGACGGGTGATCGCTTCCCCCAGGGCCAGGGCGGGAGCATAGGTATCGCCGGCTGTCCAAAAACTTAGCTTTTTGGGCCGTAAGTAAAAGTAAGCCGCCAGTGCTCCACCGATCAGGCCACCATAAAATGCAAGTCCCCCCTCATGAATGCGAAACAGGTACAGCGGGTCTGCCAGGAATTGATCCAAATGCATAGCTACTGAGAAAAAGCGAGCGCCGACTACAGCTCCGATGATAGAATAAATTGACAATTCCCAGATGTGATCCGGCTTAATATTTTTTTGTGATGCATTGTGCAGGGTCAATAAGATGCCAGCTGTTATAGCCGTTGCTAAAGCCAATCCGTAGATATGAATAGTCAGAGGGCCCAACTGGTAAGACTGTTCGAGATAATTCAATAACATGCTGATAGTGCTCCTTTATCTTTGATGGTATTAACCATGGCAGGAAGGCTTCTGTCCGCCAAATTCTTCGGCATTGCTTTCTGAAAGACGGTAAAGAAAGCGCTGCCACCAGTTCCGGCCGATATATTTTCCCGGATCCTGGTTAAACTTATTTCGACATTCTTCACAGCAAAACAAATAGGTTTCTTTTTTATATGTAGAAGCAGCCATTGTCTTTTCGTTGGAAATCTTTTTTTTGCAAACCGGGTCAAAATACATACAGTTCACCTCCAAGAGATTTTTTAATACCATACCCCTGTAGGGTATATCAATGGTTTAACTGTAACACCTAGTTTCATTTATGTCAACATGCATAATAAACAAGTAAGATACAGCTCCAATAATGCAAGCAGTCAATGCATTTTTGACCGTTATTATAAATTTATACTTGCCTCGCGGATGGCACGCGATGTAAAGGTAACAATGGCCACAACCAGGTAACACAGGGCGCCTACCATAAATGCTATTGAAAAGCCGAATTGCATCGCTAGTACTACGGCCAAAACAGATCCCAGGACAGACATGATCCCGTTAATGCCCCAGGCCAGGGGAATATCTTCACGATCAAGCTGCCGGAGCAATTTTATGCTGCTGGAAAAGGGTACACCCATAACAATGCCAAGTGGTACGGTGATCAGTAAAATTAAACCTAAATTGACCGGTGAAGGAATTGTTATTAAGCTGCGCACAGCATCGCCCAGTGATAAAGCGTAAATGATGCTGAACAGGCCTGCCAACCCTGAGGCCAGACCTATAATTAATGGCAACTTTTTTGGAGAAACCCGTGAGGCCCAGAAACTGCCCACTCCACTGCTGATTAATAGTATAAACAGCAAAATGGAAAAGGCGACAACCGGGTTTCCAAACACCAGGATCATTTTTTGAATTAATGTTATTTCAACCAACATGAAGCCGATACCAAGGGCTGTAAAAGTTGCTACAGGCCACCAGTATTTCTGGTGTTTCTTCTTTTTACTTTTAAGATCATTTCTTGTTCCGGTAAAATATAGGAAGGCAAAACCGGCAATGATGCTGACCACAACCAGCAAGCCAGTTAAAGAATCAGGCATTCCCCGTTCAAAATTATAAAAAAATGGGCTGTTATCTGTCGCCAGGCTAATATCAAAGGGGAGCTCTTCAGCCAGTTCGTGCACCTCCTTTGCACCAGTCCTCAATTGATTGAAAAATACCGGTTCAACGTGACCTTTTAGGTGATAAGGCTCCATTCCCATTTGTTTAATATTCTGATATATTTCCTCAATCTCTCCTGTTGTAAAAGGTTCGTTACGCAGAACTAAAATAGGCTGGTGAAGACCATGATTTTCTTCTGTTGAAGCGGGCTGGCTTACAACTATTCGTGACAAAGCTTCATCAGGAGATAACCCGCGATCTATAAATACTTGATAAGACATCAGCATCGCTTTGGTTAAATCAGTGATGTCATGTAGTACAAAAGCCACACGCCCTTTGGGATTTAATCTTTCCAGGTAGACTTTAAAAGCTTCCATGGTAAAAACATAGTTTTCAGATAAGGCATGACCGGTGCGGCCGGCCGCCTGGGTAAATACAAGCGGTAAATAGATAAAATCGTATTGGGATTGGTCTTTTTCGAGGAAATTACGCGCATCTTGTTTTACTGTTTTTACATTTTCTTGATCATAAATATGGCCGTTGAATTCGGAGAATTTTCGAACAGAGTTTACGATACTTCGGTTTATTTCTACAGCCGTTATTTCTTGTGTTCCGGCCAGAAGGGATAATAATATATCCTTGCCTCCTCCGGAACCGACAATTAGTGTTGATTCCGAATTGCCCCAGGTAAAGGGGAAATAAGCGGAATCTTCTTTTAAAAATTGGACTGATTGAAGATCGCCGTCATAGGCAATCATTTCTGATGGGGCACCACCGTCTGTAAAAATCCACTTTTTTGAAGAGGAAGGGTTATCTGTTTTCTTCACGACATCTGTCCTGGCAAAAGCGCTCCAATCGGTATAAACTATGTCGTATTCGTCATCGGCGGTCAGGCTAAACAGGGTTTTTACTCTCCCTTGGCCTTGCCTGAGTAAAAATTCCTGAAAGTCACCGTATATATTGAACAATAAAAAAGCAGTTAAAATAACAACTGCCATGGAATTGCGCAGAGCCCTTTTCTTTTCTGCAGCTGCAAGGTAAAGAAAAATGCTGACCGTCGCCGGAATTACTGCAACAAACAATGCTGTACTCACCGCTCCGAAATGTTCGAGAAGTGGTAGCACAGCCAGACTTCCCAGGCCGCCTCCAAACAAGTCAGCAAAATAAATTACCTGAGCATCTTTACCGTGAAGGTAAAAGGCAGCTGACAAAAAAAGGCCGGCAGCGATAAAAGGGATCAGAACGGCCAGTATGTAACCGTAAATAAACCCGGGAAAAGGATAGAGCAAAACAGCGATCACGGAAAAGGTAATGGCGCCGGCCAGGATTAGTGCGTAACGAGCCAGCTCACAGGTTCCATGTTGATCAATCCTTGATTTTAAACCGGTCTGATACAGCAGCCAGGCCCCAATTCCCAGGCCAAGTATGGAGATTGAGATCACAATAAAAACAAAATGATACCACAACAAGAAGGAAAATATACGGATTATACTTAATTCAAACAGAAGAGTTGAAAATGATACAAAAAATATTGCTACCAAAACCAACGATAAATGACTTTTTCGTTTTGACATTTTGATTACAGCCCCTTTCCTTCAAGAATTTAATAACCAGGTTAAATAGTTTTTTTAAAAAGAGTTGTCTGGTATTTAATTTCTGTCTCTTTGTAACTGCTGTTTCCACATTACTACATATTAAGCTAGCAATGTGAATATCCGGTGAAGATATATTGCATAGTTTGTGAATATTAAATTCATTTGGAAGGTCAGGGTGGTTAAAAAGAAGAAAGAAACCGCTGTTAAAATCAGGCAATTGACGATTTCTAACCAGAAAAATACTTTTTAAAATATATGGGTTTAAGATGGAGTTTTGTTGTCTTCAAAGGTAATAATTAAACAAATCGACAGCGTATTTTGGGTTCAGCATAAAATAACGGATTTTACTTCAGGTAAAGATAAAAGGCGGTTCCTTCGCCGGGCCGGCTGGTGACCAGGATAAATCCCCCGGCCGAGCGGATTAGCTCTTTAACCAGGGCCAGGCCGATCCCCGAACCAGCCTGTTTTTGCCCTCTTTCCCGGGAAGGGTCGGCCCGGAAAAATCGCTCAAAAACGTAAGGGAGTTGCTCCGGTTTAATTCCTTTTCCGGTATCGCTCACCGTGATCATATACATACCATTAAGTTTACTGCGGGTTTCTTCATCATCGAGCGGTTCCTGCCCCAGGGGCGGAACTGCGGCCGGATCAAGTTCCGCTTTTTCCTGTAACCTTACTTTTACAGTTTCCCCAGGTTCAGTATACCGATAAGCGTTGTCAAGCAAATTGCCGGTGATTTTTCCCAGGGCGCCGGGATCCAGAAAAACTATCAAATCAGTTTCCGGTAACCGGAGGTTAAGATTCACTCCTTTTTCTTGAAACAGTGGTTTGAAAGAAGCGATTTTGTCCCTTAAAAATTGGTTAAGATTGATCTTTTTACGCTCCACCTGTTCCAGGCGGGCGTTTTCAGCCCGGGCAAGTTCATCCATATCCACGGCCACCCGGTTTAAATGCATAATTTCCTCCGTTAAAATACCCATTGTTTTCTCATCGGCGCTTATTATCCCGTCTTTTAGAGCTTCTATATAGCTGCGCAGAGTAGTGAGAGGGGTGCGCAGTTCGTGGGAGATATCGGCCACAGAACGTTTTCGCAGTTTTTCAAGCTCCTGGAGATGGAAGGACATCTGGTTGAAACAAAGGGCCAGATCGTTTAATTCGCGGCTGCTGTAAGAGGGCAGATGGTGCATGTAATCACCACGGGTAATCCTGACTGCAGCCCGGGCGAAGTCTTCCAGGGGGCGGGATAACCGGCGGGAAAAAAGGATTCCCAGGACAAGAGCGGCGCTGATGGCGATAAACCCTGTCCAAAGCAAGGATCTGGTTAACGTGCGCTGAAAAATTAAATCCTGCTGAAGCCAGGCACTGCCTTCGGCTTCCAGAGGGTGAGCGATGATCAAGCTGCCAATCCTGGTGTTGTTGCGCCCCAGTTCATACTGGTAAGTTTCGGCGTAATCTAAATCCTGCTGTTTATCAGTGGCCATCATCCTGTGATGGTGCCTGCCCTGGCCGGTATCAGCAATAAGTCGCCCCTGGGTATCATATAGGAGAAGGCGGGTATTGGTACTTAAGGCAGCATGCAGTAAAGGCATATGAATACCGGACCAGCTCTCGTTTGCCGTATAATACTCCAGCATGGAACTGATAATCTGATTATTAAGGGCTTCTTCCCTATCTTTGGTATAAGCCTGCAGGTGCCTGTCCAGGGAATAACTATAAATCGCCTGGAATAATATCAGGATTACCGCTGACAGGAGCAAAAAGAAAAATGCCAGCCGCAGCCACAATGGTAAAGGTGCCTTTTGCTTAATCATCTTCATATTTATACCCTACCCCGTAGATCGTCTTGATCAGCTGGGGTATGCCTTCTTTATGCATTTTTTGACGCAAGTTTTTAATATGGGCATCAACAGCCCGATCTTCAGAGACACTATCATAACCAAAAATTGCTTCGGCAAGCTGAGAACGGGAAAAAACACGACCCGGGTGTTTTGCCAGGTACAAAAGCAAGTTGAACTCTGTTGGAGTCAGGTTAAGATCACGTTCTTGCCAGGTAATGCGGTGGGCAGGGGTGTTGATTTCCAGGTCACCGCCGGCGAGGACCAGTACATCCGTCAGGGAGATCTGGTCCGGATCGTTACGGCGAAGCATAGATTTAACCCTGGCCACAACTTCTTGCGGGCTGAAAGGTTTAACCACGTAGTCATCGGCTCCGACCGCCAGCCCGTAAACCTTGTCTTCCAGGGCGGTTTTGGCTGTGAGCATAATAATAGGTACCCGTGAACCATCCCCGCGAAGTTTTTTGCTGACTTCCTCACCGCTCAAACCGGGCAGCATCAGATCAAGGATAATCAGATCCGGTTTTTCTAACCCGGCCAAATAAAGTGCTTCGGGGCCGTCGTGGGCGGTGATTACTATATACTTTTCCCGCTCCAAATAAGACTTGAGAATTTCGGTGATGTTTTTTTCATCATCAACAACCAGGATCTTCGGTGCAGCCAATTCGATCATCTCCTATAAAGTCTATATAAATTATAATCTATTGGCTGCAAAAAAGAAAGACCGTCAGGAACGGTCTTTTAACTGTTAGGTAAATCTATTTATAGGTTCGGGTTTGGGGCACTAATTAGAATATATGCTGCTATTAGCGCCAGCAATGGTCGTGACTTCCTGTCCCATCGCCGTGGTGGCCGTGGTGGCCCCAGCCTCCGCCAGACATGCCGTTAAATGGTCTGAATCCTTCTTCAGTCCTTTCCTGAAAACGTTCTTCCATTTGCTCCAACTTGTAATCGCCTTCTTCTGGAGTAAGTTCGTCCAGTTCAACTCTTCTTTCTACAACCTCTTTCCGCAGTTCAAAGATTTGCTCATAGAGAGAATCCAGGACCGGATCACTTTCCCGGGCGCCGGCGACGGTAGCTACCAGCAGGGTTATGGCCACAGCGGTTATGACTATACCAATAATCATTTTTTTTGACATCATTCATTTCTCCTTTCGTTTCTTTTTTTCTTCTGCCGATATCGTATAGCAGAAATGTGAAGATTTCATGAAGAAACCTTGTATATGTTTAGAACTTTTCACCGCACAGGTTGATAGAGAGAGCAGTACTGTTTAAAGTATTTTGAGCGCAGCCGGGCGTTGGTGGCAGACGCTATATTTTTGTAGCGCTCCCGCTGTCTTGAGCGGACCGTTTCCACCCGGCTACGGATTTCAGCTGAAGGTTCGCCTTCTTCTTTGCTTTCCAGTTGTTCATATTTAATAGCCGGCACTTCCACGTGGAGGTCGAGGCGGTCCATCAGCGGGGCGGAGAGCTTGTTGCGGTAGCGTAAGATCTGGTTCAGGCTGCAGCGGCACTGCAGGCGGTGATCGCCGAAGTTCCCGCAGGGGCATTCCTGCTTTGTCTTTTTGCCATGTCAGTCTCAAAGGGGAACGATCCCTTCCGAAAGCCTATCCCAGGAAGTTTAAAACAACAGGATACCACATCAGGAAGAAAAGGCTCGATCTGAATCTTTGTCAGTATGAAGTAGCCCAAATTATCGGGGTAGATAAAACTACCGTCTTCAACTGGGAGAGGAATTACTCGTCGGCGGCGGAGCTGGATCAGATACCCAAAGTTATTAAGTTTCTGGGCTATTTGCCTTTTGAAGAGCCTGAAACTTTGGGCGAGAAAATAGCCTATTACCGCTGGCTGAAAGGTATGACCCAGAAGGAACTGGCATGTCAACTGGGTGCAGATCCAACCACCCTGGCCCGTTGGGAGCGCGGGGAAAGGGTTCCTAGCGGGGCATACCGGGAACGCCTTATAAGTTTTCTTGACTCTCTTACCTTGCCACCAAACTCAGTGAGTGTCAAAAAGGCAATGAGCAGGGCAGTGTTGCTCATGCAACTATATTGTTGTGCGGGAGTGTTGATTCCAGCTTTGACTGTCGTTAGTAAAGGTCATTTTCCCGGTTGACAATGATCTATCTCTATTTTTCTAAAACTGATAAAAAGATATACAGCAATTCCGGGTCAAACTGTGTACCGGCACACCTTCTAATTTCTTCTTGGCTCAGGTTGACAAGGGTGACAAGGGGGTGACAAGGGGGGGGTGACAAGGGGACGCAAGGGTGACAAGGGGACGGGGTACCTGTCAACTTTTGTGGGCGCGGGCCACATCTGCAAACCGGCTGCGTGGCCGCCGGGGTCGACGATAAGCGGTTTAAGTTTGCCATAGGAACACCTGGAGCTGGTGGAAAAACACTTCCCGACGGAAGAGGCCCTGACAGAATATCTGTGTCAAAAAGGTATTCAGTTGGAAAAGAACACTTCGGGATAATGGTGGTTATCCACTAAAATTCTTTTTGGATATACTCCAAAAAAACCTTCACTACTTCTGGGTCAAAATGGCTGCCGCTCTCTTTTTTAATTAAGGCCAGGGTATCTTCTTCCGACCAGGCCTTGCGGTAAGGTCTATCGCTGGTCAGGGCATCGTAGGCATCAACCACCGCAAAGATGCGCGCCGGCAGTGGTATTTGTTTGCCCTTTATACCGCGAGGGTAACCGTTGCCGTCGAATTTTTCGTGGTGACAATAGGGGATATCTAACGCCGGTCGCAAATAATCGATCGGCGCAAGCATTTCATAAGCATAGACTGGGTGTTTTTTTATGATTTCCCACTCATCGTCATCAAGCTTGCCGGGTTTGAGAAGAACGGAATCCGGTACCCCCATCTTGCCAATGTCATGAAGTGTGGCCCCGCGCCTGACATGGGGCAACTCCTCATTTTTAATGTTCATCTTGCGAGCTATGTCTAAGGTTATCTTCGTTACTCGCTGGCTGTGCTCTTCAGTTTCTTCGTCTTTTAAATCTAGCGCGCGCCCCCATCCTTCAATGGTGGCATCATAGGCTTGCAGCAGCTCTACATGGGAACGCTCCATTTTATTGAAAAGCTCTGCGCTGTCAATGGCAACAGAAGCCTGCCCGGCCAGGGTTTCTAAAAACCGAAGCCACTCATCACCTTTATCTAAAGGTTGGCTGTTGAAAACTTCGAGTACTCCCTGGACATGCCCCTTGGCAATTAGGGGCACCGCATAATAAGATTGAAAACCTTCTTGATCCATCAGCGGCCTTTGCACCACGTTTTGCCCTGTTTCTTTCAAGTCGGGAATATGCACTACTTCTCGATCCATAGCCACTCGACCGGCGAACTCTGCCCCCCAACTCATGCTGAAATCGCTTGGGTCGGCAACGGTAAATCCGCGCCAGGCTTCATAATGCAAAGTTACGGTGCTTGGATCAACGCGCATTATAGCAGCGGCGTCTACATTCAGCAAGCTGGTCACTTCGTCTAAAATTGCCTTAAAGGTTACCCGCAAGTCCAGGCTGCCGGTAATGGCCATGTCGATATTACGAAGGGACTGGACCTGCGCCAAAGCTCTTTTCAAATCAGCGGTGCGCTCTTCAACTTTTACTTCTAACTGGTCATGGGCTTTATGCAGCTCTTCTTCTGCCTTCACGGCTTCAGTGATATCACGGGCCACGAAAAATGATCTTTGTAACTGCCGCTCAGGATAGGAATTCCAGGAAAGCCACCGGTAAGAGCCGTCCTTGCACCGGTAGCGGTTTGTAAACCCCTCTTCCGATTCGCCATCTGCAAGTTTCTCTGTAGACTTATAAGTTGCATCCAGGTCTTCAGGGTGAATATAATCGAAAAAAGAGCTTCCTATAAATTCTTCCTGTTTCCAGCCTAATATTTTCTCACAGGCCGGGTTTACCTCGATGATTTTTCCGTCAAACCCGGCGTAACCAATCATGTCTTTGGAAAACTCAAAGGTGTTTTTGCGTTCTCGTTCCAACCAATTCCGTTCGATTGCCTGGCCAAGGTGTTCTGCCACCATGTCCAGCATAATCTTTTCCTCTTTTAAAAAGGGCTCCCGATCCTGGTCAGGGTTTTCCAGGTAGCACACCACTATAGTTCCGACCTGCTCTCCTCGTGCTTTCAGGGTGGAAGAAATTTTCCAGGAGGTAGTTCGGTAGCCCTTAGTTTTATACTGGCGCTCCGCGAAGGTAATACAGGCGCAGGCCAGCTGAGGGTGCTGGAAAACAGGGGGCAGGAGCCTGGCCGTTTCAGCCAGTATTTTTTCCAGCTCGTATCCTTCTTTATCATTACGAAACAGCAGGGAAAAGCTGTGCAGAAAGTCCAGTTCCTTGGTGCGCACCTCTTTTTCTTTGCGGCCGGTTATATCCTTGAAGATGACCGAAAAGCAGCTATCGTCTTCGGCGTAGGCGGTGACCTCGTAATGGCGGCCTAGAGGCTCGGAGTACTGCTCGAAATGGATTGTTCCCCCGCCCTGCGCTACCCGGCCATAGGTGCCGATCCAGTCAAAGCTGGCGTGTGCAATGTCCGGGAAGACCTCTGAAACCTTTTTGCCGATAACCTGCTCCCTGGCAAGCCCTGTCATTTCTTCAAAGGCCGGGTTCACCTCGAGAAAGATGTAGTCTACGGGTTTGCCTTCACTGTCCGTAACGATCTGGTGGTTGGCAACCGCGTCGGGCAGATTCTCCACAAGCAAACGGTATTTGTCTTTCTGGTTTCCCACGCCACAGCGCTCCTTAAATTCCATAATATTGCATCTTTTTTCGATATTTTTATGATAATTCCTTCTTAATGGGAACCAAACCACTCGTTTTTTTATGTTCCGGTAACGGTTGGCTGAGTTAACCTTTTGTGGCATCTTGAAGTAATTTTTATAAACCGACGCTTTTCATCGGAATTAACCGACAAATGTAAGCGGAATCAACAGTGCGGGAGAGCCGAGGATCCTGGGTGAGAAGATAGTCCAGTGCTGCCGACTGGTTGGGTAATCTTACTATGCTTAATGGCTCACAAAGTTCTTCTGCCGATCTGTAGGTCCGGGGAAGGGCAGCCGAAGCTTCTCTTCCCCGGGTTTTCTCAAGGTTGCGCTAACACTCCTTGGTTTCAAATGTTTCGCAGAAGGTGTCGTCTGGGTCACAAACTTCTTCACCGTCTTTCATATTTACCTTGATATCCGCTGCCATGCATTTTCTGTCCTGCCAGTAAATGCAATTGTCAACACCACAGTTCACTTCCGAAGCCATTGGATTTCACCCCCTTTGTTGGGTAATGGCATACACCTGCAAAGAATCGTCACCCTTCTTATCGGAATACAGAAAACCGTTCTCTTGCTGCACTGTAAAACGGGGAGCTGGCAAATCACCCCAGGTATTTCCCGGGCACCTTCTGTTCTTTTTCACTATTCACAAGGTATTTTACAATAATTCTGATAGTAATGCTCAATTAACTTTGCTTACTCTATGATAATTATCACGGTGCCCAAAAAACTATTAGCAAGTTGCTCAATTTTCCGAGAGCATTTTCTCATTTTACAGTGCAAAGAACCCACTTGCCCCGTCCCCATTGTCCTGTCCTTGTTTTCAATGCTTTTAAATATCGCTTTTAAATATCTCGTGGCGATTATTACCCCTCATCATAATGTGGTAAACTGCGGTTTCGCTTTTTTCCCTGGCAATTCTAGGCATAAAATCTCCTCCAAAATTGTTAAACTCGTCGTCGGAGCTGAATCAGATACCCAAAGTTATTAAATTTCTGGGCTATTTGCCTTTTGAAGAGCCTGAAACTTGGGGCGAGAAAATAGCCTATTACCGCTGGCTGAAAGGTATGACCCAGAAGGAACTGGCATGTCAACTGGGTGTAGATCCGGGTACTCTGGCCCGGTGGGAGCAAGGAAAGCAGATCCCGAGCGAAACTTACCGGGAACGCCTTATAAGCTTTATTGTCTCTCTTGCCTTGCAACCATCACATAAAATCTCAAAAGGGCAACGAACGGGGTAGTGTTGTTCAACATCCATATTGTTGTACTGGAGAGCCGAAGACTCTAGGAGAGAAAATAGTCTAAAAGGTTTTGGAGTGCTTTTTTTCTGATGCAATTCGTCTAATTGACTTATTCTTTTACCAAAGCTATAATATTTTAAAATTAATTCCATAGATATGATAGAATTAATTTGATGGTTTGACGTAATTCTGTTTTATAAAAAAGGAGGCCCATGGAAAGATGGACAGTGATTTGTTAAAAGAGTTGGAAACTCTGGCGTTGCATGGAGGACAAGAACCCGATCCCACTACTAAATCCAGAGCCGTGCCTATTTACCAGACCACTTCATACGTATTCGATTCCGTAGAACACGCAGCCAACCTGTTTGGTTTGAAGGAGTTTGGCAATATTTACACGCGTATAATGAACCCCACTAGCGACGTTTTAGAGAAGAGGTTGGCTACCATGGAAGGGGGTACCGGTGCCCTGGCGTTGGCATCGGGGCAGTCGGCTATTACTTTAGCGGTGCTCAACATTACCCGCGCCGGCCAGAACATAGTTTCTACCAGCTATCTTTACGGGGGGACTTACAACCTGTTCCATTATACTCTTCCCAAAATGGGTATAAAGGTGCGCTTTGTGGACACTTCCCAGCCCGGCAACGTGGCCTCGGCTATAGACGATAATACTACCCTGATTTATACTGAATCGATAGGTAATCCTAAGAACAACGTGGACGATTTTCCGGCTCTTGCCGATATGGCTCACCGGAATGGAATACCTTTCATAGTGGATAATACCGTTACTCCACCTCCCCTGTTCAAGCCTATGGAATATGGGGCGGATGTAGTGATTTACTCATTAACTAAGTTTGCCGGGGGGCACGGTACCAGTATAGGTGGCGCTATTGTGGATTCCGGCAAATTTCCTTGGGATAACGGCAAGTTCCCCGAGCTGGTAGATCCCGATCCTTCTTATAACGGAGTTAGCTATTGGGAAGCTTTCGGCAATCACGACCGGGCGGTAGCGCCGGGTATAGCCTACATAATTAAGGCCCGGGTACAGCTTTTAAGAGATTTGGGGCCGGCACTTTCTCCGTTTAACTCATTTTTATTTTTGCAGGGGCTGGAGACCTTACCTTTAAGAATGCGGGAGCACTCTCGTAACGCCCTAAAAGTGGCCCAGTGGCTGGAAGAGAATCCCGCGGTAAACTGGGTTAATTATCCCGGCTTACCTTCTCATCCTGATCACGAGAGGGCAAAAAAATATTTTCCCGAAGGGTGTGGAGCCATTGTCGGCTTTGGAATAAAGGGGAGTCGTCAAGCCGGTATAAAGTTGATTAATGCGGTCAAGCTATTTTCTCACCTGGCCAATATCGGAGATGCCAAGAGCCTGATTATACATCCCGCTTCTACGACTCATCAGCAGCTGAGCCCGGAAGAGCAGCTATCTACCGGGGTAACCGACGATTACATACGTCTTTCCGTGGGCTTAGAAGGGGTAAGCGATCTCCTTGAAGATCTCGAACAGGCCATTAAGGCGAGCCAAGAATAAATTTTGAACCTGAGTGTTAAGTTTTCTCAGGCTGCCATTCCGACAATTTTGTCAAAAGTAATCGTATTAGTTGAGATACAATCATATAGCAAACGGTTAAACAGCTGACCTTTAAACATCTTAAGATTAAAGCGGCAGCAAACTCATTTCAATAAGCTTGTAAATGTTTCGAATCCAGGTTGTGGTAGGTCCCAGCAATCTGACAGTTGCCGCTGCCTGTCTACACTGGTCGACTAAATCTTGTTTCTTAAAGATGGGACAAAAGGTAATAGTTAATAGAAATACAATAAACTGCTAATTTTTCTTGCTTTGTTACATGCCAATATATCTTGTATAAAGACTGCGCGCTTCTGCTGCATCTGTTGTGCCTCGGACGATTGCTCGTCCTGTGGGAAATAACACTATTTCTCGATCAGCCGTTTGAAAATTGAGTAGAAACCCGTAAAATGAAGCCTGGCCTACTTGGTCAAGGCGTTTTTTAAGTAATTCCAAATCGATGTTCTCTTCGGTTGTGGGTGCAATCTGGACGGCATTTCGTCCACATAAAACTGTAGTCCGTGAAGTGAAGTGTGCAAGCCATCTAAGTAGACATCTTTGTTATTTCCTCAGGTATCACAATCGGGACGCTTCTGTATCTTAATAGTTTCAAACTCTCTGTGCCAGACGTCAATGTATAAGAAAAAGTTAGTCGGCTCGAATCCGGCTAATAACCTTAACGCCTCTGCACTCTGTAAAGAAGCAATGGTTCCGGTAGTCATGCTCAAGACCCCAACCGTATCACAATTTGGAAGTGTTCCAGGTGAAGGCGGCTGACTCATATAACAACGTAAGCAAGGGGTTTGATGAGGAATTATAGTCATACAGCATGCTGTTGAACCCAAAGCTGCCGTGTAGATCCAAGGCAAATTATTCTTGAGACAGGCATCGTTGATCAGGAAGTGGGTTTCCAGGTTATCAGTGCCGTCAAGGACTATATCACTTTCTTTAATAATTTCTTCAATATTTCGTGGTGACACATCAACTGTTAACGGTTCAATGGCTATTTCCAAGTTGATTTTTTTAAGTTTATTGGCAGCAGCCATAGCTTTTGGTAAGCATTGTTCAACATCCTGTTCATCAAATAGAAACTGTCGTTGAAGGTTGCTTAGTTCGATAAAGCCACGGTCAACTATTTTTAACCGGCCCACTCCGGCACGGCTTAAGTGGCTGCAGCTTATAGTGTCCAGTGCTCCCAGGCCGGTAATGGTTACAGTGCTGTCTGCTATTTTTGCCTGGCCTTTTTTGCAATTGGCTGAAACAGAATTTGTTTGGCATAGCGGTCCTTGTAATTATTTTTCATAGTTGTAGTTGTCACCTCTTATGACCATATGATCTGGGGTCATAACTAGATTGAATTATTTTTGAGCCGGCTTGCTGTTTAGCTTTGGGGTCGGCGAGATTTCTCTTAAGCGGTTTACTGCTTCTGCCACAGCACCGATGGTGTACTCTATTTCATCAGCCGTATTCGCTCTGCCCAAAGAGAACCTTAGGGTTCCCTGGGCCAATAATGGATCAAGGGCAATTGCCTTTAATACATGTGAAGGTTCACTGGAGCCGGAACTGTCAGGGTTATACCGGGATTTGGATAAATAAAGCTTTTAGTATATACAAAGATGGATACCTTAACCCTTATATTTAAGGGTTTGAGGCAGCTTTTTAGGGCAGGTGTAGGAAACTCATGCTAGAAAGGAGCGGAGTCGTGATGTCCCAAAACACACAGGACCCGATGTTTAGAGGGCAAGTAAAGTGCCGCTAAACATTCGAGAACGCCAATCTGTGATTAAAGAACTGGCCGATCAGTACCAGGGCACCACCAAGCTAGATAAAGGCCAATTAATTGAATAGCTTCAAACTTTAACCGGGTTTAACCATTCCCATGCTGCTCTCGCTTTGCGAACAGTAAGATCTGCAACATAACGGCTAAAGCCAAAGCGCTCATATGCTGGCCGGAAACGTTACTATGATAGTGCAGTCCTCCATGACCTTAGCGCCTGTTTCCCAACATACGACGGAATTTTGACTTTTTCCCCGGAGGGTTTATCCCTTGCTGAATGCCCCAGCCCTGGCCGGGTATACGGCCGGTTACGATTTTTATTCAAACAGAGAAGAAGATGTAGCAGCGAATTCTTCCAGGGCCTGTCCTACTCCGGTGATTACAGCAGATGAAGAAACTGTAGCGCCGGAAACAGTATCGATATTAGACTTAAGGAAACCTTCCAAAGCATCGTCGTTGTCTTCAAGCAGATGTCTACCCTCTCCGGTGAATTGCGAAAGAAATTCAGGCTTTTCAATTTTGGTTCCGATGCCGGGGGTTTCACGATGCCGTTGAATTTCCACATTTTTTATCTCTCCGTCGGTATTGACCAGGATCAAAATTTCCACCGGTTCGCCGTAAAACCCTCTACTTTCGGCGGGCAGTATCACTCCGGACATCAGGCCTTCTTTAATCCCCAGGTAAACATCGTAATCTTCATCAATAGGCATCAACCTGAATTCATCAGCTTCAGGAAGCATTTGCGCCAGTGTTTCCTCCAGTCGTTTTTGCTCGGTTTCGGCGATAATTGGAGCGGTAAACTGGTTCGTGACAGAGAGAGTCATTGCGGAAATGGCTGCAAACAGGCTGAGTGTCAACGTATAGCGCAGCCCCTTGGTTAACCAGTATTTCTTCATAAGTTCTCCCTGGTTATGGTTAGAGTTGGAAGAATCGCTCATCTTTTTTATTGAAAATCTATTCTTAAACATACCTAAATGTTAGCTGATTCAACCAGCAAACTCAATTGGGAGAACCACTAATCTTTACTATAGAGGTTACACTATGATGTTAGGGAAATAAATTGCTTAAAAAAGTAGATTCACTGATAGACGCCGTGGTAACTTGTGATTTACAATCACAAGAGCATGTGCTTTAGGTCTGGTAAGTTTGGCGGATGTGAGCTCTTATTTTACCAGAAAGTGCTAAGACCGAAAAGAGGGAGCAAAAATATAATGCAAGATAGAAAAGTTCCGGAATCAACTATAAAACGTTTGCCTGTTTATTTAAGAACGTTAGATAACTTAATTAGAAAAGACGTTGATTTGGTTAATTCAGATATCTTAAGCGAGGAAACGGCTTTTACTGCTGAGCTGATTAGAAAAGACTTTTCTTTTTTTGGTGCTTTTGGCATTCGTGGCAGGGGTTACTATACCGAAAATTTAAGACAAAACATTTTGAAAGTAACCGGATTAGATAAACCAACCATTGTTATTGTTGTTGGAGCCGGGTACCTGGGTATTGCCCTGGCCCGTTTTAATATAACAAAAAACCCTTATACCAAAATAGTTTCCGTTTTTGATATAAATCCGGCAATAATTGGGAATAAAATTATTGATGTCGAAATAATGCACGTCTCTAAAATGGCGGAGATAGTCCGCAAGTATACTGTTGATGTTGCAATCTTAGCAGTACCTTTAGAACAAGCTCAAGTAGCGTCTAATAATATTGTGCAGAGTGGCGTAAAGGTAATTTTCAATTTTGTGCCGGTAACATTAGATGTGCCAGATGGTATTCATGTTCACAATATTGATCTGAGTGTTGAATTGCAAACTCTTAAATATTACACTTTTAAAATACGAGCCGGTTCCACTTTTTGAGAAAAATCTTTTGCCCGTTAGTGTTAAACTCCCAAAGGGTTTCACTGATCCACCGGAAAAGATACTTTCAACCCTTTTGTCCAGTTCCGGTTCAGCTCTTTGCCCCAAAACGCTGTGGCTTCACAGACAGAGGTGTCAACTAAGCAAGTTTCGTCGACAAATCAACTGAGTCAGGGCTAACTGACTCTGTCGGTTAAATCTGCTGAACTGCCGCATGATAGGCCGGCTTGTACGGCAATGTGAGAGCGATTGACCACTGTGCCCTATAACAATAGTATTGGTTTTTCATTCTTTATCCTGACTCAGGTTGATCAGTCCTTTTTGGATAGCATATTCTATGAGCTGGTGACGTCGACTTAGGTTTAACTTTTCCATAATATTTTCTTTATGTTTTTCGACCGTTTTGACGCTTATAATCAGTATGTCGGCTATTTCCCGGTTGCTATATCCCAAACAGATATAATGGATCACTTCTCTTTCCCGTTGTGTTAAGATCCCGCCTGTTTGCGTGTTGTTTTTTTGTTGTTCCGGGTTTTCACTAATTGCTTTGGTAACGAGTACTTCCATAAGGGCAGGATCAATGTTGATTTTACCTTCCATTACTGTGCGAATAGCAGAGGCAAGTTCTGTAGTTGCCGCTTCTTTTAAAATATACCCCGACGCCCCTGCTTTAAGAGCTTCCAGAAAATAGGGCTCGTCATTGTGCATGGTTAAAAAGATTACCTTAATATCAGGATACTCTTGCTTAACTCTTCGTGTTGCTTCCAGTCCGTCCATATCTTTTAATGTAATATCCATTAAAATTAAATCTACAGCTTGTTTTTTGAGCAGTTCCAGCGCTTCGGTGGCACTTGCAGTTTCTGCGACTACATTTATATCTCTTTCTTCTTCCAGCAACATTTTTAGACCCGATCTAAAAAGTGTGTGATCATCTATGATCATTATTTGTACAGGGTTTAAAATTTTACTCACCTCCCTCAACGATCAGTTGTAAAAAACTCTAAAGAAGCTTGCATGGCGCTCCCGGACATAAATATTTTTGGTTGTGGTTAGTCACGATCCACATCTTCTTCCGGTGAAGACAAGGGAATACAAATGAAAAGAGAGGTTCCATTGCCCGGGCTGGACTCGATCTCCAGCTTTCCTCCTACAAAGGATATTCTCTCCTTCATGGAAATAAGACCCAGATTATCTTTTAGCCCAGCCTCTTTTTCAATCTTTTTTAGATCGAAGCCTACCCCGTCATCCTCGATAATCATCAGCAGTTTATCTTCGTGGCAATTCAGAAATATTGCCACGTTTTCGGCATGGGCATGCCGGGTGATGTTGGTTAGAGCTTCCTGGGTAACCCGATAGATGGAGAGTTCTGTTTCCGGGGGTAGCCGGCAGTGATCAAATCCTTCAATACGAAGGTTGACTTGCCAGGCTACAGAATTCCGGTATTTGTTAATAAACGATTCCATGGCTGCTTTTAACCCCAGGTCAGTTAAAGGAGCGGGGGTTAGCTTCCAGGCCAGAAGGCGCACTTGTTCCAGGGATTGTGACAAGAGATGGCGAAATTCCACGGTCTTTTGTTTCAACTCACTTAGATTGGTTGATTTTTCCATACGGCTGAGCGAAATCATTAACGTGCTCAGCATCTGTCCTGTTTCATCGTGCAATTCCCGTGAGATTCTGCGGCGTTCATCTTCTTGTGAGAAAATAATTCTTTTCATCAGGCGATCCCGTGTCAATTGTGCCTGCTCAAGCTGCAGCGTCATAGCATTAAAGTTTTTAGCCAGTATGCTTAACTCATCTCCGGATTTGAACATAGCTCGTTGCGATAGGTCACCTTTAGCCACGTTTTGCACTAGATTCAGCAGAGAATTGAGCGGTTTTATGATAACCTGGGTGGTGATGAAATTGACAATGATGCTCATTGTAATAAAAATAATGATTGAAATAAATAAAAGCCGGTGGGTCGCGGTAGTCAGGGCTTTCTGCAGGCTGTAGTCCACCAGTCCAACGCGGACCATTGTATCTGCCGGATCCGAACCGGGGAAAACAGGCATGGCTACATCCCGCAGCACGCCTTCTTCGGTCTGAAATTTCCTCATACTGTTTACCTTATCGGCTTCATGTTCTATGTTTAAAAGATCCGGAGGGAAGTAGTCCTCAAACGTATGAGCCAAAATGTTCCCGGCATCATCCATGAAAAACACATAGATTATGTCCTCGTTATTTTCCGTGGTATTGAAAGCCAGCTGATGCAGCTTAAAGATATTGTTGTTGAGGAGGGGTTCCATACTACGGGCGGCAACGTTGCGCGTTAAAGAAATGATTCTCTGATCCAGCTGATCGGCCATGGCGGTACGCAGTAGAGTATGCACATAGATTATGGCAAACAATGTCAGCAGTATGGTTACACCCAGGACAATACCGATTACCTTGGAACGTATCCCCGGGACGGGCAATTTCCGCTTTACGCGGGACAAAAAATTCACTTAAGTTGCCTCCTTTTTTCAGGATGACGTGCCCATGTCAAGTTGCCGGCTGTCATTCAGGTCTTTCGTTATTCATTAATTATATCCCGGATAAAATCGTAATCTTGCTCCTGTCCGGGAACGAAACGTTCCACTCCCAGTTCAGCGAGCGTTTTTTGCCCTTCTTCACCCTGGTGCATGAAAAGAAATGCATCCTTTATTTTCTGTCGAAGCTCAGGCTGAATTTTAGAATTGATAACTACCGGGGGGTTGCCGACCGGCGGAGAACTCTCGATTACCCGGATCTTTTCCTGTAGCTCTGGATTTTCTTCTGTTAAGTTATCGTAAACCAAGCTGTCCACCGCGGCGGCTTTAACCCAGTTTTCTGCTACTGCAATAATGGAGCTGTCTTGGCTGTAACTGTAAATAGAATCTGAAAAAAAGGTGGCCGGGGTTTCCCCCATCCGATCAAGGCGGTAAAGGACGTAAAACTTGCCGGTAAAAGAAATGGGGTCTGTAAAGATGAATTTTTCGTTTTGCAGTTCTTCCAGTCGGTAAACATCGCTTTCGGCCGGGACGATAATATAGGAATGGCGCTGCGTTTGCCCTTTAATTTGCGGGACGACCAGTAGCTCCATATCTCCGCTTTCGCTTAATACTACGTAAGACAAGCTTCCAATGAGGGCAATATCAATCAGATTTTGGGTAATCATCTGGTTTATCTCCGCATAGGTGGATCGGAAAACCAGCTCCACCGGTTGTTCAAACTCATCCGGCAGGTAAGCTGGCAGATTACGGTATCTTCTTTGGGCCGTTATCGGAGAACCCACTTGAGCAATAGCCATATGGATAAACGGCACCTCCGGGCCAAAAGCTGCAGGAACATCGGGGCGATATTGCGGTGTGGGAGCAGTAACCGTATCTATATCTTCCGGAGGTTTTAAGCTTATTTCCGGGTACGCAGGTTGACAGCCTGTAACCGTGCCGGCAAGAAATAGCAGTGTGAGGAGCAAATAAAGGCAGTTCTTGAGTTTCCCGGCAAGCAAGATGATTCCTCCTTTTTATCTTAAATATCTTCTATCTGCATAGCTATAGCTACAATATAATAGAATGTGCCAGCATTTTGACCAGAGACTCATTTCTAGCGAGATGCCCCAGGCCCATGATCTTCCGCAGTTTGTATTTCCCGATGTTTTCAGCGAAAGTTTGTTTAGATCTAAAAGTAATCTGGAAATTCAACTCCTGCAAAAGTGGCTAAACAGTAGTTTCAGTCCATTTTTTAATATGCTTTTAAGATTAAACAGTGGTTTGCTACCATTGCCTCAGTATAAAAGTAGTCTCAGAACAAGAACTTTAATTATTATAATAATAGTATAACTATAGAAAAAATAGTATCTATTACACTAAAATATAATTAGGGTTTTGTCAACGGTCGAGAGATTACTATATTACCAGAGCACTTATGTATTTAATGTGCGCAGGTTAGAGGGTAGGGTAATTACTATTAAACCAGGATAAACACGTATGCCTGTAAATGGATACATCTCCTAATAGACACGAGAACCAAAAAATTTTAGCATACTTAAAAAGTAATAAGTTTGTAATGGCAGAACAAAAACCATAAGCAGATGTAAACTTGTACCCCATAATGACACTGAACTTATGAGTTAAAAATCGAAAGGTTTTACTATTGTAGCCCCCGGCGGGGGAAAGGGATTAATTGAGGTAGATATTTTGCGCTGTTCTATGTGAGACCAATAACTTTCTTTTAGAGTAAGGAGTGAAAAAAGTGAAAATAATTACATCTAAAGTAAGGAGTGAAAAAATGAAAGGTAAATTGTTGTTAATAGTATTGTTCGCGCTCATATTAGCAGCCATTTCGTTATCAAGCCTGGGGTGCGCTCCTTCGGGAGAACCCGCTCAGGGAATACTTTCGGAAGAAAGAGGTCAGTATCCGGACGGCAGGTATCGCGGTACTTTCGTAGACAGGGGTATACAGCAAGTTGGCATTCAGTTTTTCCTGGAAGATAACCAGTTATATGACCTTACCTTCAGAGTAAAGTCATTTGGTGGCAACGATTTTTTAGATCCAGACAACCCTGACAATGAGTGGGCGCAAGAAGACGTTGAAAATCTAGCCCAGCAGTACGGGCAACTACTTGACTGGCTGGAAGGAAGAAATATTCAAGAAATAGGAGTACTCGTAGACTCACCTGAAAATGCGGCTGAAGATGTGGAGGGAAGTGGTGAGGTTTTTGATATCGATACTTGGACTGCTGCTACCATGAGAGGAACCAAGATTACCAGCGCCATCAGAGATGGACTTAACAGGGGGCCATACTGAGCAAAACCGTAAGTTAGATGATAATCGATGGGACAATGGGGGGAGGGTGAAAATTGTTAGCAAAAACATCCTCGATAAGTATGCAAAAAGGGACATTAATAAATAAAGAGCTAATCAGTTACGGCATTTTTGATTGTGTCGAAAATAATTTCTGTCCTTTTGCCTGTCCCTCCAAGATCCCTCTAGCCGGGCATATCAAGTTAGGGCAGCAAAGACTTCTCGATGTTGGTTTTAAGATACCTCCTGCAGTTGAACAAGAAGAAGAGGTAGGCGATGATTACTATGTGAGGCAGGAAGGGTGATTATAAATGAAACGACTACACGAAATCTTGGATAATCTACAGGAGAAGGAATCTCTAGGAAGAGTCAGGCCTGTGGTAGAAGCGATTAATTCTCTTCTTTTTCGCCCTGGAGAAGATACTCCTTCAGCTCCTCATATTGCAGATGGTCCGGATACCGGGAGATATTATATGTTGTTATTATTAGCCCTCATGCCCATTACCATTGCAGCGATCTATTTTTTCGGTTGGCGTGCCTTGGCAATGATCCTGGTCTCTTATATCTCCGGAGGGCTGACGGAGGTTTTATTTGTTATCTTCAGAAAGAAGAAGCTGCAAATAGAAGGACTTCTGGTCACCGGTCTAATCTTTCCTTTAATTTTACCCCCAACTTTACCTCTTTGGATAGTAGCGGTAGGTTCAGTGTTTGGAGTATTTTTCGGCAAGGAGGTATTTGGAGGAACCGGTCGCAACATCTTTCATCCCGCTTTAGTAGGACGTCTTTTTATTATGATCGCTTTTCCTACTTTGATGACAACAGTATGGCAGCTACCGCTGTTGGAAGGACTGGGTGGGTTTTTAAGCTATCCGACAGATCTTATAACTTCAGCCACACCTCTTATTTCTTACCAGGGAGGAGAAATGATAGCATATCCTTCTAGCGACTTATTATTGGGGCGGATTCCCGGCTCTCAGGGAGAAACCTTCCGCCTTGGAATCATTGTAGCCGGTCTTTTTTTGATGCTCAACAGGGTGATTGACTGGAGAATACCGGCAGCTATGCTCGGTTCAGTAGCCATTTTTTCCAGTATCGGCCACTTTTTTATGCCCGCTCAGGTGGCCCCACCGTTATTTCAACTCCTTGTTGGAGGGCTGCTCTTTGGCACCTTTTTTATTGCGACCGATCCGGTTACTTCCCCCTTTACCGACCCTGGAAAATGGTTGTTTGGTATTTCTGTTGGGTTGCTTATAGTTTTGATTAGGGGCTTTTCCATTAATATAGAGGGGGTAACGTTCAGCATTATCTTGATGAATGCTTCGACACCTTTAATCGATAAACTTTTTTTGAAAACAAAGATGCAACCGGCAAGAAAGAGGGAGGTTATATAATGTCTGAAGATAAAACATTAGGAACAAACGAAAGTTTCGATCTTAAAAAAATCTTATGGGATAGGTTAAAATGGCTGGGCTTTATTATAATCCTCGGTTCATTTTCATCAAGTATGCTGATGGGTGTTAGCTCTCTACTCCCCATAGATGAAGAAGAACTTGATCAGGAAACAAAGCTTTTAATACTTAACGCCTTAGATATGGAATATACAACGGATGATGCAGAACAGGTGTTTGATGAAAATATTACCATTGAAGAGTTTGAGGAAATGACATTTTACAAGAACAAAGAGGGGAGTATTGCCTTCGAGTTTACTGGAAGAGGTCACCAGGACTCTATTTCCGGGATTGTTGCCCTGGGACCGGACCTGGAGAGCATCAAGGGGCTCGTTATTCTGGAGCAGGCAGAAACCCCTGGTCTGGGGGGACGAATTACGGAAACCGAGTTTCTGAAACAATTCAGGAGCGTAACCCTGGATCCAGACCTTAGAATTGTAAGGGGCGGAACGGCGGCGACCGCGGATAATGAGGTAGAAGGTATTACGGGAGCCACCAGGACCAGTCAAGCCCTGGAAGAAATGCTTAATCAAAGTATTCAGGAGGCTCTCCAGGTAAGGGGGCTGAATTGATATGGCGAGCAATTGGTATCGTTTAGCTTATACCAAACCATATGTCCTTTTGAAAGATGGAATATGGAGAAAGAACTCTGTTATCTCCTCTGCTTTAGGAATCTGTTCAGCCCTGGCGGTAACAAACCGGCTGGAGAACGGTATTGCCATGGGCTTGTCGGTTATCTTTGTGGTAATGGTGGCTTCTATAACCACATCGGCGATCAGGGAGTATATCCCTTTGAGGTTGAGAATGATTACTTTTATGGTGATTATCTCCACCTTTGTAATTACGATAGATCTATTTTTTCAAGTTTATTATACGGGTATCAGCCGCGCTTTAGGGCCCTACCTTCCGCTAATCATCACTAATTGTTTGATCATGGGAAGATGTGAGGCCTTTGCTTTCAAAAACCCGCCTAACTTTTCGCTGGTAGATGCCCTCTCTCACGGCCTGGGTTATACTTTTACTCTTCTGGTGCTCTCTGCCGTAAGAGAGGTGCTGGCCTTTGGTACTTTATTAAATATAAGTGTAGTCGGGGAAGCATGGACCAACTGGAATGTTATGGCTATGGCTCCGGGAGGGTTCTTCCTCCTGGCAATAATTGTCATGATAGTCCGCACCATCCAGGGTGATATAGAGGTAACGGACACTGCCCCTGCTGAGGAGGCAGTTAATGAAACCGCTTAGTCTCTTCAAGGGCATAAAATTTTAAAGGAAAAGGAGAGCCGTTATGGGTGACACATTCAATATCTTTTTAGCTTCAATTCTAACCAATAATATCGCGCTGGTCTATATCCTGGGGATGTGCCCGGCGATCGGAGTTTCAAAAAGCATCAGAACGGCGGTAGGCATGGGTTCAGCAGTGATTTTTGTCGTCACTTTAACTTCCGTGATCAACTGGTTAATTTATAATCTGTTCTTAATACCAACTGAGAGTGAAATCATTGCTCTAATGGTATTTATAATCACGATTGCTGCTACAGTACAGTTTGTAGAGATGCTGCTGGAGAAATACATTCCGACTCTTTATATGGGTTTTGGAGTCTTTTTGCCGCTGATTACGGTAAACTGTGCCGTACTGGGAGTAACCCTCTTCATGGTTTTGCGGGAATATACTTTCACACAGACCTTCTTTTTTGCCCTGGGTTCATCCGTAGGCTTTTTCCTGGCCATCACGCTGGTAGCCGGAATAAGAGAGAAGCTCGATAATATTGGAGATATTCCCAAGGGGCTTCAGGGCCCCGGTATTGTGATGATTATTCTTGGTATATTAGCCCTTGGCTTTATGGGCTTTGAAGGGATGGTAGCTCTCTAAATGAATCTGCAGACATTTTTTATTTTGATTTTTTTGTTGATTGGAGTAACTGTTCTTCTGGCCTTCACAGATATTCTGCTCGGCGGCCACAAGCAGACGCTGCTTAGAATCAACAAGGAAAACGAGTTTCCTGTATCCGGTAGGGGCACAAGCACCCTTTTAGACGCCCTATCGGAGAACAGGATCTTTATACCTTCTGCCTGTGGCGGTAAGGGTACTTGTGGTCACTGTAAGGTTAAAGTTGAGAGTGGCGGCGGTGATGTGCTTCCTATGGAAGAGAACTTCCTTTCACCTCAGGAGAAGAAGGAAGGAATCAGGCTTGCTTGCCAAGTCAGGGTTAGAGATGACATCGATATCAACCTGCCAGGGGATCTTCTTGAAGCAAAGGAATATACAGCCGAGGTAGTAGCTTTGGAAGACATGAATTATGATACCAAGTTTATCAAATTGAAATTGCTTTCACCCGAAACCATCGATTTTAAGCCCGGACAGTATGTTCAGATACTGGTACCCGGGTATGAGCAATTTCGCGCCTATTCGATTGCCTCACCACCCAGCCAGAAGGATTTGCTCGAGTTTGTGATCCGCTATGTCCCTAAAGGATTATGCACTACCTTCATCCATAAGGCCCTTCGGGTCGGAGATATAATCAAGTTTACCGGCCCCTACGGTGAGTTCTATCTTCAAGAAGATTCCGGTAAGCCAATAGTCTGTCTTGCCAGAAGCACCGGCATAGCACCGATCAGGTCGATTATCTTACATCTCAAAGAAAAAGGCTTGACCCGTGCTACCCACAGTTATTATAGCGCGCGAAAGAAAACAGACATTCTTCTAGATGATGAGCTGAAGGCAATAGAAGAAAAACATCCTAATTTTTTCCATTATATCGTTCTCTCCAGGCCGGGCCCGGAAGATCACTGGGAGGGGGAAACGGGATATATTACCGACACGGTGCCAAAATATGAGGAATCGCTGGAAGAGAAAGAATACTATCTTTGTGGACCGCCAGAGATGATCGACGACGCTATTGATGTACTGGTTAGCCAGGGTGTGCCAAAGGAGCAGATTTTCTTTGACAAGTTCTAGACAAAACTTCCTCCGTTCTTACAGCAATAAAAGGGCCGTCCCGTATACATCGGTTCGGACCTTCCTGATCACATCCTCGCCATTGCCCCGTAGCTCTGTTCAAAACAGCCAATTGAGCTGCTGCAAATTCTTAAATTGTCACTTTACATCCGCCCGGTAAGATTTCGTAGTGAGTGAGCCGATCCTCCTTTAGTAAGATCTTAAATGAGTGGTCGGCGCCGTTGACACCCATGTTCAATAGTTTTTTTCGCGGTATCTTCGCCGTTCGACAGTGCGTAGTAACAAAAAAGGCTAAACAGCCATAATACATGGGCTTTAGCGGCCCACCATAAAAATTAGTCGTGTAACTATGCGGTTAAGCATCAGTACTACCCGGTGTTAATCTCGAAAAACCGCGGTGGTTGCTTGATTTTCAAGGCTTTGAAATAACTAATTTGCTTGTTCGTAAGCTCGGTTCTTTGACAAACAAAACCCTTTTTCCCTTCAAAGCGGCCCAAATGAATCTGCTGCAACTGCTGTTTAATTTTTGGCCAGGTATCACCGGTTTCATACTCGGCAATCCTGACCAGAAGCAAGGCCAGCCAGCACAATAATACATGAGCTCTGATCCGGTCTTCCAAGCGGTGATATACAGGCCTTAGGTCAAGAGTGCTTTTTAAAGTTTTAAACGCGGCCTCTACATCAATTAGCTGTTTGTAGCCCAGAGCCACATCTTCAGCACTGATCGTATCATCGGAGGTGCGCAAAAGATATTTGCCGTCGAGCTTTTCTTCTGCTTTCACTTTGACCGGGTCAATTTTTACCGCTCCACTTTTCAGGGTTTTTAAATAGCGCCCATAAGTGGGATGAGAAAGTAACCGGCATCCGGCTTTGTTGTGGCTGCCAGCTTCTGAAGCTCTGCTTGCTTTCAACTCTTCTTTCAAATCATCAAGCACTTTTTCGCGGTGCTCTTTGTCCTTTGCGGCTTGCTTCGGATTGCGGACCAGAACGTATCTTTTGCGTGCTTCTCCGTCTCCTATGACGATTTCTTTTATCTCCAGGTTATCCCTGACGGCCTGGTAACGCCCGGCAGTAGAAAGGGCTTTTTCAGTAAAGTAGAAATCTTGACTAGAAAGTGGGTTTTAGAATACAACACAATACGGCTGCATAGTTCTCTCGATTACCGGCCCCCTGCACCACAGGCTATAATAATTGCTTCATCAACTAACTTAATTTCTGGCATAAAAAACGGGGGCTGGACACTGGATTATCGAAGGCCTG
>SKMK01000066.1 GCA_007121075.1 Syntrophomonadaceae bacterium
AACCTTTACACCTTTTTAGCAACCCCAGGCTCAATTAACACTGATCACAAGGCCTCTAAAACAAAAATTCTCTCCTCATTCAAGAGACCCTTTCCTTACTCTGCTCGGTTTTCAAAGAACGACTTCTTTCGCATGTTTAGTGCAAGGTTAATGTTAGCACAGCCCCTAGTTTATGTCAAGGCAAAAACTTTGATTTTCATTTAAAATTAGCTGAAAACCGGCTGTTAAAAATATTTAAACTTTTGCTTTTTACCATCATTATCGGCCGCATTTTTATTCTTTTATATGATGTGGTTTTATACTGTGATCCAGGTTCTGGTTTATATAAAAACATGATGAAAAATATCTGGTATTTATTACCTGATAAAAAGAAATAAATTTGTTTATATGTTAATATTAAGTCAGGGTTGTTTTATGCAAAACAGATCCAAACAAGATTTTAACGGCTTACGAAAACCGGATCATGATGCTGTCAGCAAGACTGTTTCCACTGATCTTGGCCGCCTGTATATCAGGGGGCCGGTCAATCCGGAGGAGTTGTCAGGGTATCAGCTGTCTGAGGGCCTATGCTGTTTCAGGCCCCCTAAAAATCAACATGAAGCCCTTGTTGAGCTGGCAGGACAGCCGGACGGCATCGTTTTTATTGCCGCCCTGGCCAGCGAGGTAATAACCTACGCAACTTTTCAAAAACCCGATTTTCCCTGGTGGATCCGGCGCTGTTTCCCCAGGCTTATTGAATTGGGTTGTATTGAAACCGACCTTTCCTGGCGCAATATGGGTTTGAGCAAAGTCTTGCTTGATTCAGCCTTAAAAAACCCGGATTTTAATTTCTTCGAAGATTTTATTATAATAGCCGTCCACACAGTTTACAGCTGGGATTTAAAAAATTCATGCCTGACACCATGGGACTACCGGCGCTTCATGCTCAGGATGTTTAAAAAATACAATTTTGTTCCCTGGGAAACAGAAGATCCCGAAATCAGGGAACATCCCTGCAATATCCTGCTGGCCCGGGTTGGCGCAAATATAGAACCGGACCAAATCAGGCACTTTTCCAACTGCTGCCTTGGTGTCAATTAAAGCCTGCATTAAATTTATTACACTATGCTTCCCTGTTTCTTCACAAAACAGACGCTAAGGCAAAACTTCAGAAAAAAACGGCAAGATAAAAGACCGATGTTAAACATGTTTTTCTACTATTAACAGTATTTCCATTAAAATTATTGCCTGAAAGTTAAAGGTATTCCACCTCTTTGTAGCGAACTAATAATTAGCAGCTTTATAAATTTTGAAGTAGGAGGAAGTTTGTATGGCACAAGAAAAAGATGATACTTTCCTGAACGAGGGCCAATTCGAGCCGTTCCAGCCATCTGATAGCTTTAAAAAAAACGCGAAGGTAAAAGATAACAGCCTTTACAGGGAGGCACAGGACAATCGCCTTGCCTTTTGGTCCAGGATGGCAGAAAACCTAAAGTGGACGAAAAAATGGGAGCGAGTTCTTGATGAAGATAACCCGCCCTATTACAAATGGTTCATAAATGGAAAGCTGAACGTATCGGAAAACTGTCTCGATGTCCATATTAAAAACGGCAGGGGAGATAAAAGGGCGCTTATATTTGAAGGCGAAGAAGGCGACACCGTTTCTTTAACCTATAAAGAACTATTAAAAGAGGTCTGCAAATTCAGTAATGTACTGGATCAGCTGGGAGTAAAAAAGGGTGACGCAGTAACTATATGGATGCCAATGATCCCGGAAGCAATCGTGGCCATGCTGGCCTGTACCAGGATCGGGGCTGTACACAGCGTGGTGTTCGGCGGCTTCAGTCCTGATGCGCTTAAAGACCGGATCCTCGATTCCGATTCTAAGCTGGTCGTTACCGCCGACGGAGCAAACAGGCGCGGTAAACTAATCCCCATGCGCAGCGCGGCTGAGGAAGCCCTTAATGATTGCCCGAGCTTGGAAAAAGTGGTGACAGTCAAAAGGACCGGTACTGCTTATGAAAGCAAAGAGGGACGAGATCTGGCCTGGTCGGATTTAATGGCAAAAGCAGGGGAAACTTTTGAACCTGTAACCATGGACGCAGAAGATCCGCTTTTCATCCTATACAGCAGTGGAACCACGGGCAAACCAAAAGGGATCCTCCACACCACAGGCGGCTACCTGGTGGGGGTAAACGCCACCTTTCATTATGTCTTCGATCACCGCGACGATGATATCTACTGGTGCACCGCTGACATCGGCTGGATTACGGGCCACAGCTACATAATCTACGGCCCTCTTTCAAGCGGATCAAGCACCTTTATTTACGAAGGCACCCCTGATTATCCGGCCCGGGACCGCTTCTGGGAGCTGGTCGAAAAATACAAAATTACGGTTTTTTACACAGCGCCGACAGCAATCCGCTCTTTCATGCGCTGGGGCAATCAGTACGCCGACAAGCGCGATCTTTCGAGCCTGCGCCTGCTCGGTTCAGTTGGTGAGCCGATCAACCCTGAAGCCTGGTTATGGTACCACGAACATATCGGCCAGGGCAAGTGCCCGATTGTCGATACCTGGTGGCAGACCGAAACAGGGATGATTATGATTACTCCTCTTCCCGGTGCAACACCCCTTAAACCGGGATCGGCTTCCTATCCTTTCCCCGGCGTTGAAGCTGATGTTGTCGACGACAATGGTAATTCCACCAAGCCGGGTCAAAGAGGGTTCCTGGTTATCAAATCGCCCTGGCCGGCCATGCTGCGCACCTTGTATGGAGACCCGGATCGTTTTGAAAACACCTACTGGCAGCAGTACCCCGGTTTGTACTTTACCGGCGACGGTGCCTGGAAAGATAAAGACGGCTACTTTTGGATCATGGGCCGCGTCGACGATGTCCTTAATGTTTCCGGCCACAGAATTGGCACAATGGAAGTCGAAAGCGCGCTGGTCGAGCACCCAGCAGCAGCCGAAGCGGCTGTAATAGGCAAGGTCCACGAAATTAAGGGCCACTCCATTACCGCTTTTGTAACCCTCAAAGAGGGTTATGAAGGCAGCGAAGAATTGGTCCAGGAATTGAGGAATCATGTCGGCAAGAAAATCGGGGCCATAGCCCGCCCTGAAGAGATCTTTTTTACCTATGAACTGCCCAAAACCCGAAGCGGCAAGATCATGCGCCGCCTGTTACGCGACATCGCCGAGCAAAGGGACCTGGGTGATGTAACCACCCTGATGGATCCGCAGGTGGTTGCAGCGATTAAAGAAGGCTATACCGAAAAGTAACCTCTTGTACCTTAAAAAAGGCCGTCTGGATCTCCAGGCGGCCTTTTTTGCAGGTTTAAATGTGAAACTGTTATTGTTTTTTTAAGTAATTTTAATCCGGGCAAATTTCCTTTTGCCCACCTGGACTATATGCTCCTTACCATCTTTACTCTTCTGTAATTCCATGTCGATTGAACCGACAGTCTCGCCGTCAATTTTTACTCCCCCCTGCTTGATCAGGCGCCTTGCTTCACTATTGCTCGGAGCCAGGCCGGTGCCTACCATGACTGACACTATGCTTGCCGGTGAATCAAATTTAAAAGCTTCCATTTCGCTGGGCATTTGGCCTTTCTGGAAAACCTGCTTGAAGTTATCTTCAGCGTCTTTTGCCGCCTGGGATCCGTGATAAAGAGCCACTATTTCCCTGGCCAGGCGCATCTTGGCATCCCGGGGATGCATTTCTCCGCTCTTTACTTTATCCAGGATCGTACCTATTTCCGCTGAAGGCAGGGTTGTAACCAGCCTGAAATATTCTTCCATCAGTTCGTCGGCAATGGACATTGCTTTACCATAAATTTGATCTGGCGGTTCTGTAAGTCCGATATAGTTACCCAGGCTTTTGCTCATTTTTTCCACACCGTTGGTCCCGACCAAAATAGGCATAGTAAAAGCAACCTGTGGTTCTTGGCCGTAATCACGCTGCAGCTGGCGTCCCATTAGCAGGTTAAATTTTTGTTCCGTTGCCCCAAATTCAATATCGGCCCTGACTTCTATTGAGTCATAACCCTGCATCAGGGGGTAGAAAAATTCATGAATACCAATGGCAACATTATCCCTGTATCTTTTATAGAAGTCTTCCCTTTCCATCATCCGGGCCACGGTTAGCTTGGAAGCAAGTTTGATCACATCGGCAAAGTTAAGCCTGGACAACCACTGGCTGTTGAATACCATTTCGGTCCGGTCCGGGTCAAGGATTAAAAAAAGCTGCTCCTGGTAAGTTCGCGCATTTTCCATGACCTCTTCCTCTGTAAGCTGCTTGCGCATTTCCGATCTGCCCGTGGGATCCCCGATCATCCCCGTAAAATCACCCAGGATCATGACCACGTGATGACCTAAATCTTGGAACTGCCTTAATTTATGCAGGACTACTGCATGTCCAACATGTAAATCAGGGGCGGAAGGATCGATGCCCAGTTTACAGCGCAGGGGTTTGGTTTCAGCCACGCTTCTTTCCAGTTTGCTCCGAAATTCTTCATCGGTAATTATTTCCGAAGTGTTTTCGGTAAGGATCTTATACTGCTCTGCTGCACTTATAAAGCCCATGTAACCATACCTCCATGTCTGAACTATACTTAAAATAAATTATCTACATTATCCGATCAACTTCAATGGTTAAATTATCTGTAGCGGCAATCACTTCAATCCCCGTTTTTTCTGCCAGTTCTTCAGCCATTAATCCTGGATCGTTTTTAAGCATGGTTAAACCAAAATGAGTCATTACGGCCAGGCGGGGTTTGATCCCCTCTATAAGCTGCCGGGCCGTTCCAAGATCAAGATGTTTTATGTCCCTGTCCGGAAATGGTTCTTTTAACAATACATTCATAATTAACAAATCAGTTCCGCTGTATTTTTCGATCAGGGCTTGGGAAAACTTGGTATCGGTAATGAACGATACAATACCCCGGTCCAGTTTAAACATAAGCCCATAAGTTTCCGCAGGGTGATCATGGCGGATCGGCGTTCCAAATTGCAACGAATCAACATGGTAGCAGCTGTCTTCTCGTAATACCTCCAGGCTTTCCACCGAATTGCGGACATGGGAAAAAACAACCGGTTCATATTTATCCACCGCATCGGCAGGAGCAAACAAATGGCCTCTGCAGTTAAAGGTGCCGTGCGTCATGGCTTCAACAATAACATTAACATCGGTTGAGTGATCAAGATGACGATGCGAGAGGATTACTGCATCAAGGATTTCGGGGTTTAAAACCTGATCACCCGAAAAACAACTCTTTAAAGTTCCCGGTCCGGGGTCGATTAAAATGTTTTTGCCTTGGAAATAACACCAAGTCCCTGCAGATGACCGGAGCTGTTTCGATACTACAAAACGGGCTCCGGCGGTCCCCATGAATTTAATCCAGTCGGACAATGCACTCCAACCCTTGCTAAAGTATTTGCACCCTGTTATTTTATCACAATATCATATTAAAAGGAGCACGGATTTAAGCAAGCCGGGCGGACCTATAAAAAAATAATCCCTTTCGGGATAAATGAAATCCAGTTAAGGGACCGAGCAAACTAATAAGCCGAGTTCTGTCCTTCCCGGATAACTTACATTAACCGGGAAGCAGCAGCCATCTATCTCGGGTACCAGTTGCCTGGCACCTCAAGCAGCCTAACCCGGGGAGTCGGCGGGCTACCTCATCCTCCCCCTATTTGGCTTTGCTCCAGGTGGGGTTTACCTAGCAAACCGGTCTCCCGGTCCCTGGTGCGCTCTTACCGCACCATTGCACCCTTACCCGGCGCCCACCGATTTAAACATCGGCCTAATTGACTTTCCACAACCAATCATACCAATGTTTTCATCACCAGGCGCCGGGCGGTATTGTTTCTGTGGCACTGGCCTTGAGGTCACCCTCACTGGGCGTTACCCAGCACCCTGCCCTGCGGAGCTCGGACTTTCCTCGAGAAAAACCTTTTGGTTTTTCCCGCGGCTGCCTTGTTTACTCGGTCCCTTACCGAATCTCTATTTAGAGTATAGCATTGCCCAAATTCACTGTCAAAAGATAATTCATTAATTTTCAAGTTCTACCAAAAACTGCAGGACTTCTTCCAGGTCTGATACAGGGACGAGCTGAATTTCCTGGGCCGCCATCCTGGCATCCTCGTAATTCTTTTCCGGAACTATAAAATGCTCGATTCCGGCATTTTCAGCGGCAAATACTTTTTGGGGTACGCCACCAACCCGCCCCACTCTTTCATCCAGGTCAATAGTGCCTGTTCCGGCAATTTGCTTTCCTCCGCTCAAATCATCCGGAGTTAACTGGTTTAATATTTCCAAAACGAACATCAAACCCGCCGACGGTCCCCCGATATTACCGGTATCCATAGTGATATCCAGGGGTATAACCGGCTCCCAGGGCAGAGTTTGTATGTATATGCCCAGAAAGGGCATTTCCTCGTCGTCCGGATGAGAACTGGTAGGCACCGACAGCCTGAGCTCCCGGGCATTACGCATAATATCCATAATTACTTCGTCACCAACATCGCGTTCTTTAACCAGCAGCTGCACTTCAGAGGCCAGCATAACCGGAGTATTATCAACATAATTGATTATATCACCAGTCTCCAGATACCCTTCGGCTGGAGCATCTACCAGGAAGTCAATCACTTCCACCCCGTCACTTTCGAGATCAACATCGTAACCTGCCCGCCGCAGCGCCACTACCTGGGCAATATGTTTGCTTTCCGTCATATGTTCCCTGAGCAGCTCCCTGTACTCTTCTTCATCCATGTCCCTCGGGATTACCCTTTCCCTGGGGTTCAACCTCATCTGGGGGTGAAGATAACCATAGGCGGCAGCAAAAAGATTGGCCCGGTGCTGGGTTACAGTCAGCAAGTAAAAAGAGCCATTGTCAGCTGTATCATAATCTTCAACGGTCACGATTCCTTTGAGGTCAACAGCCCTGCTGGGTCTGACGACATAATAATCAAGCTGGATATAATAACCCAGCAGCCCAATAACTGCTACAATTATAGCTGTTTTTAAAAATCTTCTGGCTCTAATTTCCAAAAGAAAAACCTTCTTTCAGCAATAATTAACCAGGCCGTTAAACTTCCGGCAGGTTATCCCAACGAAACGGTTACCCTGAAAGTATAATATAAATTAAAGGGGAAGTGAATTGCTTTGCCACAACTGGCCGTCACTAATCGGATGAAAAATTAATTTTACAAAAGCTCTGCCCGGCTGCCTTTTAGCCGATGCGGCACGGCCTAATCCGGGCCGGGTCAGAAAATCCAGATTTTTATTGCCCCCGGTACTTGGCTATAATAATATCATGCACTTCCGGTGGAACCAGGCTGCTGATATCGCCGCCCAGCCCGGCAATTTCTTTAACAATACTGGAACTTAAATAAGAATACTTATTATTGGTCATCATGAATAAAGTCTCTATAGCAGGGCTTAATTTTTGATTGACCAAGGCCATCTGAAACTCAAATTCAAAATCAGACATGGCACGCAACCCTTTTATAATGATATTAATATTATTATTTTGGGCGTAATCAATCAATAATCCCTGGTAATAATCAACCTGAACATTGCGGTAAGGTTCTGTGACCATTTTTAACATTTTCACCCGATCCTTAATGTCGTAAGTTGGTATTTTACGCGGGTTTTCCAGGACAGCTACTATTACTTGTTCCATAATTTTGCTGGATCGCTTAATAATGTCAAGATGTCCTTTTGTTACCGGATCGAAACTGCCGGGGTATATTGCCTTGGTCAACGTGGTTCCTCCTTTGCAATTAAATTAGTTTGACAGCATAAATTACTTTTCGCTACAAGTTCGGTATAACCTGCAGAAGATCGGCAAAAAATCTTGTTTCAACCCAATTGATGTGCTACAATATAACGCGTGATTATAAATGTGCCGGGAGGTTCAACACATGGCTAAAGTTTGTGCGGTATGCAGTAAAAGCAAAACAACCGGTTATCAAATCAGTCATTCCAATATTAAAACTAAAAGAAAATGGCGTCCCAATATCCAAAGAATCAAGATCATGCTGAACGGTTCGCCAAAACGAGTTAACGTATGTTCCCGCTGCATAAAGGCCGGAAAGATCCAGAGAGCAATTTAATTCCTCTATTTAGATCCCAGGTTTAACAAGATGGGAGCAGTGAAAAACCGCTCCCATCTTTTTATGATCTTCATTTCTCTGTTTTTTTAAAATTAGCCCGCTCCGGGCCTGCATTACCTTTTTTACAGCCGATCGAGGAAATACTTCTTGGAAGCATATACCGCTTCGGCAATCTTGCGCTTCGGTGCGTAAGTGTTGATTGGTTCATAGTTAGTCAGCAGGCGAATCCCGGAGTAGGCCTTGCTCACTTCTTCACCTTCCAGGGTTCCGACAATTATTTCCCTGGCCCAGTTTCCCATCTTTGGAACCATTTCGTGGATGAAGCATGAGGTCATCTCCATAGCCAAATCTGACTCCTCACTGTCGCCCTGGGCCATCATTTTCTTGGCCCTGAGCAGGCCGCTTTCAGCTGCAAATATTTCCATGGCCATATCGGCCAGCCGGCACAGGACTTCCTGCTCATTAGTTATATTTTCGCCAAACTTTTGGGCCGCGTTGCCCGCAGCAAGCAGGAATAAGGTTTTCATATTATTCAGGTAAAATTCTTCCCGTTCCGGGGTTCCTTCCGGTATTTCTGCATCTTTCATTTGTTTAAGCGTCCCGCCCAGGCCCATAACGGCTTCCATAAACGGCACTTCGTTCTTCATGGCCTTGCGCAGCAGTGTACCCGGAATCAACATCCGGTTTATTTCATTAGTCCCTTCAAAAATGCGGTTGATGCGGCTGTCCCGGTACGAACGCTCAGCCGGATACTCCTGACCGTAACCGTAGCCACCAAAGACCTGCACCCCTTCATCGGCAATCTTGTCCATGCTTTCGGAACAAAAAACCTTGGATATTGAACATTCAATAGCATATTCATGGATCGCCCTGGCTACATCAGACATATCCCCGCCGCTTTCCTGGACCTCTTCCAGCTTCTTATCAATCATGCCGGCAATGCGGTAAACCATACTTTCCTGGAGATAGGTGAGAATAGCCATATTGGCAAATTTATTTTTCATCATATTAAATTCAGCAATCGGTTGTTTGAACTGGACCCTCTGCAGCGCATACTCACTGGCAAATTCCATTACCGCTTTACTTCCGCCGACACAGCCCGCACCCAGTTTAAACCTACCGATATTGAGGATATTAAAGGCAACCTGGTGTCCCTTGCCTTCTTCCCAGAGCATATTTTCAACCGGCACCCTGGCATTTTCCAGGATCACGCTGCAGGTCGACGAGCCCTTGATTCCCATCTTTTTCTCTTCCGGGTCAATTGAAACACCTTCTGTATCAGCATCCACTATAAAAGCGGTAAACCTTTCGCCATCTATTTTGGCATATGTAACAATTACATCTGCCCAGGCAGCATTGGTTATATACTGTTTTGCCCCGTTCAAAATATAGTGCTTGCCGTCTTCCGATAAAACGGCCCTGGTTTTACAGTTCAGGGCATCCGAACCGGCTTCCGGTTCGGTTAAAGCATAGGAGGCAACCTTTTCCCCGCTGGCCAAGCCGGGCAGGTATTTTTTCTTTTGCTCCTCGTTGCCAAAAAAGACAATCGGCAGGGTCCCGATCCCGGTATGGGCGCCGAAGGCAGTGGCGAAAGAACCGCCGGTCAAAGAAGCACACTCTGCGATAATATTGGTGGTTATTTTATCTGCTTCTTCACCACCGTATTCTTCAGGGATATCGCTGCTCAAAAGCCCCAGCTCACCGGCCTGGCGAAGCAGATCCGTCATTACCCCTTCCGACATGGCTTCGATTTCATCGATTTTCGGCTCAACCTGGTTTTTCATGAAATCGACAGAGGTTTTCTTGACCATTAAGTGCAGGTCATCAAAATCTTCGGGTGTAAATATGGTGTTTTCGTCAACCGGTCCCAGCAAATAAGCTCCACCTTTAATTAAATCATTCATAGACTTATCACCTCATATATGAATAGTCAGGCAAAATATACTTTTACCGTATAATAGTTTCTATAGTAAAACATTTTTCCCTGCTTTGTGAAAATATTAACTTGAGAAAAAAGAAATTGCTCAGACTACTTGCCCATATTGAATAAAAGAGGTAAGAAAGTCATATTTAGTCTCTTCCATAGTTGCCTATTTCTTGATTTGGGTTGATGTTTATGCTACCATAGAATTGTCAGCAGGCCGAAGTGGCGGAACTGGCAGACGCACACGACTCAAAATCGTGCGCCCTCCGGGCATGTGGGTTCGACTCCCACCTTCGGCACCAGTATATAAACAAGGGTTTGCGGCCGGTTTTCGCAAGCCCTTGTTTTATATTTGAGCCATACTGTATTATTTGCCTGCTTGATATGAGATCCCGGCATAAACAACTCCATACCCGCAAACCCTTTATATTAAACCTGGTTGTCGTTCATTAAAGTTAATCATGGTTATGAATTAAACCAAAATTATAAACAAAAAACCCCCTTCAACAAGGGGGCATCCTGGATTAGCGATTGCATGTTTATTGCATGTTTATCTATTTTTTTAAGCCGGCAAATACCGGTAGCTTTTCAGACAGCGCTCTTATTCAGCCTGATCTGCATAAACAAACCCTTTAGCCGGACCGGTATCGGCGGATGTTCCGGCAATTCGGGACAGGTAAGCCGAACCAAGGCTTTTGATATGGTCGTCTATATTGTCAAAGTAGTTATAATGCTCCTGTTCGTGGTCTATGATCATCTCAAATAACTTCGCGGAGACGGTGTCGTTGTTATCCATGCACACTTTCATAAACTGGCTGTAGGCTTCGATCGCTTTATCTTCCTGCTCGGCATTGAAAGGGAAAATTTCTTCCACACTCTGTCCTTTTTCTACGGGTCCATCCAGTTCCGAGGTGGGCTCTCCTCCCAGCTCCATGATCCTTTCGGCCATGTCTTCAGCATGCCTCATTTCATCGATGGAAATCAACTTCACATTGGCTGCCAGCTCCCCGTAATCCTTGTCATCCAGGATGTAATGCTGATGCATATACTGATGAATGGCCTGCAGTTCCATTGCTTTAGCCTTGTTAAGAACACCAATAACTTTTTTCTTCTGTTCTTCTCGACTCATTTATAAATCCTCCTTTGTCTAATAATCTTTAATCGTTACTTATTATTTAAACATATTCTTAACTTATTGACAAACAAAAGAACTTAAATA
>SKMK01000042.1 GCA_007121075.1 Syntrophomonadaceae bacterium
AGCCTGCTCAGCAACAGGTTTGACGAATTTTGGGGTCGCTATCAGACAGCTAACCATATCCCCCAGCAGGCCCTTAATAGATAAAATACCAATTATTTACTCATAAATTTGTCGTGCACCCCCGGTAATATGGCGCCTTGACACCCCTGCCTGGATTACTGTATAATTTCTGTTGATTCTGAATGCAAAAAGAAGGGGTATATTAAGTATGAAAAGAACATTTCAGCCCAAAAAAAGAAAAAGGAAAAGAAACCACGGGTTTTTAAAAAGAATGAGGACCCAGGCCGGAAGGCAGGTAGTTAGAAGAAGAAGGAAGAAAAACAGAAAAAAAGTGAGTGCTTGAAAGGTTCAGGGTAATCTTTGAGGCTAAAGAAAAATTGGGAATTCAAGCGGGTCTATAGAAACGGCAGGACGGTTGTATCAAGAAATATCGTCCTTTATTACTGTCCAAATGGGAAAAATTATAACCGGATTGGATTTTCTATAAGCAAAAAGGTCGGCAAAAGTGTTACCCGAAATAAGATCAAAAGAATTTATCGCGAAGCCTTTTATAAGGTTGAAGAGCAGCTGAAAAAGGGATTCGATTTTATTTTGATTGCGCGAAAGCCGGCAATAGATGTATCTTTCCATGATGCGTGTAAGGAGTTGTTTAATCTATGCCGGAAAGGGAAATTGCTACAAAAACAATATTCAAAGCATTAGAGCGCCCGGCAACAATAATTTGCCTGGCGCTGATCAGGTTTTACAGGTTGTTTATTTCTCCTATAAAACCTCGTGTTTGTAGATTTTATCCATCCTGTTCACAATACACGTACGAAGCAGTTTTAAAATATGGGTTACTTAAAGGTATGTGTATGGGCCTGAAACGACTCCTTAGCTGCCATCCCTTTAATCCCGGTGGTTATCACCCGGTTGAATAAACCGTAATATTTCACCTTGTACAAGGAGGAAAGTTAATGATAGATGCTATAGCTGAATTTTTCGGAGGAGTGATTACTCTACTCTATACATACGTGCCAAATTTTGGAGCTACCATAATCCTTCTGACTTTGATTGTTAAAATGATCACTTTTCCATTAAACAACAAGCAAATCCAAACAACAAAAAGAATGCAAAAGCTGCAGCCTGAAATGAAAAAGATCCAGCAAAAATATAAAGATGACAAGCAAAAACAAAACCAGGCAGTCAGCGAATTCATGAAAGAAAACAACATGAACCCCATGGCCGGATGTTTGCCTTTGCTGGTTCAGTTTCCGATTCTGATCGGGATATTCCGAATATTAAGGGAACCGGATCAGTTTTTAAACATGGAAGAAATCAACAGGTTCTTGTTTCAGGGTGCTGAATTCATAGATTTAATGGCAATACCGAATATAGGGTTTGATAATTTTATAAGTCAAATTAGTATTTACTACCTCTTTCCCCTAATTGCAGGAGGCACTACATTTTTATATTCTAAAATGTCCATGCCGGCCGATAGCAGCCAAAAAATGATGGTATATTTAATGCCGGCCATGATTACTGTATTCAGTTTCAGTTTTCCTGTTGGCCTGGTAATTTACTGGACCATGAATAATGTATTTTCTATAGGACAACACAAACTGATAAACTACCTTGACAGCATGAAGGAAGAAAAGGAACCGGAAGTAAAAGCAAAGGTAAAAGAAGAAAAGGCAAAAGAATCAGAAGATAAAACAAGTAAAAAACAGGAAATAGAGAGAGAAGATGTAAAGAAAGGCAAAAAGAAAAATAAAGAGAAAGACACGGAATTTTTCAAAGTAGGTTCAGAAAAAGAAGAGGCTAACAAGGCAGAAGCAGAAGCGCAGGGAACAAAAACTGCCTCAGCTCCGAACGGAAAAACTAAAAAAAAGAAAAAAGGGAAGGGTAAGAAATGAATGAGTGTGAAGCAACAGGAAGAACTTTAGATGAAGCTGTTGAAAAAGCTCTCACTTCTCTTGGGATAAAGAAGGAAAATGCAGTAATAGAAATAAAAGAGGAGCCGAACCAGGGGCTTTTGGGACTGCTGGGCAGTAAAAGTGCCCGGGTAGTGGTAAAGCCTGAGAAGGGGCCGGAAGAGTATGTTAAAACATATACGGAAGAACTAATCAAGCATATGGGTATTGAAGGGCAAGTAATAGTAAATGAAGACAATCAGAAAATAAAAGTAGAAATATACGGACAGGATGTAGGAAGCCTGATTGGGCGCAGGGGAAAAACACTGAGTGACATGCAATATTTAATCAGTGTTGTGATTAGAAGACAGTTTTATGAATTAAAGAAAATGATAGTTCTGGATGTTGAGAATTACCGGGAAAGACGTGAAAAAACGCTGGTCCAGCTGGCAAAAAGTGTTGCCAAAAAGGTTAAGGAAGAAGGAATAGAAAAGGAACTGGAACCGATGACCCCGCAGGAAAGAAGGGTAATTCACCTGGCTTTGCAGGATTACCCGGGCGTGACTACGACCAGCCGTGGAGAAGAACCATCTCGGAAAGTGGTAATTGTTCCACGTTAAACATAACTCCAAGGCGCCGCCCCTTGACGGGGCGGTTTTTTAATGAAATAAAATGGATTAAAGGGGGCAAAATATGACCGATAATGAAACAATTGCTGCAATAAGCACCCCTCTTGGCGAGGGGGGGATTGGTATAGTGCGTTTAAGCGGGCCGGAAGCATTTCGCTTTGTCGAAAAGATTTTTTATTGTCAAAACAGAGAACAACCGGATTATCCAAGGCCCCGGTACCTGTACTATGGACATATAAAAGATTTTCAAGGTAGCTTTATTGACGAGGTTCTGGTTTCTTTTATGCCCGCCCCTCAAACTTACACCAGGGAAGACATAGTAGAAATAAACTGTCACAGTGGTATATTTGCCCTTCGCTCAATACAAAAGCTGGTCATTGAGGCAGGAGCGAGGACGGCAGAACCGGGAGAATTTACAAAAAGGGCTTTTTTGAGTGGCCGGATAGACCTGAGCCAGGCGGAAGCTGTTTTAAACATGATCAAGGCTCGTTCGGAAGAAGCTGTAAAGGTTGCTGCAAGGGGGTTGCAGGGCGAGTTGATGTGCAAAGTGGAATCTGCCAGAGAAAAAATTATATCACTGAGGGCTCCGCTTGAAGCATCTTTTGATTATCCAGAAGAATTTGATGAGGAATTTGACTACAGCATGTTGGAGAGCGGATTGAAAGAAGTAATCGGACATTTAGAAGATATGCTTAAGGGTGCAGAGAAAAACAGAGCCTACCAGGAAGGCGTATCTGTGGCAATTATTGGCAAGCCAAATGTGGGCAAATCCTCACTGCTAAATGCTCTGTTACAGCATCAAAGGGCGATAGTGCATGAAGTTCCTGGAACGACCCGTGATTTGCTTGAAGGTTATATGAACCTGGGCGGGTACCCCATCAAACTGGTCGATACTGCCGGCATTCAAAAGACCTGGGATCCGGTGGAAAGGCAGGGCATTGATTTGTCGCGATCAGCAGCAGGGCAGGCCAGGCTGATTATAATGGTTTTTGATGGTTCTGACGAATGGTCGCAGGCGGATGAAGAAATTGCTGCAATCAGGCGAACAGATCAGGGTCTAATTGTTGTCATTAATAAAACAGATCTTGAGCAAAAGTTAAATCCGGAAATGCTCAGAGAACTTTATCCTGAACTGAGTATTATTGAAACCTCCGCTGTTTTAGGTTCTGGGATTAAAGATTTGGAAGCTGCTGCAATAGCTGAGCTGGATCGAATTTATGGAGCAGAGACAGTCAGCGAAAGCCCTGTTGTGGTCTCGATCAGGCACGAGGAAATAATAACCCGGGCCCGGGAGCATTTGGACAATGCCAAGGCAGTGCTGAGGGAGCAGCCCCTGGAAATAGTGAGTATGGAAATGCAAAATGCCTGGGACAAACTGGGAGAAATTACTGGAGATACGGTTAACGATGCCCTCCTGGATAAAATATTTAGCGAATTTTGCCTGGGCAAGTAATTATACGATGAATAAAAGGAGCAGGAGAAAGCATGTCTGAACAAGTTCGCGATACAGTCGAAGATATGTTTAAAACCCTGAACCTGAAAAATGGTGATGCCCGGCAAAAGGAAACTATTACAAAGTACATATTATTGATTCTGGAATGGCTTCAGATAGTGAGGCTGACCGGGGAAAAAAATGCAGATGGTATTATATGGCAGCAAGTATACGATTCGCTTTATCTATTAAAACTAACAGATCTGAACAAGGGGCTCGAGGTTATAGATCTTGGCAGCGGCGGTGGTCTGCCGGGGATACCATTAAAAATTTGCAGGCCCGGGATAAAAATGTACCTGATGGATTCCAGCAAAAAAAAGGCCAGTTTTTTGAAAGAAGCTATCGAAAGGCTTGGCTTGAATGATACTTATATATTATGCGGCAGAGCAGAAGAATTTGGAAAGAACAAGGATTACAGGGAACAATATGACCTGGTTGTATGTAAGGCTGTTGCAGAAATGGCAGCATTGATCGAACTTGCTTTACCGCTCTTAAAGCTTGAAGGCAGAGCACTGATATATAAGGGGCCGCGGGGAAAAGAAGAAGCAGAAGAAGCTAAAAGAGCATTGGAAATATGCGGTGGACGGATTAGTGGGGAATGGCAATATAATTTGTCAGGTGGTCAAAGTAGATCTTTATACGAAATAAAAAAGGAATCTTTTACGCCCCATAAATACCCGCGCCGGCCCGGGGTGCCGGAGCGCAAGCCTATTAATTAAAAGGCATACAAAGAACCGGGATTCCGGTAACACAAAATACTGTCTAAATTAATTTGTTAGAAGGAAAGAATCAACCACTGTCAAAATTAAAGGAAAGGGAAAGTAGCCCTAAAAAAGGAATGTTGGCATTATGACAAAAAATTGGAATCAGCAAATGTCTGCTGCAGAGATTGAACCGTCGACCGACAAAGTTCTGGCTATTGATATTGATCGGATCAAAGCTAATCCATTTCAACCAAGACGGGAAATTGCGCAGGAAAAAATAGAAGAACTGGCCCAATCAATCAAAGCATCCGGCTTGATTCAGCCAATAGTGGTTCGCAGGGCAGGAAACGGATATCAGCTGGTTGTAGGCGAACGCCGGTTATTGGCTTGCAAAAGGCTGGGCTGGAGGAAGATCTCGGCAGCAGTAAAGACTTTAACCGATAATGACATGGCTACAACTGCCTTGATAGAAAATTTACAAAGAGAAAATCTAAATATAATTGAAGAAGCAAACGGTTATGTAAGCCTGATGAAAAATTTTAATTTAACCCAGGAAATACTGGCGCAGAGATTGGGTAAAAGCCAGTCCACAATAGCCAATAAAATCAGGCTGCTGAAACTACCGGATTCTGTCCGTAGAAAACTCCAGGAAAATAACCTGACAGAGAGACATGCCCGGGCCCTGCTTAGACTTGATTCAGAGGAACAACAGTTAAAAGTAATTGAAGAAGTTAAGCAGAAAGGCCTCACAGTCAGCCAGTTGGAAAAGAAGCTTGGAAAAATGAATGCCGGCAAGGGTGGACGAAGGAAAGTAAAAGGCTCAAAGCCAGTGATCAGAGATATGCGAATTGTCTTAAACACTATTCGGGAAGCAATCGCTGTAATTCAAAGTTCAGGTTTTTACCCTGAAATTGATGAAACGGTTGAACCAGACTATATCGAAGTAAACATCAAGCTGACCAGGGATATGATCGAAAATAGAAACATAAAGGACAATGGTTAAGTTAAAATAACAGTAAAAGATTGTGAGGAGAGGTTTAAAATGGCCCGGGTAATTGCATTAGCTAACCAGAAAGGCGGCGTAGGAAAAACAACAACAGCAATAAATCTCGGCGCCTCACTGGCAAAAATGGGAGAAAAAGTCCTGCTTATCGATATTGATCCCCAGGGGAATGCCACCAGCGGTGTTGGCTTGGACAGACAGAACATGAAAACATGCATCTATAATACCCTGATTGAAGACCATCCATTGAAAAAGATCATTATGCCTACCCGCTGGGAAAACTTAATGCTGGCTCCGGCAACCATCCAGCTGGCCGGGGCTGAGATAGAACTGGTTTCTGTGGTTTCACGTGAAGAAAAGCTAAAACAGGCCCTGAAGCCGGTGACAAACGAATATGACTTCATAATTATTGATTGCCCGCCTTCTCTTGGACTTCTTACTCTCAATGCGCTTAATGCAGCACATGGCGTCCTGATCCCGATTCAATGCGAATACTATGCCCTGGAAGGATTGGGCCAGCTTATGAATACCATTAACCTGGTCAGAAAGCACCTAAATGAGAATCTCACCATTGAAGGAGTGCTTTTAACCATGTATGATATACGTACAAATTTGTCTGAACAGGTTGCGGAAGAAGTCAGGAATTATTTTAAACAGTATGTTTATAATACAATAATACCCCGAAACATTCGGTTAAGTGAAGCTCCCAGTTATGGCCAGCATATCCTTGAATATGATCCGCGAAGCAAGGGAGCTATACTTCATCTATCTTTGGCCCGGGAGGTTTTGGAAAATGGCAGAAAAGAAACGTCTGGGTAGAGGGCTGGGGGCGCTAATACCGGAGGTAATGGATGATTCATCCGAAACAAACGAAATACCCCTGGATCGGATCAACCCCAACCCCTATCAACCTCGCCGCGATTTCGATGATGAAAAACTTAAAGAGCTCACTGCTTCTATAAAAGAGCACGGAGTCTTACAGGCAGTGGTTTTGTCGCCAGATCCAGATGAGGAAGGAAAAAATTACACGCTGGTGGCGGGAGAAAGACGCTGCCGGGCCGCCAGGCAGGCAGGGCTGAAAACGATACCAGCTGTCATTAAATCTGTTGATCGAAAAACAATGCTGGAAGTAGCCCTGATCGAAAATTTGCAGCGGGAAGATTTAAACCCTGTTGAAGAAGCAATGGCTTATAAAAGATTGATGCAGGAGCACAATTATACCCAGGAAGAGTTGGCCCGCCGGTTGGGGCGAAGCAGGCCTTCGATTGCCAACAGCGTCAGGCTGCTGGGATTGCCGGATACAATTCTTGATTATCTTGCGGAGCACGAAATGACTTCCGGACAGGCCCGCCCTTTGCTGGCATTAATCGATCAGCAAAAACAAGAAGATGCCGCCAGGAAAATTATGAAGGAAGGCCTTTCCGCCCGGGAAGCGGAAAAACTGGTTTCAAAGATTAACAGCCCTGGCGAAAACAAAAAACATGAAAAACAGGATCAGGAAATGGTTCAAGATCCACTGCAGGCCGAGCTTCAATTGCAGCTACAGCGGGCCCTTGGGACAAAAGTAAAGATTAAGCCTGGTAAAAGCGGAGGTATAATTGAGGTTTTTTATTACGGAGAAGAAGATCTTGAAAGACTTGTGTCTAAGATTTTGCCTGAGGGAATCTAGATAAATGTTTCACGTGAAACTTTATTGTTGCTCCAAAGAAAGACTGTTTTGCACAGCAGTGCCTGGATCCAGGACTAAAAAGCCGTCTTTTTGCTTGTTTGTCCAGGCTGGATCAGGTGTGTTATAATTGATAAGCGATTTTTATCGGGGGAGAATGCCTGCAGTGGTGTTTTAATATCGCCCGATTTTTTAACGGTAAGTTTTGAGCAGGCAATTTAGGACGCTAACCTTTGGTCAAGGAGTAGTTGCACGTTATGTCATCGAACAAGGAAAAGCGCTGTTTTACAATTATGATCGTGCCTCATTCTGAGGAGGCCACTTACAGCCTGCGCATTCCGCTTTTTGTTGTGCAGATTGCCGTTGGTTTGCTGGTCCTTGGTGTTGCCGGTTTTAGTGCCCTGGGCTATGCTTATTTGAAAGCGGCGGCTGAGGCCCAGGAGACTCAGGCTCTCAGGGAGTTAAACCGAGTCCAGCAGGAAGAAATCGATTCCCTGGCTATTGAAACAGAAAGAATGATTGAGCAGCTGCATGACGTTGATGAATTGGTAAAATTTGTTACAGAGAAGCTCGAACTGGAAGAAGAAGAAGTGGATGAAGTCTTGGAGGACCAATCTGGCTCCAATTCTAATCCTAACCGGTCTGCAACAAATGGCTATGCTTACAACACTAACCCACAGTTTCATGATGGTGTGGGCCCGCTGGCTTACGAACGCCCCTACGATCAGGGCTCCTCTGGCGGGGGACTCCTGGAAAGGACAGCCGGTAATATTGAAGTGCTTAAAAATATAGTCCCGGAACGCTCGGACACCCTTGACCTGCTTGGCGAGTACGCTGAAAGAGCAAAAGCCAAGCCCTCTATCTGGCCGGCAAGGGGCCGAATTACTTCCGGTTATGGTATGAGGTCAATTCCATATAGCAGTGGATACCAGTTTCACACGGGTATTGATATAATTGGTTCAAGAGGCTCACCAATCTGGGCTACTGCTGATGGAAAAGTTGCTTTTTCCGGTTACCGGGGCAGTTTAGGGAACCTGTTAATTATTGATCACGGTTATAACTATGAAACCTATTATGCTCATCTTTCCGAGTTTGCTGTTAACAAGGGAGATAACGTTGAAAAGGGAGAAACAATCGGTTATATGGGCGCCTCAGGCAGAACAACCGGCGTCCATTTGCACTATGAAGTCCACTATGAAGGATTGCCGGTAAATCCAGAACGGTATTTAGACTAGTTGTTGGAAAAGGAGGAAAAGGGATTGTTTAAAAAAGATAACATGGAAATCCCGTCTGACAAAGTGAATACGATTATAGGCAAGGATACTTCTTTTAATGGAACCATTAACGGTACAGGTTTGATCCGCATCGATGGTGAAGCCGAAGGAACTATAATAAACCAGGGCGATGTGGTAGTTGGTGAAGGTGGCCGGGCTTCCGTCGAAATGAAGGCCCGCAATATAACCATTGCCGGTCAATTTGAAGGTACTCTCGAAGCGAAAGGAAAATTGGAGGTAAAAAGAACCGGGAATGCAACCGGGACTTTCAAGGCTAATGTATTGTCGATTGAAGAAGGGGCTGTCCTTTCAGGGACAATGGAAATGCAAGGCAAAGAAAAAGCTGGAGAAAGCCAGCCCTCAAAAGAGAAAAGTTACAGTCCTTTTGATACAGGACAACCCGGTGCCAGCAAATCGCAGGGTTCTCTTGGTGAAGGAACTTCAAAAGAGAAGGCTCTGTAGAGGGCCTGAAATTTAATTGGATCAAAAGGTATTAAGAATCACAGGAAGCAGATCATGGTGCTTCCTGTTTTCTTATTTGATAATGACAGCTTTTTAACTGATTTTTATCAACCCCGGCAGGAATTAGAAGCAAAAAGAAGAAATTTAGTAATTCGTATTCTTTAAAGCAAGAATCTAAATAATTTAGAATTGAAAAGCGAGGTATTGACATGCTGATAATTCTTTTAGGGCCGCCTGGAGCAGGCAAAGGAACACAAGCAGAAAAGATCATTCAGAAGTTTAACCTTGTATATATTTCAACTGGAGACATTCTAAGGAAGGCGGTAAAAGAGGGATCCGCCCTGGGCCGCAAAGCGCGTGAGTATATGGATCAGGGCCAGCTGGTGCCTGATAATTTGGTAGTTGAAATAGTCAGAGACAGGTTAATGGAGCCTGACTGCGCCAATGGGGCGCTCCTTGACGGATTTCCCCGGACGGTTGATCAGGCTGTATTCCTGGAGCAGGTTCTGCCTGACATTGATAAAAAAGTAGACAGGGTTTTGCTAATTGAAGTTGATGAAAATGAATTAATAGAAAGGCTCACTGGAAGAAGAGTCTGCGGTGATTGTGGAGCAAACTACCATGTTAAATACAAGCCGCCTAAAGTTCGCAATGTTTGTGATCAGTGTGGAGGGGATCTTTACCAGCGAGAAGATGATACACTGGCGACGGTTACTGAAAGGCTCGAAGTATATAAACGACAAACCGAACCCCTGGTTGAGTTTTACCAGGAAAGAGGTTTGCTCAGTTCTATTGATGGGAACCAGGACATAGACGATGTTTTTGATCAAATCAACAGTGTTTTGGAGGATCTTTAAATACTGGTGGTTAACGAAAATGGCTGATTTTCAGGTTGGGCAATTAATCCAGATGAAAAAAGGGCACCCTTGTGGATCTAATCGTTGGCGGATAATCAGAATAGGGATGGATTTTAGGATAAAATGTGTTAACTGCGGGCGCAGCGTATTAATACCTCGATCCAGATTTGAGCGCCGTGTAAAATATATTTTTTCAGAATCCGGCAGCGAATCTGAGTCAACTTAATCAGGGAGGTTAGGCTATGGCCTGGAGCTGTGGTATTGTGGGGTTGCCAAATGCAGGCAAATCGACAATGTTTAAAGCCCTGACGGCGCTCGATATTACCATAGAAAGCTATCCATTTTCTACAATAGATCCCAATAAAGCTATTGTACCCCTTCCTGATCAAAGGTTAAATGCTCTGGCTGAAATGTGCACATTCGAGAAAGTCACCCCTGCAGCCATTGAAATTTTTGATGTAGCCGGGCTCGTCAAAGGCGCCAGCCGGGGCGAAGGTCTCGGAAACCAGTTCCTGGGGCACTTAAGAGATGTGGATCTGCTTATTCATGTGATAGCCGGATTTGACCTGTTTCCCGAAGACAGTGAAACACCACTGTCACGGATGGAGACAGTGAACCTGGAGCTGTGCCTGGCCGATCTGGAAGTATTAACTAGAAGGCGCCAAAAAGTTGAACCAAAGCTAAAAAGCGGCGACAAGGTCGCTGAAAGAGAACTGGAAGTGCTCAATAACCTGGAAGACCACCTGAATCGGGGATTATTTTTGCGTGATTTAGAGTTTTCCAAAGAAGAGAAAACTGCGGTAGATCAGCTTCCCTTGCTGACCCTAAAAAAAATGGTTTATGTATATAACCTTGATGAAGAATTATTTTTGGATCCCGACCTGTCTTTTTTCCCCCCGGAAAGCCCGGTTGTGCCTGTATGTGCAGGACTTGAAGCAGAGCTTACAGAGCTGCCCGGAGAAGAAAGAAGCACATTTTTGGAAGCATATGGGATCAACGAGAGCAGGACGGAAAAACTGCTGAGCGAATGTTATAATCATCTGGGGCTTTCAACTTTTTACACTGTCAAAGGCGATGAAGCCAGGGCCTGGGTGGTGCCGGCTGGCATCAGGGCCGTAGAAGCAGCCGGAAAAGTACATACTGATATGGAGCGCGGTTTTATTAACGTGGAGGTCATATCCTGGGATTTGCTGCTTTCTGAAGGAAGCTTGACCCGGGCCCGCGATAAAGGCCTGGCCAGAGTTGAAGGGCGAGACTACCCTGTGGAAGATGGCGACGTCCTTTTTTTTAGATTCCGCCAATGAGAAGCAGTGAGAAGGGCAGGTTGATCTGCTTTGAACCCTTCTGAAATACAATGGAGCTTTGCTGTTAGGCTTATAACCCTGCTCATAGTCCTGGGCGGGGCAGTTTTATTGCTGCACAGTATTTCCTGGGTCGTTGGACTGCTCCTGGTAAGCACTCTGATCGTTTATATCTTCTATCCACTGCTGGTTTTTCTAAAAAAACGTTTTAACATTAAACATGGTCCTGCCACAGGACTGGTTTTTTTAACTTTCTTGTTCTGTTGTGCTTTTATTGTCAGCCTGCTTGTCCCGGTTATTTATTTTGAAGCCACTGAGCTTGCAGAAAGATTTCCCCATTACATGACCCTGTTTCAGGAATATATCTCCTGGTTATCCCAGCAGATCATAATTTTTGAGGTTGAAGAGGAGGTAAGAGATTATCTGATAGGGCTATCAGATAATATTTACCAGGGGGTCGAATATCTTGCTGAAGCATCTCTTCAACTCATATCCGGAGCCGTTGATTTCTTTTTGATTCTTTTTATAGTTTTTTATTTGCTTTTTGATTTCCACCTGATCAGGGAGCAATTTATTGACATTGTTCCCGTCAAACAAAGGCCCCTGGTAAAAGAGCTGCTCGGTGTTCTGGATTCAAATGTAGGTATATTTATCAGGGGCTCTTTGATACGCTGCTTCGCTGTGGGAGTCATAACCAGTATTGTATTGTTAATTATTGGCATGCCGTATGCCATGTTGCTGGGTTTAATTGCCGGCATCTTTAATTTTATTCTCTACATCGGCCCTTATATCGCTGCTGTTCCGGCCTTGCTGCTCAGCTTTTCCCCTTTGACTCCTTCACCGCTCCTGGTTATTGTCATTTATATTGCCATTCAAGCCCTTGACGGCATGTTTCTGGCCCCGGTTGTTCTGGGTAAGGTAATAAAGCTTCGCCCGATTACCATTATCGTTTCTATTCTGGCCGGTGGGAGCCTGGCCGGCCTGCTGGGTATGATCCTCGCTGTTCCTGTTGCCGGAACCCTGAGGGGAGTTTTAGAAATAATTAAAAGAAACCCGGCCTACCAGGAAGATTCTGAAGCTAATTATTAAGATGGGGTTCACCCGGCAGCGGGTATATACAATGATGCTGGTTTTTAACCAGGTTAATCCGATTCTAGCTTGCCTTGCCTTGTTACTTATGCTATTATGTTCCAGGCAAATCCCTGCTCCTATAAGGGGCCGTAAGTCCAGAGGGAGGTGATATTGAATGGGACTTTATGAAATTATGTTCATTATCCGTCCTGAGATGGAGACGGAAGAACATGAAGAAGTGCTGAATGGTTTAAAAAACACCATCACCGGGAACGGTGGAACAGTCGACAAGTTTGTTGACTGGCGCAAGCGCCGGCTTGCTTACGAAATCGAAGATCACGTAGAAGGCCACTATTACCTGGTTTACTTCAATGGGCATGGCATCATTATTCCAGAGATAGAACACTTTTTTAAAGTTAATGATGCGATTTTCCGCTTCCTGGTTGTCCGTGTTGAAGAGGACTACTATGAAGCTGCTATTGCAGAAGAGCCTGCAGCAGAAGAGGAGATTACAGCGCCGGTTGAGCCTGAAGAAGAGGGTGAGCCGGCAGCCCCTGCCGTTGATGCCGATCAGGAGCCTGAGCAGTCAGAAACTGCTGCAGAACCTTCAGATTCTGAAGAAACTGGTAACACTGAAGAAGAACAGCCGGCTAAAGAGGCTGATAAAGAGTAAAACCGGGAGGTCTGTCGAACATGTTGAACCAGGTTGTGTTGATCGGTCGTTTAACCCATGATCCTGAGCTGCGGTACACAGCCGGCAGTGGAGTGCCGGTTACAACTTTTACCCTTGCCGTTGATCGTCCGTTTACCAACCAGCAGGGCGAGAGAGAAGCAGACTTTATTAAAATTGTGACCTGGCGCAAACAGGCCGAAAATTGCGCCAACTACCTTAAAAAAGGCAGCCAATGTGCTGTTAGCGGGCGTTTACAAATTCGCTCTTTTGATGATAGCCAGGGTGTAAGACGTAAAGTAGCCGAAGTTGTAGCTAATGATGTTCGTTTCCTGGATCGGCCCCGCAGTTCTGAACAGTCTGGCCAGGAGGAAGTTTCCGGTGGAGATGTTGATGACCTGGAGATCAGTGGAGACGACGTTCCTTTTTAGTGGAAGGAGGGTGATTAGATGAGGCGTGATCGAGGAAGAAAGCCGAAAAAAAAGATCTGCAGCTTTTGTGTAGATAAAGTTGAGAACATAGATTACAAGGAATATGACAAGCTAAAACGGTTTATGACTGAAAGAGGGAAAGTGCTTCCGCGTCGTATTTCTGGCAATTGTGCCAGGCACCAGCGACAGTTGACCAGGGCAATAAAAAGGGCCAGAATTATGGCTTTGCTGCCTTATACCACAGAGTAATGCCAAGACAATTGGTTTCAGACGGTGCCGGGACTTGATCCGGGCACCGTCGTTTTTATTTTAAGTGCAAATGTGCAGGAGTAGCCATGTAAGGGGAGAATTTATTAGCCAGGGTTACAATATAATTAAATCCCGGGTTTCGCCTGGAATGAGTGAACAGGAGAAGCGGCTGAATGCAGGCAAATAAGAGGGCTGCTGACTCGTAAGGGCGGAAAGGAGTGATTGGTGATGCAAATAATACTGCAGCAAGATGTTCCAAATCTTGGTAAAAAAGGGGACTTGAAGGACGTGGCACCCGGCTATGCGCGAAACCTTCTAATTCCCAGGGGGATGGCTTTAGAGGCAACCCCGCAGAGGATTCGAGAGTGGAAGAAGCGGCAGGAAAAAGAAGAAATGCTTAACCGGCAGCAGGAAGAGCAAGCCCGGAACCAAGCGGAAAAATTAAAGGAAGTAGAACTGGTGATCAAAATGCCTGCCGGTGATGGTGGACGCCTCTTTGGTTCGGTGACTCCGGCCGATATTGCCGGTAAATTATCTGAAATTGGCTTTGATGTAGATAAAAAAGATATCGAAGTTGACGGACCCATCAAGAGCCTGGGCAGCCATATTGTATCCTTGAAGCTGCATCCCGGTATCAAAGCCGAGATTTCCATAAAAGTGGAACAAGAGGCTTAATATCCGCTAAAAGGAGGCAGTTCCGATTGGCTGTTATCAGTGATAGGGTGCCGCCACAAAGCAAAGAAGCCGAGCAATCAGTGCTCGGATCGATGGTGCTCGATAAAGAAGCGATTTTTGCTGCGGCTGAACTTTTGGTGGAACAGGATTTTTACAGCACCGCCCATCAAAAAATCTTTTCTGGCATTATATCTTTAAGTGAAAAGGGAGAACCGGTTGACCTGGTTACTTTATCAGAAGAACTTCAGAGCAACCAGTGTCTTGAAGAGGTCGGCGGGCGTTCGTACCTGGTTACCCTGGCCAACTCGGTCCCAACGGCGGCAAACGTACAGTACCACTCGCAGATTGTCAGGGAAAAGTCAATTCTGCGCTCCCTGATTCAAGCGGCGACTGAAATTGTTTCCCGCAGTTTTGAATCACCGCATAATGTCGATGAATTTTTAGATGAGGCGGAAAGGTTAATATTTGAAATAGGAAGCCGGGGGAAACACCAGGGTTTTGCTCCTTTAAAAGATGTGCTGGTACAAACATTCGATCGGATCGAAAAGTTATATGATGAAAAAAAAGGAGTTACCGGCCTCCCCACTGGTTTTGCCGACCTGGACCGGATGTGTTTTGGCCTCCAGGATTCCGATCTGATAATTGTGGCGGCCCGCCCCAGTATGGGGAAAACTACACTTGCCCTGAATATTGCCCAGCAAATTGCAGTCAAAGATAAAAGGCCAACTGCTTTTTTCAGCATGGAAATGTCCAGGGAACAGCTGGCCCAGCGCCTGCTCTGTGCCGAGGCACAGATTGATGCCCAAAATATGCGCAGGGGCTTTTTGTCCCAGGACGAATGGCAGAAGTTGACCAGGGCGGTGGGGCCGCTTAGCGAATCACCACTTTATATAGATGACAGTGCTTCCCTGTCTGTCATGGAAGTTAGGGCAAAAGCAAGGAGGCTTAAAGCAGAGAAAGGGTTAAATGCTATTTTTGTTGACTACCTTCAGTTGATGCGTGGCTTTAGCCGTTCTGAAAGCCGACAGCAAGAACTTTCCGAGATCTCAAGGGCGCTGAAAGGCCTGGCCAAAGAACTAAACGTTCCGGTCCTTGCTCTTTCCCAGCTCAGCAGGGCCGTGGAAAAAAGGCCCGATCGTCGTCCTATTCTCAGTGATTTAATGGAATCGGGCGGTATCGAAGCAAATGCGGATGTGGTTATGTTCATTTACCGGGAGGCATACTATAACAAGGAATCCGATAAAGGAAATATTGCCGAGATCAGTATAGCCAAGCAGCGCAATGGACCGACCGGCCTGGTCGAGCTATATTTCCTTGACCGGTATACCAAATTTGCCAATATTGCCAGGGAGCCGTCCGATCAAGAAGGGTGAAATTCATGAATTCTGCCAACAGTTATGATGTCATTATAATCGGAGCCGGCCCGGCCGGCATTTTTGCGGCCATGGAGTTAACTTCAAATAGCGATGCCAGGGTTTTGATCATTGACAAAGGAGCCCCCCTGGAGAAGCGCAGCTGTAAAACCCAGATGGAATATGGTCGCTGCCTGCGCTGTGATCCCTGTGCCATAACTTGCGGATGGGGGGGAGCCGGTGCTTTCAGCGACGGTAAATTAACCTTGACTCCGGCATTTGGGGGCCATTTAGAAGAATTTCTTGATCGAGAAGTGGTAGAAAAACTGATTGATGAAGTTGACCGGATTTACCTTTCTTTTGGGGCAACAGATCAAGTATTTGGTACGGACATCGAAGCGGTAAAAAAAATGGAACGACTATCTGCGGCAGCGGGGCTCAGTCTGATCCCGGCGAAAATAAGGCACCTGGGCACCGATAATTGTTATGGTGTTCTTGAAAAAATGCAGGAGGCCTTAAAAGATCGGACTGATATTAAGATGAACACCACCGCGGAGGAACTGCTTTGTGCAAACGGAGTTATCAGTGGAGTTAAGCTGGCTTCCGGTGAGGAAGTTTATGCTGATTATATTATCTGCGGGCCCGGCAGGGTCGGAGCTGGTTGGATTTACCGCCAGGCAAATAAACTGGGCTTAAAGGGTATCAACAACCCGGTTGATATCGGTGTCCGGGTGGAAGTTCCGGCGGTGATCATGGAAGAACTCACTTCGAAAATTTATGAATCAAAACTGGTTTATTTCACCAGCCACTTTGATGATCGGATTCGCACTTTCTGTATGAACCCATACGGAGTCGTAGTTACAGAAAATAATGAAGGGCTGCTTACTGTAAACGGCCATAGCTTTGCCAATACAAAAACTGACAACACCAATTTCGCTTTGCTGGTCAGCAAGACTTTTACCGAACCTTTTTCTGAACCAATCAGGTATGGCCGATATATTGCCAGTCTGGCCAACATGCTAGGAGATGGAGTGATCATACAGCGGCTCGGGGACTTGCTGAAGGGTCGGAGGTCTACTCCGGAGCGAATTAAACGCGGGCTGGTCCAACCCACCCTGAAAGAGGCTACGCCGGGTGATTTAAGTTTGGTCCTGCCTTACCGCTACTTGCTGGCAATAATGGAGATGCTCGAGGTCCTGGACAAGGTGGCTCCCGGCGTGAATTCCCGCCATACCCTTTTATATGGAGTGGAAGTTAAATTTTATTCTTTCAGGCTTTGCTTGAGCCGGCAGCTGGAAACAAGGATAAGAAATCTTTTTGCAGTTGGTGACGGCGCCGGTATAACCAGGGGCCTGATTCAAGCTTCAGCAACAGGAGTACTTGCCGGACGTGAAATACTTGACAGGATGAAAGATCAAGAATGATTTGTGCCGGCAATATTATGCAGAAGGATTAGTTACATTAGTGTCGAATTTTATATTTTAATTGTTGCTTATTTTAAAGGGGCGTCGATTGCTATTTTTGTTTAGAAAACTTAGCACCACAGGCCTGGCATCTTAGAAAGGAACAATCAAATGAAACCCGGGTCAGTAAAAATTGTGCCCGCGGGTAAAAGACCTAAACTTAAGAACCAGCCAGGACTATTTCAAGCTGTTAATATAAACATAAAATTCATTGTCTCGAGGATTAGAGTCGGCAGGTTAAAAGCGTCATCTTTCGTCGAGGCCTTTACATTAATCCTTATTGTTGCCCTGGTTATGCAAGCTTACATGAGCAGTTACTAATCCTTTATCACGGCAGGTACTGGAACCTCTATCTGCATAACCATATCAATCATGTTGACAGCGGCGATAAAGTAAACCAGGGAGATGTAATTGCCGAAGTCGGTTCCACGGGACGATCAACCGGATCACACCTCCATTTTGAAGTAAGGCGCGATGACGGCAGTGGAGAATGGCATGCCTGCTACCAGCATAAACCTGTAGATCCCCTCAAACTTTTCAGGCCTTAAAAGACACTTGCAAATAAATGTATAATCGTGGTTTACTAAATGAGGCGGCAGGTGGTTTATGACCCGCATCTTTTTTAGTCAATATAATATAATATAATGAAGGGTTTTAGATAAATAACGCGAAGTTTTATGTTTACTAAAAACGGGGTGGTCAATGTGGCTGATACAATCCTGGTAGTAGATGATGAAAAGCCTATAGTGGAAATACTTCAGTATAACCTGGAGAAAGAAGGGTATAATGTATTAACCGCATATGACGGGGAAGAGGCCCTTAACCTGGTGGAAAAGGAAACTCCAAGTTTGATAGTATTAGATATTATGCTGCCTCAAAAAGACGGGTTTACTGTATGTCGCGAAATACGGTCCAAATGGGACATCCCTATAATTATGTTAACAGCCAAGGAAATGGAAATGGACAAGGTTCTGGGCCTTGAACTGGGGGCGGATGATTATGTTACAAAGCCGTTCAGCGCCCGTGAGGTTACTGCAAGAGTCAAGGCCTTGTTGCGCCGCAGTAAGCTGGAAGAACGTCATCCGGGAGATAGCAAAAACAAGATTAAAGTGGGTTCAATAGTAGTAGATCAAAACGAGATGCAGGTTTATAATTTAGGAAAACCCATAGAATTAACCCTGCGCGAGTACAACCTTTTACTTTATCTGATCATGAAACCGGGTTTTGTTTTCAGCAGGGAACAGCTTTTAGATCAAGTCTGGGGTTATGATTATATTGGAGACGATCGGACCGTAGATGTAACTATCAGGCGGCTTCGTGAAAAACTTGAACAGGATCCCGCCCACCCGAAGTATATTAAAACAAAAAGGGGCGTTGGTTATTATTTTAGGCCGCTTTAACTTTTTTAACAGCCTCCAGTGGAAAATAATTTTTATTTACCTCACCTTAATTCTTTTTTCTCTTCAATTAATCAGCGTCTACCTGGTCCAATCCCTGGAGCAATACTATTTGAGCAACTACAAGGATAACCTGGAAAACCAGGCCCGGTTGCTTTCGGCTTTTATTAAACCCGGCTTTGGTGAAGGGGAGGAGTGGGCGGAAGACACTGTCCGTTTGGCCCGGGAGTTCAGAGATTTACATGAAATGGAAATTATCGTCCTCGATAACTATGCCCAGATTGTGGGAACTTCCGGCAGTCAGGCTAATGTGGGACGCCGATTAATCCGGGATGAAATAACCCGGGCCCTTGCCGGCACCCTCAGCGACAATATGCGCTATGATCCGGTGAATGAAGAAAGACGTTATTATATGGCTTATCCGATCGAAAATAATCAGCGGATAATCGGGATTATTTATTTAAGCGGCTCATTGAGATCAGTAGATGAAACTTTGAGCGAAGTAAAAACAATCCTCCTCAGCGGGGTGGGTCTGGCCCTGGCTGTAAGTTTTTTACTGGGGATTGTTTTGACAAGGACAATTACTCTACCGATCAAGGAAGTGACCGGTCAAGCTCATGAAATGGCCGGAGGTGACTTTTCCCGTAAAATTAAAGTTCAAACTTCCGATGAAATTGGAGAGCTCGGGGAGACCTTTAATTACCTGGCAGAACGCCTCAGCCATACTATAGATGAAATGTCAACCGAAAAGAACAAGGTGGAAGCGATTATTAATAATATGAGTGAAGGGGTGGCCGCCCTTAACGGCAAAGGGCAACTAATCCAAATAAACCCTTCCGCCCGTCGACTAATAAAGCACCTTAACCTGAAGGTGCCGGCATTAAACCGTTCCGGGTTTGGCCTGCTGCGAAGCCTGATCGGTTCAGAAGCCACCCGCCGCTTTGTCAGGAAACAAGAACCACTTACAGCTGAGATATCCAGCCAGGATCCGGCTAGTACCATGCAGGTGAAAATTGCTCCTTTTAAAGTTGATAAAGGCAAGCTTGACGGGACCCTGATCGTACTTCACGATATTACCAGGGAAAGAGAACTGACCCGACGGCAAGAAGAGTTTGTGGCTGATGTATCTCATGAGCTCAGGACTCCCCTGGCAACGGTAAAAAGTTATGTGGAAACATTGCTGGATGGCGCGGCTGAAGATCCCCAGGCACGCACACGGTTTTTAAATGTTCTGGCCAAAGAAACAGAGAGGATGGTCAGCATGGTTAAAGATTTGCTGGTTTTATCCCAGATGGACTCAAACCGGGTGGACTGGAAAAAAACTGAGGTGGATCTCAGAAGCACGGCCCTTGAAGCTGCCGGGCAGGCCAGGCAAAAACTTAGAGGCGAACTGCCTGCTGTTAATGTAATGATAGAACCCGATTTTCCAAAAGCCTTTGCGGATCGGGACAAGATGATGAGAGTATTTATTAACCTGCTAAATAACGCCCTTAAATATACTCCGCCTGATGGTAAAGTAAGAGTTAGCGCCATAGAACAGGATCATTACATCAAAGTCTCCATTGAAGATAACGGCAGCGGTATAAGCGAAGAAGAGCTGCCCCGTATATTTGAAAGGTTCTACAGGGTTGAAAAGACTCGAAGCCGGGACTTTGGCGGGACCGGTCTTGGCCTGTCCATAGCCCGTAAAATAATCGAGGCCCATGGTGGCAAAATATGGATAGACAGTGCGCCTGGAGCAGGAACAAAAGTCTCTTTTACCATGCCTGGAATTTCAGGAGAGGGAGTTGAATGATGGAGAAGTTAAAAACAGTGTTGCTTCTATTCCTGGTGGGGCTGAGCCTTTTTTTGACCTACCAACTTTGGTATGGACAGAAGCCTGCTGAACTGATAGCTGATAATGTCTATGAACAGGTAGATGTTGAACCACCCAGGCCGCTTGAAGACGCCATTGTTCCCGACCGTATAGTCGTTAGGAATAGCAGTAACAGTAATAACAATAATGACAACAATAATGGCAACAACAATGACAACTATAATAATGAAAATCATGATGAAAGTATTTTTCTGTTCAGGAAAGATGACCCTGGGTTTGAGCAGCTTTGGGAGGAGCTATCGGGACTGCTCAAAACCATAGAAACTAATTTTGTATCCGGTGAGCAAAATGCTCCTCCTGAAGAAGCAGTAAAATGTTTAAGCAGTTATTTTAAACCTCAACTTCCAGTTGGCAATGAAATGCCCTGGCTGTCTGGACTTTCTGAGGACAGAATTGAAAACCTTGTTCTATCCTGTTTTGAAGACACCTACTGGTTGTCAATAGCTCATTCTACAGCTGATAAGCATCTGGTTTTGGAAGAAGACAGGGCTGCATTGATATTATCGTTGATCGAAGATATTGCGAATGAAGATATTTCAAATAATGAAACAGCAGTGCACATATCCCTTACCCGGGAAATTGTTAATGAAATTATTGATTTGGATATTGATATTAGCGCCCCTGTTTTTGTGCCCCGGGACGAAATAACAATGAAAGAACTTAATTTAGAAGCTGAGAACCTGGGAAAAGAGCTGCTGCTTAAAACCTTCTTCGTTGATCACAACCTGGCCCGGGTTATTGAAGAACGAGACGGCAGCCTGTTATATACTGACGGCGAAAAAGGGTTGCGATTAACGGATACCGGGTTTGAATATTCTCATCCCCGTATGGAAGAAGGGCATACAACTTTATCTTACAGCGAAGCACTTCGTAAAAGCAGCAGTTTAATCAGTTATCATGGCGGCTGGCAGGAAAACCTGCGCCTTGAAAAAGTTGCCCTGGAAAGCAGGGGAGGTTTAATCTTTTTTGAATCTAAATGGTTAATATATTATGATGGGTATCCTTTGTTTACAGGGCAGCCCACTAAAATTTCATTTAATGACCTGGGGTTGTTTCATTTCACCAGGTTTCTTTTCAAACCTGCTTTAGAGCCTGATGAGCATGTTGATGGGCTGCCTACAAATGGTGGCAACGGGAGTGTTACAGTTACCTTGTGGAGCGAAGCGCTCTTGAAAGCCACAGACGAAGTAATAGATGACCATAGTCCCGAGGCCGGCGCCAGGGTGCGGTTGGAATCAATGGAACTTGGCTATGCTGTAACCGGAACAGAAGCCTCTCCGGAAGGAATTCCGGTCTGGATAATCATAATTAACGGAGAAAAAGTGATTATGAAAGCTCATAATCTGGAAATAATCAGCGAGGAGGATTTGCTTTGAATCTCGGCCGGGCTAAACTAATACTTGTTGTAGCTTTTACGGGGCTTAATATATTCCTTGGTTATCAATTATTCTGGCCAGATTTTGGCCGCTTGACAGAGGTTTCTGTTACTGCCGAAGACCTCCGGGAAACTGAACAAATGCTCGCTGAAAACAACCTCGTGCTTGATGCATCTTTTGATCGGTCACCCCAGACCAGTGATTTTATAACTGTTTCCCCCGACTGGAAGATCAGGCAGGCACTTTTATATGATCTTATTAAGACCGGTGTTCAAATAGAAGAAACTGAACATACAACCTACTATCGCTCGGTTGATAGGGTTGCTGTTATCCATAACAGCGGCCTGATCCAAATATTCTATAGTTCCGGTTCCGGTGCCTCCCTGGGAGATAATGGAACTGAACTGGGCCACGGAGATTTAAAGAACCGGGTGGAAGAGTTTCTGGCAGAAGATGAACTGCTCCCTGAAGGAATTAATTTTGATTACCTGGAGCAGAAAGAAGACGGCAGTATAGCCTTGAATTACCATCAAACCCTTGGTGGTATGCCAATTTTTTCAGGACAAATAAAAATTGTCATAGACGGCGATCGGGTTAAAGCGGTTGAAATTTACTGGCTTGAGCTTGCCGAACGAGCACCGCCCCGGGATATGGAAGTTATTTCGCCAGCTGAAGCATTAAAAAACCTGGTTTCTGAATTAGGCCCTGTATCCGAGGAACGTATTATTGAAAAAATTGATCTGGGTTATTACAGCGGGGAATATGATGCAGAAAAGTGGGAAGTGCCCCCGGTCTGGCGGATCGTCCTTGACAATAATCAGTATTATTATATTAATGCCTTTACCGGTAATCTGGAAAAAGATACAGTTATACCTGAGCAGCTTTAATTTATCGCTTCAAGACAACATTTAATGTTATAATAATTGTAACGGAGGTAAATATGGAAAATTTCACAGTAAAAGGTAACGTCAGTTTATCCGGCAACGTTAAAATCAGCGGCTCCAAAAATGCTGCAGTGGCAGTGCTTCCGGCTGTTGTGCTCACCAGGGAAAAAGTTTTCCTGGAAAATTTGCCTGATATAACCGATGTCCGCACTATGATTGAAATACTGGAAAGCCTGGGGGTTTCTATCCGCAGGCGCGGCAGAAACGCCCTGGATTTAACGCCCGGGAACCTCTCCAAGATTGCCCCGGCTTATGAACTGGTCAAAAAAATGAGAGCATCATACTATTTTATGGGCAGCCTTTTAGCCCGCTTTGGTCAGGCTGAGGTGCCGATTCCCGGGGGCTGTGATCTGGGGCCACGCCCCATTGATCAGCATCTAAAAGGGTTTACGGCATTGGGAGCCGACATTAATATAGAACATGGCATGATCAAACTAAATGCCGACAAACTGGTAGGAGCACATATATATCTGGATGTGGTCAGCATTGGTGCTACTGTTAACCTGATGTTGGCGGCGTCGGCAGCCGAAGGAAGAACGGTCCTTGAGAATGTCGCCAAGGAGCCTGAAATTGTTGATTTGGCTAACTTTTTGAATGCCATGGGGGCTAAAATCAGGGGAGCAGGAACCGATGTAATCAGAATTGACGGTGTCAAAAATTTTCACGGCGCCGCCCATACCGTGATTCCGGATCGTATTGAAGCCGGCACTTTCATGCTGGCTGCGGCTGCCACCGGGGGAAACATAATGGTAGAAGATGTTATTCCCAAGCACCTGGAAGCGATAACGGCCAAACTTCGTGAAATCGGTGCAAAAGTGGAGGTTGAACCTGAACGGATCAGGGTTAAAACCCCCGATCTGCTTTCTGCTTCCGATTTAAAGACCTTTCCCTATCCAGGGTTTCCCACCGATCTTCAACCGCCCGGAATGGTTTTGTTAACTGCTGCCAAGGGCCTTAGCGTGATAACTGAAAATGTTTTTGATGGACGCTTTAACCAGGTTGATGAGTTAAAAAGAATGGGAGCCAGAATAAAGGTTGAAGGCCGAACCGCCCTGGTTGAAGGAGGAATCCAGTTATCGGGAGCCCCGGTAACAGCCCAAGATCTTCGTTCTGGTGCCGCATTAATCATTGCCGCCCTGATGGCGGATGGAGAAAGCAGAATCAATGCTGTAGAGCATGTTGATCGGGGATACGAAAAATTTGAACAGAAACTTATCGATCTAGGGGCGTCTATTAAACGAAGAAGCAAAGATGAACAGGAAAAGCTTTCAACTAATCAAGACTGATTTGTAACACCTGCGAGCAATTTTATCTTTACGGGGATCTTTACGCGGAAAGTATCTTGATATAAACTGTTCTTTAAACAGATGTTAAAGATCACATCGAGCAACAAGCCGAATGACCACTATAATAAATTTAACCACCATAATAACAGTGCCCTTTATAACAACTGGTAATATATACCCTTCATTACTAATTCGGCTTGATTATATTAGGAGGTTTTTTATGGAACGCCACCATGGATTTAATAACCGGCCTCACCGGGGGGGAGCCTGGACTTTTATTGGTTACATTTCTTTCGGTATTTTGGGCATCCTGCTGGGCGCCGCCCTGGTGTATGGATTGTTTTTCCTATACCTGGTTCCCCAGGCTGAAGAAGGAGTTGTTGTGACGGACCCGGAAGAAAACGGGGCCGTAGAAGATATGCCCTTACCTGCTCCTGAAAGAGGTGAAGATATAGTTGCTGTTGTTGAACAGGTAATGCCTGCTGTAGTCGGTGTGAGCAGTCATTTTGATATTACCGAATTTGAAGGCCAGCCTTTTGAGCTGACCGAATCAGCCTCCGGTGTAATAATTTCTCCGGACGGTTATGTCATTACCAACCATCATGTAATTGAAAATGCTGAAGAAATCAAAGTCATAATGCCTGAAAAAGGAATTTTTGAAGCAGAACTGGTTGGCTCCGATACAATGACCGATTTGGCTTTGCTGAAGATTGACGAAAGAGATCTGACTCATATACCGCTTGCCGACTCAGGAAAAAGCCGGGTCGGTGAAACAGTCCTGGCCATCGGCAACCCGCTTGGACTTCAGCAGAGTGTAACAGCAGGCATAATCAGTGCGGTAGAGCGCCAGGTTATGATCCCGGGCACTGATTATGCCTACACTTTTATCCAGACTGATGCGGTTGTTAACCCCGGAAACAGCGGCGGCCCGCTGGTTAACCTTAATGGAGAAATAGTAGGAATTAATACTGCAAAAATAGCTCTTCCCGGTGTTGAAGGTATTGGCCTTTCTGTTCCCAGTAATACCGTAGATCGAGTAATCAGGGATTTCCTGGATTACGGCAGGGTGCTTCGTCCCCACATGGGCATTTTGATCGAAGACTGGCTTGATTATGACGATCCGGAGCCTGACATGGGGGTGCGCCTGGTCGACGTTGTCCCCGATAGCCCTGCTGATGAAGCGGGATTGATTCCAGACGATATAATTGTGGCCATAGATAATCAGCCTATAGATTTCCTGGCTCAACTCTTTGACATCATGCTGTATTATTATCCGGATGATACGGTTACCATTACCTTTTATCGTGATGGGGAGCAAATGGAAACTACTCTTACCTTTGAAGAGCGTCCCGATACTTTAAATGAAGAATCGCTGTTCCCCGAAGATTAAGCACTTGAAAATACTAAAAGATATGTTTTTTAAAGTGGAGGCCATAATTTGCGTCTGACTTTTATTTTCATCGATGGTGTCGGCCTTGGCGGGCAGGAATCCAATAACCCGTTTGTATATATGGACACACCCGGTTTATCAAATTTGCTTGAAGGGAAGCGCTTTACAAAAAGAGCTGATGGGCACACAGGTTCAAGAGCATCACTTTTGAGCCTTGATGCCACCCTGGGGATAGATGGATTGCCCCAGAGTGCAACCGGCCAGGCTTCAATTTTTACCGGGAAAAATGCCCCTGCTTTTCTGGGCCGGCACCTGCGCGGCTTCCCCAATAATTCACTCAGGAAGCTGATTGCTGATAAATCCCTGTTTAAGCAGTTAAAACAGTTAGGATATCGGGTTGTTTTTGCTAATGCCTACAGGCCCCCTTTTTTTGAACTGTTGCGCCGGGGGCTCCCGGGATCCCGCTATTCTTGCTCGACTTTAATTACTTATTATGGAGACCTTCCATTTTACAGCCTCGAAGATATCAAGGCAGGCAGGGCTTTGTATATGGATATAACCAACGAAATATTACAGCGCATGCACTTTGATGTGCCGCTGCTAACTCCGGAGCAGGGTGCAAAACAACTGGTTGACATCAGCAGAAAATTTGATTTTTGTTTATTCGAATACTTCCTTAGTGATTTAGCCGGCCACCTGGCAGACAGCACCGAGTCCGGCGCAGTAGTGAACAAGCTTGATCAGTTTATTGGCAGCCTTGCCCATCAAATCGACCCGGATGAGGAGATGCTAATTGTTACCAGCGATCACGGCAACCTTGAAGATGTTACCAGGCGCGATCATACCCTGAACCGGGTGCCCCTCCTTATGGTGGGTGATATAAGTTTGCGTTTCGGATGGGATAAAGCTTTAAGTGATTTAACAGACCTCCTTCCAATGGTGAAAAAGCTCCTTGAGGCAGGCGGTTCTGACAAGCGATTGGCCGGAGAGATGAGTAATTAATTTTTAGTTGACAGGAGAAAATAAAAGCAAATATGTCAGGAGCTATGAATGTTAAAAAAATAACTGTTGGGATTTTTGCTACAAACTGTTACCTGGTTTCCTGCCCTGAAACCGGTGAAGGTATTGTGATTGATCCCGGAGCGGATGGGAAAAGAATAGTGGAAAAAATAAAAGCTCTTGATATAAAAGTAAAATATATTGTAAATACACACGGTCATGTTGATCACATTGGGGCCAATGGAAAATTAAAAGAAGAGTTAAACGTGCCGGTGCTGTTATCTTCAAAAGACCTCGATATATATAGAAACCCGGGATTTGGACTGCGGTTTGTCCTTGGGAAACAGCCTGAACCGGATCAATTTATTAAGGATGGAGACTATGTCAGTTTCGGAGGCCTATCCCTGTTGATTATGGAAACACCCGGGCATACGCCCGGTGGAATGTGCCTCTCCGGAGAAAACACTGTTTTTTGTGGAGACACCCTCTTTGCCGGTTCTGTTGGACGGACTGACCTGACCGGAGGTTCATATTCAGCCCTGATGAAAAGCATTCGCGAGCAGCTGGCTAATTTGCCACCTGAAACCGTTGTTTATCCGGGGCACGGCCCTGCTACAACTATTGGCGAAGAAATTGCGTCTAACCCCTTTATAAGTTAGGAACAGTGTCTTAGAATTTTACTGCTGTTATTTTTTCACAGCGCGGTTAAAAAATTATTTTTTATTTTTTCAGCAGGATTATTTAAGGTTTTAGAGAATAGAGTAACCCGTGGGAAAGAAATCAAAAATACTTCTCTGATCCAGGAAGGCTTACCTGATGATATGCAATCTAATAGATCATGCTCCCAGTTAAAAGTATTAGAAACAATAATGTCGGCTGTTAATCTCCAGTAGACGATTGACTTGATAATTCTATTCCCGGTTGCTGGAATGGAGTTATAACCGGATTATTTATACTTAAACTTTAGCAGTTGGCCGGTCTTCAGGTGTGTGAACTCTGAAGTATAACTCCGTTTGAGCCAGGTAAATATTTTAAAGGAACAATGGGATTCAAAACATATTGGGGCTGCGGGCATCCGGTTTTTAGCACCGGGTCTGATATATGCGCCTCGATTCCCTCCGGCCGAAGCTTCGACCAGTTTGCTGCCTTGACAGATTTGGAATGCGGTTTCAGCGGGTTTTTTCCTCCTGGTCGCAAACTTAACTTCCCGGACATAGCAACCCTTATATCAGACAGGCGGGTTGGTTTTCTCGCCATCTAATATGACTGCTTAGAGATTGCCCGGGATTAACTTTAGGGGTTATTAACAAAAGGTGGTGTTTTGTAGTGGATACAAAAAAACTGCAAACGATGAATTTGAATGAACTGCATCGTTTGGCAAAAGAACATGAAATTAAAGGGCAGTCAACCATGCGTAAACAGGAACTTGTTGATGCCCTGACCAAACTTTTTTCGGAAAACGGTGAACAATATACAGCTTCGGGAATGCTGGAAATAATGCCGGACGGGTTTGGTTTTTTACGTCGGAAAAAATACCATTTTTCAGAAGATGACATCTACATTTCCGCATCGCAAATCCGGCGTTTTAATATGAGGACAGGCGATATAATAAGCGGGCGGATTCGACCGCCAAAAGACAACGAACGTTATTATGCACTTCTCCAGGTTGAAGAAATCAATGATGAAGATCCGGAAAAACTGTCCAGCCGGCCGCCGTTTTCATCCCTGGTTCCAATTCACCCCGATGAACCGATAAAAATGGAGACCCAATCCCATATTCTATCGACCCGCATTATTGACTTGCTGATCCCGATCGGTAAGGGACAGCGGGGGTTAATTGTATCACCTCCTAAAGCAGGTAAAACGATGCTTTTAAAGCAGCTGGCCAACAGTATTTCTTCCAACCACCCTGAAATTAAATTAATCATTTTGCTGATTGACGAGCGGCCTGAAGAGGTTACCGACATGGAGCGCAGCGTAGATGCCGATGTGGTCAGCTCAACATTCGATCAGAAACCGGAAAACCATATTCGCCTGGCTGAGCTGGTTTTAGAGCGTTCACAACGCCTGGTTGAGCAGGGTCGGAATGTTGCCGTTTTGATCGACAGTATCACCAGGCTTACCCGTGCTTACAACCTGGTTATACCGCCGAGCGGCAGAACTCTTTCCGGTGGGATTGACCCCAGCGCTTTCTACAAACCTAAACGATTCTTCGGTGCCGCCAGGAATATCGACCAGGGCGGAAGCCTGACAGTGCTGGCTACAGCCATTGTGGAGACCGGTAGCAGGATGGATGATGTAGTTTACGAAGAGTTCAAAGGGACCGGAAACATGGAACTTCATCTTGACCGTCGGATTTCCGAACGCAGGATTTTCCCGGCCATAGACATTTCCCGTTCCGGCACCCGCCGTGAAGAATTGCTGCTTGATGAGCACAAAATTGAACTGATGTGGGCTTTGCGCCGGGCCATGGGCAGCAGTACCAGTATCGAATTTTTAGAAAAGCTTATGGACAGGCTAAGAAAAACCAAGTCCAATGAAGAATTCTTAAGTAACATGCATACTATGTAGTAAAATCCGGAAAATGAATGGGATTATGTTTTAGCCCCTTTAGCAAAAACGAGCGTACAAATAGTTGATCGAATAGCCGAGAGCACTGACTGATAAAAAGAATTAAACCCCGGCGAAAATTTAATGCCAGAATGAGAGCCGGCAAAAAATTAAAATCAGACGTTCTTCAATACAGGAAGATTTCAAATTCTTGGAGCATTTTAAAATTTTGAGACCAGATTGGGTAAAGAAACTTTCATGACATTTTTGCCTGGAATTTAAGGAGCTATCCAGCCTTTTACCGTTTAGCATCATTCTTTCTTTTGAAGAGAAGATTTAATCCTCCAAGATAAATGCCCGCTTAAGCTCACAAATTTTTATCTGGTTGCAGAATAAAAGGCAATATGCTATGATTTGATTTTGAGGAAAGGACTAAGGAGGATACAGCTAATGAAACCAAACATACACCCCGAGTATCATTGCGCCCGGGTGACCTGCGCATGCGGCGAAACATTTGAAGTTGGCTCTACCAGGGAATCCCTTAAAGTGGAGATCTGTTCCAAGTGCCACCCGTTTTTTACCGGTAAGCAGAAATTTGTCGATACCGGCGGACGCGTTGAACGCTTTAAACGTAAATACGGCAGGTAAAGCGTTGAGCAGGGCCTGCGTGCTCTGCTTTTTTCTTGAATAAAAAGAAGGGATAATAAATGAACAATACTCATAAAGTTGGCGGACAGGCTGTTTTAGAGGGAGTCATGATGCGCTACCGTGACCGGATGGCGATTGCCTGCCGGCGGAGCGATGATACAATCAGCATTCATCGTGAAACCTTGCAACCCCTGGCTAAAAAATTCTCTCCTCTGGGATGGCCGATAATAAGAGGAGCAGTTGCATTTTTTGAAGCCCTGGTCCTTGGTGTGCGGGCTCTAAATATTTCCGCAGCCGAGGCTCTGGCCGAAGAAGAAGAAGAATTGACCGGCTGGCACAGTTTCCTGATGGTAGTACTGGGGCTGGGGTTGGGAGTAAGCTTATTTTTTATTTTGCCTACCTACCTGGTCCGCTTTTTACCGGAGTGGCCCCCAATCTGGCTAAACCTGATTGAAGGTATGGTCCGCCTGGCTATATTTATAGCCTACATTGTGCTTATTACCCGCTGGGGGGACATCCAGCGATTTTTCCAGTACCATGGTGCAGAACACAAGGTGATTTACGGTTATGAAAACGGGCAGACTCTTGATTTAAACCGAATAAATGATTTTTCTACCCGCCATCCCCGCTGTGGAACCAGCTTTATTCTTACAGTGATGGTGGTCAGTATAATCCTGTTTTCATTTTTTGGCTGGCCTGATCTGGCCCAGCGCATTGCTTTAAGGTTGATATTGCTGCCGCTTGTGGCCGGGCTGTCTTACGAAGCAATAAGGTACTCGGCCAGGAGCACTTCGCCCCTTGTCGGGTTGATGGTTGCTCCAGGTCTGTGGTTGCAGAGATTGACGACCCAGGAACCCGACAAAAGCCAGCTTGAAGTGGCCCTTTCGGCCTTGAAGGCGGTACTGGAACCAGAAGATGATCAAAAAGAAACTGCCTGTGAAAGTAAGGCAGAGGTGACTGCGGATGCGAGATAAGCTTGATACGATAGAAAAAAGATACGGTGAACTGGAACAGCTGCTTAGCGATCCCAGTATTCTCGAAAAAAGGGACGACTGGATGAAGCTGTCCAAGGAAATGGCTTCCATCAGCTCGGTAGTGGAACTTTACCGCCGGCTGAAAAAAGTAGACCAGGAAATTGATGAAGCCGAAGAAATGCTCTCCGGCAATGAAGACAACGAAATGGAAGAATACCTTAAAGATGAAGTTGAAGAATTAAGGCAGGAGAAAGAGAAGATTGAATCCGAACTGAAGCAGGAACTGCTGCCCAAGGATCCCTATGGCGATAAAAATGTTTTTATCGAAATAAGGGCGGGAACCGGCGGAGAAGAAGCGGCGCTCTTTGCCGCGGACCTGTTAAAAATGTACTCCAAGTACGCCGAACAAAAAAATTACAAGGCCGAAATTGTGGAATCCCATCCCACCGATATCGGGGGATACAAGGAGGTTATCCTCGGGATTGAGGGTAAAGGTGCCTACAGCCGCCTGAAGTTTGAAAGCGGTGTGCACCGGGTTCAACGTATTCCGTCTACAGAATCCGGGGGGCGGATCCATACTTCTGCCGCCACTGTGGCTGTCCTTCCTGAAGTCGAAGATGTTGATGTGGAAATCAACCCCCAGGACTTGCGGGTTGATACTTTCTGCGCTACCGGGCCCGGAGGGCAGAGCGTGAACACCACCCAATCCGCCATTCGGGTTACCCACCTTCCCACCGGCCTGGTGGTCAGTTGTCAGGACGAAAAATCTCAGCTTCAGAACAAGGAGAAAGCCCTGCGCATATTGCGCAGCCGTCTCCTGGACAAATATATTTCCGAGCAGACAGCCGAAGTGGCGGAAGCCAGGAAAACCATGGTCGGTAGCGGCGATCGCAGCGAGAGGATCCGCACCTACAATTTCCCCCAAAACAGGGTTACCGATCACCGGATTGGAATGACCCTGCATAAGCTGGAACTGGTCCTTAACGGCGATCTTGATGAAATAATTGAAGAGCTGATCGCCAATGAACGTGCTGAACAGCTGAAAGAAACGGGAGGCTGAGTAGCCCGTGGCTAGCCGGACGATTAAGGAAGCTCTGCAGGGAGCTTCTTTTTATTTGAAGGAAACAGGTATTGAAAATCCCCGCAAAGAGGCGGAATATCTGCTGGCCAGGATCATGAAACTGGACAGGCTTCAGCTGTTATTGCGCCAGGACGAGAATATTTCCCCGGAAATAAATGAAGCTTTCCAGGATGCTGTTAGGCGCAGGAGCCTTGAAGAACCGGCAGCCTATATTGCCGGAGAAAAGTATTTCTATGGCAACCGCTTTATGGTAAACAGTGATGTTTTAATTCCCAGGCCGGAAACTGAGTTGATCGTGGATCTGGCCCTGGGAAAAGCCGGCTGGGTTAAAGCAGGGCCTAACAAGCGCATTTCCTGCGCAGATCTGGGCACGGGCAGCGGAGCACTTGCGGTTACCCTTGCCTTGCTGCTGTCCGACTCGGAAGTTTGGGCGGTTGATATTTCGGAGGCTGCCCTGCAGGTAGCCAGGCTTAATGCACATAATCATGGTGTGCACGGACGGATCCGGTTTTTTCGGGGCAATTTTTTTGAAGCCTTCGATCATTTAATAGAAAAACCCAAATTTGACCTGGTTGTTTCCAATCCGCCTTACCTGGACAAAAAGGAGATCAAAGACCTTCCCAAAGGGGTAAAAGATTATGAGCCGTTAAGGGCCCTGGACGGGGGGCCCGACGGGCTGGAAAGCTACCGCCGTATTCTTGGCCGGTTGGAAGAATATGCGGCTGCGCCGGCGGTTCTGCTGATGGAGGCCGGTGCCGGCCGGAAGCAAGAAATTGAAGCCCTCTGTTCTGAAACAGGGCTTTTCAGTTTAATAAACTGGCATAACGACCTGAACGGCTGGCCACGAGTTATAGAAGGAACCATGCCTTGATATCGTTTATCACCGGCAGGTTAATTCAGCCTCTTGCCGGTGGAAGTTATGGTTAATTTTCCGTGCTTGACTCCTTTAACCCCAATCAACCTGCCGGCCAGCTCCCTGGCTTCGCTTGCCTTACCCTTGATAACCATAACTTCCAGGCAGTGATCGTGTTCCAAATGGACATGCATTACAGATATAATCATTTCGTGATGCTCATGCTGGAGCTCCAGCAGCATATCGCTCAAGCCGCGCACATGATGGTTGTATATAATGGTTACTGTACCCGCAACTTCTTCATCTTCCTGCGACCACTCCACTTCAACCAGCTGGGCCCTCACCAGGTTGCGGATTGCTTCTGAGCGGTTTGGATAGCCGTGTTTTACAATTTCCTGGTCCAGCCGGGCAAGCAGATCCTTTTCCATGGATATTCCAAAACGGATTAGTTCAGACAACCGTCCAACACCTCCAGAAATTTTGTCATGATTATAACACATTGAAAAAGGTAAAAGGCAGGATTGCGAAGAATACTTTAATTGTAAAGCTGTGATATCCCTGATTTAAGGTGCTGACAGTTATTTTGTCACACCTGGGAGCCTGTACATCCAGGAATCCGATTCGTGTAGCTCAAATAAATTGAAAAAACACCCTGTCTGCTTTATAATAATTGAAGTGAACAGCACTAAATCATAATATTCAGCTCCTCCGGGAGGTCAGCCATTGTTCTGGGAAATCGCCTTTACTACACTGGGCGGCTTGGGCCTGTTTTTGTTTGGCATTCAAATGATGGCTTCCGGGATGCAGAAAGCGGCAGGAGATCGTTTTCGGCGGATCCTGGAGGTCCTGACTAATAAGCCGGTAATTGGTGTTATAACCGGAATTGTTGTTACTATCCTGGTTCAGAGCAGCAGTACTGCCAGTGTAATGGTCGTCGGTTTTGCCAATGCCGGGCTGATGAACCTTTCCCAGGCAATAAGCGTAATCATAGGCGCCAATGTAGGGACCACCGTTACTGCTCAGCTGGTTTCTTTCGAAATCTGGGTTATTGCCCTACCTGCAATCGGGATCGGTTCCCTCCTGAACTTCTTCGGAGTGCGCCGGTTCCAGCGCTATCTTGGGCAGACGGTGCTCGGACTGGGCTTGTTATTTTTAGGCATGATCACGATGTCTGAAGGAATGAGCCCCCTGCGAGATCTGGATGCCTTTTATGATATACTCATACTGTTCAGCCGCTATCCGGTTTTGGGTATCCTGGCCGGGGCTGTTTTTACAGCCCTGATCCAGAGCAGCAGCGCAGCGACCGGTGTAATTATCGCTTTAACCGTCCAGGACTTGATTCCCTTTGATTCTGCCGTTCCCCTTATTTTGGGCACCAACATCGGAACCAGCATTACGGCTATATTGGCCGGTACTGGCGCCAACGTAGCGGCGCGCCGGGCGGCGGCGGCCCATGTTGTTTTTAATGTTGTAGGTGTAATCCTGGTTCTCATATTCCTCGGCCCCTTTACCAGCATCATCGTGGAGACAGCTGAAACAGTTCCCAGGCAGGTGGCCAACACCCATACCGCGTTTAATGTTTTCAACACCCTGGTATTTTTGGTATTCCTGAAATATTTTAACCGGCTAATCTGCTATATGATTCCCGGTGAAGATTCAAAGGTGGATTTTGGGCCCAAATACCTGGACGCACGGATTATGAAAACACCGGCCGTAGCTATCGGCGGGGCCAAACAGGAGCTACTGCGCATGGCCGGTATTGCCCGGGAAATGCTGGACGAATCGATGCAGGTTTTTCTTAACAAGGACCTTAAAAAAATTAAGCACATCGATCAGATGGAAGAATTAATCGATGGCCTGGAAAAAGAGATTAACGTTTACCTTTCAGAGCTTTCGCAGCATTCCATGTCTCAGCAGCAGACTAAAATGGTGAGTAACCTGATGTCGGCGGCAAACGACCTGGAACGCATTGGCGATCATGCTGAAAACATCATGCAGCTTGGAGAAATGAAGACCGAAGAAAGACTCCCCTTTACCAACGTGGCTCAGGAAGAAATTAAGGAATTTAGTTCCAAAGTTGCTTCTATGCTTAACAGGGCGGTATTTGCTTTTGAACATGTCGATAAAGATATGGCCGCCGAAGTTGTTGCCGAAGATGACGAGATTGATGCCCAGGAAAAAAATCTACGCAATAAGCATATTGATCGCATTAATACAAAACTATGCCATCCCGCGTCAGGAGTTATCTACCTCGATTTGCTCAGCAACCTGGAAAGAGTTGCCGATCATGCCAAGAATATCGCCGAACTTGTTTTAGAAGAATAATTTACCTGAAAGTAGAGGATGTTTAATGCCCGCATCTATTAAAGGCACACTGCTCCTCGATGAAAATCATCTTTCGCTTAAAAAAGCGGCAAATATTATTAACCGGGGAGGCCTGGTTGCATTCCCCACGGAAACTGTTTATGGCCTGGGAGCTGCGGCCACCGATCCTGAGGCTGTAAACCGCATTTATGAAGCAAAAGGTCGTCCTGCGGACAATCCGCTCATAGTCCATGTCTCAGATCCTGCCCAGCTAAAAACTGTGGCCCGGGATATTCCAAAAAAAGCTTTTAAACTGACGGATCGGTTTTGGCCCGGTCCGTTGAGCCTGGTCCTCCCCCGCGCGAAAGGGATACCGGCCCTGGTATCGGCCGGGCTTCCATCGGTCGCTGTGCGGATGCCCGACCACCGGACCGCCCTTGAGCTGATCCGTTTATCCGGTGTCCCTATCGCCGCTCCCAGTGCCAATCGATCGGGCAAAACCAGCCCGACTACTTACCGGCATGTCCTTGAAGATCTTACCGGCCGGATAGAAGCTGTTATCAAGAGCGCACCCTGTTCGGTTGGAGTCGAATCTACCGTCCTTGATTTAACCGGCAAGGCACCCTTGATATTAAGGCCCGGTGGTGTTTCAAGGGAAGAACTTGAAGAAACACTGGGCTGCCGGGTGGCTGTAGCCGGGCTAAAAAGCCATCCCGGAAAACCCCTTTCGCCAGGTATGAAATACCGCCACTACTCGCCCAGGGCCGCATTGATCCTGGTTGCCGGACCTCCAGAAAAAAGGTCTGCCCTGGTTAAGGCTTTTGCTTACCGTTACCGGAGTTTTGGTTTTAAAGTGGGTTACCTTAACCCTTCAATTCGCGGTAATTTGAAGCAAAAAGATGATCCGGAGCGCCTGGCAGCAACCTTGTATGAGTCAATGCGCAGGATGGATCAGCAGGGGATCGATATTATCCTGGCTGAAGAAATAGAGATTACCGGAATCGGACTGGCTGTAATGAACCGTCTAAAAAAAGCTGCAACAAGGACATTGCGGGTCGGGTCAGGAAAGTTACAAAGGAAAAGTTAAGTGATAGCAATGAAGGAGGGATGGTCATGTTAAAAGTGCTCTTTGTCTGCACCGGCAATACCTGCCGCAGCCCGATGGCGGAAGCTCTTTTTAATAATGACCCTACCCGTGACTGTTTGCCTTATAAGGTTACCGCTTCATCTGCCGGAATCTCTGCCCTGGAAGGCGAGAAAGCATCCCCCCAGGCGCGCCGGCTGTTAAACCGTGAAGGGATAGAAGCCCTGGAACACCACAGTGCCAGGGCAGTCAGGCGGGAAATTGTCGATGATGCCGACATTATCCTGGTCATGACCGGTGATCATCTGAAGAGGCTGCTTGATCTTTATCCTCACCTTGGAAACAAAATCTTTACTTTGAAAGAGTTTGCTTCACTGGACCGGGAGGACAATGATATTGGCGATCCGCTCGGAAACGATATTGAAAAATACCGGGAAGTATTAGAGGAAATCAAGGTCTGTATCAAGAAAGTAACGGCTAAGCTATTGGCAGGCAGTGAAAATGAAGGGCGGGGAAAAAATGAAAATTGCAGTGGGTAGCGATCATGCCGGGTTCCGCTTAAAAGAACAGGTGTGCAAATATCTCGAAGGGCAGGCTTTTACCTGTAAAGATCTTGGTGTATTTTCTGAAGAAAGTGCTGATTACCCGGATCTGGCCCTTGCTGTGGCTTCGGCTGTCCAGTCCGGTGAATACGACTATGGTATTCTGATTTGCGGCACCGGAATCGGTATGTCCATTGCTGCAAATAAGAATACCGGCATCAGGGCGGCCCTGTGCGGGGACCCGTATTCTGCAAAGTGTGCCAGGGAGCACAACAACGCCAATATCCTGACTATGGGGTCAAGGGTAATCGGTCCCGGGCTGGCCATGGAGATTGTCGCTCAGTTTTTCAACACCGCCTTTTCCGGGGGCAGGCACAGCAACCGCCTCCACAAAATTGAGAAGCTGGAAACATAGAATATAAAGGGTAGAACCCGCACGTATGCTTTATTTGCATAACCGGTATTGTTTTTAGTGAAAACGTTTCCTGATCCTGCTCCGGCAGCGTATTAATCACTACTTAGTCAGGGGGGTATAATTGGGAGAAAGGCCTGATTGGGACCACTATTTTATGCAGATAGCTACTGTCGTTTCTTCTCGCTCTACCTGCGTGAGACGGCAAGTAGGGGCTCTGCTGGTTTTAAATAAAAGGATCCTGACAACCGGTTACAACGGTGCGCCGGGCGGCCTGACTCATTGCGGAGAAGTAGGATGCCTTCGCCAGGAAATGCAGGTGCCCTCCGGGGAAAGGCATGAGCTGTGTCGGGGGCTTCATGCCGAGCAAAATGCTATTATTCAAGCCGCCGTGCACGGTGTTGCCATTAAAGATTCTGTTTTATACTGTACCCATTATCCCTGTGCCGTTTGTGCCAAAATGCTGGTTAATGCCGGCATAGATTCCCTTGTACTGGCTGAAAATTACCCGGATACCCTGGCCAAAAAAATTTTTTCGGAAGCTGGAATTGGGGTAAAATTTATAGTATAATATGCGCTGAATGTTAACTACCCCATGCTTAAGATGTCTGCTAATATAATATAGTGTTTTATTTCTTAGCTTAGTTATGGTAAATGGATAAGTTTAACAATCAGCTAATAGTGGCCCGGTTTATTTTTGTTCTGTTAACAATCAAGGCACGAACCTGGTCTTTATACATACAGGCAGCAATATAGCGACAGGTGGTGAAAGAGCTTGACAGTCGAACTGGTTAAGTCAATCAAGGAAGCAGAAAGCAAAGCTGAATCGATCATCCGCGAAGCTAAGCAGGAAGCTCGCAAAATGCAAAAAGATGCTGCGGCCAGGGCTGAAGAAATCATGGAAAAAGCTGTGGCCGAAGCGGAAGAGCAGGCCAGGGATTTAATTAAAAAAGCGGAAGAAGAAGCCAGAGTTGAATCGGAACCACTGGTAAAGGAACGCGAAGAAGAAGTAGAGCAGCTGAAAGAAAAAGCAGCGGAGCGTATGCCCGAAGCGGTAGCCCTGATTAAGAACAAGGTTGTGAAAACTGATGCCGATCATTGATATGAAAAAAGTTTATCTCCTGGGTCATCGGCAGGAAAGGGAAAAAATCTTCAACCTCCTGCATGGAATGGGCACAGTGGAATTGGTCGATGTTAAATCGGGCGAGGGATGGAAAGAATTTCAAGAACTTCTTAAACCGGAACAGCCTCCAGAGGATATTTCCAAGGTTGACAGCAAGCGCAGTGATATTCGCTTTTGCCTTGATTTTTTTCAGCGTCATTTTCCGGTTCGTAAAAGCATGATTGAGCAGTTTACGGGCAGCAGGCTCGACTTAACCGGTGAACAGTTCAACAATTACATCAAAACTCTTGAGCAAGTTGAAGAAATCCACCGGGCCTGCCGTGAGGCAGAAGAAAATTTAGTTCGTATCCGCAATGAAGAAACCCAGTCCCAGAATTTGATTGAAGACCTTAAACCCTGGGTTTCCCTTGATCTGCCCCTGGAAGAGGTTGAAGAGGGATCCTGGACCATGATGGATTTGTTCATTGTCCCCATCGAGCAATATTCCGCCCTGCAGGAGAACCTTATTGAAACTGTTTCCGAGCATTGCCTGGATGAAGTTTTCTCCGATGGTGAAAATGTTTATTTCTTTTTCTCCGCCCTTGCCGAAAAAAAGCAGGTTATAGATGAGCTTTTCAGAGGTAAAGCGGTTACAAGGGCCAGTTTTCCCGATGTTTCCGGAACTCCTTCGGACATTCTCGATTCGTTAAATGAAAAGCTGGAAGAATTGAGGCAGGAAAGAAGTGCTGTTTTAAATGAAGTAGAGAAACTGCTTGTTCATCGCCCCATGTTAATGGCCTGCTACGATTACATGGACAACGAACATGCGAAACACCAGGCAGTGGCCAGCCTTGCCGGTACCGATAACAGCTTTTTGCTGGAAGGTTGGGCCCCGGTTCCTGTTATGGACGATTTAGAAACAACTGTCAGTGAGAAAACGGAAACGGCGATCCTGACTTCGAGGGACCCTGAACCCGATGAAGACGTTCCGGTGCTTTTACATAACAAGGGGCCGGCTGATCCCTATGAAGTGGTGACCAGGCTTTACAGCACTCCCAAGAAACATGAACTTGATCCTACTCCTTTTATGGCCCCGTTTTTTTTCTTGTTTTTCGGTATCTGCCTTTCCGATGCCGGTTACGGCATTATGCTGGGCCTGCTTGCCTTCTACCTGTATCGTAAGCTCACTCTTGGCCAGTCGGGCCGGCAGCTGTTGAAATTATTGATGCTCGGCGGGATTTCCGCTTTTGCTTTCGGGATCCTGTTGGGGGGTTATTTCGGAGATTTAATTGAGCTGCCGCCATTGCTGTTCGATCCTCTTGAAGAACCGATGACCATGTTAATCGCCGCCCTGGGTATTGGGCTGTTCCAGGTTTACTTTGGGATGGGTCTGCAGGCTTACCGCAATATGAAGGGCGGAAAGCCAATGGATGCCCTGTATGACCAGGGTTTCTGGTTCCTGTTTTTAAATGGCCTGATCCTGCTCGTAGTTGGAATTATTCCTCCTATCGGACTATGGATGACTATTGCGGGTGCCGCCGGGCTGGTTTTAACCCAGGGCCGATCGCAACACAGTGTGATCCTGAAATTTTTCAGCGGCCTGTTGAGCCTTTACAACGTAACCCAGTACTTGAGCGACGTGCTGTCCTACTCCCGTTTGTTCGCCCTGGGACTGGCTTCTGTTGTTATCGGCATGGTTGTGAATTCGGTCGGCGAGCTGGCTGCCGGATCCATTATCGGTTATGTCGTCTTGGTTATAATCCTGATCGGCGGCCATTTCTTCAACATGATTATCAGTACCTTGAGTTCTTATGTGCATACCAGCCGCCTGCAGTACCTGGAATTCTTCAACAAATTTTTTGAAGGTGGCGGAAGGTCATTCCAACCTTTTAGGGTGAAGAACAATTACGTCGATATTGTCGAATCAGAAGAAAGTTGAAAAACAGACTTCAGGCTCGTTCTTTGCAGAAACAGGTAATTTCTGATTCCTGGTTGTTCACTGGAGATATTACATAATTGATAGAACAAAAAAGGAGGCTTTAAAAAATGGAAGGAATTGAAATAGCAATGCTGGGAGTGGCCCTGGCGGTTGGTTTAGCCGGAAGCGGCTCGGCAATCGGGATCGGGATTGTCGGCCAGAGCGCTTGCGGCCTGATCTCTGAAGATCCGGACAAGTTTGGGCAAACTCTTTTATTACAGGCTCTTCCGGGCACCCAGGGTATATATGGGCTCCTGGCCGGTTTCCTGATCATGCAGGATATCGGCATTGTCGGTGAAGAGCTGGTAGAACTAACTGTCTGGCAGGGCTATGCTTTTTTGATGGCGGCACTGCCGATTGCTATTGCCGGCTTTAGTTCCGGTATTTACCAGGGCAGGGTCCTGGCATCGTCAATAAACCTGATTGCCAAAAGGCCGGAAGAAATGGGTAAAGGGATTGTATACGCCGTTATGGTCGAAACTTACGCTGTATTCGCCCTTTTGGCCACAATCTTAATGCTGTTCGGTATAGATCTTTAGAACCGACTGCTTAAAGGAGTGAGTTACTTGAAAGAAGGTGCGGACAGGATCATCCAGCGTGTCCTGGATGATGCGCAGGCCAGGGCCGACTCGATAAAAGCTGAGGCTGCTGAAAAAACCGAAGCTGTAGAATCCGAAGCCAAAGAAAAGGCCAACCGGAGAAAGGATCAAATCCTTGAACAGGCGCGTAAATCGGCGGCTGAACAAAAGAGCCGCATTATCGGCATGGCCCAGCTTGAAGCGCGCAAGAAGCTGCTGGCCGCCAAGCAGGAATTGATTGGCGAAGCCTTCCAGAGAGCTTTAGATGAACTGTCGATCCTGGATGGCCGGGATTATCTTGCTATTATCCATGATCTTTTGCTGGAAATGACTGATACCGGTACAGAGACAGTCATTTTTAACGAGCGCGATCAAAAAAGAATTACAGAGGATTTTTGGAAAGAGGTAAACAAGAGCCTGACTGACCAGGGAAAGAAAGGGGAACTGGGTCTTTCGGAAGAAACCAGGACTATTAAAGGCGGCTTTATACTTCAGAGAGGTGGCTTGGAAATGAACTGTTCCTTTGAATCCCTTCTGAAGAGGAAAAGAGATGAACTGGAATATGGAGTAGCCGAGCTGCTATTTAAATAACAGGCAAGCTTTCCTCAAGGAAAGGAGAGCATAGGATATGATTATTGATGATACAATTTATGGCTATGCGGTAGCGCGGGTAAAGGCCATGGAAACGCACCTGCTTGATCAAGGCCAGTTTGAGAGGATGATCAATTCCTCCACAACAGAAGAGGCTTTAAAAGTCCTGTCTGAAACGGGGTACTCCGCCGCTGTAGCAGAACTGGATGATGTCCATAACTTTGAAAATATTTTAGCGGATGAATTGAGCTACATTTTTAATACCGTTCTTAAGATCAGCCCTATTCCCGAACTGATCGGGATGCTGGCCTTGCGGTATGACATCCATAACCTGAAGGTACTGTTCAAAGCTAAATTTCTGGGGGTTAAAAGTGATCTTTTAATCCCGGTTGGTTCCATGGACTTATCCAAGTTGGAAAACGCTGTCAGTGAAGATAATTTCCTGTTGCTGCCTGAAAAGCTGCGCCGGGCCGCCAACGTTATTAATGAAGACTTTATGATCAACCGTGACCCCCAGATTATCGATTTGATCCTGGACCGGGTCCTTTATGATCAGCTGATTGATGCCGCCAGGGAACATAATGCACCATTTTTGGAGGGAATGTTTGTCAGGCAGATCGATTTAACCAACCTGAAAACATTGATTCGGGTTAAGCGAATGGGCCTGAGCAGGGATTTCCTGGCCAGGGTCCTGCTGCCGAATGGAACACTGGCCGTCGACCGGCTGACGGCCATGATCGAAGAACCCCTGGAGTCCTTAATTTCAATGCTTGCCATAAGCGATTATGCCGACCTGGTTGGTGAAGGGGTGAGGGAGTGGTCGGAAAAAGGTTCGGCCTCAACCCTGGAAAAACTATCTGATGATTATATAACCACTTACCTTAAAGAAGGAAAGTGGGTGCCCTTCGGCGTGGAACCCCTGGTTGGTTACCTGTGGGCCAAAGAAATAGAGATCAAAAATATCCGCATTGTTTTGGTGGGCAAGATTAACAGGCTGCCTGCTGAATCGATCAGGGAGCGAATTAGAGATGCCTACATATAAAATTGCCGTTATTGGAGATAAAGACTCTATACTCGGATTTAAAACTATTGGCGTGGATACATTTCCGGTAACCAGTGCTCAAGCGGCACTTGATACCCTTAAAAAGCTGGTCTCTGAAAATTATGGGGTTATTTTTATCACCGAAGAATTGGCCCAGGGGATTCCGGATGTAATTAACGAGTTGCATAAGCGTTACTTACCGACGGTTGTATTAATCCCAAACAGTAAGGGATCCCTGGGGATTGGAATTGAGCAAATAAGGAAAAATGTCGAAAAAGCAATTGGTGCAGACATTCTTTTCAGGAAAGAAGGTCGATAATTTGGATGCAGGAAGGATTGTAAAAGTATCCGGCCCCCTTGTTGTAGCGGATAAAATGGGTGCAGCCCGGATGTACGATATGGTCAGGGTCAGCGAGGCACGCCTGATGGGTGAAATTGTCGAGTTGCGCGGTGACGAGGCCTCTATACAGGTATACGAGGAAACCGGTGGAATCGGTCCCGGTGAACCCGTATATATTACCGGGGAACCACTTAGTGTTGAACTGGGACCCGGTATGATCGAATCATTTTTTGACGGGGTCCAGCGTCCGCTTGACGGAATTAAAGCAAAGGCGGGCGATTATATTACCCGGGGCGTGGAAATTCCCGCTTTAGATCGTGAGCGCAAGTGGGATTTTAAGCCTACAGTCAAGGAAGGAGACCAGGTCCAGGCCGGAGACATTATCGGCACGATCCAGGAAACCACTATTGTTGAACACCGGATCATGGTTCCGGCCAATTATCCTGCGGGAACCATTAAAGACATTAAAAACGGTGAATCGACTGTAACGGATGTTATAGCCAAGCTGGAAACAGATGATGGGGATTATGATATCACCATGCTCCAGCGGTGGCCTGTTCGTAAGGGCCGGCCCTACAAAGAAAAAATGGGACCTCACATTCCTTTGATCACCGGCCAACGGATCCTGGACACTTTTTTCCCGGTGGCCAAAGGGGGAACCGCCTGTATTCCCGGGCCTTTCGGCAGCGGAAAGACGGTTACCCAGCACCAGCTGGCCAAGTGGGCCGATGCGGAAATAGTGGTTTACATCGGCTGCGGCGAACGCGGCAATGAGATGACCGACGTCCTTTTGGAATTCCCGGAGCTGCAGGACCCCAAATCCGGTGAACCCCTGATGAAACGGACGGTTTTAATTGCCAATACATCGAACATGCCGGTGGCGGCCCGCGAGGCTTCCATTTATACCGGTATTACCATTGCTGAATACTTCAGGGATATGGGCTACAGCGTCGCCCTGATGGCGGACTCCACTTCCCGCTGGGCCGAAGCGCTCCGCGAAATGTCGGGCCGCCTCGAAGAAATGCCCGGGGAAGAGGGTTACCCGGCTTACCTCGGTTCACGACTGGCCGACTTTTATGAGCGTTCGGGCCGGACCGTCTGCCTGGGCAATGCAGACAGGGAAGGCGCCCTGACCCTGGTTGGTGCGGTATCTCCACCGGGCGGTGACCTCTCTGAGCCGGTTTCACAGGGCACTCTGCGTATTGTCAAGGTGTTCTGGGGCCTGGATGCTTCTCTTGCCTACCGGCGCCACTTCCCGGCCATTAACTGGCTCTTGAGTTATTCGCTGTACCTGGACAATGTTGCACCCTACTTCAGGGAAACCATTGGTGAACAGTGGAATGAAATGCGCAGGGAAGCAATGCGCCTGCTCCAGGAAGAATCTGAGCTGGAAGAAATCGTGCGGCTGGTAGGCATCGATGCCCTTTCCGCAAAAGAAAGACTGGTCCTTGAAACCTCCAAATCGCTGCGGGAAGATTTTCTGCACCAGAATGCCATGCACGAAATTGACACCTACAGCTCCCTGGAGAAACAGTTTGCCATGATGGATTTAATTCTTAGCTACCATCACGAAGCGGGAGCGGTGATAGAAAAAGCCGAAATTGATTTGGACCTGGAACAACTATTTTCGCTACCGGTCCGGGAAAGGATAGCCCGGGCCCGGTATATGCCGGAAGAGAAAATAAAAGAAATGGAAGATATAAAACGGGAAATCAAAGATCAGGTAGCCCCGTTAGCCGGTGAAGGAGGAGAAGAAGATGCTTAAAGAATATAAAACTGTTGCCGATGTAGCCGGACCCCTGATGCTGGTGGAGCAGGTGGAAGGTGTGAAATACAACGAGCTAACTGAGATTGAATTGCCCGGAGGAGATATCCGGCGGGGACAGGTCCTGGAAATAGACCGTGACAGGGCGCTGGTCCAGATTTTTGAGGGTTCCACCGGCCTAAATATTGGGACGGCGAAAGTCCGTTTCCAGGGCAAGGCTATTGAACTGCCCGTCTCCATGGACTTGCTGGGGCGGGTGTTTAGCGGATTGGGTGCGCCCCGCGATCAGGGCCCCAAAATTATCCCCGATAAGCGGCTGGATATTAACGGATTCCCGATCAATCCCTACGCCCGTGACTACCCCTCGGAATTTATCCAGACCGGGGTATCGGCCATTGATGGCATGAATACGATGGTGCGCGGCCAGAAGCTGCCAATCTTTTCCAGTTCAGGTCTGCCCCACTCCAACCTGGCCGCCCAGATTGCCAGGCAATCCAAGGTGCTTGGATCGGAAGCAAAGTTTGCCGTTGTTTTTGCCGCCATGGGTATTACTTTTGAAGAAGCGGATTTCTTTATCAATGATTTTCGCAAGACCGGCGCTATTGAACACTCCATCCTTTTTATCAACCTGGCCGACGACCCGGCCATTGAAAGGATCTCTACACCGCGCATTGCCCTGACGGCGGCGGAATACCTGGCATATGAACAGGATATGCATGTTTTGGTTATTCTTACCGATATGACCAACTATGCAGAAGCCCTGAGAGAGATATCGGCCGCCCGCAAAGAAGTTCCGGGGCGCCGCGGTTATCCGGGTTATCTCTATACGGACCTGGCCAGCCTTTATGAAAGAGCTGGTAGGATCCAGGGACGCAAAGGTTCGATTACCCAGCTTCCCATTCTGACTATGCCGGAAAATGACAAGACCCACCCGATCCCTGACTTGACCGGCTATATTACCGAAGGGCAGATTATTCTGAGCCAGGAACTGCACCGTAAAGGTATCTATCCCCCCATCGATGTTTTGCCTTCCCTGTCCAGGCTCAAGGATAAGGGTATTGGCGCCGACCAGACCAGGGAAGACCATGCCGATACCATGAATCAGCTTTATGCAGCCTATGCCCGGGGCAAAGAAGCCAAGGAATTGGCTGCCATCCTCGGGGAAGCAGCCCTGTCAGAGGCGGACAAGAAATTTTCTCGATTTGCCGACGAGTTTGAAAGCCGTTATGTGGCCCAGGGTGAAGAAGAAGATCGCACCGTTATCGAAACACTCGAACTGGGCTGGGAACTGCTGGCTCTCCTGCCGCGCGTCGAACTGAAGCGTGTCCGTGACGAATACCTTGAGAAATATCTGCCCGCTCAGGAGTCCGACCGGGAGGAGGGTTAGGTCATATGGAAATACAGGTTAATCCAACCCGCATGGAGTTAAACCGCCTTAAAAGAAGGCTGACCATGGCTCAGCGGGGGCACAAACTGCTTAAAGACAAAAGAGATGAACTGATCCGCCAGTTTATGATCCTGGTGCGGAAGAATAAAGATCTCCGTGAGCATATCGAGAAAGAACTCACTGATGCTTTTGCCAAATTCCTGCTGGCCAGGGCGGTCATGCCTGCTGAGAACCTGGAAGAAGCCCTGATGTATCCAACTAAAGTCCTGCGGCTGGAAATGCACAGGCAGAACATTATGAGTGTTTACACGCCCAAGTTTGATTGGGCGGAAGAGGAGGCGGGTGGAGGAGAAGGGTCCAGCATTTACCCTTATGGCTTTGTCGATACTTCGGCGGAACTTGATACTTCCATTGAAACCCTTTCCAACATTTTGCCCCAGCTGATGGAACTTGCCGAGGTGGAAAAGTCGGTCCAGCTGATGGCAGAAGAAATTGAAAAGACCCGCCGTCGGGTTAATGCTCTTGAGTATGTTTTGATCCCCAGGCTGGAAGAAACGATCAAGTATATAACCATGAAGCTCGATGAAAGCGAAAGAGGAGCGCTGACCCGCCTGATGAAGGTGAAAGATATTGTGCGGGCCAAAACTTAGTCTGCTAATTGTATGATCCAGTTTATATGAAGCTTACTATAAAATTTGTTATTTCGAACTATGCAGCAACACCTGGTTTAGACCAGGTTGGGCTTGATATGCCTGACCGGAGAAGAATCAAGACCACACAAAAAGGAACATCTAGTTGATGAATGAACTGTTAATCCGGGGAGGCGTACCGCTCCACGGAAGTGTAAAAGTAAAAGGATCAAAAAATGCCAGCCTGCCGGTTATAGCTGCTTCACTGCTTACCGATGGGCCGGTTGTCATAGAAGAAGTGCCGGATTTACTCGACGTGCGCACCATGATTGAAGTAGTTAAATCACTTCATGCCGATGTGAATTATGATTCTTCCCGGGAAAAGCTTGAGATTAATGCCGGCAGTATAAAGAACCAGGAGCCATCATGCGAACTGGTTCAAAATATGCGTGCTTCTTTCCTGGTTTTGGGCCCCCTATTGGCCCGGTTTGGAAAAGCCAGGATCACCCTGCCCGGAGGCTGTGCGATCGGTTCCAGGCCGATCGATCTTCACCTTAAAGGCCTGGCCGGGATGGGGGTGGAGTTTTCTGTTTCTGGCGGTATGATCGAAGCCAGGACAGATCGATTGAGGGGAGAAAGAATCTACCTGGATTATCCCAGTGTTGGTGCTACTGAAAATATAATGATGGCCGCTGCCATGGCAGAAGGCACGACCTATATTGAAAATGCCGCTTCAGAGCCCGAAATTGTTGACCTGGCCAACTTTCTGAACAGTGCCGGTGCCCGGATCAGCGGAGCCGGCATGAAATCAATTCGTATCAAAGGTACAGGCGGGCTGAACGGGACCAGCCATTCTGTTATTCCCGACCGGATTGAAGCAGGGACCTTGATCTTAAGCGCGGCTGTTACTGGTGGAGACGTGGTGGTTAATAATGTGTTGACCGATCATATAAGCCCCCTGGTGGCAAAATTAAAAGAAACCGGTGTTTATATAGAAGAGGTTGATATCTCTGCGGTCCGGATTAAAAAGGGTGGCCGAACCAGAGGGGTGGATTTGAAAACCCTTCCTTACCCTGGCTTCCCAACTGATCTGCAGCCGCAATTTATGACCTTACTGGCTCTGTCTGAAGGGACCAGCCTGGTTACAGAGACTGTATTTGAAAACAGGTTCATGCATGTTGACGGCCTCCTCAGGATGGATGCAGATGTTATTGTTGAAGGCAACCGGGCTGTTGTCCAGGGCCGCAATGCCCTACAGGGGGCCACGGTCCAGGCTTCTGATTTAAGGGCTTCCGCCGCCCTGCTGCTGGCGGGTCTGGCAGCTGAAGGGACAACGATTGTTTCCAATATAGATTACCTGTGGAGGGGGCACAGCGGCCTGGAAGAAAGGTTGAGCGGCCTGGGGGCACAGATTGAATGGCGGACTTCTTCGGACCAGGAACAGCTTGAAATCTCAGGTGAATAACTTCCCATAATAGCTCTTCTCACGGGCATAGATCATGTACAATTATCCCGGCAATATCCATATTCACAGCAATTACTCCGATGGCAGTGGAAGTGTTGAACAGATCGCTGAATCTGCCTCGGCTGCTGGCCTTATGTTTGTCGTGATCTCCGATCATGAAACCCTGGCCGGCCTGCCCGAGGAGTCGATCCGACACGGGGTTGTTATCCTGGTGGGAGTGGAACTTAACCGCCTCCACAGCCATTACCTGGCTCTTGACTTAACCCAATTAATTGAACCTGATGAAGACAATCCCCAGCGGGTCATAGACCGGGTCAATGAAGCGGGCGGTTTTGGCTTTATCGCGCACCCGTTTGAAAAGGGTTCACCTTATTTGGAAAAAGGCAAAGCCTATCCCTGGAAAACCTGGCCGGTGTTTCGATTCAATGGCTTGGAACTGTGGAATTATACTTCTCACTGGCGTGGGCGCCATCCGTCAGCCCTTAAAACCCTGTACTGGTTCTTTTTTAACCGCAAGGCGGCCATGGATAACCCGCCCCGGGAACTGATAGAACTATGGGACTGTTATACCAGCGCCGGCCACCGGGTAACGGCCATCGGAAGCAGCGACGCCCATGCTTCTATTTATAACCTCGGGTTTATCAAGATCCCGATTTTTACCTATCGTTATATTTTTTCGACATTAAATACCTATATAACCCTGCCCGAAAAAATTAGCAATAACTATCAAACGGCCAAAAGACAGGTGGTGGATGCTTTAATAAACGGGCACTGCTACCTTTCTTTTGACAGCCTTGCCCCGGGAGGGGGCTTTTCGTTTTACGCTGAAGATAGCCGGGATGTTTATTTTATGGGTTCTGCGCTGCAATACCGGCAAGGTATTACCCTACATTTAAATGCTCCCCGGAAAAATAATTCCATCCTGCGTCTGCTAAAACATGGCCGGGTGATCAGGACTGCAGAAGAAACCAGCCTGGCTTTCAGCCCGGGCGGGCCGGGAGTATACAGGGTAGAAGTATATTATAAGACCCGTTTCGGCCGCCCAAGGCCCTGGATTTATTCTAACCCGATTTACATAGTAAATTGATAAACAACCATTGATATGAACCACAGCTGTAAGGATTCACTGTTCCGGAAGATTGTTCAATAAGCTCCAGAGATCTAAATTCTTTATTGCAGTAATGCCTTAAATGATATACTATTACAGGCAGAAAACAAACGGGAAACAAACGGGGTTTGTTCAGAAAACCCTAACACTACAGCGAAAGATGTAAAATTTGATTAATTTATAGTAGCCGAAGCAGTAATTTATAGCGAAATAATTGCCATAATAGAAGGTTTTCGTTTAAAAATACTGCAGTTTTTACAAAGAGTTAATGAACTTTCGCTGTAGTACTAAATAGTAAAGGTAAGTTTTGGCCAGCAAAAATTGAAATCGGATTCTGTTTTTTTGCTCTAAGCGCCGGTTTCTATTGTAATCCTGTCAACAGGATAATTAATTCATGAGGAGGTTGCCTTATGCTAAAGATTGGCATCAATGGTTTTGGCCGTATTGGCAGGCTCACAATGCGCGCCGCCCTCAGCCAGAACCAGGTTAAAGTGGTTGCCATTAACGACTTGTCAGACAGTGCGTCTCTGGCCCATCTGCTAAAATACGACTCGGTGTATGGCATACTTAATGCCGAAGTTGAACCCGATGATCAAGGCTTTTTGATAAACGGTGAACAAGTTAAAGTTTTTTCGGAAAGAGAGCCGGCGAACATTCCCTGGAAAGAAGCCGGTGTGGATGTAGTCATCGAATCGACCGGCCTTTTTCGTAAGCGTGACACTGCTTCCGGACATTTCAGCGGTGGAGCGGAACGGGTGATTATCAGCGCTCCGGGTGAAGCCGATCTGGTAGTGGTGCTTGGTGTAAATGAACACCTTTATGATCCTGAAAACCATTTTCTGATTTCCAACGCATCATGCACGACCAATGCCCTGGCTTTACCTGTTAAGGTCCTTCATGAAAACTTTGGTTTAAAACGCGGATTAATGAATACAACCCATGCCTATACCAATGACCAGCAGTTGCTTGACTTTCCGCATTCCGACCTCCGCCGGGCCAGGGCCGCGGCCCTTTCACTTATTCCAACCACCACCGGCGCTGCCAGGACCGTGGGAGAAGTGATCCCGGAACTAAAAGGTAAAATTGACGGGTTTGCGATCCGGGTGCCTACTCCAACGGTATCCCTGGTTGATTTCGTGGCTGAACTGGAACAAGAGGCCAGCGTTGATGAAATCAATGAATCTTTTAAAAAAGAGGCATCTACCTCAGATTACTTTGATTACAGCGATCTGCCCCTGGTATCGGTGGATTACAAGGGCAATCCATATTCGTCAATCATTGACGGTCAATCCACTATGGTGCTGGGAGGCAACATGGTCCGAGTTCTGGCCTGGTACGACAACGAATGGGCTTACTCTTGCCGGCTGATTGACCTTGCTACAATAATTGCTTCAAATTAGGAAGGTATTTCTAATATGATTGATTTAAGCAAGAGGAGCGGTCTGTCATTATCCTGGGACCCAGACCGGGAGAAGCTCGCCTGCGGAGAAGGGATCTCTACTGAAGAAGGTACACCCGATGTGCGCAGACGCGCTGACATGCAGGAAATTCTGTATGACGATCAGGCAGAGGAGTTTGACAAGCTGTATTACATATATCGGGGAGTAGCCCTGAATGAAGACCAGCCGGCGATCAAACAAGCCGGGCTACGCTATGATGTCACAGCTATCCGTCCGGGGAAAATCCGCCGGGAATACATTAAAACTGCCGGTCATTACCATCCGGCCAAAGAAGAAACCGGGCTTACCTGGCCGGAAGTCTACGAAGTGCTTCACGGTCGTGCCCATTACCTTATGCAAAGCGCCGTGCCTGGACACCCCGACCAGCTGGAAGAAATCTATTTGATAGCCGCAAAACCGGGAGATAAAGTATTGATACCGCCTCGTTTCGGCCATATTACCATCAATCCGGGAGAAGACTTCTTAATTATGAGCAACTGGGTAGCAGATGGTTTTTCTTCCCTTTATGAACCGATCCGGCAAATGAAGGGTGGCGCCTATTTTGAGCTGGAAGGAAATGAAGCCCCTGAATTTATCCCTAATACGAATTATACAAAGCTTCCCGCCTTGAAACGCTGTTCGGTTGTACCGGTTGAAGAATTATCCCTGATCACGGGGCTTCCATTTTACAGCGTATTTAAAGAAAGCAACGATGCCTTTAGATTTTTAACTCATCCTGAAGAATATTCCGGAGTGTTTGAAACATATCTGAAAGAACTGGCTGCCACCTGACCGGATAGCCGGTTAATTATTTGTTCGGGCTTGCCTTGTTGAGGCCCTGGCCGTATAAGCAGGGTCTTTCCGATCAAGCTATAAAAAAGTTCCTGCACGGATTTTATCTTTTTATGACTAATACATTGGTGGATGGTATAATATTTGCTATTAACACCGGAGGTGGTCTCCTGTTGAAAAATACCCGCAGCATCGAAGAAATTAATGAAAAGATTAAAACTGGAAAGGCCGTCGTTTTTACAGCTGAAGAAATTATTAATGTAGTAGAAGAAAAAGGTATCAAGAATGCGGCAGCTTCTGTAGATGTGGTAACCACGGGCACATTTGGCCCGATGTGCTCATCCGGAGTTTTTTTGAATGTGGGCCATCCCACTCCCCGCATAAAATTGAACGAGATTTACCTGAACAGCGTTCCCGCTTACGCAGGTATCGCTGCGGTAGACCTATATCTAGGAGCAACAGCCCTACCGCCAAGCGATCCGGCCAACAGGAACTATCCCGGTGATTTTATCTATGGCGGCGGCCATGTAATTGAAGAACTGGTAGCCGGAAAGGAAATCCGGATGGAAGCAACTGCTTACGGGACAGATTGCTATCCGTTGAAAAAGATCGATACCAGCTTCCGCCTGTCGGAAATTAACGAAGCCACCCTCTATAATCCCCGCAATGCTTACCAAAATTATAACGTGGCCGTAAACCTTGGATCTAAAACAATATACACTTACATGGGTGTGCTGAAGATGAATATGGGCAATGCCAATTACAGCTCGGCCGGTCAGCTAAGCCCGCTATTCAATGACCCCCTTTTAAAAACGATTGGTATTGGGACCCGTATTTTTTTAGGGGGAGGGATTGGTTATGTGGCCTGGCACGGAACCCAACATAACCCCGGTGCTAAAAGAGTCGAAAACGACACACCCTCGTACCCGGGGGCAACCCTGGCCCTGGTCGGCGACCTGAAACAGATGGAACCGCGCTGGTTGAGAGGGTTGAGTTTCCTTGGTTACGGGGCAACCATGCAGGTCGGTATGGGTGTTCCCATCCCTGTTTTGAATGAAGAAATAATGCACTACTGTGCCGTCCGGGATGAAGATCTAAAAGCTCCGGTTGTCGACTATTACCGGGGTTATCCCTATAAAGAAGGCAGTGAACTGGCCCTGGTCAGTTATGCCAAGCTAAAAAGCGGATCTATTAATATCAGGGGCCGGGAAGTGCCCACGGCTTCGCTTTCCAGCTATGCGGGGGCGCGTGAAATTGCCACCACCTTGAAGGAATGGATTCAGGGTGGGCGGTTTACGCTGACAGCACCTTCGGCCCCCCTGCCTTCGGCAGATTCGGGTATTAAAATGAATGCTTTGCCCCAAAGAGATCCGGATAACCGGGAGGTTTAGTGATGATCAAACAAAAAATAGTGCTCAGGTATCCGCCGCACGTGGTCGAGCAGCCCACCATTTATCACCTGATTAAGGATTTTGACCTGATGGTAAATATCCTGAGGGCCGATATCAACCCCAAGAAGGAAGGTCGCCTGATGATGGAACTCAGCGGTAGTGAAAAAAACTACCAGAGGGCATTGGAATGGCTACAAGAACTTGGCTTGCAAATCATGGGCCTGGAACAGCAGATTATCTGGAGGGAAGACCGCTGCACCCACTGCGGAGCCTGTACCGTGATTTGCCCGACGGAAGCCCTGGCTTTCAACCGGCCAGAGATGACCGTCAGCTTTGATGAATACAAATGTGTGGTTTGTGAGCTCTGCCTTAAAGCCTGCCCGGCCCGGGCAATGGAAACCCTGGTCGAAAATGCCAATGCCAAATGAGCAAAAGGATCTACAGAAAAAATGCCTGCGGTTTAAGATTGACTTCCTTTTCAGTAAAAGTCAAAGAAACCGATCTCTGGATTGCCCTCAGCACCGAGGCTTACAATAAAGATCTGCCTTCAGAGGTGGAGCAGTTAGTTTTCAATCACCGTCTTCTCCTGGAGCAATATCTTGATGATAACCCCTTTTACAAATCGGCTTTTGAGCCCTGCCTGCCGGTAGGAAATCCGCCCGATCTATTCCGGATCATGTCCAATGCGGCCAACAGGGCCGGTGTCGGGCCGATGGCGGCCGTTGCCGGAGCTTTTGCCGAAACAGTAGGCCGATACCTGCAGCAGGTAGCCCCGGAAGTGGTGGTAGAAAACGGGGGCGATATTTACATCAAGGCTCTGGCTCCAATGAATGTGGGTTTATATGCCGGAAATTCGCCTCTGAGTGAAAAGCTGGCCCTTAAGATTAATCCCGAACAGACCCCCCTCGGAATTTGCACCTCCTCCGGGATCGTCGGCCCTTCTTTTAGCTTTGGACAAGCCGAAGCAGCCGTGGCTTTATCACAGTCCACGCCGCTTGCTGATGCTGTTGCCACCGCAATTGGAAACCGGATCAAAGATGCTCCTGATCTGGAGCCGGCCGTCGAGTATGCCCGGAGCATAAAAGGAATTACCGGGGCCCTGGCGGTTTACCGTGGTAAGATTGCGGCCTGGGGAGAACTCGAACTTGTAAGAACTGGTTGAATGCAGCACTAATCTGCGCTATAATATTTAATGCTATAAGCCGGCATAGCTCAATTGGTAGAGCAGCTGAATCGTAATCAGCATGTTGGGGGTTCGAGTCCTCTTGCCGGCTCCAATAAAATAAAATCGGAAGGGTTCCGGATCTAATACCCGGAACCCTTTTGGTGTGCCCAACAAATGGGTTAATCTTAACTGAAGATAAAAGTCATGCATATATATTAGGTGCGGATTTTATCATGTTTATGATATCATTATATACATCATATGCTTGATTAAATAAGGTTAAGTCAGTCAATAATAAATTTTGGCTGCTCTCAATATTGTTGTTCATTTACTGCCTGCAAAGAATTGAGTATTCAGTTCAGTGCGGCAGCAAATAAAGGAAGGTGAGTTGTAACCCAATGGATTCGGCCATAATTGCCTTATTAATTCTTGCTGTTATAATAATACTTTACATTACCGATATTATACCTATTGCCCTTACTTCAATTGCCGGTTGTATTGCAATGGTTCTTTTTGGAGTTATTGAATTTGGTGAGGCTTTCAGTGGTTTTTCCGCCAATGTGGTTTTCCTGGTCGGAGGGATGATGTTCGTAGGGAATGCGCTCTTTGAAACCGGGGGAGCCCAGTTAATAGGGGATAAAATTAAATCCCTTGGCAAATCAAGCGAAAGAAGAATACTAATAGTTATAATGTTGGCCTGTGGTATACTTTCGGCTTTTCTTAGCAATTCTGCCACAACAGCAATGTTCATATCGGTGATTTTTGGAATGGCCGGCGGAGATATGTTGTTTAGCCGCCGGTTGCTCATGCCCCTGGCCTTTTCCGCAAACTCTGGCGGAATGTTAACTCTTATTGGTTCAACACCCCCGATTATCGTTCAAGGCATTTTGACAGATGCCGGATATGAACCCCTGGGCTTCTTTGAGTTTGCCCTGATCGGTTTGCCGATATTTATATTTGTCATACTGTTTATGATGACCATAGGTGCCAGCCAATTAAGCAAAACTATGCAAGTAAAAAGTGAACCTGTGGCAGAACCTTCTTCAGTGGATTCGGAACTAGATAACAAAGATTATGGCGAAAAGAAAGAAACATCAAAAATGAAATTGACATTTGGCATCCTGGGGTTCTGTATCATACTTTTTGCTACTGAGGTTATACCATCTCATTTGACTTCGGTAATAGGCGCCTGGCTGATCATGATAACGGGTTGCCTCAAATTGAAGAAAGCTTTTAAAAATTTTGATTGGACCACTATATTTGTTTTGGCCGGTTCCCTTGGGATCGCCCGCGGTATAGAACTTAGCGGAGCGGCAGAACTCATAGCCAACCAGATTTTAAATATCGGTTTTGCAGAACAGCCAATAATCATCATGGGTATATTCATTGCCGCAGGTATGATCTTTACCCAGATTGTTTCCAATACCGCCGCAACTGCAATGCTGGCTCCCATTGGTCTTTTTTTAGCACAGGGGATGGGAGTTTCGCCTTATCCTTTTTTACTTGGCCTCTGCACCCTAGCGGCAGCAGGTTTTGCCACTCCGGTGGCAACTCCTCCCAATACTATGGTTCTTCTCGGGGGTTACAGTTTTACAGATTATTTAAGGGTTGGAGGGTTACTCAACCTGTTGGTTTTAATTATCACCATCCTTCTGGTCCCGTTAATCTGGCCCTTTTAAAAGCAAAATAAAAAGTAGCAATATTATAAGGCCGGCTTATTTTGTATTTGTGTTATTTGTTTAAATAATTGCAATTAGCCAGCAAAATCATTATAATATCTTTACCAAAGATTTTTTAGATATGGTTGCGGCTTTAAGAAAAAATGCTTAAAGAAAGGGATTTAAATGGATAAATACAAAGAAGCGATAGAACGGCTTGTCGATGACATGCAGTACGTTAAACCAAAGCTAAAAAATGATCGAAGGAATTCGAGGATGGCCAGTCTTTTATCACTTGTCATAGCGGTATTTATTCTTATTATCCTTGCCAGGCTTTATAGTGGTGGTTTATCAGAAGCCTTCGAAGGCTCCTATATTATTTTTGCCTGTATACTGGTTGTATTAATATGGATTTCAGAGCTTGTTATTCGCAACTATGCGCTAAAAAAATAGAACCGCTTAACCTTAGTTATAGATGCGCTTTTTAAAAACTTTCTGCTAAGTGCTCTTTCACTCCTATCCTATTTTATCTTAATATGGCTTCGAACCTGTGATGATGTTGGGGCTTGAATCATTTGCCGATATTGTCTAGTTTGTACTGACAGTCCTTCAGCATAATAATATATCAGAAATTTCCACTTTGTTTGACATCTTTCGAGTTCTTATGGTATATTTAGCTTGCGCAAAACTTAATCTACTATTATGTTACTTATACCTGCAAGCAATTATGCTTAACCCGCATTAACCTTATCAGTAACCTGGCAAAAAACAAATAACAACGGCAGCCTTTCCGGTAATGCTTAAAAAACTGACGTTTAAAGTTATTCTTAAAGAGTGCTTTAAACATTTTGCAAGCCTGGCGTGGGGATTGCGGTAATAGTTATCAATAACTTGTTTTAATGCAATTTATTGTTAGGGAGGTGTAACTTATGTTAAAGGGGGTTTCCGGATGCTAAAAGCTAAAGACATTATGACCAAAGAGGTAGTCACGGTTGCCGAGCAGGACACTTTGCAAGATGTCGTTGACCTGTTGTCCAGACATCGCTTTGGGGGGCTGCCAGTTGTTGATAATGAATTGAATTTAAAAGGTGTTATCTCAGTAACAGACATAGTGCATTATTCCGAGAAAATTGACGTGGTCCCGTTAATCAATCTCTCCGGGTGGGTTTCTCCTCACAGCGATACCAACAGTCTATTTTACCTTCGCAAAGGTCAGGATGCTTTGCATTACACCGTTGTAGGGGATATCATGAGAAGAAAAGTATATACGGCCAAAGAAGATGATCCTTTAAATGAGGTGGCTAGATTAATGAAGCGCCGCCGGATTAACAGGGTGCCCATAGTTGATAATGACAACAAGCTGCTCGGTATTGTTACCAGATCCGATATTGTAAAAGGTATAAGTCAACTGGAAGAATTTGTGGAAGCTTGAGCTGTTCAGGCGTTTAAAGGAAGGAATGAGCGCTATGGTCAGGGCTAAAGATATTATGAGCAGATCATTGATAACCATAACGGAAGATGAAACATTAAAAGAGGCTATAGATCTTTTGACTATGCATCATTTTGGTGGCCTGCCTGTTGTGGACGGGGAAGGGAATCTCAGGGGGGCAGTATCCATAACCGACATTGTTCAGTTTGCCAGAGGCATAGACGAAAAGCCGCTGGTTAATTTATCAAAATGGTTTTCGGCCAAATCTGATGATATAGACACGTTTTATTCGAGGAAAAGCCGGGAGGCGATGAAGAATGCCCTGGTTAGAGATGCAATGAGCGTAAAAATTATAACGGCCGGGGAAGAGGAGCCTCTAAATGAAATGGGCCGTATGATGAAACGACATCGGACCAACCGGATTTATATTGTTGACGATCAAGGTAAAATTATTGGTATTGTTACCAGGGCTGATTTAATCCAGGGCGTCAGCAAATCTTCGTAAGCATACATAAATGCAACTGCTAAAGGGGACATGCAACTGCTAAAGGCATTGCAATAATAATAACATTGCAGTATAATCCATATAGTTTATTTAAAAAAATTCTTGCCGATTAAAACGAATTACAATAACAGAACCTTTTAAGGAGGAACATGAATGCCTAAACTTAAGGCTGTTTTATTGCTTGTCCTCTCAGTTGGGTTGATTTTAACTTTATCGGGATGCGGGTTGCTCTTTTCTCAAAGCGCAGACCAGGAGGAAGTTAAATCAGATCCGGGAATAGAACTTCCGGAATGGCTGTTGTTAGCTCACCGCAGTACAGGTGATCTCAGGGCTGAAGAAGATCAAGAGCCGGCAATGCCGAAAAGCGATGAAGAAGATGATGAAGACAAAGATATAGAGGTAACGGCAGAACCTGATCCGGAAACAGCTGCACCGGCATCACAGGAGCAACCTGTTTCGCAGCCAGCTCCTGCAACTCAACCTGCTCAATCAAGCAGCCCTGCGGAAGAAGAAATAGAAGAGAGCAGCGGACCGTCCAAGTCGCAGCAGATGCTAGCTGAATCCTGGAATCAAAGACAGGATCAGGATGACCAGTCTGACAATGATATCGACAAAGGTGACGAAGATGAGAGCTGGTGGAATCCTTCTAAGCAAAATTTCACCCATGATAAACCGGACTGGTAATTCGCTGATTTTTTATTTATCAAAGTTTTTCCTGTAACAGCCCGCACTGATAAGCAAACTAGCTGTGCTGCATTAAAAAAAGGGGCAAAAAGCCCCTTTTTTATGCTCAATTATGGGCAGGCCGGGGTTAATATGGTTCAACCCTTAAGACCTTTTATCTTTTTTTGGCTGCGTCTATAGATTAATTTAAATGACCGGTTCTGCTTTCCGGATGAGCCCATTTTGAGCTTACCTGTTTTTTCTGGTCAACATGGAGGTCAGGTAGCCGAGAATAAAACCGCCGATCAGGATAATTGCAATCAATATAATCTGGGACATGGAGATGGACCAAAAGAGAAGGTGCAGGGACGTAACCTGAGTGTTTTGGGCCAGGATGATTAAAAAGAGAATGACCAGGACCAGGATAACAATAACCTTGGGTTTCATATCAATACCCCCATTTCATAGTAAATATAACATGACTGTATATTCCCTATTTTAATATTCACCCTTATTCCTGTTTTCCCTTCAAAAATCGAATAAATATCTATTATTGTGACAAACAGGCCCTTTTACTGGATCACCCTCTCAAATATGTTATGATAGAAAAGAAAATGACCAGGGGTGTTTTATCTTGCAATATCCTTGTATTACTGCAGATTTAAGAAAGATGGCCGAAAACGTAGCTCTGGTGAAAAAGAAGTGTGCCGACAGCGGGATAGACATCATTGGGGTGACAAAGGGTTTTTGTGCCCACCCGGAAATAGTGGAAGCTTATCTCAAGGGCGGAGTAAGTGGTCTGGGAGATGCAAGACTGAGAAACCTGGAAAAACTAAAATCTTTTAATGTCCCCAAATATCTAATGCGAATACCCATGCTAAGCGAAGTAGAAGATGTGATCAGACTCTCCAATATAAGTATGAACTCTGAGCTTGAAACCATAAAAGCGCTGGGACGGGAGGCGCTTCGTCAGGGCAAAGTGCACAGTATTATCCTGATGGTTGAACTGGGAGACGTCAGGGAGGGAGTGCTCCAGGAAGAGGTGGTGGATTATGTCCGGGAAATCCTCAACATTAACGGAGTTAAATTTCTGGGTATAGGGGCTAATCTATCCTGCTTTGGGGGCGTTATTCCTGATGAGAAGAACATGGGTCGGCTGGCCGGGTTGGCTGAACAGGTAGAGCAAGAACTTGATATTAATGTGGAAATTGTATCTGGAGGCAGCACTTCGAGCTTCCCCCTGGTTGATAAAAAGAGGATGCCTGGCAAAATAAACCACCTCAGGTTTGGCGAAATTTTTATCTCAGGTACCTATCTGGATGCGCGGGAAGGGGCTCATTATGATGTTTTTAAAATGGAAGCAGAGGTAATCGAGATTAAGCGAAAACCATCTATTCCCACCGGGGAGATTGGCCTCGATGCTTTTTTTAGAAAGCCGGTGTTCGAGGACCGGGGAATCAGGAAAAGAGCCTTACTGGCCATTGGCAGGCAGGATGTAGATCTTGATCAGATTAAGCCATGCGATAAAGAAATTGAGATAATCGGCGCCAGCAGCGACCATTTAATTGTTGATGTTGACTCCTGCTCAAGAAATTACAGGGTTGGCGATATTATCGAATTTAATTTAAACTATGTCTCTATACTGCGTCTTATGACTTCTGAGTACGTCCATAAAGTGATAATCCGTTCATAACCCATAGGGTTGTTTTGATTATCTTATTTATTAACCCGGGGAAACACTGGAGAGGTATAAACCGGTCAAAGTTACAGGTATTCGGGGCAGTGATTTTTATAAAGCAGATCACAGCCGGTTTAAAAGCCAGTATTTACTTTGCTAAAGGAGGTTGTTAACATGCCGGAGATATCCTTTTGGGGCCATGCCTGCTTTTTGATTTCTGAAGAAGGAAAGGAAACGTTGATTTTTGATCCTTTCATCAGCGACAATCCACTTGCGCCTGTAAAGGTGGGAGAAGCATATGCCGATTATATCCTTCTTTCACACGCTCACTGGGACCACCTTGGTGATGCGTACGAAATAGCCAAACAACATGGGGCAACAATTATTTCTACGTCGGAAATTGCCAAAAAAGCTGCTTCAGATGGGCTTAATGCCCACGCCCAGCATCTTGGCGGGCGCAGTTATCATCCTTTTGGATCTGTAAAACTTACCCTTGCCTTTCACGGTGCCGGTATAGAGGGAGGGCATGCCTGCGGTTTTATTGTGGACTATTATGGCAATAAAATATACTTTGCCGGAGACACCGGGTTGTTTAGCGATATGAAGCTGATTGGTGAACTGGATTCTCTTGACGTGGCCCTGCTGCCGATTGGCGATAACTTTACTATGGGCGTTGATGACGCTGTCATAGCAGCTTCATTCCTGCAGGCAAAGGTAGTTATTCCTTACCATTACAACACATGGCCTTTAATCGAAACAGATCCTGAATTATTTAAGCAGAAGGTAGAAGCGAAAACCGATAGCAGGTGTGTGATCTTGCCTCCTGGAAGCGGCTATAATCTTTAATAACTGGTAAAACTTTGCCTTTATTTTACTAATTTTCCTTCCTGTAAAGCGGCCTGGTTAAACAAGTTGGTCCGCCGCCGCCTTTGACGGTGATATCTTTGCCGGGATATTCGTAGACTAAAGCTCCCTCTTTTTCAAGGGCTGCCCTGATAATCGGGTTGCCCGCGATCATGACACATTTACGCGGTCCCAAGGTCAGGACATTGCTTCCAAAGTTATTGTATTCACTGTCAGGGACTTCTATTAGTTTGAATCCTTTTTCCAGTAACAGATTGCGGAAAGGGACAACCGTCATCTTTGAATAAACTACGGCCAGATCTTTGTCAACCGGGCTTACCATCGAGGTGAGATGCAGGCATTCATCCGGACCGTTCCAGTGAGGGAGCGGTACTTCGATTATTTCTTTGACCAGATCTTTGGTTAATTCCCGTAGCTGGGCAATTCCATCTTTATTAGTGCGATAGCCCACTCCTACCGCTACAGATTGGTCATCAAACCAGACTACGTCTCCGCCTTCAAGCAGGCCCGGTGGTTTTATTGTTCCCAGAATCGGTATGCCCAGGTTTTCCAGGTAATCGCCGACTACCGCCGGCTCGTTTTTTCTTTCTTTTTTCCTCATGTTGCACAGGATAGCACCGGAACTTGTGATCAGAACCGGGTCATGTACGTAGATAGAATCCAAATTAGTTTGATCATCTTCAGGAAGATAAAAGACTTTAGTAACGTGGCTTTCCACGATCGTTGCCAGCTGATTAAATTCTTGCAGGGCCTTTTCGAAATTTGGTTTGCCCGGATAATTAAGCTTTTCCCATTGCTGATTGGTATATCCCTGGCCAAACCAGGCTTTACCCGGGCTTTTCATCAAGACAGAGTGGATTTCACCTGTTTCAGATTGACCGTTAAAATTGATCATATTAACCTCCAGGGATAAATAAAGGTTATATTTTGTAAATACATTTTATCACATCAGTTATATGAAACCAAAAAGATGGAACAAAATCGCTCGTAAGAAGTTATTGAACGTCAACTTGATCTGCGCTATAATATTTATGCCACGGGCCGGCATAGCTCAATTGGTAGAGCAGCTGAATCGTAATCAGCATGTTGGGGGTTCGAGTCCTCTTGCCGGCTCCATGAAAGAAAGACTTGAGGCCCGGGTTATAACCCGGGCCTCTTTAGGCAATTAGTTTTTATAACAGTTGACATGCAGTATGATGTCATTTCATTTTATATTAGAAATATAACCTGTTACCCTGCCGATACCCGGGGGCGCGGCCTGAGCGCGGCTAGCAATGATCATCCCCCCGAAGGGCTCGTACAGGCTATCACAGCGTTTATTAAAAGTATAGGTAGCAGGCCTGCTTGAATGGGGAAGCACGTTTGGGCCTTTTGTTCCGCCGGGGATACAAATCAAGTTGCTGCTTCTGAACCGGTTCAGGAAAATACTAAATGCCATGCCTGATCATCATAAATGCGAACAATTTAAATTGACTCAAATTATTTTAACTTTCATGTCGATAACCGCGCACTTTAGCTTTCAGCCTTTCTAAGATTTACCGCGAGCCCGGGATCTTTTTGATAAATTTGACAAGATCTGAGGTAAAACGTTCAGGTTCTTCCCAGTGGGGTGCGTGCCCAAACCCTTCATAGATCAAAAGTTTTGCATTGGGAATGGTTTTTAGCTGTAGATCCTGCGCGCTGCGCGTGGAAACTGGATCCTGATCTCCCCACATAATAAGAGTAGGAGCCTTGATCTTGCTTTGTTCAGCGGACATGTCTTCCTCCAGGTCACGCAGTAGCACTGCTTGCCAAACCCGGGCCGGAACTTTCAAAGCTTCTTGCACAATAGTTTCAAGGAACTGCTGAGGGATCTTACCGCCTACGACTTCCTTCTGTAGCTCTTCCATCTGATCCCGATCAAGGGGATCTTCCATTTTCGATATTACTGTGTCGTAAAACTCCTGATCGCCCGGATCATTTGATGCGTCTGTAAATGAACCTATGAGGACCAATCCCAGAGTTCGTTCCGGGTAATCCAGGGCAAAGCGTTTGGCATTGGAACTCCCCATGGAGTGGCCTACCAGTACAGCCTTCTTTATATTCAGGGCATCCATGAAGGCAGCCAGGTCGGATGCGAAATCGTTGTATAAATATCCTTTCTCAGGCTTGCTGGAGTCTCCATGTCCCCTTTGGGACAGGGCAATAACTAGAATATCTTCGGGCAGGAACTGTAAAACTGGTTCAAAGGATCGCCAGGAGTCGCCCATGCCGTGAAGAAGAATCACAGGAATTCCTTCAGTAGAACCCTGTTCAGCATAATTGAGGGTGACCCCTGTAGGCAGTTCTACTGACTTGACACTCCTTGACATTCTTCTCTCTCCTCTCATATAGTATTTTTCAATTCAAAAAAAGGAATCAGCATATTCTAACCTTCAATCTATTGAGTAAAATCTCTTTCAAATGAAACAGAGGGATTACCTGTAATCTCTTCCACATTCGATGTTATCTGATCGCCAGGTCTTTTGATGACAACAGGTGATCTCTCCTTCTAATAACTGATCTTAATCATTGAACTGTTCGGCGGCACCGGCACTATCGCCGGATTTGATCCACATATTGTCCGAGTATATTACTTATTGTAATTTTAGATTAAAAAATACCCATCTTTATATAAGCAAAACCCCCATTCTGAAATGATTTCATCATCATTTTTTGATGGGGGTGATAAAAATTATAAAATCCATCTGTCACATGCCCAACCGGGTTTGAATACAAAGGTTGGTTTGCCTGTTCCCTGATCGTCTTAGGCCAGTTTAATCGCCTTTTTGGGCAAACGTCGCCATTAAAAAATTTCCTGGAGATATTGAAATCACCAGGTAACAAAGCAAAGCTTACACTTCAGTGTCATCATGCATGACCTGCCATATCATCACGAACTTATCTGTAAGAGAACCGTAGTATTTGCTGAAAAAGGTTTCCTGGAGTTCCATGTTGACTGTGCTGCCTATTTTAGCCTGTCAAAAAAGTTTTTATCTCATCGGTATTCTTTAGCATAACAACAAGGCTGATGTTGTTTCCCTGAACGAGTGGTTCGCCGGGCAGAAGATCGGAAAACATAACAATGGTGCCGAAAATGTCCAGGAAAGTGTGCATATTCGCGAAGTTTGCCGGCAAAGACAAAGACAAAGACAAAGAGATTGTTGCTTTACAAGCTGCCGTCATCTTCGAGACAATGGGGCTCAACGTCCCCGCCGATTTGATGGGAATCCAGCTGTTGAATGAGTACCCCCTGGCCCAAGCGCCACGGATTCCTCGATGCTGGCTAAGATCTCAGCACCTGTGCTGCTGTTGCAGGGAGGGCGCTCATATTGCCACCTCTGCTTCATGAGACATCTTCCAGCCAGGCTGCCATAACGTCCAGCGCCAGCCCAATGTTACCCACCTGGCAGTGGTTTTGGGCGTGTTCCTCCCGGGTGAAGATACGGTCCTTGACCGAACGGGCGTTAGTCAGGGTTTCAATTTGCAAACGGTGGAGCTTAAGGTGTATGTTGAACTGACCGAAGTGATCCTCCGCGCCCGTGAGCAGCAGCACGTCTTGTGTCACCCGGTCCGAATGGAGGTTTTCAGCGTTCATATCCAGGATTACCCGGGTCGCTGCTGCCGGTGATTCTTCGCCGCTAATGTGCAGCAGGTTATTGAGGGCCCAGCGTTCCTGCTGGTTGAAACGGGCCTGGAGCCAGCTAATGCGGTCAAAGAACCCCGGAAATCTAAACAGGAATTTGACCATTGCCACCAGCGGGCCGGGTACTGCAGCCAGGAAATCGTAGCCCACGCCAATGATAATGACCCGAGCGATGCGGGACTCAAAGGCGGCAGCCCGGACACAGAGCCAGGCCCCCATAGAGATGCCCAGGATGGTCACATCCTCACAACCGTAGTGATCAAGCACAGCAGCTGTGGGTTTCTCCCATTCATTGTTCCAGTAAAGCTGGTGATATTTTAGTGCGCCGCCCTGCCCCGGTCCCTCAAACATGATAACATCATACCCCCGCTCGGCGAAGTACCAGGCCATGGAGTAGAATTCCTCCATGAAAGAGTCGAATCCGCCGTGGATGAGGATGGTGCCGCGTCTTTCTTCCTGTTGAGCAGGTAGGCGCAGGGTCGGCAGTGCGCCGCCATCGTAAGGAATGTTCACCCGTTCGATTTTGATGGGATCAGCGGAAGTTACCTTGCTGTAAAAGAGGTTGATGAAGCGGTCATAGAGGCCAAGTTTCTCTGTATCGTGGGGCGGGACAAAGAACTCCGCCCCGCGTAAGTAAAAAGTACCATTCACGTAGCGCTCTTCGGCCAGGGCCCGCTCCCCCTCCCGCACCATTTCATTCTTGAAATCATCCATCCCCCGCATGCGTGCCGCCGCTGCTTTTAGGTCTTTAAGACGGCAGTAACCAAGTGAGTGCCAGCGGTTAAGCTGGTAATTGACAATCTTTATTTGGTGGATGTCATGGTAGCCAACGGGAAATGAAAAACGGCCCATCAGTCTTCCTCCTTGCATGACAACTGGTGTTCCTTGTTAGCATTAGGTAATATTTCCCGATTACCCTGGTATGGAGGACGCTCACAACTGGTCCAATATCATTTAAACTCATATCCGGGCAAATTTCATTACTTCATCTGTAAATAAATCCGGAGCGGTTTGGGCTGCATCGTGTTCCTGGCCTTCAAGTATTGCAATTTTACTGTTAGGCAAAGCATTGTCAAGCTTTTTTGTTGCTTCTTTAAATAATGGTAAGCTTTCGCCACCGGATAATAAAAGGGTTGGAATAGTCAGTCCACTGAATCGTTTAGCATCAAATACATATTCTGCATCCGCCTGCAGCTCACGGGGTAATGTGGGAGCCGCATTCACCATCACAGTCCAGTATGGTGTTGCCCGATATTTGTCAACTTCATCAGGCGGCATGCCGAGTAATGTTTCCAGATGCACTAAGAGGGCTTTTTCGTTATCCCCCTGATCTAAGGCGGATTCAATTTCGGAGAAAGTTTTTAGCAGGAATTCATCCGGCTTTTCGCTTTCATCCATTATTGGTGGTTCATATAGGATTAATTTGTGCAAATTATTAGTTCTAAGCGCTGCCTCCAAGGCAACTATACCACCGTGGGAATGGCCAAGCAGGATCACCGGCTCGTCAATCATATCGACAACTGCGGCAACATCATTGAACTCCAGTTCTATCTTGTATTCGGTGGTATCACCGCTCTGGCCACGTCCGCGACGATCGATTGCATAAACTGTCAAGTATTTAGCCATTGCAGGTTGAACCATCTCCCAGCATGTATGGTCATCAGGGGGCCCATGAACAAGAACAACGGGGGGACCGTTCCCCGTTTTTTCGTAAGCTATTAAAGTTCCATCTGGTGACTTAACTGTATTCATATTATATAACCCTCCCAGTCGAGTTGCTTAATTTGTATTAATAATATCACATTTCAATGTTTTGTGAAAATTGCAGCATAAAATAATGCATACAAGTTTTATGTTAAATGGTGAACTCAGGTGTTTAGCATTTGTATATCTTTTCTATTGAAACTAAGTGCAACACAAGAAAGATAAGTTATTGGCTCGGCTTAATAGTCTCGATAAAATTGATAAGATCTGTGGCAAAGCGTTCGGGAGCTTCCCAATGGTGTCCGTGCCGAATCCTTTATAGATAAAAGTTTTGAATTGGAAATGGTTTTTAGTTGTTGATCCTGTGCACTGCACGAGGAATAGGATTATTACATAATAATGCATATGATTCTCCCCCATGGGGTGAAGGAAAGGACCTGGTGCCGTTCTAAATACCCTTCAACAATCCTAACAATAGCCACAATATAGTTAAGCTTTTTACGCTGCAGTTCATGTAATTTAATCTAGCCAAACAAAGAACTCAAGCAAGTTGTTGAAAACATTTTTCATTCCTTTATTTGATGTTGTGAGAAAAAGTCGGCCAGCACAGTTGCAGCGCCGGTTGGATTCGTCTGGAACATGGTATGGTTAGCGTTTTCAAGAACAACATTTTCCGCGTGTGGTATCCAGCTCTTAATTAGCTCGTAGCACTGTCGCATTGGTTTAAAGGTATTTTCTCCGGTCACATTCAACACTGGCTGTTTGATGCGCGCTGCTTGCTCGCGGGTGAAGCTCCACGATGCCATAGAAGAGGCCCCATAAAACAATGTATCCGAATCATCAACCCAACGTTCGAACCACC
>SKMK01000013.1 GCA_007121075.1 Syntrophomonadaceae bacterium
AACCTTTACACCTTTTTAGCAACCCCAGGCTCAATTAACACTGATCACAAGGCCTCTAAAACAAAAATTCTCTCCTCATTCAAGAGACCCTTTCCTTACTCTGCTCGGTTTTCAAAGAACGCTGTCGCTTGAGGTTATCTCTCAAGCGCGACCTTTTAATATTAGCATGGACCTTTTGTCTTGTCAAACCTTTTTCCCGCTTTTTTTATTGTTTTTTTAGTTTTTTTAGATTGAAGGACCTGGTTGCCACAGCTTTAAAAACAGGGCCATGGAAGCTGGTTTAAAATCATCTAATTGCAGTGTCCATCTTGAAATATTTTTCCGGCACCCGTGAACTGGCCGGCTTGCCTGCTCATGGCCGAGACCGGTGTATGGTGGGTGTTTTTATGCCGTTTTACGCTTAATTGTCGAAGCTGCTAATCCAGGTCAGCTCTCGGTCTGAGGGTAGGGAAAAGGATAACATCCCGGATGGAAATATTGTCTGTAAGAAGCATCACCAGGCGATCGATACCGATCCCGAGCCCACCGGCCGGCGGCATTCCGTATTCAAGGGCGGTAATAAAGTCCTCATCCATCACGTGGGCTTCGTCATCTCCCGCTTCCCGCCTGGCCAACTGCTGCTCAAACCGCTCGCGCTGATCGATGGGATCGTTTAACTCGGTAAAAGCATTTGCTATTTCCCAGCCCCCGATAAAACCCTCAAACCGCAATGTAAGGCGGGGATCACCCGGCATTTTTTGAGCCAGCGGCGATACTTCGATCGGAAAGCCGGTAACAAAAACCGGTGATAGGAGTTGTTCTTCGCAAAATTCTTCAAAGAACATGTAGAGAATATCTCCCCAGGAAAGGCCCTTGTCCAGTTCAAGCCCTGCATTTTTTCCTGCCGTGAATGCTTCTTCATCGCTTTGAATCTGGGAAAAGTCAACTCCCGAGAATTTATGGACTACTTCAACCATGCTTTCCCGCGGCCAGGGCGGAGTCAGGTCTATTTCTTTGCCCTGGAAAATAATCCGGCCGGTTCCAAATACAGTTTGCGCTATTTCGTAAATCAAGTTTTCCGTCAATTCCATCATAGTTTCATAGTCCGCATAACTCTCGTATATTTCAAGGGATGTAAATTCAGGGTTATGGATGGTAGATATACCTTCATTCCTGAAAATGCGACCGATTTCAAATACTTTATCCAGTCCCCCGACCAGAAGCCTTTTCAGGTGTAACTCGGTGGCGATGCGCATGTAAAGTTTCATATCAAGGGTATTATGGTGGGTGATAAAGGGACGGGCCAGGGCTCCTCCAGCTATGGTCTGTAGAATTGGGGTTTCCATCTCCAGGAATCCCCACCGGTTTAAGATTTCCCGCATGGTCTGAATGATTCGGCTACGGTTAATAAAGGTTTCCTTTACTTCGTGGTTAACGATCAAGTCAACATAGCGCTGACGATAGCGAATCTCCACGTCTTTGAGGCCGTGCCATTTTTCAGGCAGGGGACGCAGGGCCTTGGCCAGGTAAGTATATTCATTGAGATTAACCGTAATTTCCCCTTTCCTGGTCCTAAATACTTCGCCGGCAGCCCCGACAAAATCACCGATGTCTACCAGTTCAAAATTCTTATACTGCTCCTCCCCAACCTGGTTGAGGTTCAAATAAACCTGGATCTGGCCCCTGTAATCCTGGAGATGGGCAAAAGTAGCCTTGCCGTGAGAACGAATGCTTATCAACCGGCCGGCAACAGTTACCTTCTGTCCCTCCAGGGAATCAAAGTTTTCAATTATCTCTGCAGAGTAGTGGGAGGCTTCATATTTAGGGCCAAAAGGTTCAATGCCCCTGTTCCTTAGTTCTTCCATTTTATTGTGCCTTACCTGCATCAGTTCATTTAATGGTTGTTCCTGCTCCATTTTTAACCTCCCGTTTTGCTGTTTATATACCCTGAGCTACTGATATCAATCCACTGCTTCAATTTTATACTTGCGGGTGCCAGCAGGCACCTTGACTTCGACCTGATCCCCAATGGTGTGCCCAATTAGGGATTTACCAACCGGTGATTCATTGGAGATTTTCTTTTCCGACGGATCTGCCTCGGCAGTGCTGACTATCGTATATTCCTCTTCTTGATCCGAATCTAAATCCCTGATCTTGACCGTTGATCCAAGGACTACATGGTGGTCGTCATCATCGCTTTTTTCCAGGAGTCGGGACCGGCGGAGCATCTTTTCCAGGGTGATGATCCTTCCTTCAATAAAAGCTTGTTCATTTTTCGCATCTTCATACTCGGCATTATCGGTAATATCTCCGTAAGAAATTGCTTCCTTGATCCGATCGGCAATCTCCTTGCGCTTAACCGTTTTCAGGTGGTGCAGCTCATTTTCCAGCTTTTCCAGGCCACCCCGGGTTAAAAGCAATTCGTCATGGTTTTCCGGGCCTTCAGTTTCCATTTCTTCATTTTCAACATGTTCGGTGTTTTTCATATCATCCATATTTACTTTCCCCCTTGCTAAATTACTTGGCACCCGATCTCGTGATAGCAGTGTTATTCAGCAATCAGCCAATCTGAGTTATCAACATAAATAACGGCTTCATACCACAACGAAGCCCATAAAGATAAAGATAGTGTCAAGGATCCCTCGACACTTTTGCAGTTAACTCTTAAATATTTGCTTTATTATAAGGTGTCTCCCCCCGGTTGTCAAGAAAATAAAACGGCTAAAAAAGAGGTTTAGCCGTTTAAAATCGGCCTGATTAATGGAGATGGACAATCCTCGGTTTTAGTTCCAGTTCTTCAAGCAATTGAAAATACTGCACTTCACTGAGTTCCTCTTTCCCCCCGGCCATGCATACGAGCAAGGCCTCCATGATATTAGTGCCAAAAGAACGGCCCTGCATCTCCGGCGTGGTGGTAATCAGCGTTTTTATCTTGCGATCCCTTAGAAATTCAACGTCTTCGGAGGTAACAGTATTGGTGACTACGATTTTCTCCGGCAACTCGGCAGGCATGTAGCGGTGGATAAAATGAAAATCGCCGGCGATGATATCGTTCTCCAGAAAATACTTTACATGGCGGGGCTTGTTGATGGTTTGTTTTTTCCCGGTCGGGTAAATCATGGTGAAAGGCAGCTGTCCGACCAGTGGAGCAAGGACCCGCGCTACAGCGGCAAGTTTGTTAAGCGAGTTGAGGGGTACGGGCAGGTTGAGGACATAAAGCAGGTCGCCGTAGGTCATCTTGCAGCCTGCCTTTTCAAAAGCCTGGGCCATACCGAGGCGATCCATGGCCGACATGAGCAGGACTTTTTTGGGCTCTTCAAACAGGTCCGTTTCGTCCATCAGTTGCTCAATAGAGCGGCGTTCAAGGGTATTTTTAAGGCCGGAACCGTCGACTATGGGGGTTTTTTGAGCGGCCCGCCAGATCCGCCTGGCATCCCTGAACTCATAGCGGCGATCAACGGCATAAATATACAGGTCCATCCCGCCCAGGCCAAAAGCATCCACTTTGCCATCAAGTTCACTGATTTTATTGATCATCTCGTTCATGTCACCATCAGTACCAATCCGTTCAATCTTGTACTGTTCGCCTTTCAATTCCACAGTAACGACATGATCTCTCGAAGATGAACCGAGGCTAATTCCCACTATCCGTTTCAAGTTTATTGTTCTCCTTTCGCTGCTTTGCTATAACCAGGTCCAGTGTATTTTTTAATTGCTGCGGATCGAAATAACAGTCCTCCTGGATCGGGGTCGATCCGAGGTTGATATAGATGATCTGGATATCGAGCAGGGCTTCCGCCAGGTGGTGCCATTTTTCTGAGGTAATCATGATCAAGGTATCATATTCACGAAGCCTGGCCACCAGGTCAAACATGCGGTTGAAAAAATCAAGGGCCTGCTGATCACGGACCATTTCCCACCGGTCCCGGTTATTGAGCAGCAGATAAAAATCAAGCCCGTAAGAGTGACAGATATCTGAAAGGTCCCCTGTATTCTCTAAAGGAAAACCGATCACAGCCACCCGGTTGCCCTTTCTAATCTCGCCTATGGCTTCCAGGCGGGACACAAAACTGCGATCCAGATGCAGACGTTTGGCCGTCTCCTGCTGGGACACACCCTTTTCCCGCAGTTCCAGGACCCTCTCTACAAGCCGGGTGGCCTTGCCGAGGCTGATCATTTTGTCGCCGACCCTGTATACCCGTTCAGGTTGCACCGGTCATAATCCACCTTTGTGCACAGGCTTGTGATCGCTACAATTTTAGCACTAATAAGGTCCGGGAGCAACGAATTTATGGGCGGGAAACGACACATAAAAGGGTTTGCCTCTCAAGCAAAAAACTAAACGCTATTCATAGTCCTGTTCACTTTGCCAGCCTGAACTGTTAATTTAAAAACACCCGGAGAAATATCAATTTCTGTGTCCCCGCAGAGATGATGAGTAAGCACGAAGGATCTTTTCCATATCTTCATAGGTCGCAGCCCGGACCAGTTCGCGGCGGGCGGCAGCTGCTCCCGGAAACCCTTTGATATACCAGGCAGTATGCTGGCGCATCTCCCTGACCGCCACCCTCTCGCCTTTTAGCTCACATAAAAGCGACAGGTGCTTGAGAGCCATTTCAATAACCTGATCCAGGGAAGGGGCTTCCGGCAGTTTCCGGTTCTGAAGCAGGGCCATGGCAGCGGAAAATATCCACGGATTACCCAAGGCGGCCCGGCCAATCATAACCCCGTCGCAGCCGCAGTAAGAAAACATCTCTAGTGCCTTCTGCGGTGTATCAATATCACCATTGCCAATCACCGGTATGGCCAGTGCTTCTTTCACCTTTCTGATGATATCCCAATCCGCAAAACCACTGTATCCCTGGTCCACAGTCCGGCCGTGGAGCGCAACAGCTCTTATTCCCGCATTTTCGGCCCGCCGGGCGATATCAACTGCATTAACTGTGTCCTCACTCCACCCCTTGCGCAGCTTAACAGTAACCGGGCAAGAAACGGCCCCGCTCACCGCTTTAAAAATTTCGGAGCATAGCTCCGGATTGCGAAGGAGGGCTCCGCCTTCGCCGTTGCGGGTAATTTTAGGGGTGGGACAACCCAGGTTCAGGTCGATAAAATCAGCACCGTGTACCTCGATCCTCTGTGCCGCCTCAGCCATAAGACCGGGGTCGGAACCAAACAGCTGAAACCCGATCGGCCTTTCATCTCCGGTAAAAAAAAGCAGGTCATAGTGACGGCGGCTGTTATAAAGGAGCCCCCTGGCGCTGATCATCTCCGAGAAGACCAGGGGACAACCCTGCTCCCTGGCCAGCAGGCGAAAGGAGTGGTTGGTTACTCCCGCCATAGGGGCCAGGGTCAGTCCCGGCTGCACTTCGATAGACCCTATTTTCAGCAATAGATTATTTTGCCCTGGACAAAGTCCGGCTGGTAGGCCGAAAAGGAGTGATCGGTTCATGGCCCAGATCTTCCAAAATCAGCTCCATAACCGGGGTCAGGGTCCCCATATGTCCAAAAGTCGCTTTCACGGAAAAAAGCCTCCCTTACCGGTGATCAGGCCAGGTAGCGGCGGGCCAGCTCTTTCAAAAAAGCGGTCTTTAAGTGCAAACTGGCGATGTCAATCCTTTCGTTTCGGCCGTGAATGGTGGTCCTGGCTTCACCGTCGAAGTTTTTATCCATGTGGCCGATCCCGTAAGCCGGCATCCCCGCGCTGCGCAAAAATTTTGAGTCAGTAGAACCGGCGGATATAACCGGCAGGCAAAGCGCACCTGGGCCGCCCTGTTCCAGGGTAATCTCTTCCATCAGCTTGTAATAAGGTTCTTCCGAGCTGGAGAAAGTAGGTGGGCGGTATTCGTTGAAATCTATTTCAATATCCCGTCCAACCACCGGGCGGAGCTGGGATTCAACATATTCACAGTCCTGGCCCGGCATAATCCTGATATCAATGCTTGCTTCACAGTAATCGGGCACGATGTTGGTCTTGGTCCCGCCCTGGATTATATTCGGCGAAACGGTCATCCGGGTCATCGATCGCAGCGACTCGACAAACCCTTTTTCCAGGGGTAGTTTTTCAAGGAAGTTGTCGATTTCAGCCGGCTGGGCCAGGCTTTTATCAATACCAAAAAGTTCGGCCAGGCTTTTAAACAACCTCTCCACTTCCGGGATCAATACCGTTTCAGCCCAGTAATTATTTAACCGGGTTACCGCCCGGCTCAATTTAACCACGGCGTTGTCGGCCAAAGTCGGGATCGAACCATGTCCAGATTTGCCCCTTGCCTTCAAAGTGCACCAGGCAGTGCCTTTTTCGCCAACCTGGAGGAAATAAATGATTTTGCCGTTTTTGATTACAGGCTGATCGGCCCCTTCGTTAACCGCAAAATCAGCCCTGAGCTTATCTGGATAATTCTCCAGCAGGCAGCCCGTTCCCAGGCGGCCTCCTTTTTCTTCGTCTGCCGTAGCTGCTATGATCAGTTCGCCCTGCAGGGGCGCCTTTTCTTCAATCAATTCCAGGGCGGCCGAAACCTGGGCAGACATTAAATCTTTACAGTCAAGGGCACCGCGTCCGTACACAACACCGTCGCTGATTTCCCCGGAAAAGGGCTCGAAATTCCAGCCATCACCGGCCGGGACCACGTCTGAATGGGAAAGATAAAGGACTTTTTTCGGTCCGGAACCGATCCGGACGATAAAACTGGCCCTTCCTTCCTCGGGTTCAATTATTTCACCTTCAACACCGGCCTTCTGGAAGAGATTCTTAAGGTAAAGGGCCACCGCCGTCTCGTTACCCGGTGGGTTGGAACTGTCGATGCGGATCAAATCACTCAAGATCTTTTCAGGAGAGCGTTCCATTGTCTTACCTCCCTGTGCCGTAAATGTATAAAAGCTTATCATACCGATCTGTTTTTGTTAATTGGCTTCTTTCAGGAGATGGCAGGAAGCATAATGATTAGGCCCCACTTTTTTTAAAACCGGGATTTCCACCTTGCAGATATCTTCCGCCAGCGGGCAGCGGGTGTTAAAGGTACAGCCTGGAGGCGGGTTTGAAGGGCTGGGGACATCTCCCTTCAAAATGATCCTTTCTTTTTTATGTCCCGGCTGCATTACTGGAACTGCGGAAAGAAGGGCCCTTGAATAGGGATGCATGGGGTTATTATAAAGCTCTTTTTTGGGGGCATCTTCAACTATGCGTCCCAGGTACATTACGCCAACCCGATCGGAAATATGCTTGACCACACTCAAGTCGTGAGAAATAAACAGAAATGTAAGGCCATACTTTTCCTGCAACTTTTCGAGCAGGTTTATGATTTGGGATTGGATGGAGACATCAAGCGCAGATACCGGTTCATCGGCGACAATAAATTCCGGCTCCAGGACCAGGGCCCTGGCAATCCCAACTCTCTGACGCTGTCCCCCGGAAAATTCATGGGGATAGCGCCGGAAATGATGTTCATCAAGGCCGCAATCCCTGAGAACGGAAATGACCCGCTCTCTTCTTTCCTTCCCGGTGGCAAGGCCGTGTACCTCCAGGGCTTCTCCAATTGCTTCGCCCACGCTCATCCGGGGATTAAGGGAGCTGTAGGGGTCCTGAAAAATAATCTGCATCTGCCGGCGCAAATTCCGCAGTTCATCTTTATCCAGAGATACAAGGTCATTACCTCTAAAGCATACTTTGCCGCCGGTAGGTTCAAGCATCCTTAAAATAGTCATGCCGGCAGTGGATTTGCCGCATCCAGATTCTCCTACCAGTCCGTAAGCTTCCCCTGATTTAATACTAAAATCGATACCATCAACCGCTTTTACATATCCGGTTACCCGGGAAAAAACACCGGCCCTGATCGGAAAGTACTTCTTCAAACCTTCTACAGTTAGTATTTGCTGAGGGGTATTCATTTATTTCACCCCTTTTGCTTCCTGTTTCTGATACAGCCAGCACCTGACACTGTGGCCCGGGGCCGGTTCAAGCAGATCGGGCATTTCCTGCTGACAAATTGGCATCATATCTTTACAGCGCGGATGAAAAGCGCACCCTTCAGGCATAACCATTGGGTTGGGAACATTGCCCGGGATAAAGTCCAACATTTCTTTTTCTTCTTCAAGCTTCGGCTTGGAATTGATCAAGCCGGCGGTATAGGGATGCAGGGGATTGTTAAATAGCGACTCCACATCGCTGCTCTCAACAACCTTTCCTGTATACATTACTACCACATACTGGGCCATCTCGGCTATTACTCCCAGGTCATGGGTGATAAAAATAATAGCCGTGTTTATTCTTTCCTTTAAATCCCGCATTAATTCGAGGATCTGGGCCTGGATAGTTACATCCAGGGCGGTAGTGGGTTCATCTGCAATCAACAATTTTGGATTGCAGGAAAGGGCCATGGCGATCATCGCCCGCTGCCGCATTCCCCCGCTCAGCTGATGGGGATAATTGTTGAGGATTTCCTTGGGCCTGGGAATCCCGACCAGTTCCAGCATCCGGCCTGCTTCTTCCCAGGCGGCTGAACTATCAAGCCCCTGATGCAGGCGGATTGCCTCGCTAACCTGGTCACCGATCTTATAAACAGGGTTCAAGGAAGTCATCGGCTCCTGAAAGATCATGGCAATTTCATTTCCTCTTATATTGCGCATCTCTCTCTCACTAAGGTCCAGCAAATTGCGATCGTTTAAATATATTTTTCCACCCTCAATTTTTCCGGGAGGATAATAAATCAACCTCATTATACTGAGGGAGGCTACGCTTTTACCGCAGCCCGATTCCCCAACTATCCCAAGAACCTCACCGGGTTTTACACTAAAAGAAACACCGTCCACAGCGTGAATAACAGCCTCGTCAGTATAAAATGTAGTCCTTAAATCTTCTACCCGCAACAATTCGTCCATATATTACCTTCCTTTTATTGATGGGCTATATTATTTAGTAATACTCGTCCAAACCATGACCCGGTTAATAAATGAATATTTGTAAAGCCTTATCCATACTTACGTGAGCGGGGATCCAGGGCATCGCGCAAACCATCACCAAGCAGGTTAAAACCTAAAACCATCAGAAAGATTGCCAAGCCGGGAAAAGTGGTAAGGTAAGGCTCCGAGCGCATATATTCCCTGCCAGTGCTCAACATAGCCCCCCATTCAGGATCCGGTGGCTGCGCACCCAGTCCCAAGAAGCCCAGCCCTGCAGCCCATAGAATTGAAGTGGCAATCCGAAACGTAGACATTACAATGATCGGGCCCAGGCAATTGGGCAAAATATGGCGAATAATAATCCTGGCATCACCGATTCCGAGGGATTTGGCTGCAGCCACATATCCCTCTTCTTTGACAGAGAGGACTGAACCGCGCACCAGGCGCGTATAGATCGGTATTGTGGAAATACCAACCGCAATCATAACCTGCTCCACCCCGACGCCTAAAACTGTTACCACCACAATAGCTAAAAGAATTCCGGGAAAAGCAATTAAAACATCGATAACCCGCTGCACAAATAAATCTAATTTCCCTCCGTAATAACCGGATAAGGTGCCAACCGGAATTCCTACCGCCAGCCCAATTGCCACAGTAATAAAACCTATAGCCAGAGATATCCTGCCCCCGTAAAGAATGCGCGTAAAAACATCGCGTCCCTGCCAGTCCGTGCCCATTAAATTCTCGCTGGAAGGATCCTGCAAAGCATTGATTAAGTCAAGTTTGATCGGATCGTGGGGGGTAAGGAAAGGGGCAAAAATAGAGCATATCAGAAACAAAGCCAGGATAACCAGGCCCAACATAGCCATGCGGTTACGTCGCAAATGACGCCAAACCTGGCGAATTTCAGAGTCGCTCTTCGGAGTCTGCAGTTGACTTATTTGATCTACCTTTTTCTCCATCAAAATCAACCCCCCTCCTGGGTACCATAAGTAATCCGGGGGTCAAGCAAGGCATAAATAATATCAACCACCAGGTTAATGATCACAAAAAATAAAGCTAAAAGCATGACAGCGCCCTGCACAATCGTATAATCCCGGGTCAGGATTGAATCTACCAGAAGGCGGCCGATACCCGGCCACGAAAATACTGTTTCAGTCAACACGGCACCTCCAAGCAGAATACCAAACTGCAGGCCCATTACGGTAACGACCGGAATAAGGGCGTTTTTAAGAGCATGCTTGTAGACAACTATTTTTTCGTTCAGGCCTTTGGCCCGGGCAGTATTGATATAATCCTGGCCTAATACATCAAGCATACTGGAACGGGTAATCCGGGCAATCAGGGCGGTGGTAGCCAGCCCCAGGGTCATGGCCGGCAATATTAAATGCTTCCAGCTCCCCATACCGCTTGAAGGCAACCAACCTAGATATACCGAAAAAAACAGCTGAAACATCAAACCCAGCCAAAAAACAGGAATAGCAATCCCCACCAGGGCAAAGAGCATAGTAAAATTATCAAATAAGGAATAGCGTTTGGTAGCCGAGATAATACCGGCACTCATACCAAGAATGGTAGCAATGCCCATCGCAGCCACGGTTAACATTAAGGTGTTGGGAAAACGTTCGAACAGCTCCACCGTTACCGGCCTGCGGGTAAAAGCGGACCTGCCCATGTCCCCCCGGAGAACTCCACTCATATAAACAGAATATTGTAAATATAGGGGTTCATCTAAAAGATGTTCCTGGCGGACTCTTTCCACATATTCCTGGCTGGCATGGACACCGGCAATTATACGGGCGGGATCGCCGGGAATAAATCGAACAATGGAAAAAACAAGTATCGAAACCCCGATTAATACAGGTACAGCAAG
>SKMK01000028.1 GCA_007121075.1 Syntrophomonadaceae bacterium
GACGTTTTTCCTCAAAAGACATGAGCCATCCTCCTCTGAATGTTATTTTTACATTCAGATTAGCATAAAAAATATTAGCAGTCAATAGCGGATCATAAATTTGTCGTGCACCCTTGTGATATCGATCTGTTGACCGTATAGATGAAGATATGTTATTATAACAAAACAATGAATTGTGTGGGCAAAGCCACCGAAAGATGGTGACGCAAAGCTAAAGGGGCTAAGGCACAATTAAGTGTTAAGGTCAGCCAGCTGTCAATTCAAGAGTACTCAATCATGATGCTCACCTGGCCTGCAGGCGAGTTTTTTTATTATCTACTTCATCTGAGAGTTTAACTCATATAATAATTATTGCTTTTTCTTCCTAAAACACAACTTGCATGACAGGACATCCTCAAGATTTAAACTGGTAGAACAAGCGTTTTTGGAGGTAGCCAGTTAATGTCTTTGAAGCTCCGTTTAGTTCTCTTTTCCAGCCTGGCCTTGATGGCTATCTTTGCCTTGTTCACTGCCTATAATTACCACCAGGATGTTTTAGCCCTGGAGCGGGCGGAGCAGGAAAAAGTGGAATTTCTTTTATCGGCGATCCAGGTAGAACTGGACAAGAGATTTGAACTGGCCTGGGCGACGGCCCAGTTTGTGGCCAGCGATGAAGAGATCCGGGCAGCTTTTGCCGCCAGGGACAGAACCGGCCTGCAAAATAAACTAATGCCCTTTTATAAAAGTATCCAGGACCAGATAGGGCAGTTTCATTTTCATCTTCCCGATGGCACTTCCTTTTTAAGGATGCACCAGCCGGATCACTACGGGGATTACCTGGGCGACAGCCGCATGAGCGTAATTGAGGCCAACAAATCAAGGAGTATGGTAGAAAGCATTGAAAAAGGAGCAGGTGGTCTGGGGTGCCGGGTAATTATGCCGCTTTCATTCAGGGGAGAACATTTGGGCACGGTGGAAATGGGAGCCAATATTGATCAAGAATTCCTTCTGGGCCTGCAGGATGCATACGGTTCAGATTATTTTATTTACGGTAAAGATGTAACGGGAAGCTACACAGCGGCCACACTTGGGGAGGATTCTTTCCCTATTGCCGATGAACAGCTATCTGCAGTTATGGAAGGAAATATTATTTACACCTTTGCCGATGACGGACGAAATATTATTGCTACACTGCCCCTGACTGATTACCGCGGTGAAGTTGTTGCTTACCTGAAAATGGTGGCTGACCGCAGCGAAGTTATTGCCGCCATGTTTGACAAGCAGATTTACATGGCGCTGAGTTACATCAGCGTTGTGTTTATTTCCGCTTTTCTGGTCATGTTAACCCTCAACAAGTCGATCCTGGGCCCGCTGGGTGAATTTAAAGATTACCTCCGGAAAGTTTCCAATCTTGACCTGTCTGCCAGGCTTCCGGTGTACAGGAAAGACGAATTAGGAGAGATGGCTGAAAACCTTAATCATACAGTGGAAGTAATCAAGATGGCTATGGAGGACCTTGAAACTGCTCACAGGCAGACATTAATTGTACTTGATAACATTTCTGCTGTTGTTTATGTTGCTGACATTGACACCCATGAGCTCCTGTTTATGAACAAGCATGGTAAAGACATCTACGGCGATGTTGTCGGCAGGATCTGCTGGCAGGCGCTGCAAAAGGGTCAGGATGCCCCCTGTGAATTTTGTGAAATTCAAAATATTCCCCATGCTGATCTTTACGCCAGGGAAAGGATCTCCTGGGAGGTCAGAAGCACTTACAACCAGCGCCATTATGAATACAGATGCGGTGTGATTAAATGGATTGATGGGCGAATGGCCTGGATAGCTATAGCAACTGACAGTACCGAACGAAAAATGGCCGAGGAAATCATACTGCAAAGCCGTGAATGGTACCGGACCATGGCTGAAGATATACCGGCCCTTGTCTGCCGTATTTCTCCGGATTATAAGATTACTTTTGTAAACGATGCTTACTGTCACCTGATGGGGGAAAAAAGAGTCGATATCCTTTATAAAAGTATTTTTGATATCCTTCCTTCGGATAACCAGCACCAATTTATCGATGCTTTTAAGATGCTGAACCCAATCCATCCTGTTTCAACTCATATCAACACCAGGGTTTCTTTTGACGGCAGTACGAGGTGGATTAAGTGGACCAACCGGGCCCTTTACGATCAACATGGCTCCATCAAGGAATACTTAAGCATTGGTGAAGATATTACTGAACAAAAACTTCATGAAGCACAGCTTGAATATTTGAGCCTTCATGATCCCCTCACCGGAGTATATAATAAAACATACTATTACAGTGAGGTAAACCGACTGGAAGGCGGGCGTGAATACCCGGTTGCAGTCATTGTAGCCGACCTGGATAACTTAAAAATGATTAATGATACTTACGGCCATAATGTCGGCGACCAGGCCTTAAAAGATTGTGCCGGGATCCTTTTGAACTCTATTCGGCTTGGAGATGTGGTGGCCCGGGTGGGTGGCGATGAATTTGTAATAATCATGCAGCGTACCGACATCATTTCCGCAGAAGGGGTAATCTGCCGCATCAATGCCGGTATAGATGATTACAACCAGTACTCCGATCTCCCTATAGGTATCTCGCTGGGACTGGCGGTCACCGGTGGTCCTGACAAAAGCGTTGAGGACACTTATATCGAAGCCGACCGGGACATGTACAGGCAGAAAGCTAAAAACGGCCTGGATGAAACCTTCTTTTGATCATAATTTTTTAAGCCACGGGTTTCAGCAGTGCTCCCATGAACAGGATGGCCCCGGTTTGATTATCGGTGATAGCAAAGAAAAAGGGCCGGTCAGCGATCATGGTAAAATGATCGGGCCTTGCCGATTCCACCCTGATTTCTACCGATGTTGCGGCAGCGGCCTCAGTGCCTTCTTCGTTTACCTCTATAAAGCTTTTATGTTTGACGTCACTGATATAAAGGCGGGGAGGAATATCGCGAATACTGCTGAAATCGGCGGCTGTATCATCAAACGCGATTTCCATGCCCAATGCTTTGAGAGGATCATTTAGCGATGACTCGTATTCGAATTCAAAACGGGGCAGGCCCAGTTCGCCCTCTCTTTTTGAAAATGAAGCTGTCCAGTCAGTCCAGGTGCCGGGATTCAATTCCTCCATAAAGACTTCCAGATTGGTTTCTTCAGAGGGCAGGAAGACATACATGCCCAGCCGCTCATTTTTGCCATAAGGCAGCCGTACTGCCTGGAACAGCTCTGTTTCCAGGTAGTTATAATCACCTTTTCTGAACATAACCGGGTGCTCCCTTTTCGATCCGTCGGAGAGATAAAAGGGGATTTCACGGGTTAATTTTGGATCAAAGGGTTCTGACCATTCCCCATTAAAATAGATGGCATTGATTAAAAAGAGGACAGTTAGAGGATCGATCGGGGGCTCCACAATATCATCAATTGCTCCACCGGTTTTATCTTTAACCCATTTATTGATTGTTTTCGCCGTTCCGGGATCATCAAAATCAAGGCTTGAAACTTTGGCGTTAAAGAAGTCTTTATTGCGCTGCAGGAATTCTTCTTTAAAGTCGGCTCTGCCCCGGGCCCACAATGAATTGGCAATAGCCATCTCCACCTCTGGATCGGGATTATGCAAAATGGTCAGCAAATCAGCGAACGCTCCATTAACTTCTTCACGGGTCATGCCTTCAAACCCAAGGGTTTTTTCCATCGCTTCCCTGGTTTCCGCTTCGGCGCCGTTGTAGGTCATGGCCAGGGCGGTGATGATGCTGGCCGGGGAGATAAAAATGTTTTCCCCATTCTGTCCGCCCCTTAACTCGTGCAGGATGTTAAAGCCAAGAACTTTATTGGCCCGGACCAGGCGCCGGTCAAGTTCTTCCACCGGGGCGGCGAGACCCTTTTCCGTTTCAAATAAACCGCATCCACCTGCCAGGGCCAGCAGAAGCAAACCCGGGATTAACAGCCAGGCTGTCCGGCTATAAAGCAGTAACTTCCACCTCTTTTGTTTTCGCACAACCAATCCCCTCACTTTTTTGCTTTTATATTTATGACCCCCTGAAAGCCCGTACGGTTCCCATGTTAACAGGAATCCGGCTTTACTGCGGTGAATATATAGTAATGCTTGCCTGAGTTGTCATTTAGGCTTGCCGGGTCAAATGCACAACAGGCTGAGAAGATACCAAAGGATTAATATGATTAAGGGGGAAACAGTATGGACAACAAGAACAGTGGGGCGGTTGAAGTGACACAAGCTTGTTTGGCTGTGTCCCGCGGCGATAAACCGGCTGATATTTTACTTAAAAACGGCCGGATTGTAAACGTGTTCAGCGGCAGGGTAACGGAGGGGAATGTTGCCATTTCGGGCGGCACAATTGCCGGCATGGGCGGTGAATATACTGCCGGGGAAAAGGTTATCGATCTTGACGGGGCCTATGTTTCCCCCGGTCTGATTGATGCCCATCTCCATATTGAAAGCACCCTCCTTTTGCCTCCTGAACTGGGCCGGATCATCATAAGGCATGGTACCACTGCCGTTATTAACGATCCCCATGAGATTGCCAATGTCCTTGGCCCGGCAGGGGTTAACATGATGATCGAGTTGTCAAAACAGGCCCCTTGTGATTTTTTTGCCACTGTTCCTTCTTCCGTCCCGTCCACCGACCTGGAAACGGCGGGTGGGGAGCTTGATGCGGGCAGGGTGAAGGACCTGTTGCAAAATCCCTCTACGGTTGGGCTCGGAGAGGTGATGAACTATCCCGGAGTGATCGGCGGAGACCCGGAAGTGCATAAAAAAATTGCCGCAGCCAAAGCACTGGGTAAGATTATAGACGGCCATGCCCCGGCAGTAAGGGGTAGAGATCTGCAGGCCTACCTTGCTGCCGGCATTACCACCGATCATGAATGTATTACCGCCGAAGAAGCGCTTGAAAAGCTGACCTGCGGCATGAAGGTTATTATCCGGCATGGTTCCGCTACTTCCAGCCTGGCTGAATTGATTCCCCTGATTAATTCTGCAACCAGCGGATCGTTCATGCTGGGTAGCGATGACCGGGAAGCGGGAGAACTGCTTGAGAAGGGGCATTTGAATGAAGCCTTGAAACAGGCCGTGGCCCTTGGTACCGATCCCCTGGTAATGATCAAAATTGCTTCCCTGAATGCGGCCTCTCATTACCGGCTTTATGATCGCGGGGCTGTGGCCCCGGGATACCGCGCGGACCTGGTTGTATTTGAAGATCTCAGCAATTTCCGGGCCCGCCTGGTGATCAAGGACGGCCGTGAGGCGGCCCGCAACGGAAAGGCCTTTATGCCGGTTGAGCCGCCGGAACTGCCTTCTTCAGCCCTTAACAGCGTCAGGCTTTCCAGGGGCCTTGAGGAAAAAGACTTTACCCTAACCTATCCTCCGGGCAAGGTACCCGTGATCGGAGTAGTAGCGGGGCAGTTGATCACAGATAAGTTTTACCTGGACGTGGAAAGGAACGGAAACGGAACTGTCACTGCAAAGCCCGGCCCGGGGATCAATAAAATTGCTGTGGTGGAAAGGCATGGCAAAAACGGCAACCTGGCCGTGGGCCTGATCCAGGGGATCAACCTGGAAAAGGGAGCCATTGCTTCCAGCGTTGCCCATGATTCTCATAACATTGTGGTAGTCGGGGCTTCTGAAAAAGCGATGGCCCGCGCGGTAAATGAGCTGGCTGAATCCGGGGGCGGATTTGTGGTGATCGGAGAAGACGGTTCTGTGAAGGCATTGCTGCCCCTGCCGGCAGGCGGACTGATGTCCGATCAACCTGCAGAATGGGTGGCTGAAAAAATGAGCAGGGTGCTTGAGGCCGCCCGGGAGCTTGGCACGTCCGTACCCCAGCCTTTTTTAACTTTGTCCTTTATGGCCTTGCCGGTAATCCCTTCTTTGAAAATAACCGACCGCGGCCTGGTTGATGTTGATAATTTTGCTTTTCTTTAAGCCTGGAGCTGCTCGAGCACTTCGTGAAAGCCTTCGATGCGGGTAAGGGCCTGACCCCAGGGGAAGCTGGCACCGTCTATGCAGTCTCCGTCCAGGGCCAGAAAAGGGATCCCCTTTTCGCGCATCTTTTTCCTCATCATTAAGGTACCCCCCACTGACTGGCGGCATCCCCAGTGGGAAAAGTGGATCACACCGTCGACCCTGTAATCATTAACCATTTTCTGAATTGTTTCCAGCCTCCGGTCGATTGGCCCAAGGCCCGGATGGGATAGGACTTTACGGGCCAGGCTTAAAAAAGGTTTTTCCGGATCGAGCGGGGGCCAGTAAACGTAATTCATCTCTTCGGCCACTATTTTTTGGCGCAGTTCTTTTTCCATGTAGCTAATCATTTCAGATGAATAATAGGGACGGAGGTGGAGCCAGATTAAGCGGTAATCTTCCGACTTAAACTCGGGGGCAGCATCGCGCCTGTCTTCGATGATTTCCTGCAGTTCTTCAGCGAGGGTCCGGTAAATTTCCGGGGTTTCAGGGTGACCCTGGCCGAGCAGAGTCAGGTAGACGTAGGCCAGACCTTCCTCGCTGTTCAGGGGAGAAGGAATATTCTGGCGCAGCCCGGCCACTTCGAGCTGATGATAGCGGGCCCGGTTGGAGTTATCAAAGACTTCTTTGATCCGTTCATCGGTCAGCTTTTTCCCGGTTTGTTTCTCCAGGTTTTCCGCTATTTCGTAAAGCTGGGATGCTACATAATCCAGCGCCTGTTTGCTTTGCCTGAAGGGGACATCAAGCAGGTATAAAGGTTTGTTATAACGCCGGGCCATGTACTGGAAGAGGCGCGGGGCCCCGTCACAGAGATGGGAGCTGGCCAGCAGAAAATCGGGCAGGGGAAAGTATTCCAGGTCTGTTCCGGCGGCAGCACAGCGGTGAAAAGAACAACTGTCCGCGGAAAGCCCCATCTGGTCGGAATGTTTCAATAGATCCGGGGCCAGATCCAGCGAGGCGGTAGTTCCCGCCGCCGCTTCCGGGGCAAATGGAGCCAGGTCGAACAGGTAGACCAGTTCACCCGGGAAAAAAGCGCTGGTCCAGGCAACAGCTTTGCTTTGGTGGTATGCTTCTCCGGCCTGGTCCAGGGCCATAGCCGTCATCATCATCCTGGCTTTAAAAGCAAAGTTGTTCTGATTGACAAAAATATCTTTAGCCAGCCGGTATGTAGCCGGCGAAGATAGAAGTTTTCGTCCCAACTGTCCTTTTAATTTTTCTCTGAACATTTTTTGCGGATTCATATAGCATGAGCCCCCTTGGTCAATCCAGTATTTCCAGGAAAGCTTCCACCCTGGTTTTGAGCTGGCCAAGATCTTCATCGCCCAGCTCAGTTTTTACCTTAAGATGGGGAATGTCTTTTTCTTTTAATAATTCCTTCAGCATCAGGTAATCATAATGGCACATATCGCAGAACATAAGGTCATGGTAAATAACCGCCTGGACCTGCAGATCATCCAGCAGCTGCCGGTAGTAGTCTTCCCTGGCCTGGCTGTTAAAAACCCTCGGGCAAGGTGGTTTTTCCAGGTAATTGCGGGCGATCGCGTTTAAAATTGTTTCCAGGGAAGGGTTTTCTCTGGAATAATGGACCTGGAAAAATTTATGCAGGTAACGTATTCCGGCGCAGTTTTCGGGATAAATTTGCAGTCCCGGTTGCTCGGACAGCATCTCTACCAGGCCCTGCGGGGGTAGTCCACCGGCCAGGAGCAGGGCGGACTGGTTACCGTCTTGCGGCCCGGTTCCGGCTTCTGGATCAGGTTTTTCATTCTGTTCAACGATCGTTTCCATTTTATGGATAAATATTTCCGGATCTGTACCGGCTGCGTCCAGAGCCAGGCCGTATAAACCTGCCGGGAAAAGCCCGTTTGCAGCAAGCCCAAGATGACGGCTGCAGAGCTCGATTAGTTTACTTTTTTGCCGGTAAATTTCCACCGCATGGCGCAGGGATTCTTCGCTTACCGGCTGTCCCTTTTCCCCAAGGTAGCCTGCCAGCAGTTCCAGTTCCCGGGTAAAATAGTTGATTGCCTGTTCGTCCTGCCTGCGTGGAATATCAAGCAGGTATATGAAAAGATCGCTTTCTTCTTTTAAAGCATTGTAGAGGTGAATCATGGCATTGCAGGAGTTGGCAACGACAATACCTTCCATATCCTCGTATATCCCGCTGCGCAGGTTGCTCAATATTTTGCGCGGGTAGGGGCAGATATTACCCGGCAGGACATCTTCTACAGAGCTTTCCCCGATCTTTTGCTCCGGCAGCAGGCGGTATGGCATAAAGCCGGCGGCATAAATTAACTCTTCCGGTGTATAGGTGCAAAACCAGCCTACTTTCTTTGTGGGGCTCTTTTTTTGCTCCGTCATAAATCTGCCTCCGTTATAATTAGTTTAAACCCACAATTTTATTATTTGTTCGATAAATGCTGAGTTGGTGAAAGACAGCCCGTTTTAAAAAGGGTGGCCGAACCTGTAAGAAAAGGTACGGCCACCCGTTGCTGGTTTGTCCTTAGATCCTTGCTTCATCTCCGGCTTTTTCTTCGTTTAGTTCATCCCACTTTAGTTCTGCTTTTTCTCTCCAGGCTTCGGCCACCGAATCTATCTCGGCTGCTGCCTGGTCATAAAGGATGGTATCTGCTCCTTCGTGAGTAGGCTGGGCATCAGACTCGCCGACCATTTCCCGCAGGTTTTCAGGAGTATCGATCAGCGGGCACGGGCGGAGCAGGTTGTCGCTGAACGGTTGCCGCTTCTGGTAAGCCTTAAAAAGCGGATTGGCCAGGACTTCCTTCAGCGACTTACCCTTGATTGTGTCCGCGGCAAAGTGGACGAAGGCGCATGGCTCAACATCGCCGTTGGCGGTGATATGGAAATAACGCCTTCCGCCGGCAATGCAGCCCTGGGTGAGTTCACCATCGTTCCAGAAATCAGCAACCTGGATCAGTTTGGTGGTCCGGATCCGGCGCACCTTTTCTACAAGGGCGGCTCTTTGTTCAGGTGTTATCATCAGCGAAAAGTCCGGGCTGCTGCCAATGGGAATGTAATGGAAAGACCATCCGTACAGGGCACCTTTTTCAATCATATGGTCGATAAACTCATCTGAATAGACATTGTCTGCATTTTCCCCGGTGATGGTCATGCTGAAACCAAAAGCCACACCATTAGCCTTTAAATGGTCCATACCGGCCATAATCTTGTCGTAAACCCCTTCGCCGCGGCGCTGGTCAGTTTCTTCCCGGCCGCCTTCCAGGCTAATGGCCGGGCTGATGTTTCCGACTTCACGCATCCATTGGGCGGCTTTTTCATCGATTAAGGTGCCGTTAGTATAGATCATAAAAGCTACGTCGTAATGCTTGCGGCAAAGTTCCGGCAGGTGCTTCCACATCATGGGCTCGCCGCCGGACATCACAATAAAGTACATGCCCAGTTCCTTGGCTTCGTTTACGATGCGATCTACTTCTTCAAAGCTCAGGCTGTGATGCTTTTCATATTCCCCGGCCCAGCAACCTTTGCACCTGAGGTTGCAGTTGCTGGTGGGGTCGATCAGGATAGTATATGGCACGCTGCACCCCAGCTCTTCGGACATTCTCTTTTGCTGCGGCACACCCACCAGTGAAGCATTGACAAAGAAGTTGTTAACCATGTGATTGTGGACGTTTTCATCCAGCTCATTGATGACGCGGTTGATGTATTCTCTTAAGGCAGGGTTTTCTTTTAGCTGGGCTTTTATATTTCTGGCATACTCCTTGTGATTAGGAGCAACTGCTACTCTTTCAACCATATCAAGAGCTTTTTCCAGGTTTTCTTCCGGGTTTTTTTTCAAGTAACTCATAATTGTATTAAACACTTTCTCGCCAAAAAAACGCTTACCTATTTCCATGCTTTTGGTCATCATCACAAAGCTTCCCTCCCCATTTTAAGCTTAGATAATTGGCATTTTTTAATGCTTCTTTCTTGCTTTTTGGTGGCCCTGTGGCGGGCAGCAACCTGGGCAAAGTACTCTATGTTGATAGCCTTTATGATTTTTCATTTAAAAAACTATAGCTGTTCTTTTAATTAATGTTAGCTGATATAAAGCAATTAATTATTGATAGCTTTCATTATAATAGTCTGTTTTACCTCTAATGCACTGGCTATTAACGCGTTTGGCCAATCTGTTCTGCAGACGTTCCATATCCTCTTTTAGAATCTCAGAAGATATTTCTTTTACCGCATTTAAAAGCATTTTCTTAAAGTGGGCCTGGTTTTCGTTTAACTGGTAATAAATCCAGCGCCCTTTTTTGCTGCCCACTACCAGGCCTGCATTCTGCAGGACCTTCAGGTGCCGCGAAACATTGTACTGGCTCTCCTGGAGTGCATCCACTATTTCGCTTACGCAGGCATCCCGGGCCTGATGCAGCAGAGCCAGTATCCGGATCCGGGTTTTCTCCGACAGGCTTTTGATAGTTTTGATATAATCCTCCACATGTGTCCTCCTTGTTCACATATGCGTTATTATGCATATATTTTAACATGCCTGAATTAAGCAGTCAATAGCCGTGAATTAGCCGTCTTAGGTATGAAATCAGCTAAAACCAAGGCGGTAAAATAAACCAGGGCTTCTTATACTGGACAGGTTTGTCAGATTAAATGGCAGATCCTTTTATGTGCATAATATAACTACCAGAAGTGCAAAAAGAATTCCCGAAAGTTGCAAAGTAGAATTCCCTGTTTTCAAAAGAATTGAAAAAATCATTGCAACAACTTGAAGAAACTTCTACCCTTTTGTAAGGGGCTATTGAAGGAGTACATCAATAACAATTATGTATACATTAATAATTAAATATCATAAAGTATTGATCTTAGTTGAGAAATAATATAGAATTACTATTACAACGTTTAAATTGATGGTTATTAGTGTGTATTGACCATCGCTAAGAATCAGAAAGGAAGGATTTGTTATGAAAAAATCGGCTATGATCGTGCTGTTTGTTTTTGTAGTTGGTCTGTTGTTGTTGTTTGCTTTCGGTTGTGAGGCACCAGGCGAAGTTGCCAATAATGACGCCGAAGAGGTGCAGCCTGATGATGAGGTGGCGCCTGCCCCGGCGCCTGCCAACGACGAAGTGAGTTACGAGGACGGCACTTACCGCGGAGCTTTTATCGATAGGGATGCTGTCCAGGTCAATGTGCAGTTTACGCTTGAAGACAATATTATCACCAGCATCGGTTACCGGCACCTTGCGCACGGTGGAATTGATTACCTGGAGCCTGAAACCGAAGCAACGGAAGCGCTCAAGGAACAACATGAACAGATTTTGGAATACCTGGAAGGAAAAGATATTCGGGAACACCTGGTAGACCTTTATGAACCTGGTGATTTTGTCGATGATGTGGATGGTTTCTCCGGAGCGACGATCAGGGCAAACAAGGTGATTTCAGCCGTTCGCGACGGTCTTAACCGCGGGGTATACGTTTACTAGGGTTTGTTTGCCAGTTAATATTACAACAATATGAATTAAACAAAAAAAGCTGCCGTACTTTTGCGGCAGTTTTTTTGTATAGTTTTAGGTTCTATGAAATTCTGTAAGCTTCAATGTTCGCTTATCAGACTGAATAACTACAGAATGCAAGAAAAGCCTGGATTAAAGCTTTTTATGTGTTAAAATGATATTTAATCATATTGTGGCAGTTTGCTGCGGGTACTCATTAATATTTTAATAAGAAAGGTGCTTGATGCTGATGGACAATAAAAATATGCTTTCGGGGAAAAAAATACTGATCATGGGTGTGGCCAACCAGCGTAGTATAGCCTGGGCTATTGCGAAAGCTTATGCTTCGGCCGGAGCTGAGCTTGCCTTTTCATACCAGAATGGGCGTTTTAAAGGAAAGGTAGAGAAACTGGTTGAAAGTGAAATGCCAGGGTCCCTGCTTGTACCCTGTGATGTGACCGATGATGGCGATATCGAGAACCTGGCCTCCATTTTACAAAATAAATGGGGAACCCTGCACGGGATCGTGCACAGCATGGCTTATGCCAAAAAAGAAGAACTGGAGGGTATGTTTGTTAATACTTCGCGGGAAGGGTTTTTGTTGGCCCAGAACATCAGTGCCTATTCGCTCACTGCTGTTTCAAAATTGCTGTACCCATTGATGAAAGAAGGAGGCAGTATTATCACCCTCACCTTCCAGGGATCTGAACGGGTAGTGCCCAATTATAACGTGATGGGGGTGGCCAAGGCTTCACTGGAAGCAAGCGTGCGTTATCTTGCTTCTGACCTCGGGTCTATGGGAATAAGGGTCAACGCAGTGTCAGCCGGGCCGATTCGCACCCTGTCGGCAAAAGGAGTTAAAAATTTTAACCGCTTGTTGGAAGGGGTAGAAGAAAAGACTCCGCTTCGCCGCCTGGCCGGTGTCGAAGAAGTGGCTGATACGGCCTTATTTCTTGCTTCTGACCTGTCCAGCGCCTTAACCGGTACCATCCTGTATGCTGACTGTGGTTATCATATCATGGGGGCATAAGGGCACAATCAGGTCCTGCTGCCCAGGATCTCTTCCAGTTTTTGTTCCACAGCAGCGGGTGATACCCAGGTATTGCGGCAGGGGCCCATCGGCCTTTCGTTGGGGATGCCCCAAACCGGAAGCGGGGCACTATCCACGATACCGCTGGATAGATCCCTTTCGCAGGCAACAGCCAGCACACACCGCGGGTGCAGCATTTTAACTGCCCTGCGGGCCAGGGTGCCGCCTGTTACCACCTGGACATTGACCTGCCACTTTTCGGCCATGGTCAGAAGGCTGTCGATGGGGCACTTACCGCAACGCCTGCAGTTGAAGGGATCCAGGGTGATTTTATGGGGACAGTCTTCATCCTGGAGACAGTGAGGCAGTAGGATTAACAGTTTTTGGGGGGTCAGCTCCAGGTTTTCGGCTTCAACAAGCTTGTTGTTGACCCCGATAAAAGAACTCTGTACCTGGTCCTGGGTGAATCGGAAAACCCTGCCCAGCATGACAATAATGGGAAACAAAAAGATCAGGATTTTTTTGACAGTTTTGCTCAGCCACGGGGGAGGAGTTCCTCGAAGCAGGGAAACAATGACCAGGGTCAGGGCAAACAACGAAACAATGGCCGTGATGGCCATCAGGACAAAGAAAAGGATCAGGGTATACTGGAACAAGGGAGCCTCGGGCCTGACCAGGAAATAAGCCAGGAGGGCCAGAGATACGATCAAGATAAAGGTAAATAAAAGAAACAGGCCCAAAAACAGGCGCTTACGGGCTGGCATAATTTTCTCCTTGTCGCCCGGGCTGTATTTTTCTTATCATAAAATCTTTTACCCGGTAAACAATGTGTTTGCCAGTACTATAGCCCTTAGCGTTTTTTTTGTCAAACACGGTGCGTATAAATTTAGAAGGAGGTGGTTAACAATGATCGGTTTGGTAGCGGTGCTAAAAGTAACATCTGGAAAGGAAAAAGAAGCCTTGGAAAGCTGCAGGCAAATTGCCGGGGAAGTAAACAAAAAGGAAAAGGGCTGCCTTCTTTATGAGCCTTACACAGCAAGAGACAATCCTTCTGAAATCTATTTTCTGGAGAAATACGCGGCCATGGAAGACCTTGAAGAACATCGCCAGTCAAAGCATTACCAGGAATTTAAAGAAAAAATGAAAGACGTCCTGGCGGAACCGCCGACGGTTACCGTTTTGCATCCTGTTTAATGATTATGATCAGCCGTTAAATCAGTTTAGGATCAGCAGGCTTTTTTGAAGCATTTATTTATTTTATGCATAAAAATGGATACAATTATTAATTGCGATAAGTAATTGCAGATAAAGCTGGCAGGGGGCACACTGTTATTGACTGTTTTGCCGGGATCTATTACTGCCTTGAATTGCATGAAATTATATGAGAAAGGGGCATTGAAATGACTGATCTTTTATCTGCGACCGTATTAATTGTTTTTGTTTACTTTTTTATCTTTTTCCTGATTGCCCAGGCCATCAAAAACAATTCCATTGTTGATATGGGCTGGGGGGCAGGTTTCGTCCTTATTGCCATTGCCACCTTGTTTATCGAAGGTAACTTTACACCCAGAAACCTGATTGTTACCCTGCTGGTGACGATCTGGGGCGTGCGCCTGACTTACCACATTGTGCGACGCAACTGGGGCAAACAGGAAGATTTTCGTTATGCCAGATGGCGTGAAGAATGGGGTAGATGGTTGGTACCGCGTGCTTTTTTCCAGATTTTTATGCTTCAGGGTTTGATGATGCTCGTTATCGGTTACCCTATAGTCCTGATCAACGCTTACCCGGGGCCGGGTTTGACTGTTCTTGATATACTTGGCTTTTTGATCTGGATTACCGGTTTTTATTTTGAATCCATCGGTGATAAACAACTGGCCGAGTTCCTCAAGAACCCGGCCAACAAAGGCAAGGTGATTCAATCCGGATTGTGGCAATATACCCGCCACCCCAATTATTTTGGAGAAGCGACAATGTGGTGGGGGGTTTTTGTCCTGGCCTTGTCTGTACCTCTGGGCTGGACGGGTATAATCAGTCCGCTGACCATAACCATATTGCTGCTTTTTATTTCTGGGGTGCCAATGCTGGAAAAAGAAATGATGAAAAACCCCGAGTACAGGTCTTATGCTGATCGGACCAGCAAGTTTATACCCTTTCCTCCAAGGAAAAAGTATGCATCATTGAAAAGGGATTAGCAGTAAATAATTTATAGATCCGGAGGTTGCTGGTAATGCTTAAATTTATCCAGTTATACCTGGTGGTACTGGTTTCGTTTTTTGTTATCGATATGATTTGGCTTGATGTGATAGCGAAAAAGTTTTACAAGATCCAGCTCGGCAGCATGATGGCTAAGAAAATCAACTGGGCAGCGGCAATTGTATTCTACTTGCTCTACATTATGGGGCTGATCTTTTTTGTTATTTACCCGGCCCTGGAGCAGGGTAGATGGTTCTATGCTTTATGGACCGGGGTTTTTTTCGGCTTAATCTGCTATGCTACCTATGATCTGAGCAACCTGGCTACACTCGAAGGGTGGCCCAAAGCTGTGACCGCTGCGGATCTGGTCTGGGGTTCTGTACTATCAGGCGTTTTGGCAGTGATTGGTTTTATTTACGGGCAGTCCATTTTTTAAAGGCCCGGTTACTTAATAATTAATATAAAGCTTTTAATAAGCATGATGGAAAGCTAGTTACTGATTTTTTTCTCCGGCCAGCCGGCCAGCTGGAAGATTTTAGTGCCTCCATATTTCATTAATTCCTCGAAGACAGCTATTGTTTCGGGGTTGGCCGGGTTGTAGAGGACCAGCTTTAATTCGCCTTGCATGGTATGGATCATAGTTTCGGTGGCCGTATAAAGGAGGGGTCCGAAGAAGGGGTGTTCGTATTCAAAGCGTTCATAAGTTGAATCATAATTATCATGACTGCGGTGACAGGAATACCAGTCCAGTTCAAATTGTTTTTCTTTTAGCAACGTATTAAACAGGTAATGAAAGTAGTTTGTATGACGGTAACGCAGTGATGATCTGCGAAATTCAAGGAGGGTCATAATTGCGGCATCACTCCATTGAGGGCCGATTAAATCTTTTAATCCATATATATCAGAATAGATTAAATAAAGCTGGTTAAACCCGGCCGGGGTTTTTCTCAGGCGTTTAAGCATTCCCGGGTTTATCTGGTAAAGGTCCAACACAGCCTTGTTTGCTGAGACAATATCAGCATAAACATCAGTTAAAAAAGCCGGCACCTGCAGTTTTTCCATTGTATTGAGGATACCTGACAGCTGGGTTTCGGGCTCTTCCAGCTTAAACAATACTTCATCTTTTAAACCGAGTGCGGCATAAAAAAATTCTTTTCTCTCCAGGATGGTGAGATTAAAAGAATTAGCAAGCAGCATTAAAGTTTGATTGTCCAGGTATTTCCGGTCTCCTCTTTCCAATCTGCCAAGTTGATCTTCGGTAAGATGAACCGCCCGACTAAGACTTTCCCTGGTCCAGCGGTTTCCATTGTAATCAAAACTATTTTTGCGGAGAGCTTTGACTATCAGGCCAAAATCGTTTAACTCCATCATGCTCACTCCCGGTTGGCCACATCAAGCAGGAAGCACATTTCTCGTATGGCTAGTCTCATGAATCATACTGATAGAATAGACAAACAATTAGGCGTAAGGTATACTTGTTTTTATAGTTATCAAAACAGTTTGTTCTATAAGAAAATACTCACCCCTTATTATAACAAGTGCTGGTAAATAGTGCAACGGTTCACAATCTTATCTCTTCTTGTAGGCGTCAAGGTTAAAGTGCCATGGATGGTAACTTTTTATAGATAATGTTCGATATGCCTTTAGTCAAAAATTAATGTTGCAACCTTTCACAGGAAGGGAATCCTGACATGAGCCTGGTTAATGTCGCAAACAGCCTTATTTACACTTCTCCGGATAACTTAAACTATGACGTAGATAGAGTGCTTGGAATTGTCGGTAAGATGGTCAGGGCTGATTTAATATATCTCTATCTTTATGATAACAATACAAAAGCAGCAGTAAATACCCATCAATGGTATGCAAGTGGAAATAGCCCTATCCCCGGTGAGTACAGGCGGATCCCTTTAAAAGATATAAGAGGAATAATAAATTTTCACCTTAAAAACGAGGCTGTTATAATGCCTCCTGTACCCTCCGGTTGTGAAAGTGCTGCGCTGTTGTTAACCTTTAAAAAGAAAAAAACCCGTTCCGTAGCTCTTTACCCCCTGTTCTGGAAAGGTAGATGTTACGGGTTTGTAGGCTGCAATCAAATTAACTCAGGAGGCTTGCCAGCCGAGGAATTAAATCAAATTCTATCTGCTTTTGCCGGGATGTTGATCCGGGCCATGGTTCGCTGCAGAAAAGAAACGTTACGAGCCCGGGCAGATAAAAAATATATCTCTTTACTAAAGCAAACCGGCGCCCGGGCCGGGGAAGGCGAAACTGACTCCCGGTTCGATGGGAATTCGAGGGAAGCCTTGCAGAAAGCTGCAGTAAAGAACCAGGATCCTGATCCATCCATAAAAAAAGGTCGTTTTGAACTGGATCTCACCGGTATAATTACCGGCTGTAATGTTTCCATCTGCCAGCTTAGCGGTTACAGTAGAGAAGAAATAATTGGTATGCCTTATACCCATTTGTACAGAGACCGGCCTGCAGTATATAAAGTATTTAAAGAAGTTTATAAAAAAGGCTTTCCGATCCGAGGAGTTAATATTGAATTGCTTTGTAAAAACGGTTCCACTGTTCAAAGTGAATTATCAGCCTTTCCTACCTACAATAAGGAAGATAAGATAACTGGTTTCAAGGGTGTGCTAATTGGGTAACCTCAAAACATTTTATTATGGAAAGCAACATAATTAACCAGGGCCATGAAGTTTAAGCACCGGATGATTTTGGACAAATATGCAGATCAGATTGAGAAACTGTACAGATAGTAATCATTGCTTTTAGCAAACTGGCCTGGAGCGTTCATCCGGGCTGGCTTCACTGATAAAGTGGACGGTATTGGCGATGTAATCTAGGTATTCTTTGACCTGCGCATCCCTCTCTTCTTCGCTCCAGTCATAATGAGCGGACATGATTTCTGCTACAGCCTCGGCAAGTTCAGGCTGCCTGTGATGCCAGATCATCCACTGTGCTTCCGTCCTGCGGCAGAGAACATCGATCAACCGGGGAACACATTCATGTTTCAAGATATATAGAATTTCGGCCCTGCAATGCGGGTAACCTTCCAGCAGGGGTGTGCCTGAGTGCGGGTCTGTTTTTATTTGTTCCAGTATACCTATCCCGCCCTGGCCGTACTGGCGATAAAAATGCTCCAGCATATCGGGATGAACCTCATGATCCAGCTTCCGACCTGTGACGACCCGGTCAAACTCTTTCCTGGTCAGAGAAACTTGGAAAGGTTTTTTGGATAAATTTCGCCTGGAATGTGTATCATCAGTAAAGCGATCCAGGTACTTATGTTCGACCAGGTAGAACAGCAGGTCTTCTGCCATGCGCCGGTAGGTGGTTGATTTGCCTCCGGCGATGGCCACAATTCCCTCGCCGGTCTCGAATATTTCGTGCCGGCGGGAAACTTCGGATTCGTGTCCGGCCCCTTCCTGCCGGATCAAAGGCCTGATTCCGGCAAAAGTGGCAATAATATCATTATAGGTCAGCCTGGCATGGGGTACCATCTTGTTTACGGTTCGCAGCAGATAATCGCAATCTTCTTTTTTGCACCAGGGTTCATCCAGGTTTGTAGATTCGGGGTAGTAGGCCGTGTCTGTGGTTCCGATTATTGATACTTTACCGCGAGGCAGGATGAAGAAAAAACGCCCGTCATCGATGGAAATCAGGCTGAAAGCATTGCGGTTGCCGACTCGTTCGTTAGGCACCACTACGTGAACGCCCTTGGTGGGATAAATCCTCTCCTGATCGTAATCTGCCTCGGACAGGACTTGATCGGTCCAGATGCCGGCTGCTGAAACCACACATTTGCCTTTCACCTGAAATTCCTGCCCGTTCAGGGTATCCTTAACCTTCACTCCCCGGGCTTTGCCTGAAGAATCTCTTGTATAGGAAAATGCCATGGCATAATTAATAGCGGTAGATCGGTTTCCTGAATAGTTCAGGCTTTCTTTAATAGTTTCCAGGGTTATCCTGGCATCATCACAGTTGGTGTCGTAGTAGAAACCGGCCAGGATCATGCTGCCCAAATCGGTGTCTTCGGTGGTGATAGCCGGTTCAAATTCTTCGATAAAATCTTTTTTGAAAATCTTTGCTTTACGGTAATTCTTAAACTCGTTGAACCAGTCTGAAATAATATCATAAAGTTTAACCCCGATCCTGACCATGTGGGGTTTGGCCTTGTAGTTCTGGTAAGAAGGGTACACAAAGCCCAGCGGCCTGACCAGATTAGAAAAGTGGCAGCGCAGCCAGTTTCTTTCGCTGGTTGATTCCCGGACCAGCCCGAAATCGCCTGATGTCAAATACCTCATCCCTCCGTGAAACATTTTAGAAGATCTTGATGAAGTGCCGAAGGCGAAATCATTTTTTTCAAGGAGGCAGAATGATAATCCCCGGAGGGCGCATTCACGTGCTATTCCGGCCCCGGTTATGCCGCCTCCAATAATGATCAAATCATAATAGTTGCTTGCAACCGCATCAATGTCCCGGCTGCGCCTTGTTAAATCCCATGTACTTTGCATAGACTATCTGTCTCCCTTGAATATCCGCTTATTCCTTGTTAGCCACTTACTTTAGAGACAGTTCCTTTTTACCGAACTCTGTTCTGATTAATTTTGTCAGAAGTTGCTGCAAATATTAGTTGCTCAAATAGTACAATACCACAAATATGTGCAATTGTGATCAAAAATAAATATTTATTTCAACTTGGTTTCTTACCAAGCAAATAAACGACCCTGCTTGAAAAAGCACAGAATCGACACGCACCGTTGTTTATGGATACCTGGAAGGAGTTTCTATTGTTTTCCCGGCCTTATGGTTTATAATAATTAAAAGAAATCTACAAGGAGGACGTTATCGATGAATACCGTGGAAAGAGCTTTGATGCACGGACTGTTTGTCCACCTGCACCATAATATCGATCAGGCCATCGATTTTGGCATGTTCAAGCAATTAAACGAGCTGGTCGGGAAGACCTCCCCGGGAACCCTCCTGGTGGGGCCGGATGACAATGATGATGCTGCAGTTTTTAAGATGCCCGATGATGATGGACTGGTTGTGGCCAAAATGGAAAGCCATTGTTCTCCCTGCGTGCCCCGCCCTTATGATAGCGCGGCAACCGGGGCGGGTGGAGCAATGCGTGATGTGGTCGCCATGGGGGGCCGCCCTCTCTTCTTACTTGATTTTATTGGTACACGGTCTCTTGATGAAGAAGTGATCGTCGGCCCCTGTGGTTTTAAGGGTAAGTGCACTTGTGGTGAATGTGAAACCATGACCAGTGGGGACAGGATAACCCTGATTGTTAAAGGTATCCACGATATGTGCCGGGAAATGGGTGTATTTGTTGCCGGCGGCGGGCTTTCCACTTCGTTTAGCGACATTGTTCCGGCCGTGGTGGCTGCTGTAATCGGCCGGATGGTTATAGATGAGCCGCTTACAAAACCGGCAAAAAATCCCGGTGACCGCCTGATCCTGATTGGTGAGACCGGTGATGATGGCAATGACACCCTTTACCGGGCCGGGCTGGTTGACACGATGAGGCCGGCTGAAGCACTGTTCAGTGAAGAGAGAAAAACAATGGAAGCAGCCCTGGCTGCTATAGAGACAGGCAAGGTAAACGCCTGTTCCGATCTGGGGGCTGCTGGCATAGGAGCAGCGGTTAGTGAATCGGCGCGCTTTGGGGGGCTGGGAGCCGGCGTCGATCTGGCCCTTGCTCCAATCAAAAAAGATGGTTTAAGCGCGGAAGAAATACTGATCTGCGAAACCCAGGCCCGGATGGTATTCCAGGTAGCCCCCGGAGATGTAGAGGAAATAATGGCAACAGCTCGCTCCAAAGGGGTGGCAGCTGCCGATATTGGAGCAATCACGAGTGACAAAGAAGCTGTTTTTGAATATGACGGTAGAGAAATAGCCCGTATTCCCCATCAACCCCCATCGGAATTGATGGATCAATAATTGATTTGGCAAAGGATAATTACCTCAATCAGCTGATCTATTTGACATTCAGACAATTTGTGCCCACAATAATTATATAGGAGGTATTGCCATGGAATTATTGAATCGGGATGAAATAAGGCAGTTATTGGATCATAAAGGGCACGGGCCGTGTATATCGATTTACATGCCCGTTCAAAAGGGAAGAGAAAAGGCTAAGGAAAATACCATCCGGTTTAAAAACCTGGTCAACAAGGCGGAAAATCAGCTCGAAACAACCGGTTTAAATGAACATGATTTGAAAAAACTGATGGAACCGGCTAAAAAGCTGATTGATGACAGTTATTTCTGGGCCAACCAGAGCGATGGATTTGCTTTATTTGTTGCTCCGAATTACAGCCGGTTTTACAGGCTGCCGGTAAAATTTGAAGAGTTGTCTGTTGTCAGGGATAGTTTCCATATCAAGCCGCTTTTAAGCCTGCTGGCCTCTGACGGGCAGTTTTATGTGCTCGCCCTGAGCCAAAAAGATGCCCGGCTGCTGCGAGGAACCAGTGTCCAGGTTGAAGAGATAGACTTAAGTGCTATTATAAAGAGATTTGAAGAAAAATTTGCCAGTGAGTTACCCGAGCAGTACCTGCAGTTCCACACCAGGGCCCCGGTTACAGGCGATGCCCGGTCAGCCATTTATTTCGGACATGGAGGAGAAATAGACAGCATCCAAAAGGAAAAGCTGTTAAAGTACTTTCGTTTTATCGACAGAGAACTGCGGGAAAAACTTAATGAAAAATCTGCGCCCATCGTTCTGGCCTGTGTGGATTCTCTCTTTTCGGCTTACCGGGAAGCCAGCAATTATCCGCTTTTATTTGAAAAAGGGATTAGTGGCAATCCAGAGCATATGAGCGCCAGGGATCTGCATCAAAAAGCCTGGGAAATTGTCAGGCCCTATTTTGAACAAAAGCAGGAGGAAGCAAAAGCGCGTTACCGGGAATTGGCCGGAACCGGTAAAACCTCAAATGATTTGGCCGATCTGGTCCCGGCATCTTTTCACGGCCGGATCAGCGATCTTTTTGTAACTGTTGGGGTTCAGCAGTGGGGATCTTATGATCCTGAAAGCGAAACGGTAAAGTTAAGTGAGGGGCCCCTTACCGGGTATGAAGATTTGTTCGATCTGGCCGCTGCTGAAACCTTTTTACACAACGGGAATGTTTATGCTGTAAAAGGCGAACAGATGCCCGATAATAGTCCTGCTTGTGCGGTTTATCGTTGGTGAAATAAAATACAGCTTAAGCTTTAACCTACAAGGTATTGCAAAAAGTTGAATCAAATTAGTAGCTTTAGAAGGAATCCAGGTAGCGGATCAAGAAGGTAATCGTCCGCAGGTTGATCTGCACCTAGATCGAATATAATTTCAGGAGGGTATTTTATTAATGGATGTTGAAAAGAAAGCTAAAGAGCTTGGTAATGAAATAGCCAAGACGGATGAATACCAGGAACTGGAAAGGACCAGCAAAAATGTTCAGGAGAATACAGAAGCAAACCAGATGATAGAAAAAGTTCAGGAACTTCAGCAAAACATTCAGTTTGCCCAGCAGTCCGGAGTTCAGCCCAGTGAAGAGGTAATCCAGCAGTTTAACGATTTAAAACAGCAGATGAATGCTAATCTAACGATCCAGGCTTACGCAAAAGCTCAGGAAGCTTTCAACCAGCTGATGAACGATGTTAACAGCGCAATTAGCAAGGGAATTAAACCCGAGGAAGATGAAGAACAGTAATTCGTTTTAAATTTTAAATCGGTTTGGTGCTAATTTCAATTCACATTTCTCTTATTACCGAAAGGTGAATAAAATGAAAAAAGTGCTTACAGTGGCCGGATCCGATTCGGGCGGCGGAGCTGGTATTCAGGCTGACCTGAAAACCTTCGCCGCCCTTAAGGTATATGGAACTTCAGCAATTACTGCCGTAACCGCCCAAAATACTAAAAAGGTAAGTGGTGTCCATACTTTGCCCGCCGAGTTCGTTTCCATGCAGATGGAAGCGGTTGTGGAAGATATTGGTGTCGATGCCTTGAAAACAGGAATGCTGGCCAACTCTGATATAATTCGTTCGGTAGCGGAAATGGTTAGAAAATATAGCCTTGCTCCCCTGGTGGTTGATCCGGTTATGGTCGCTCAGAGCGGCGATGCGTTAATGGAACGAGAAGCAATTGCCGCCCTGCGTGGAGAACTGCTGCCCCTGGCTGCTGTTGTTACGCCTAATCTCGATGAAGCCACAATTTTTGCCGGGCGGGAAGTGAAAACTCTGGAGGATATGAAATTTGCCGCTAAACAGATTTTTTCACTCGGGCCGGCCTGGGTCCTGGTTAAAGGTGGCCATATGGACGGAGATACAGTCACGGATCTTCTTTATGACGGCTCGGAATTCAGGTATTATTCTTCACCGCGCCTGGATGTTAAAAATACACATGGTAGCGGCTGTACTTATGCTGCAGCTATTGCGGCCATGCTTACCAGGGCAGCCACTGTGCCTGAAGCCGTAAGCCTGGCCAGGAATTACCTTCTGGAAGCACTTGCCGGGGGAATCGATGTTGGGAAAGGCAGCGGTCCCCTGCACCACTTCGTCCGCTATTACCATGATTGGAATTAAACAATTCGTGATCAGAAACCGATAAGTGGTTTCAATTTATATGTGAAAGCCCGGACGCCTGATTAATCTTACCTTTGCCCTTTTTGTTACAATAGAAGAAAAAAATGATTATAATTGATCCGGCCTGTCCAAAGGCGGTGTTTAATCATGATGCCTGTATTATTTACAGTGGGAGATTTTACCGTCAGGTTCTACCTGTTGTTTACCATTTTGGCAATTACGACTGCCGTAACTTTGATCAGGTATTATGAAATTCCCTGGCTGAATGCCATTGTGAAACTGTCACCAGCAATTTATAAGTACAACGGAGAAGCCCTTTTAATTGCTGTTATTTGTACGATTATCGGCTCCCGCCTGGCTTTTGTATTAGTAAACTGGGAGTTGTACAGCGATACCCCTCAGAATATACTGGCTTTCTGGAGAGGCGGTTTTGCCTTTCATGGAGCTTTAATCCTGGCTATTCCTGCCTTAATCCTGCATGCCTGGTTCCGAGACATTCCCCTGGGGAAATTGCTGGACCTATCAATCCCTTATGTTACCCTTGGTTACGGTATAGGGCGCCTGGGGTGTTTTTTCAACGGTTGCTGCTACGGTCATCCCACGCAGCTGCCCTGGGGTCTGGTTTACCAGGCAATCGATTCGATACCTCGCCATCCTACCCAGCTCTATTCGTTCCTGGTGATAGTGATCATGTTTGTTATTTTGCTCAGGATAAGCAGGAAGAATTTCACAGGCCCTGTTAGCGGTGGTAAAGTTTTTGGCTGGTTTTTGATTCTTATCGGCGGTTACCGCTTTGTGGTTGAATTTTTCCGGGTCAGTGAAGTATATACCTTGTATTTAACCCTGGCCCAGCTGGTTTCACTGATCATGGTTCTTGGGGGAGTACTATTATTGTTAATAAGGACTTACAGACTGGGAGGAGATATCAATGCGTAACAAGGTACTGCTGGTACTGCTAATGATCCTGATCATACCTTTGGCCCTGGTTTTTATTGGTTGTGAAGAGGAAGTAGCTGAAAAGCCGGTTAATATGAGCTGGGGTATCCCTGATCATGTAACTGCTTTTGAAGATTTGCAACGGGAACCCCAGGGTCTGGAAGTGGAGCACGTAGATGAAGTAACACTGCAGGTAACCTGGGAAAAGGGAGAAAGCTATATTCTTCCCATCAGCGCTACTTCAGACCGGGCCCTGCCGGGAGTCAGGTACCAGGGAAGCGCCATTCCCGATCACCTGGAGCTGGAGTGGTTGGATCCCAGGCAAGAGGTGTGGTTTCCTTTAGAAGAGATCCCTGAAGAAAGAGTCAAGGTTGTAATCGAACCGGAAAACGATCACTTTCTCATTGATTTCGGCCCTCCGGGAGGCGCAGATTTCGAAGAAGATATGACCCGGCTGATCTGGTTCAGGATTACCCCTACAGAAGGAGATCAGTTCGAGTTCGAAATCTTTGGTTATCAAATTGAAGAAGGTAGTTCCGGCGAAGCCCGCGTATCCAACATTCTCACTCTCCAGGCGGAAGTGATAGAGTAACCCGGTTGATTTAAGCCAAAGAGCCGGGCTAAAAAGCAAGAATCTATTTAATATGGCTTATGAACAAAGGAAAGGATGAATCAGCTAAAATTGGATTTGGAAAAGGGCAGGGAGACAGTTGCAAAAGCGGGGAAACAACTTATCGAACGAGGGTTAATTGCCCGTACCTGGGGTAATGTCAGCTGCCGGGTGAGCAAATCCCGGTTTGTGATTACCCCCAGTGGAAGATCATACCAGACGCTGGCCCCGGGAGAAATTGTTCCCGTCAATATAGAAGACTGCAGTTATGAGGGAAATATTGAGCCGTCTTCAGAAATAGGCATTCATGCTGAAGTATACAGAAAGTGCCCGGATGTTAATTTTGTAATTCACACCCACCAGCCATGCGCTTCTGCAGTAAGTGTCCTGAGAGAAAATATCGATGTGGGTGAAGTTAACCCTTCTGCAAGAGAACTCCTGGGGGATGCGGTTGTTTCCGTCGCTTATGGCTTGCCCGGCAGCAGGGAACTCAAGGAAGAAGTTGCTTCCGCCCTCAAACCATCACGGGTCAAAGCTTATTTGCTGACAGCACATGGTGCGTTATGCCTGGGACTGGACAGCGAGAACGCTTTCAGGGTAACTTCGGAGCTGGAAAAAACCTGCCGGAAATATATAGAAAAGAGATACCGGGAACTTTATGGCGGATTTGGCGGCGGCACGGAAACTGGCGGGATGTTAGAAGCAGACCTTGATCAGATCAGGGTTCATTTTATCCTAAAGCATAAATTGGATCAAGATCCCCGGCCTGAAGATATCGAATCCTGTTTTGACCCTCTGCAGTTATTTTATAACAGTCTCCGGGAAGAAAACCAGTTCAGGCTTTATACTGGCGGCTCCTCAGAAAACCCTTTCCCGGAAAAGGAAGGTAGGAGTTCGGTGTTTTCACTGGGTGAAAACGGTCTGACTTACGGTTCAAAAAATAAGCCCTTTACCGGGCACATAGATAATCAATACCGGGCCGCCGTTGAAGCCCACGGCTCCATCTACAGGGCCTATGATGAGGTCAACGCCATCATCCATGCTGTATCTCCCAACATTGTGGCCTGTTCCAGGGTGGGCAGGTTTATGTATCCCCTGCTTGACGATTTTGCCCAGATTATTGGGGCCGGGATCCCGGTAGTGAGTGACGGGCAAAACCCCGATAAACTGGCAAATAAGATAGCCGGCCGGTTAAGGGGGAAGCACGCAGTCCTAATAGCAAACAGCGGGGCTATCTGCTGCGGGCTCTCCGGGAATGATGTGGAAGCAGCAGTACAGATCCTCGATAAAAACTGTAAAGCTTTTATCGTGGCTTCACTCCTGGGAAAGGTTGTGCCGATCAATAAAGAAAATTGTGCTCTGATGCGCAATAATTATCTCAAACGTTATTCCCGAAAAGACCTCCTTAAATAGCCTTGCACTTCTGTGGTCGAAGGGCGGTCCGGCAAAACAGTTTTATATTGCAACAGCTCTTACTTTTCATGCAGCAATACACTTCCTTTTCAGACCCAGGTTATTCAGTTATGCTGCTCCTGCTGGCTATTATAATGGAGTATATTTCAAGAGATGCCGATCAGGCTAAAATGTGTTTGCAGGAATTTGCTTAATTTGTAGAACAAATTAAGATCTTGTAACCCTGGTTCTTCACAGCTTAAGCAATTATAGCTACCGTGGTATAAGCCGGGTTTTTAAGCTTATAAGTGTGGTTTTATTGCGCCATTAGCAGTAAAATAAAGAAAAAGGTTTTTTTAAGCGGGTATTTATTATTTTTATATCAACCTGTATGTAAGGAGGAAAAGACGATGAGATTCAGGATTGTGGAGAGGTCTTTCTCAGACGACGAAAAAATGCCCACTGTAATGATAGCCAACATTTACGGATCTCCGGATGTTCAGAAGAACCTGGACAAGATGGAGCAAATCATAAACCTGGCCCATCAATACAAAGCAAACATCCTTATTTTCCCCGAGCTTTCTGTTACCGGGTTTGTCTGGGACAGCACCAATAAAGATGAAGTTAGGAACTTGTTGAGGGAAGGAGAAAACAGCCACATCAAACCGTGGCTGAAAAATATTAGGGACAGCCTCACCGACGGTAAGGACAGCCTGGAATATATCTGTTACGGCAACGCCCGCCTAAAAGATGACAGCTTATATAATTCTACTTTTATCTTAAACCCTGAGATAGATTATGCTGAAGAAGAATATATTTACGCCAAGGTTTTCTTAACCCCTGTAGAAAGAGACTATTTCCGCCAGGGGAGTGATAAGCGTCTTAGTTTAGACACCAGGTGGGGCCGCTTTGGCTTCATGATCTGTTATGATCTTGCCTTTGTGGAGTTGGCCCGGCAGTATGCTTTCGTGGACTGCGTTGATGCTATTATTACCATGGCAGCCTGGCATTCCGAAGCGGTCAGGGAATATTCCAAGATGAACACCCGGACCGACCACTATTACGGATTTTTGTGGAACTTGATGAACGGTTCCAAGGCGGCCTACAACCAGGTTTGGAGCCTGGGCAGCAACTGGGTGGGACTTCATGAAAAAAGCCGGGAGTACTACTGGGGCGGGAGCGGCATTTGGGCTCCCTCGGGAATGACCCTGCTGCAGGCTTCCAATATTAACGAAGAATTGCTAATTGTTAGGAACCTTGACATCAGGGAGCAAAGAAATAAAGAACAGGACGATTTTAATTACCAGATTGATTTTCAGCAGTTTTACCGCCATATGGATCACCAGGATGAATGTATTCACTATGTGAATGTGAAGTCGGAATAAAACGAAGCAGCAGCCGTGTGCAGGCAAGTTAAAATTTACTTCAATCCGTGTTAAAATAAAAACGATCACTAAACAGTTGGTGTGATATGGTTAAATTTCTATTGTTGTTTACCCTGGTTCCCTTAATTGAAATTTGGCTTTTAATCGAGGTTGGGGCTATTATCGGTTCAGTGCCGACGATCCTGCTTATAGCCTCTACCGGTTTTGTGGGTGTATTTTTAGCCAAGTACCAGGGCCTGGCTGTCCTTCGGAAAATGCAGATGGAGATGGAAGCAGGTATCATGCCCGGAGATCCCATGTTTGACGGGGCCTGCATCCTGATAGGCGGGGCTCTCCTCCTTACCCCGGGGCTGATTACAGACCTGGTTGGTTTCTCCCTGTTGCTGCCTTTCACCAGGATCTTCTACAAGGCAGCGTCCCAAAAGTATTTTTCCCGTCGTATGGAAGAAGGCACTTTCCAGGTATGGTGGCGGTAACATCTTTACTTAAAACCAGTTTCGTGTTTTCCTGTTTTAAGCTTATTGGTTAGAGTTTAGTCGGTGATTATTGTTCCAGTTTTGCCGTCCAGGGCTTCGATGGATTTGAATAGGGAAGTAATAATTGCTTTTTTGCCGGGGTTTTCCTTGACATACATGGTTGCAGCCTGGATTTTGGGCAGCATGCTGCCCGGGGCGAAATGCCCCTCTTCAATGTATTTTTCTGCTTCCCCCACGGTCATGTGATCCAGGTCCTGCTGGTTGGGTTTGTTAAAGTTGAGGGCTACCTGATCTACTTCGGTGAGGATCATCAAGACATCGGCCTCGATATCGTTGGCCAACCGGGCGGCGGCCAGGTCTTTATCGATAACGGCGGCGATGCCCTTCAAAGAGCCGTCTTCCGCTTCAATAACCGGGATGCCCCCTCCTCCTGCTGTAATTACAATGGTCGTATCCCAGAGTTTCTTCAAACAAGAAAATTCGACGATCCGCCGGGGCATGGGTGAGGCCACAACTCTTCTCCATCCACGACCGGCGTCATCGACCATGGTGTAGCCTTTTCCCCGGCTAATTTGTTCGGCTTTTTCCTTGCTATAGTAGGGTCCGATCGGCTTGGTTGGGTTTTCAAAGGCAGGATCATTTTGATCAACCACTACCTGGGTCACTATAGTAACAACAGGCACATTACGGCATTTTTTGCCCAGAGTATAGCGTAAAGCCTGCTGGATATGGTAGCCTATATAGCCCTGGCTCATAGCCCCGCAGACATCAAAGGGCATCACCGGCACAACATCGGCGGCTGTTTCGCTGGCCAGCACAATATTGCCAACCTGGGGGCCATTGCCGTGAACGATTGCCAGCTCATTATTCCGGCAGCTCATTTCGGCAATGTATTCCACCGTTTTATAAACCCGCTCCAGCTGGTTTTCAGCAGTAGCAGGCGTGCCCCGCTCCAAGAGGGCATTACCACCAAGAGCCACGACAATCCTTGTTGGTCTCATAACCCATGTCTCCCTAAATTACATAATGCAAAATAAGTGTAACACATTTTACACCCTCTTTCATGCTCATAGGGAGAAAAATAGGGCGCATAAAAATTTAAGTAAAAATTTATCTATATTTTAAAGCTCAAATAACCTTTATCTTATAATTATTAA
>SKMK01000021.1 GCA_007121075.1 Syntrophomonadaceae bacterium
AACCCTTGTTAATTACTTCCTGGGGCTTGGCACCCTCATCCACCATCTTGCGGGTCAGCTCATCCGCCTTCGCCGCATCACACTCAATTATCGCTCCTGCCAAAGCTTCAAAATCTGCCATCCATGCCACTCCTTTACGAAAGTATTATGTTGTAATTTTGATAATATTGTGTTTTTAAGCAGTTATTATTTAGATAGTTGAATAGCTATGAATGTAACTGCCTTGATTCATAAGATTCCAATCGCTTGCTTATCAAGGTGCTTATTTCTTCCTGAACTTTTTCTGGCAATTTAGAGGATTGATAGTTTTCTAAAATATCACGTGCTTTTTCATTCGCCTTCATTGACAAGGTCATACTACCTGACTGTTCCCAACTGTCATGTCTATTCCTATTCAACAATTTAGGAAACCACATTTCTTCTTTAAAATTGGCAAAAGTATGTTCATTTGTAACATATTGTCCACCAGGACCCACTTTTTCGATTACATCTAATGCCATTGTATTGGTATTAACTGCAAAATTATTCAACATATGACGAACCATATCAATTATTTCGTCAGAAACAACCAGCATCTCGTAGGAACAAGTTAGGCCAGATTCAACATAACCGACATCATGAATTAGATTAGCACCGCTCAGTGCAGCTAAAAAGATTGTATATGATGATTCAAGTGCTGCTTGCTCATCAAAAACATTGGAATCAGAACACCCTGCTGTACTAAACATGGGCAATTCATACATCTTGGAAAGCTGCGTCAAAACGGCACTGCCAATATGCATCTCAGGCGCGGCATAAGAAAATACTGTCGATTTCATATCAAGTATAGTGGCGACACCACCATAAATAAAGGGGGACCCTTTTCTTTTCAGCTGGTGTATTGTTAACGCGCTTAATGATTCGGCGTTAGCTGTAACAAAAGCTCCGGCTCTGGTAACCGGCCCGGTACCTCCCCCGCATAAACCGGGAGTGTAATTAACAGGAATGCGATATTCAGCACAACTCATTAATTTTTGGAGACCATCATAAGAGTGACAAAGTGGAGATACTGGTTCTGTATAAAGAGAAAACAGTGGATTAGCCTGTAAGTTTGCGAGTCCACCTCTAACCATTGCCGCCATTTCAATCTGATCTAAAAGGCTCTGACGGTGATGGGCGGTAATTAACAAAGGTTTACTAGTGTTGTTTACCATGGCCTCGAACTGGTGCAAATCGGAAACACTGGCAGGCTTATCTTTGGCAATACCCATCGACATCATAAAATCAATGTTGGGCAGATAATCTACAACCCGGGTTGTATTTTCTATATCTTGTTTTGAGTTGCTGCGTCTTTCACCCGTATATGGATCAATCACGTAATGCAGATCCGAGCCCGTTCCAAAATAAGGATTGTTTTTTTCCAAGTACATGCAACGTTTACCATCACGATCAGCAAGAACCACACGAGGTGGTGCAGAATTAATAGCGCTTTGAACAATGTCTGATGGAATCTTGCAAACATTTGACTTTTCATCTATTAAAGCACCGGCATCCTTTAACAACTTTCTTGCTTCAGGTTCATCAACTTTAACTCCTACCCTCTCTAAAACTTCCAGTGAAGCCAAATGGATTTCATAAAGTTGATCATCTGATAAAATACGAAACATCGGCGACAACTGTGCTTCAACATTAACCTTCATTTACGTCAACTCCTCTGTCTCAATATTATATAATATTTTCAAGCTTCAATTACAATCTACTACTCATTAAAACTAACTCCTTACTAAAAAAATATTTACTGCAGTACAAACAAATCTAATATTTCTATTGATGTATTATTATCACCTCCATCCTTAAATTCTGGTGCTTCGATTACCGGTTTGCGGTAAAAAATCTTCTCAATAAAAATGCTTGATTTATAGCAGTTTTTGCAACACTTAATGCTATGATTCTTACCTTTGATGCCTTCTATTAAGCCAATAATTTTGTTTATGGGATTATATTTAAAACATCAATTATTTTTAATTGTCTCATATATATTACTACGATATCATTATTAATGTCAAGATATATATTTAATATTTTTGTTTTCTCAATAACATATATTACTATCTTGTAATTATTTTTTTTTATTGTTATAATATTTGTAGAGAATTATTATTCAAAGGAGTAAGGTAGGAAATGAAAACAGTTAAGCCAAAATTCAGAAACTCTCACCACATATATCAAGATATTAAAGAGTCAATTATCAAACTTGAAATTCCACCAGGTGCTAAAATAGATGAAACCCTCCTGCAGGAAAAGTACAACACCAGTAGGACTCCGATTAGAGAATGCCTTCAAAGGCTGGTATATGATAAATTGATCTACATTGTTCCTAGAAAGGGAACTTTCGTAACCCAGGTTGATATTAAAGAATTTAAGCATATATTTGAAGTAAAAGTAGTTTTAGAAGGGTTAGCTGGCGACTTAGTTATAAAAAGAGCAGGGGATTTCGAAAAAAAAACTATTTACGAACTGCTAACCAACACGAGATCAGTGTTAGAAAAAGGGGACTACAATGAACTTATCAGCCTTGATCAGGAATTCCATAAAAAAATACGGGAATTCAGCAGGAACACTGAATTGGAAGAAATCTTGGATAATTACAATTTAAAAGCTACCCGGTTTTGGTATTATACATTGGATGAAGTCCCCGAAATGGAAGGTTTTTTAAAAGATTTTGAGGAATTTTACCGGTGTATGGAAAATAAGGATAGTGAGAAAGGAAAAAAAATCCTTTCAGATCATGTTATAAGATTCGTTGAATATATCAAGTACAAATTGCTATAGGGCTTATTTAATTGAATAAGCTTTCTTCTTGTTACAGCATCTGAAACCTGTTTCACCTTATCTATTATTACCGACCAGCCGACAAAACGGTTTTTAACGTAAACAAACTTAAGTATCAATCTTTTTTCTCATTGCAGCAGCTCCCGGGCCACCACGAGGCGCTGGATCTGGTTAGTGCCTTCATAAATCTGGGTCGCCTTGGCATCACAAAAATAACCGGCTGGAAGGCTGCCCGCTTCGGCGGCTGGAAAGCCGCATAAATCAATACAGCGCGTTGCTGCAGCTACCGCCAGGTCTGTGGTATAATATTTGGCCATGGAAGCCTCTTTAGAGCACTTTCGGCCTGATTCTTTAACCAGGGCCGCCCGGTAAACCAGGAGCCGGGCTGCTTCCAACCTGGTCGAAAGATCGGCTAGCTCAAAAGCGGCGTACTGATCGGTTTTGCGGCCGGTTTCTTCCTCCCGCTGTTTTAAAAAAGCGGTACCGTAGTCAACTGCTGCCTGGGCCAATCCCAGGGCCTGGGCGGCAATGCCGATCCGCCCCCCGTCCAGCAGGGACATGGCAATTTTAAATCCCGATCCTTCCTCGCCCAACCTGTTCGACGCCGGGATATAGAGATCCTCCAGGCGTAACTCGGTGGTGTTGGAGCGGTTCAGGCCCATCTTTTTCTCCGGTTTTCCCGGGATCAGTCCCGGGGTATCCTTTTCAACCAGGAAGGCGGTAATTCCCCTGTGACCCAAGCTGCGGTCAACCGTAGCAAAGACGGTATAAATATCCGCCTGGCCCCCGCTGGTTATAAAGAGTTTGCAGCCGTTTAAAATGTAGCCGTCCCCAGACCTGACGGCGCTGGTGGTGAGGGCAGCCGCATCGGAACCCGCCCCCGATTCAGTCAGGGCAAAGGCGCCGAGCAGCTCTCCCCGGGCCAGCCCGGGCAGGTAGTGCTTTTTCTGCTCTTCAGTGCCGAAATAGTAAAGAGGAAAGGTGCCCACCGAGGTGTGGACCGCTATAATGGCCCCGGTAGAAGCGCAAACCCTGGACAACTCCTCGATCAGAATCGTGTAGGTTAAAAAATCTTCTCCTCCACCGCCCCATTCGGGGGGCAGGGGCAGTCCCATGTAGCCATTTTGAACCGCTTTGCGCAGGTTATCGGCGGGAAAATGATCTCCCCTGTCCACTTCCTTTTCCGCAAAGCAGCGGAATTCTTCCTTTCTGGACCGGTGGTAATCGGAAAGGACAAAATTCACTGTTTAACCCCTCTTTTTGAGTTGTCATTACATTTTATTTACCGCTTCAACCGAAACAAATGATGAGATCATAACCACTGATCGGATCAGCTGGAATAATATAGCTAATGAAGTAAAACTGTTTTCCTAATTTAGTTCTATTCCAAACAATTCATAACCCTGGTTACTGCGGCCTGCTTTAACTGCTGCAGGCTGCGCCCCGGCTGCCGCATCTTCTGTGATCGGGCTGGCCAGATCAAGCCGGGTTATGAAACTTTTACCACGGTTGCCTCGCCCTGGGCCGCCCCGCTGCAGATCGTGGCCAGGCCGTACCCTCCGCCGCGCCGGTGCAGCTCGGCAATCAGGGTGAGCAAGATGCGGGCGCCGCTGGCCCCGATGGGGTGGCCAAGGGCCACCGCTCCCCCGTTGACATTGACCCGGTCCGGATCCCAGCCGCCGAGCTTGATGCTGGTCAGAACCACGGCGGCAAAGGCCTCGTTCACTTCAATTAAATCAATTTGATCGGCCTTTAAATCGATCCTGTCCAGAGCTACCGCCGCCGCTTCATAAGGGACGGTGGCAATAAAACGTGGCTTTCTTGAGGCTGTGCCGGTGGATATAATTTCCGCCAGGGGTTTCAGGCCCAGTTCAACCGCTTTTTGCCTGGAAGTCAAAACCAGCGCCGCCGCACCGTCCGAGATCCCGGGTGCATTTCCGGCCGTGATCAGTCCTTTTTCCTCAAAAGCTGGTGGCAGTTTGGCCAGTTTTTCCAGGGAAGTGTCGCGTCGCGGCAGCTCGTCCCGGTCCACCACCTGCGAACCCCTTTTTTTGTGGAACACTTCCACCGGGACGATTTCTTCACCCAGGCGCCCGCTGTCCATCGCTTCAATGGCCAGGCGGTGGCTGCGCAGGGCCCACTCGTCCATAGCTTCCCTGGTAATGCCGTGCTCGGCCGGAACAATGCTGCCGTGCACTCCCATATGGACATCATGAAAGGGGCACCACAGACCATCATGGACCATAGCGTCGATCACTTCGGCATCGCCCATCCGGTAGCCGGTGCGCGCGCCCTGCATCATGTAGGGGCCTGAGCTCATATTTTCCATGCCCCCGGCCACCAGGATGCCGGCTTCCCCGGTTTTAATCATGGCCTGGCCGAAGTTAACCGCCCGCAGCCCGGAAGCGCAAACCTTGTTAATCGTATCGGAGGGAACCGTGTAGGGCAGACCTGCTTTTACCGTTGCCTGTCTGGAAGGGATCTGCCCCGCGCCACCCTGGATTACCATCCCGAGCAGCACTTGGTCGACCCGGTCGCCGGCCACACCGGCACGGGAAAGGGCCTCTCTGACGGCGGCTGCACCCAGTTCCACGGCCGGAACGGGCTCTAACACCCCCAAAAACCGGCCAAAAGGAGTTCGGGCAAATCCGACCACCACTGCAGATTCCATCTTTATCACACCTCCGTCAAATCTTTAGGCTGCCGGGACAAATCACCTGTTTTTAGCTCACGATTGAGCAATCAACCCGGATCCTGACCGGTTGCCCAACTTTCCCCGCTTAATCCTTTTACCAGGGCAAATCGGGGCGGCTCACGCTGATTTTTTTATAAGCCCGCGCACCCGGTGAAGATTCCGCTCTAAAAATACTTGCTAACCAAACACTTATTCTCGCTCCTGCCTTTTTAAAGCCCGGTGGGCGATATCCCGGCGAAAGTAAGCGCCTTCAAATTTAATTCTATCGCAGGCGCTGTAAACCCGATCCAGGGCTTTACTCAGGTCTATATCCCAGGCGGTTACGCCCAAAACCCGGCCTCCGTTAGTGACCAGGCGGCCATCCTTGATCGCCGTCCCGGCATGAAAAACCGCCACCCTGCCGTCGCTTTCATGCTCCAACTCATCTATCCCCTCGATGGGGAAACCTTTTTCGTAGCTGCCCGGGTATCCGCCCGATGCCATCACCACGCAGACGGCCGGATCCCCGCGCCATTCGGCATCAAGCCCTTTCAGATCGCCCCCTGCTGCCGCATCCAGCAGTGGCAGTAGATCTGATTTCATGCGCGGGATCAAGGCCTGAGCTTCCGGGTCGCCAAAACGGACATTGTATTCGAGTACGTTAAGGTCGTCACCAGACACCATCAAACCGGCATAGATCACACCCCTGAAATCGACACCAAGGTTGTTAAACCCTTTCAGCAGGGGCCAAAATACCTGTTCTTCGGTCCTGCGGGCCAGTTTTTCCGTGTAAACCGGTGCCGGCGAATAAGCACCCATTCCGCCTGTATTCGGTCCCCTGTCGCCTTCATAGATGGCCTTGTGGTCCTGCGATGAGGGCAGGAAAACCAGGCTTTTGCCGTCGGTTATAGCCAGAACCGACACTTCTTCCCCGCTCAGGCATTGCTCGATAACCACCCGGTTGCCGGCTTCACCAAACTTTCGCTCAATCATGATATCATATAAGGCCTGCTCCGCCTCGGCGGGGCCCGAAGCCACGGTAACGCCCTTGCCGGCCGCCAGGCCCTCCGCTTTGATCACCACCGCTCCCCCGTAAAAGCGGGCCAGGTGGCTGCGGGCATCATCAAAGTCATCGAATACGGCAAAGCCGGCCGAGGGGATGCCCCATTCTTTCATTTTCCGCTTGGTCCAAACCTTGCTTCCCTCGAGCCGGGCCCCTTCTTTGCCGGGCCCGAATACTTTCAACCCCGCTACCCGGAAGCTGTCGGCCAGCCCCAGTACCAGGGGCGCTTCCGGCCCGACTACCGTTAAATCGATTTTTTCTTCCAGGGCCCATTTTTTCAGGTTTTCAATATCATCTGCGGCAATATCAACACACTCGGCCACTTTGGCTATACCCGGATTGCCCGGGGCGCTGTAGAGCTTTTCCAAAAGCGGGCTTTGGGCCAGCTTCCAGGTCAGGGTATGCTCTCGACCGCCGCCGCCGACTATCAACACTCGCATTTAAATTGACCTCCCTTCACTGTCACGCTCTCCCGCTGCAGCAGGAGTAGCAGCGTTAATGCTTAAAATACCGGCGCCCGGTAAAGACCATGGCCAGGTTGTGATGGTTGCACAGCTCGATCGATTCACGGTCTTTTTGAGAACCGCCGGGTTGGACTATGGCTGTAACCCCGGCTTTAGTCGCTTCCTCGACCGTATCGGGGAAGGGGAAGAATGCATCGGAACCGAGCACGGCTCCCCTGGCTTTACCTGCGGCCTGGTTAAGGGCTATCTTAGCCGCCCCGATCCGGCTCATCTGGCCGGCGCCGATTCCGTAGGTCATGTTTTTACCGGCAATGACAATGGCGTTGGAGCGGACGTGCTTAACCACTTTCTGGGCAAATCCGAGAGCGGCCCATTCTTCCTCTGTCGGCGCCCTCTCGGTCACCACTTTTCCCGCAGTTACATCGACCGGCGCCCAATCGATGGTCTGGACCAGGATTCCGCCTGAAATTCTTTTGATATCAAAGCAATCCTGACCACCGGCAACCTCCTCTATTTTAAGCAGGCGGATATCTTTCTTGCCCTTAAAAACTTCAACCGCATCTTCGGTAAAATGCGGGGCAGCGATCACTTCTAAAAAGATCTTGCTCATCTCCCGGGCCGCATCGGCATCCACGGGCCGGTTCAGGGCCAAAACTCCGCCGAAAATGGAAACCGGGTCTGCTTCAAAAGCCAGATTGTAGGCATCCTTTAAATTGCCCGCTGAACCGACCCCGCAGGGATTGGCATGTTTAACCGCTACGGCTGTCGGTTCTGCAAATTCCAGCACCGCTTCCCAGGCCGCATTAAGGTCGTTCAAATTGTTGAAAGAAAGTTCTTTGCCCTGTAGCTGCCGTGCAGCAGCCAGGCCGGCCGGCGCTCCTCCTGATGCGTAAAAAGCGGCTTCCTGCTGGGGGTTTTCACCGTAGCGTAACCCCTGGACCTTGTTAAAGGAAAAATTCAATCTTTCCGGGTAGAGCTCCGTTTCCACCTCGGGCCGGGCGTTGAAATATGAAGCAATGGCCGCGTCGTAACCGGCCGTATGCGAAAAAGCTTCAGTCGCCAGGCTGAAGCGGGTCTCGGAGCTGACTCGGCCATTTTTTTCCAGCTCTTCTATTATGGGGCCATAGCGCTTCGGGTTGACTATCACTGCCAAATAGGCGTGGTTCTTGGCCGCCGCCCGGAGCATGGTGGGGCCTCCAATATCGATATTCTCCACTGCTTCCTGGTGGCTCACCCCTTCGCGGGAAATAGTCTGTTCAAAGGGATAGAGGTTTACAACCACCAGTTCAAGAGGTATAATGCCGTGCTTTTCCAGATCCCGCCGCTGATCATCTACGTCCGGGCGGGCTAAAATCGCGGCATGGATATTGGGGTGCAGGGTCTTGACCCGGCCGCCCAAAATTTCCGGAAATCCGGTTATTTCAGAGGCGTCGGTCACCTCCAACCCGTCTTCACGCAAAGCGCGCGCCGTTCCTCCGGTGGAAATGATTTCGAAACCCAGCCTGGACAGTTCCCGGGCGAATTCGGCTATTCCCGTTTTGTCGGATACACTGATCAGGGCTCTGCGCTTTTCAGTCAATAATCATACACCTTCTTCCCTCCACTTTTAGTTTTTCCCTGCAAAACAGGTCGATTGCCGTCGGATAAAGACGGTGTTCGGAGGCATGAATCCGCTGGTGCAGGGTTTCTACGCTGTCCTGCTGAATCACCGGAACCGCCTCCTGCAGAATAATGGGTCCGGTATCCAGACCTTCATCGACGAAATGGACCGTGCAACCGGTCACCTTTACGCCATAAGCAAGCGCCTGCTCCACCCCGTCGAGGCCGGGGAAAGCAGGCAGAAGAGATGGATGGATATTCATAATTTGCATCGAAAAAGCGTTGACAAAATAAGGTGACAGCAGGCGCATGAAGCCGGCCAGTGCCACCAGGTCAATCCGATCTTCTTTTAGCTGCTCCACTATGGCCCGGTCGTACTGCTCACGTCCGCCATTGTTTCCGGGGGCCATGAAAAGGGCTTTTACCCCCCTTCTTTCCGCCCTCTGCAGGGCCTGTGCCTGTTCTTGATCGCTGATTACCAGCGCCACCTCGCCGAAAATATCGCCTCTTTCCACCGCTTCCAGGATCGCTTCCAGGTTCGTCCCCCGGCCGGAAGCGAGCACAGCAATTCGCTTCATACTACAGCCCCTCCTGGTTTTAACAGATTAAAAAGAACTTCTATTTGATAAGCAATAAATCCTCTAAAAGTATTCCTCAAGCCGTAGATAATGTCTTCAAGCCGTAGTTGTTATTGTCGGTTAAAAATATATTGGCCAGTAAAATGCTAAATTAACTGACGGCCCAAAGAAATTCTTCTTAAAGATTGTTCAGTTTGACCAAGCCTTCACCGGATTCGATGCGGCCAATCCGGTAGGCGGAAATACCCTGCCCTTTAAAATGTTCTGCCAGGCGGTCCGCTTCCCGATCGGGGACGACCAGGGTAAAGCCAATGCCCATGTTGAAGGCACGGAACATCTCCTCTCGCTTGACCGGACCCAGTTCGCTGATCATTTCAAATACGGGCGGTTCCGGCCAGGTCCTGACCTCAATATCGGCCCTCAGACCGGCCGGCAATATCCGGGGCAGGTTGCCGGGCAGCCCGCCGCCGGTAATATTGGCCATGCCCTTGACAGTGAACTTATCCAGGGCGCTTAAAACCGGCTTTACATAGATGGTGGTGGGTCTGAGCATCTCCTCGGCCAGAGTCGTCCCCAGGCCGGGTTGGTAATCGGTAAGTTTCAAAGCGGCTTCTTCGAGGAGTACCTTGCGGGCGAGTGAATAACCGTTGCTGTGCAGCCCGTTTGAAGCCAGCCCCACCACGGCATCACCGTCTTCAATCCCGGCCCCGTTGATGATGGCGGACCGATCGACCAGGCCGACCACGAAACCGGCCAGTTCGTATTCCCCGGCAGGATAAAACCCGGGCATCTCGGCAGTTTCTCCTCCCAGGAGGGCACATCCGGCCTGCCGGCAGCCCCCGGCAATTCCGCTCACTATTTCCTGCACCTGACCAGGCACCAGTTTACCCATGGCCATATAGTCAAGGAAGAATAAAGGTTCGGCGCCCTGGACCAGGACATCGTTGACGCACATGGCCACGCAGTCGATGCCGACCGTGTCGTGCTTTCCGGCGGCAAAAGCGACACTCAATTTGGTCCCGACACCGTCACAGCCGGAGACCAGGACCGGTTCCTTCAGCTTTTTGAAATCGGGTGCAAAGAGGCCGCTAAATCCGCCCAAACCCTGGAGGACCTCCGGCCGGAACGTGGAACGGGCCAGGTCTTTGATCCTTTCCACTGCTTCCTCACCGGCGTCAATGTCCACTCCGGCTTTGCGGTAATCCATTTCATCGCTCATACCGATCAACTCCCCTCTTTAGACGGTAGTTTAAACAGAAGGACCCGGCCCTCCATCATTGATGCGCAAACAACACCGGCACTTCCACGTGTAGCAACAACTCCGTCCCCTTGCTGTGCTAGCAACAACTCCGTCCCCCTGCTACACCCCTGCTACATCGTAAGGCGATAATTTAAACATCAGGGCCCGGCCTCTTGTCTTTAAATATGACCACACTTCGCTTCCGCCACATACTTCTCACGTGCCACGTGGTGTAGCAACAACTCCGTCCCCTCGCTACGTTCTGCCAAGCCCACAGCGGACTTTCACCGCCAAGTTAACGCCCATGCCGGGCGCACTTAAAAAAAGCGCCCGGGGATGGCCCGGGCGCGTGGTTTTGGTTTAGAAGAACAGCGGCGCGAAAACAAGGGCGACAATGCTCATCAGCTTGATTAAAATGTTTAATGACGGACCGGCGGTATCCTTGAAAGGGTCGCCGACCGTGTCACCGACCACGGCCGCCTTGTGGGCTTCGCTGCCCTTGCCGCCGTGATGCCCCGCTTCGATATATTTTTTGGCATTGTCCCAGGCCCCGCCGGCATTGGCCATGTTGATGGCCTGCAGGACCCCGGTTACGAGCGCGCCAGCCAGCAGGCCGCCCAGGGCCGCTTTGCCCAGGAACGGTATCAAGCCAACAGCCAGGGGCACCACTACCGCCATCAATCCGGGCACGATCATTTCCCGCAGGGCGGCCCTGGTGCTGATATCAACACATTTGGCATACTCAGGCTTAGACTCGCCTTCCATCAAGCCGGGGATTTCTTTAAACTGGCGCCGGATTTCCTCGATCAGGGAAAAAGCAGCGTTACCGACCGCCTCCATGGTCCTGGAGGTGAAGAAGTAGGTGAGCACCCCGCCGATCAATAACCCGGCGATAACCTGGGGGCTGGTAATGTCAATCACCTCCAGTCCCGCTACTTGCGCATAAGCAGTAAACAGGGCCAGTGCTGTCAGTGCCGCTGAACCGATAGCAAAGCCCTTGCCGATGGCGGCCGTGGTGTTGCCCAGTGAATCGAGTTGATCGGTGATCTCGCGCACTTCCGGCTCCAGCTCGGCCATTTCGGCAATACCGCCGGCATTGTCGGCCACCGGGCCGTAAGCGTCGACCGCCACAGTCATCCCCACGGTCGAAAGCATCCCCACCGCCGAGATGGCAATGCCGTATATACCGGCCACGTAATAGGAAATCAAAATGGCGGCTACAATGGTGATGATCGGGAAAACGGTACTTTTCATCCCCACCGCCAGACCGCTGATGATCTTGGTAGCCGTTCCGGTCAGGGAAGCCCGGGCAATGTTCTGCACCGGCTTAAAATGATCCGAGGTGTAGTACTCGGTCAACCTCCCGATAATCACTCCGGCAAACAACCCGGCCACCACGGCGATAAAGGGCCCATAGTCGGGAAAGACCCCTTCGCCGACAAACCAGTTAACTATGAAAAAGGCCACCACCAAAACCACCAGGGCGCTGACCCAGATTCCCCGCTCTAAAACGGCGCCCAGCCGGGCTCCTTCTTTAGCCCGGACGAAGAAAAAGGCAAATATAGAGGCCAGGATCCCCACCGAAGCCACCAGGAGCGGCAGGAGGGTCCCTTCAAAACCGTATAAAACAATTCCCAGGGTCATGGTGGCGATCATCGACCCGACATAAGACTCAAAGAGGTCAGCTCCCATACCGGCCACGTCGCCCACGTTGTCGCCGACGTTATCGGCAATAACCCCGGCGTTGCGGGGGTCGTCTTCGGGGATGCCGGCTTCAACTTTACCGACCAGGTCGGCGCCTACATCGGCCGCCTTGGTATAAATTCCACCTCCGACACGGGCAAAGAGGGCAATCGAGCTTGCCCCCAGGGCATACCCGTTAACAACGGCCGGGTCGCGGATAAAAATGTACAGCGTCCCCAGACCGAGCAGGCCAAGGCCGGCCACCATCATTCCCATGATTGTTCCGCTTGAAAAAGCCGTTGTCAGGGCCGGGTTTATACCCGAACGGGCGGCATGGGCGGTGCGCACATTGGCAAAGGTCGCCACCGTCATTCCAACAAAACCGGCCGTTCCGGACAGGATCGCCCCGACCACAAAGCTTACCGCGGTAAGAATGTTGATCACCACGGCCAGGACCACCGTCAGCACGATCACGAATACGACCAGGTAAGTATATTCGCGCCTCAAAAAAGCCATGGCCCCTTCGTGGATTGCGGCGGCGATCTCTCTCATGTGTTCGCTTCCGGGTTCGGCCTTGCTCAATCTGGACCATAAGATTAGTGCAAAAACCAGAGCAGCCAGAGCACAGGCCGGAACCACGTACAATAACCCTTCCATCTTCTACTACCTCCTTGGTTTCAGTTGCTTCTGCTTAGTCGCTTATTTGATCAGGACGAAGAAAGCTCAGGCAAACCGCTTCCCCCGACACTTCACACCCTCTTTTATACCATAATAAATGCCCACCACCAAAACATATTCCACCCCGGTCCGGGCCAATCCTTCCTGGTTCAGGCAATCTGTTAATCGTTAATAAGCGGATAATCCCCCGTAAAGCAGGCCCGGCACAGTTCAACCGCGGGCAGGCCGACCGCTTCCACGGTCCGCTCCATGCTCAAATAGCCGACCGAATCGGCTCCCGTCACGGAAGGGATCTCTTCCACCGGCCGGTTGTAGGCGATCAGGTCCCGGGCATCAGGAATATCGATCCCGTAAAAACAGGACCCTTTTACCGGCGGCGAACTGATCCGCAGGTGCACCTCGCTGGCCCCGGCCCGGCGCATGATCTTGATCAGCTTAACGCTGGTAGTGCCACGCACAATAGAATCGTCCACCAGCACCACCCGTTTACCTTCGACGATCTTTCGGACAGGGTTAAGCTTGATGTCGACCCCTTCTTCCCGCATTTTCTGGGTCGGCTTGATGAAAGTGCGCCCAATATAGCGATTTTTTACCAGGCCCATTTCGTAGGGCAGGCCCGCCTCTTCGGCAAAGCCGGAAGCGGCGGCAATGCTCGAATCGGGCACACCCGAGACGATATCGGCTTTCACCGGATGCTCACGGGCCAGCTGGCGGCCCAGTTCGCGGCGGACCAGGTGAACATTGCGGCCCTGCAGGTTGCTGTCAGGGCGGGCAAAATAGATATATTCAAAGACGCACAGCTTCGGACAGGAGTTATCGAGAACCCGGCGGCTGTGCATCCCCTCTTCATCCAAAACTACCATTTCACCGGGCTCAAGGTCGCGGATAAACCTGGCCCCGATGGTATCAAAAGCACAGGTTTCCGAGGCCATGAAATATCCATCCCCATCTATAGAGGCTAAAGAAAGCGGCCGGAAACCGTAACCGTCGCGCAGGCCGATGACCTTATGCCCGTCGGTTACAATAAAGGCAAAAGCCCCTTTCAGGCGTGGCACCACATCGGCCAGGGCTTCTTCCAGGTTGCTGCTGCCCTGCCTGGCCACCATGTGGGCCAGCAGCTCGCTGTCCGTGTCGGTCTGGAAAATAGCACCCTGGCGCTCCAGCTCTTCGCGCAATTCGGCGGAGTTAAGCAGGTGGCCGTTATGGGCAACGGCCAGCTCCCCGTGCCGGTAACGCAGTTTAAGGGGCTGAGAATTTTCGGGGCTGCGCCCGCCCTCCCCGTAGGAGTAGCGGACATGGCCCACGGCAAGCCGGCAGACGATACCTTTTAAATCGGCACTGTCCGGAAAAACATCCGAAACCAGGCCCATCCCCTTTTTCAGCCACATCTTACGGCCTTCTCCCGGGCCGGCCACAATACCGGCCGATTCCTGGCCGCGGTGCTGGAGGGCATACAGGGAAAAACAGGTCAGAAAAGCCAGGGGTTGATCATCGGCAAAACCGCCGCAAACCCCGCAGGCCTCACTCAGCCTGCCGGGTAAAATTATTTCATCATCCATGAGAAAACCTCCTCGTAGGCCTTTTTCATCGCTTCCAGCTCCAGGCTGACAACCCGGCTGCCGCCGCAGTTGATTTCCAGTTTCTTGCCGCCAGTCCAGCCCAGTTCACTCAGTCTGACTCCGGCTTCACCGGCCTGCTTTGATACATCCCCAAGATCAGCGGGCCGGATCGAAACCAGCACCCGCGAAGGCCCTTCCCCAAACAGGTCCAGGTCGGGGCGCGGAGAAGATGGCAGGTCCAGCGCGGCCCCCGTTCCTCCTTTAAGGCAGCTTTCGGCTACTGCCACACCCAGTCCGCCATCTGAAAGGTCGTGGGCCGACATAATTAGTTTACCTGCAACCAGCCGGCGCAGAAAAGCCTGCAATTTTTTCTCCCCGGGCAGGTCAATGCCGGCCGGACTGCCGGCCACGCGTCCGTGAATAGTTTTCAAAAACTGGCTTCCGCCTAAAGATATATGATGCGGTCCGATCAGGCAGATCAGGTTTCCTTCTGCGCAGAAACCAATCCCGCAGTGCTGATCTGCTTTCTCTAAAAGGCCGACTGCTCCAACCACCGGGGTGGGATAAATGGCTTCGTCTTCTACTTCGTTATAGAAGCTGACGTTCCCTCCCACCACCGGCACTTCCAGAACCCGGCAGGCCTCGGCCATCCCTTCCACCGACTGCCTGAACTGCCAGAACATCTCCGGCTTTTCGGGGTTGCCGAAATTCAGGCAGTCGGTTATTCCGATCGGCTCCGCTCCGCTGCAGCTTAAATTCCTGGTCGCTTCGGCCACGGCCAGCATCCCGCCCAGGCGGGGGTCGAGGTAGGCATGGCGGCCGTTGCCGTCCACCGCCACTGCCAGGGCTTTACCGGACCCCCGCAGTCTTAAGACCGCGGCATCCCCACCCGGCCCCTCGAGGGTGCAGGTGCGGACCATGTAGTCATACTGCTGCCAGACCCATTCCTTGGAAGCAACATCGGGTGCTGAAAGCAGGTCCAGCAGGGCTTTCCCCCGGTTTTTAACCGGCGGCAGGCCCAGGGGGTCAAAGGCGGCCAGTTCGCGAATGTAAGCCGGCTCCCGGCTTTCAGGCTCGTATTCCGGGGAGCCCCCGGCCACGCTTCCTGCCGGCACCTCGGCCACAATTTCCCCGTGATAGCGCACGGTCACCATTTTACCGCTGCTGACCCGGCCGAGCACCGTCAGCGGCAGTTCCCAGTGCCGGAATATTCCTTCCAGCTCTTCCAGCCGCTGCGGTTCAACAATAAAAAGCATCCGTTCTTGCGACTCCGAGGTTAAAATTTCAAACGGCTCCAGCCCTTCTTCCCGCAGGAGTACCTTTTCCAAATCAATTTCCAAACCTGTACCGGCCCGGGAAGCAGTTTCAGTCAGGGCACAGGTTAATCCCGCCCCGCCGAGGTCCTGGACCCCGGCAACCAGTTTTCTGTCCACCGCTTCCAGGGTGGCATCGATCAACAGCTTTCCCAGGAAAGGGTCGCCCACCTGCACGGCGGGTCGGTCCTTTTCGGACTGGTCAGATAGCTCCTCGGAAGCAAATGTGACCCCGTGGATTCCGTCCCGCCCGGTCCTGGCCCCGGCCAGGGCTACCAGGTTGCCCTCGCCGCAGGCTTTACCCAAAACCAGCCGTTCCACAGGCATAACCCCGACGCACATGGCGTTTACCAGCGGGTTGCCCCGGTAGCAGGGCTCGAAATATACTTCTCCGCCTACGGTAGGGATTCCCACACAGTTGCCGTAGCCCCCGATGCCCGCCACCACCCCGGCAAACAGGTAGCGGCCGCGGGCGTTATCGGGCGGTCCGAAGCGCAGTGAATTCAAGAAAGCAATGGGCTGGGCACCCATGGTATAAATATCTCTTAAAATGCCGCCCACCCCGGTCGCTGCGCCCTGGTAGGGTTCCACGGCCGAGGGATGGTTGTGGCTTTCAATCTTGAATACAGCCGCATACCCGTCCCCGATATCGACCACCCCGGCATTTTCACCGGGCCCCTGGACCACACGCGGGCCGTCGGTAGGAAAAAGTTTCAAAGATGACCGGGAGTGCTTGTAACTGCAGTGTTCGGACCACATTACGCTGTACATATTCAGTTCCACCGGGTTTGGTTCCCGGCCGAGCTGCTCGACAATCACTTCATATTCATGATCACTTAATCCCAGCTTGCGCCACAGCTTTTCCGGTTTATCCGTCCCGGCCTTTTCCTGCTCAGACATCTTCAACCACCTCCCGGTTTTGAAAATGCCCGATCAGTGATTTAAAAATGACCAGGCCGTCCTCCGACCCCAGCGCTATTTCTCCAGCCCTTTCCGGGTGAGGCATTAAACCGATCACGTTACCGGAGCGATTGGAAACTCCGGCAATATTATCTATCGATCCATTGGGATTTGCTTCTGTGTTTGTCCGCCCGTCCTGATCGGCATAGCGGAATACAACCTGCCCGTTGCGATCCAACTCCTGCAGCAGCTCCGGCGGGGCATAATAACTACCGTCGCCGTGGGCCACGGGCATTCTCAGGACCTCACCTTCTGCAGCAAGAGTCGTAAAGGGAAGGCTGTTGTTATCTACGCGTACATAAACCTGCCGGCATCGAAACTGCAGGCTGCCGTTGCGGCAAAGAGCGCCGGGCAGGAGCCCGGCTTCGGTCAGGGCCTGGAAACCGTTGCAAATGCCCAAAACCAGGCCTCCCCGGTCCGCAAAATCGGCCACAGCCTCCATCACCGGCGTACGGGCCGCGATGGCCCCGGAACGAAGGTAATCTCCGTAGGAAAAACCGCCGGGCAGGATCAGGACGTCGTAATATCCCAGCAACCGCCGGTCGTAGCCGACGTATTCAACCCTTTCATTTAAAACATCGCGGACCAGGTGGTAGGCATCGAGGTCGCAGTTTGATCCGGGAAATACTATCACCCCGAATTTCATGTTTCGACCTCCTGTAAGGTATAATTATAATTTTCGATCACCGGGTTGCTCAGCAGGCGCCCGGCCATATCTTCCACCAGGGAGGCCGCATTCTCCCGGCTTGAAGCTACCAGGATCAGTTCGAGGTACTTGCCCACCCGCACCCGGTGGACTCCGTCAAACCCGAGCGCCTTCAGGGAGCTCTCCACGGCCGTCCCCTGCGGGTCGTGCACTTCCTTTTTTAAAGTAACCTCAACTTTCGCCTTCCACTGCAGGGTTTTCTCCTCCTTCCAGGCGGCGCAGGACTTCCCGGTAGGCCTCGACCACCCCGCCCATGTCGCGGCGGAAGCGGTCCTTATCCATCTTTTCGCCGCTGCTGCTGTCCCAGAAGCGGCAGGTGTCGGGAGATATTTCATCGCCGAGCACGATTTCGCCATTGTGACGGCCAAATTCCAGTTTAAAATCAACCAGGACGATGTTTTTATCTTTCAGGTACGGGACCAGGATCTCATTTACCTTGAGAGCCACCCGTTCCATTTCTGCCATCTCTTCAGGCTTAGCCAGGTCCATGGCATAAATGTGGTAGTGGTTGATCATCGGATCGTGCAGTTCGTCGTCCTTTAAGGAAAATTCCAGCACGGTTTTTTTCAGTTCTGTTTTTTCCGGGATGCCGAGTCGTTTGGATAAGCTGCCCGCGGCAATGTTGCGCACGATCACTTCCACCGGAATAATCTCCAGGGATTTGACCAGCATCTCCCGGTCGCTGATCGTTTTGATGTAATGGGTGTTAATGCCGTGCTGTTCGAGCAGGCTGAAAAAATGAGCCGAAAGGCGGTTGTTTAAAACCCCCTTATCTTCGAGGCGGTCTTTCTTGACCCCGTCAAAAGCGGTGGCGTCGTCCTTAAACTCCACCAGGACATGAACCGGATCGTCGGTCCGGTATATTATTTTGGCCTTGCCTTCATACAAAAAATCTTTCTTCTGCACCCTTAATTTCCCCTCCTGAGAAAATCAGATTAGATTTTTATTAAATTATCGATTTGTTATTTCATCTAACTGTTTAATACAATTCGTTTTTTCAAACCCTGATTATGCAAGACCCAGGCGGCGGTAAATATGATTTACCCGCCGCAGGTAGTGGCCCGGGTCAAAACAGCTTTCCAATTTTTCATCGCCCAGCCGCTCCCGGACAACAGCTTTTTCAGTCAAGGCCTCCTTAAAAGAGCGGCCCTTTTCCCAGGCCTCCATGGCGCAGTCCTGGACCAGGTTGTAGGCTTCTTCCCGCGACAGTCCGCTTTCGACCAGTTCCAGCAGTACTTTCTGGGAATAGATCAGCCCGCCGGTTGCCTCCAGGTTGCAGGCCATCTGATCCGGGTAAACCCTCAGTTCCTCCATCACCCGGACCATCTGCCGGATAATGTGATCGGCAATGATCGTCGCATCAGGCAGGATCACCCGTTCTACCGAGGAGTGGGAAATATCGCGCTCATGCCACAGGGCCACGTTTTCCAGGGCCGTCCCGGCATAGCCCCGCAGGAGGCGGGCCAGGCCGCAGACCTGCTCGCAGGTGACGGGGTTGCGCTTGTGGGGCATAGCCGAGGAGCCTTTCTGGCCGCTGTAAAAGGGTTCTTCCAGCTCCCTGATCTCGGTGCGCTGCTGGTTGCGGACTTCCAGGGCCATTTTCTCCAGGGTGGTCCCGATTACAGCCAGAGTGGAGGTAAATTCGGCATGGCGATCCCGCTGCAGGACCTGGGTTGAAACCGGGTCCGGTTCCAGCCCCAGTTTCCTGCAGACATATTCCTCGATAAATGGATCGATATGGGCAAAGTTGCCCACCGCTCCGGACAATTTGCCCACGCCCACCGTTTTTTTAGCCCGGGCCAGCCGCTCCCGGTCTCGCTGCACTTCGGAGTACCAGAGGGCGAACTTCAAACCCAGGCTGGTCGGCTCGGCATGGACACCGTGGGTTTTGCCCACCACCGGTGTCTCCTTATGCTTCAGGGCCTGCTCCTTGAGTGCTTTTTCCAGTTCCTCCAGGCCTTCGTCGATCAGCTCCGTCGCCTCCAGGATCAGCACCGAAAGGGCGGTATCCACTATATCGTATGAGGTGAGGCCGTAGTGAAAGTAGCGGCTTTCTTCTCCCAGCGATTCGGCCACACAACGGGTAAAGGCTACCACATCGTGGAGGGTTTCTTTTTCCAGTTCTTCAATCCGTTCCACGTTGAAAGCGGAATTTTGGGCAATCTTCTGTGCCGCTTCCCGGGGTATTGCCCCCAGCTCGGCCCAGGCCTCGGAAGCCAGGATCTCCACATCCAGGAATTTGCGGTAGCGGTTCTCCAGGTTCCAGATCCGGCCCATTTCCGGCCGCGTATAGCGTTCAATCATTTGGAAGCACCTTCGTCCGAGCGCTTATTTTGAGCAGTTTTTTCCCTCAACTGCCTGTCTTTTTCTTCTACTTTTGCCGCCAGCTCCTGGCGGTAATTGTTCAGCTTTTCCCGGATTTCGCTGTCCGACAGGGCCAGGATTTCCACGGCCAGCAGGCCGGCGTTAAAAGCTCCGTTGACGGAAACAGTGGCCACGGGGATCCCCTGGGGCATCTGGACGATGGAATACAGCGAATCGACCCCGTGCATCGGTTCAATGGCGATGGGAACGCCGATCACCGGCAGCAGGGTCATGGAAGCCAGCACCCCGGGCAGGTGAGCGGCTCCACCCGCCCCGGCGATAATTATTTTCATTCCGGCTTCTTCGGCACCCTTTGCGTAGCGGGCCGTTTTTTCCGGGTGGCGGTGGGCGCTTGAAACCACCATTTCGTAGTTGACATCAAACAGTTCGAGCGCTTCTGCGCATTTATTCATGATCGGCAGGTCGGAATCACTGCCCATCACAATGCCAACTTTAACTGAAGATTTTTCGGGCATTTTAGATCAACTCCATTCCGGAATATTTTAGATCGGTCCAAAAAAGTGAAGCAGTGAAATAGCCGCCAGGAAATAAAGGAGCCAGTGGACCTGGTCCGTTCTTCCGGAAACTACTTTAACCAGCGGGAAAGCGATGAAGCCAAAAGCGATCCCGTCGGCAATACTGTAAGCCAGCGGCATGAAAATTATGGTTAAAAATGCCGGCAGGGCTTCCGTAAAATCGTCAAAATTGACTTTTACAACCGATCCCATCATCAGGACCCCGACAATCACCAGGGCGGGAGCGGTTGCTTCCGGTGGGACCAGCCCGGCCAGCGGGGCCAGGAACAGGGTCAGGAAGAACAAGATCCCTACCACGATCGAAGTGAACCCGGTCCGGCCGCCTTCAGAAATACCGGCCGTAGATTCAATGTAGGTGGTTACGGTGGAAGTCCCCATCATCGCTCCGCCCATAGTCCCGATTGCATCGGCCAGCATGGCCTTGTTAACCTTGGGCAGGCGCCCCTTGTCATCCAGGAAGCCGGCCCGGGCACCGGTGCCAAGCAGGGTTCCCATGGTATCGAATACGTCGACGAAAACAAACGAGAAGATTACAAAAATAGGAATGGCAAAAGTAGCTCTCAAATCAAACTGGAACAGGATTGGCGATAAACTGGCCGGTGGTCCAAAAATGTCGCCCAGGCCGGTGGGAACAGGTTGGATGCCCATGATAAAGCTGACCACCGTGGTCAAAAGAATCCCCAGCAGGATCGCCCCTCTCACCCGGCGGGCCATCAGGACGGCGATAATCAGGAGGCCAATCAAGGAAAGCAGCGGCCCGGGGGCGGTTAAATCGCCCAGGGTCACCTGGGTTGCTTCATAGCCGACAATAATTCCGGCGTTTTGCAGGCCGATGAAGGCAATAAAGAGGCCGATCCCGGCGGCCACGGCGTGTTTCAGGCTGGAGGGGACCGCGGCGTCAAAGTGGGTAACCAGGCCGGTTACAGCTAAGATGAGAAAAACAACCCCGGAAATAAAAACGGCCCCGAGGGCTGCCTGCCAGCCGTACTGGGCCGCTACCACGAAAGCGAAAAAGGCATTCAGGCCCATTCCGCTGGCCAGGGCAAAGGGATAGTTGGTCAAAAGCCCCATCAGGATTGTCGTCACCCCGGCGGCGATAATTGTAGCAGTCATAACCGCGCCAAAATCCATGCCGGCGGCGCTTAAGATATCCGGATTGACAAATATAATATAGGCCATGGTCATGAAGGTGGTTACGCCGGCGGTAATTTCGGTCTTCGTGTTGGTATTGTGTTCTTTGAATTTAAAGAAATTCTCCATCATTCTCCTCCTTGGCATAAGTCTTCAATGGAAACTGGAAAAGATCAAGACAGGAAATGACAGTTCCTACTTAATGTACCCGGTTTTTGATCAATGGTTCAAGGCTCACCTCCCGGAATAATACTAAAACCCGGGCAGATAGGTATCGAGTGAAACCTACCCGCCTGGGCTTTTATCCCTCCGGTGTGACACCCAACATTAGAATTCGTGGAGAATTCGTGGCGTTCCAGGATGCCTGTGTCACTTGGACCAGCCCGGGACAGGATTGCCTGGCAATAAGTACTGGGCCAGTTTCTCCCGGCGGAACCCTAGACACACTTTCCCTCGTTTATATATTTTTTCCCGTCATCAACAAATTATAATTTTCGCCGTCCAATTTTATATTCCTTCAAAGACTTGAAAAAAATAGCCCCTTAAAATAACCAGGCCACTATGCCATTGGTATGTCAAAGGGACAATTCTTTTGACCTTTAACAAAAATTATGCTTGACAGCCCCTTGAAGCTGTGCTAATCTTTTGTGCTAAGAACATAAGATAACGTCGATGACAGGAATTAGTAGCCCGGAACGGATCAACCAAGAGAGCTGGATGGAGGAAACGATAAGTTTCCAAAGCTGAGATTCCGGTGTTGATGCCCCTGGTGAATGGCTCCTGGAGGCGCCGGCTGAAAGTGAGGTTCACATCATGAACCCACCAGTAGACCCGGACGGAACTTTCACCGTTAAAAGAAAGCAGGTCTGAAAAAAGAACAATTCTTTTTTCGCATCTGAAAGAGTGGCCTTTTTATTTAAAGGCAACCAGGGTGGTACCGCGAACAACTCTCGTCCCAGGACGGGAGTTTTTTATTTATAAATTAACTATAATAACTGGAGGGAAAGAACATGAAGGAACGTAAAATTATCCTGTCGGAAAAGGAAATGCCCCGCAAGTGGTACAATATCCAGGCCGATCTGCCCAACCCAATTCAACCGCCGCTGAACCCGCAAACCAAAAAACCGGCCGGCCCGGATGACCTGAGCGCCATTTTCCCCATGAGCCTGATCGAACAGGAGGTCTCGAGTGAACGCTGGATTGATATCCCGGAAGAAGTTCTGGAAATCTACAGCCTCTGGAGGCCGAGCCCGCTTTACCGGGCCTACAGCCTGGAAAAAGCTTTAGGCACGCCGGCCCGCATCTACTACAAGAATGAAGGAGTCAGCCCGGCCGGCAGCCATAAACCGAACACTGCCGTAGCCCAGGCCTACTACAATAAGGAGGCGGGCGTAAAGAGGCTGGCTACCGAGACTGGCGCCGGGCAGTGGGGCAGTTCCCTGGCCCTGGGCTGCAATTATTTCGGGCTGGAATGTACCGTCTACATGGTCAAGGTCAGCTACCACCAGAAACCGTACCGCAAATCCCTGATGGAAGTATGGGGAGCGGACGTATATGCCAGCCCCACCGACAAAACCAAATCGGGCCGCGACGTGCTGGCCAAGGATCCGGACTCTTTAGGCAGCCTCGGCATCGCCATCAGCGAAGCAGTTGAGGATGCCGCCGGCCGTGAAGATACCAATTATTCACTGGGCAGCGTGCTCAACCATGTTATGCTCCACCAGTCCATCATCGGTTTAGAATGCCAGGAACAGTTCAAACTGGTCGATGATTACCCGGATTTCGTAATCGGCTGCTGCGGCGGCGGAAGTAACTTTGCCGGGATCAGCTTCCCCTTTATCCACGACAAGATCCGCAAAGACAAAAATATCCGGGCCATCGGGATCGAACCCAAGGCCTGCCCTACCTTGACCAAAGGCGCTTTTACCTATGACTTTGGAGATGTGGCCGGCTATACGCCCCTGTTGATGATGTACACGCTGGGCCATGATTTCATGCCCAACGGTATCCACGCCGGCGGCCTGCGTTACCATGGCGAATCGCCGCTGGTAAGCCAGCTCTGCAAGGATGGCCTGATTGAAGCCCGGGCCTACGGGCAGGAAGGCGTTTTCGAAGCGGCCCTCACTTTTGCCCGCACCGAGGGCATCCTGCCGGCCCCCGAAACCGCCCATGCCATCAAGGGCGTCATCGATGTAGCCCTGGAATGCCGTGAAGCGGTTGAAGAAAAAACAATTTTGTTCAATTTAAGCGGTCACGGCCACTTTGATCTAACCGCTTATGATGATTACCTGGCCGGGAAGGTCAAGGATGTTGAATATCCGCAAGGGCTAATTGACCAGTCCATCGCCTCGCTGCAAAAACTCCTTTAAGATTGGTCTAAAATTAACGGCGCCCCGGGCATAACCAGCCGGGGCGCCTGCCCCTTTCATTCCTGCTATTAGTAGTTATTCTAAAAAACTTTCCCTGCTCCTTTATGTTTTCGCCCCTCTTGAGAATAAAGATCTGCATAAATTATAGCCTCCCGGAATTTGCAGCCGGGCAGAGAGGGAACTTAATCCAATCCGGAACAATCTCTTAGGAAAACCCTTTTCAATCCCGCCTTTACTTCCGGCAGAAGCAAGGCCCCCGTCAGCGACGGGGGCCTTGTGTTTTTGCTTTTTACAGCCTTTTTTTCTTCAGAATTTCCTGGTCTTGCTTTAGGGGGCAGGCTTGCTTTACATCATCGGCATTCCGCCGCCGGGCATTCCGCCGCCCATGCCGCCTGCTCCTCCGCCGTTATCTTTCTCGGGGAGGTCGGTCACCACTGCTTCAGTAGTCAGGAACAGGCCGGAAATGCTGGCCGCATTCTGGATCGCCGAGCGGGCTACCTTGGTCGGGTCGACAATACCGGCCGTGATCATTTTTTCAAACTCACCGGTCAAAGCATTGAACCCGGTTCCTTTTTCCATTCCTTTTAACTTTTCAACGACAACTGTTCCTTCGGCGCCGGCGTTGTTGGCGATCACGCGAACCGGATCGTGCAGTGAGTTCTTGACGATGCTGACGCCGGTCTGCTCGTCTCCAGCTAACTCATTTTCCAGTTTTTCAACCGCTTCGATTAGTTCGAGATATGCAATCCCCCCACCGGGAACAATACCTTCTTCCACTGCCGCCCGGGTAGCCGACAGGGCGTCCTCAATCCGCAGTTTTTTCTCTTTCATTTCGGTTTCGGTAGCGGCGCCAACCTCGATTACGGCCACACCGCCGGCCAGCTTGGCCAGGCGCTCCTGCAGCTTTTCGCGATCGAAATCGGAAGTGGTATCTTCAATCTGGGTCCGGATCTGGTTGATCCGCTTCTTGATTGCCTCGGAATCGCCATAACCGTCAACTACTACAGTTTCTTCCTTGGTAATCCGAACCTGGCGGGCCCGGCCGAGCATATCCATTTCGACATTCTTAAGCTCGATCCCCAGGTCTTCCGAGACAACCTGGCCGCCGGTCAGGACGGCTATGTCTTCGAGCATCTGCTTGCGGCGATCGCCGAAGCCGGGCGCTTTAACCGCTACACAGGTGAAAGTGCCGCGCAGCTTGTTGACTACCAGGGTAGCCAGAGCTTCGCCTTCAACTTCTTCGGCGATCAGGAGCAAGGATTTGCCCTGCTGGACTATTTTCTCCAGCAGCGGCAGCAGGTCGTGAATACTGCTTACCTTGCGATCGGTAAGCAGGATGTACGGCTCTTCGAGGACCGCTTCCATTTTCTCGGTGTCTGTAACCATGTAGGGGGAAATGTAGCCGCGGTCGAACTGCATCCCTTCGACCACTTTCAGGTCGGTGGTGAACCCCTTGGATTCTTCAACGGTGATCACACCGTCTTTGCCGACTTTCTCCATCGCTTCGGCAATCAGCTCGCCGATGGCATCATCGTCGGCGGAGATAGCAGCTACGTGGGAAATATCTTCTTTGGTTTCAATCGGGTTGCTCATGCTTTCCAGTTCCTTGACAGCCGCTTCGACAGCCTTCTCAATACCGCGCCGCATAATCATCGGGTTGGCCCCGGCGGCGATATTCCTCAGGCCATCGCGGATGATGGCCTGGGCCAGCAGGGTGGCGGTAGTGGTGCCATCTCCGGCGATATCGTTGGTCTTGGTGGCCACCTCTTTTACCAGCTGGGCTCCCATGTTTTCAAATGGATCTTCCAGCTCAATCTCACGGGCGATGGTAACCCCGTCATTGGTTATCTGGGGAGAACCAAACTTTTTATCCAAAACTACATTGCGGCCTTTCGGGCCCAGAGTTACTGTTACCGTGTCTGCAAGCTGGTTGACTCCTCTTTCCAGCGCGCGCCGGGCTTCATCTGTGAATATGATCTGTTTTGCCATATCATATTACCTCCTTCTCATTTGTTAAACTACGTGGACAATAAACCTGTAAGCGATAATGCTTACTCAGTGAGGGCCAGGATGTCATCCTGCCTTAAAACCAGATACTCTTCGCCGTCGACCTTTACGTCAGTACCGGCGAAACGGGAAAAGATTACCTTGTCGCCAACCTTTACTTCCATGTCAAGCTTGGTGCCGTTATCAAGGACCTTGCCTGATCCGACAGCCACTACTTCGCCTTCCTGCGGCTTTTCCTTGGCCTTGTCGGGAAGGACAATGCCGCTGGCTGTTTGCTCTTCAGCTTCCAAAACCTTAACAACAACCCTGTCTGCTAATGGTTTGAGGTTCATTCAACCTGCCTCCTTTATCCTTTTTTTCTTATTAGCAGCACTCTCTAAAAGTGAGTGCTAATAATTTCGTGACTCATAATACCGCAAACCCGGTAGACGGGCAAACAGAATTAAAGGCCCTTTAGGGCCCTTAAACGAACTCATTGGCATTTATTCTTATATTTCTCTATATATCTTGGTTTTTCTCCTTACAGCGCCTTAATCTTGCTTAATATTTTTAATCGCTCCTTAAAAACCTTAAAAACAGCTCAGCTGGCATTCCACGATCTTAACTTCCAGCTCGTTGCAGGCTTTACCGACTTCCGCCGGTTTCAGGCCGGCTTCCTCGGCAATGGCAAAAGCCTTCCGGCAGGGCAGCCTGGAGTTGTCGGCCTCAGCCTGAATCCTTTCCTTTAACTTGTCCTGATCCATTGTCACACCTCCTCACCTAGACGTAGATAATTTCCCCTTTAATATTTTTGCCGTTGATTGACAGGCGCCCGCAGGTAGGTTCTGAACGCCGGCGCGGATCAATGGCCGACCCGGGATTAAAAAACAGGATCCCGTTATACAGTTTGGAAATTGGTTCATGAAGGTGCCCGAATATCACGGCATCGGGCTTTTCCGGGTTGAAGATTCCTCCAAGCTGTTCCGGGTCCGCCCGGCGGCCGATCAGGTCTCCATGCAGGAGGCCGATCGACACGTTGGCAGCCTTGATCAGCTTGACCATGCCCAGGCGGTTCTGCAGGTGGGGAGGATCCATGTTTCCGGCCACCGCCTCCACCGGGGCAATGGTCTGAAGCTCCTCGATAATCTGATCGTCGATCAGGTCGCCGGCATGGAGGATCAGCTTCACTCCATCGAACCGCCGGAAGACTTCCGGCGGTATAAACCGTCCCCGGCCTGGGATGTGAGTATCAGAGATTACGCCAATTTCACCGAGTTCCTGATCGTAGGGCACCGTTATAAACTCGACCATTCAATCACCAGCCATTATCTTTGATTTCCGTTCGGGTACGCTTCAATTTTCCGTTTAAGCCTTGAATGTTTTTTAATTCTTTCGTCTCTCTTTATATGATAACATTATTTATCCTTTAGAAATACAGCTCTTTCAGATATAATCAGGGTTGATAATAAAACACCAAAAAAAGCCCAAAAAAGGAACTTTTCAAGGTTGAATAGAAAATGTCCGGGTGTAGAACTGGAATAAAACTGGTTAAAAGCGCAAAGTGCCGCTTCCGCCAGCAGCACCCGGGGGCCCGGGTTTATCCTGAATAAAAGGATTGGTGCAAAGGAGCAGCCGTGATAAAAAAAATTCTGCAGGGAGTATTTATAGGGGTGGCCCTCGTCCTTCCCGGCCTGAGCGCCGGGACGGTGGTCCTGATCCTTGGCTTTTACCGCCGCCTGCTCGATGACATCGCCTCGTTCAACTTTAAGCCGTACCCACCCCTGGTAGCCGGGGTGGCTGCAGGCGGGATTTCCGGGGTCTACACGATCAGTTTTTTGCTCGAACATTTCAGCGTGCTGATCATGTCTTTTCTACTGGGGATGCTTTTGGCCTCGGTACCCATGGTCATCAACCCGCAAAGGAGTTCACAACTGCGTCCCTGGCCATTTATCCTGGGCCTGCTCGGTTTCCTGTTCACCTGGTTTTACATTTGCGAACCGACTCGCACCTTTACCGTCCTTCCCCCGGGCGGATATTTCCATTTTTTCATCGGCGGCACGGTAGCCAGCTCCACCATGCTGCTGCCGGGCGTATCGGGAAGCGCCGTCCTGATCATCCTCAACCTGTACGAAGAGGTCATCCTTGCCTTCAGCACCTGGCAATGGCCTAAACTGGCCTTCTTCGCAGGCGGCTTTGCGCTCGGCCTTATGGTCCTGGCCCGGCTCATCTCCGCCCTGTACCGTCGCTTCCAGGCTGAAGTGTCATTTCTCTTGGCCGGCATGGTCATCGGCTCAACCAGGGCCCTCCTGCCGGAGCAGTTCACCATCGCCTTCTTTATCTTTGCCGCCCTGGGCGCTTTTGTGGTTCTCTATTTCACCCGGTCCCAGCTCCGGTTCCCGGGCGGGGTTGAGGAATAAAGACTTCCCATTCTGATCAAGTTGTTAAGCTAAACTGTCATACATTAAAGCCAGGCCTTCTTCAAGAGATACCTTTGGTTTAAATCCAAGTTCTTCTTCAGCCCTGGAAGGATCGGCATAGGTATGGAGGGGATCGCCGGCCTGCACCGGTTCGTGCCTGATCCGGGCCGGCTTCCCGGCTATTTTCTCCAAAATGGCAAAAACCCCGTTTACCGAGATCCGGCTGCCGCCGCCGATGTTATAAACCCGGCCTTCGGCTTTTTCAGAAACAGACGCCGCCAGGTTGGCCTCAACAATATCGTCGATATATGTAAAATCACGGGTCTGCTCACCGGTGCCGTGGATGGTCAGCTCCCTGTCTGCCCTGATCGCCTTGATAAAGCGGTGAAAAGCCATATCGGGGCGCTGGCCGGGCCCGTAGACGGTAAAATAGCGCAGGCTGACCGCCGGCACCGCAAAATTCTGATGGTAGAGGTTGCAGAGGTGTTCAGCCGCCAGCTTGGTCACCCCGTACGGCGACAGGGGATGGGGCAGGTCTTCTTCATGCATGGGCAGCTTCCCTGTATCTCCGTACACCGAGGATGAAGAAGCGTAGACAAAACGTTCCGGCCTACTCCAGCGGGCCCACTCCAGCAGGCGCTGGGTGGCCAGGACATTGTGCCGGGTATAGTGGGAAAACTCCTCTCCCCAGCTGGCCCGCACCCCGGCCTGGGCCGACTGGTGAAAAATTAGGTCCACATTGCCCGCCCAGTCCTTATCAATGCCGGTTACATCACGGCGGAGCAGTTTAAAAGCCTTTTTTTCAAGCAGCGTGGCCACATTACCTTCTTTTAAGGACCGGTCATAGTAATCGGTAAAACAGTCAATCCCGGTAACGCGGCACCCCAGGTTGAGCAGCCGCCTGCAGAGATGCGAGCCCACAAATCCCGCCGCTCCGGTTACCAGGCAGTGTTTGCCGGGTAGGATAGAGCTGTAATCACGGCTGCCGATCCTTTTTTCACTGGTGCTGCCATTGTTGCCGCTGTTATCATCAGAACCGTTCGGGTGCATTTTATGCTTCCTCCTGTTCTCGATCCCTTATTTCAATCGGAAGTTTTTTTCAAAGGATATCTTTTAGGTCAACCTGCAGTATTTGATCCGGTTTTAATACCGTGGAGACTTTTCCAGGCCATTAGATCCGTCCCCAGGACATACCCTTGATTTAGACATACCGTCCCCCTGGCCTGTCCATTAGGCCTGCCCGGCCTGTACTTTATCTCCCGTTTGGGTTAATCAATTTTTCAACCAGGTCCTGCTTGCTGCTTTCATCCAGGGCCAGGTAGTAGGTGTCATCGTCATCCCGGGTAAAATATTCGCCCTGCAGGGAATAATCGTAAATCGCATCCGCTTCCAGGCGTTCACCGGCAAAAAGGGTCAGGGCGGTGACCTGGTTGAAGTTTAAGTCGGTCCGCACATGTTCGCGGTAAGCCGCATAGGTGGGGATTACGTAGCGGAACAGGCCCATCTCCTGGAAGTAGTCAAAAGTAGCCAAAAGCAGTGATTTCTGGCGTTCCATGCGGTTCAGGTCGTCCCGGGCATCTTCTTCCCGGTACGTTAAATAGGTCAGGTAACCGCGGCCGTCGAGCATCTGTGGGCCTGCCTCCAGCGATTCCCGGGGGGTGGGACCGATCATATCTCTTTCCACGTTGTAGTAAACACCACCCAGGGAATTAACGAGCTGTTCCAGGCCCTGGATATCCATGGCGATGTAATAATGGAGCTCGATTTCATCCCAAAGTCCGCCGATCGTATCCACGGCATAGCGCATCCCTTCAGCGTGCTGCTCGTCCAGACCCTCTTCTTCGGCTGCATCAAAGCCGTAGCTGTAAGACTGGCGGATCCGGTCTTTATCCCCGGCGTGGGCAATTTCCACGTATGAATCGCGGGGCACGGCCAGCATGGTGACCGAATCCCGGTCGAAATTGACTGAAGTGATCAGGATGGTGTCCACGAAGTAGACCTCGCCAAAGGTATTGTCCTCGCGGCGGTTGTGCAGGCCCATCACGGCGACATTGACCACCCGTTCATCAAAGTATTCCTCGATGTCCCCGCCGCTGCCAAAATCGTGGCGGAACAAGGAGGCCGGGTCGTAGTAAACCTGGTAAACGCCGTAAAAGATGATCGAAAAAGAAACCAGGATGATCGAAAAGACAATTCCCAGCGAAATATAAAGTTTGATTTTACCGGACAGGTTGTTCATAATGCTCCCTGCCTTTAGTACCGGTTATCGTTGCTGCCGCCATCGGCGGCAGGTTCTTCCTGCTGTTCCGGTTCTAAATCTTCCTGGTTCTCTGCCCCGGATTCTCCCTCTTCATCTGCAGCCGGATAGTCTCCGGCGCCATCACCGGTGCCGTCACCCTGATCCCCGGTTCCACCGGGCTGATCATCCGGGCCGGGCTGTTCTTCTTCCGGGTTATCTTCAAATATGCTCGGCCTGTCATCGTCCCTGAAGCGCTTTTCCCTTTCTTCTTCCCGGCGCAGCCGTTCCTGTTCCTCCAGGTACTCCGGACTGTCTTCCAGCACAATCGGCGGCCACCGCTCGGCCTCAACCCCAAATACTGCCCTGATAATTTCAAGCCGCTCATCCTGCCTGAGGATCTGGTACCAGATCCCATCCCTGGTCTGCCCGTCGCCCGGCAAGACGTGGAATTCGAGATCGTCCACTGTCAGGTCCCTGGCAAAGTAAGCCAGGGAAGCAATCTGGGTATAGCTGAGGTCGGTTTCCACGTAATCTTTGTAAATCCGGTAGGTGTTGGGTATGTCGGCCAGCTTGCCCTGTTCCCGCAGGTAAACAAAAGTTTCCCTGAGCAGGTTGATCTGCCGCTCTATGCGCCCGTAATCCTGGTCGGTGGCCTCGTCGCGGTACTGCAGGTAACGCAGGTAGGTTTTTCCGTCCATGACCTGTAGACCTTTGGGGACCAGGACACGGCCCACATCCCAGTGCTGGTCGTATATAGTTTCCTCAACTTCGTAGTAGATGCCGCCCATAGCGTCGACCAGTTCGATTACCGAGTACATATCGACCGAAATGTAATAGTGAATCGGGATGTCGCCCAGGGTGTGGCTGATCGTGTTCAGGGTATAATTAATTCCGTCTTTATGGCTGTCCTTGCCGTCACCGTAGGTGTAACCGAAAAAATAAGAATGGTTGATCTTGTCGTGCATCCCACTCATGCCATAGATCGGCACGTAGGCATCGCGGGTTATGCGCACCACTGACACTTCATCGGTGGCAAAATCGATAGAAAGCACGGCAATCATGTCCGGGCGGAACATCTCTTCACCCATTTTTTCCCGGCTCCAGCCGCGGTCAAAACCGAGCACAGCAATATTGACTATTCGATCAGAAAAGGCCATATCCACTTCATGGTCCTGCTCAAAGGTGGCGTCGTCCAAAAGAATGCGCTGCGGTTCCTGCACACCGGTATAAAGCGAATAAGCATAGGTGCCCACTCCGGCCAGCAGTAACAGCAGGGCTCCGCCCACGGCCAAAAGGATTTTTTTCAGGCGCTTTTTTTGCCCCCGGCGTCTTTCGCCTCTCCCGGTGTATTCTTCTTCATCGGCCCCCCAACCGGCATCCCAGGGACCGAGCTCGTCGTACCAGTTCGGTTCGTCCAGGCCCAGTTTGGCCGCGCCCTCTTCTTCCCCGGAAGCCTGGCGCTCATTTTCCGGCCGGCTTTCTTCATTTTTTTCCCGGTTTAGAACTTTTTCCTGGTTCCGGTTTTGTTCCCGGTGTTGATCCCGATCCCGGTTTCCGGTCATCAGCGCAAGCCTCCCTTCTTGATCCAAATTATAACATACAGGGAAGGGTTTCAACCTTTTTGCCGCTTAAATAGCTCTGGTCGGTCCAGAGGTAGTCCCACTCCCCGAACCGTCCCACGGGCAGGATGCCTTTTTCGGCCAGGTAGTCCCGGACGATCTTGCGCCTGCCGGTCATCCCTCTTTCAAAAACCACGTTGGCGTAGGGCAAAATCCGGCAGTCGGTAACGTCAATATCAGGAGCGCACAGGAGGCCCATTTTTTCCGCCGCCCCGATCACATGCCCTTCCAGGTCTTCCAGCGACACCGGCAGGGGCTTATAGCGGGAAAAGTAGGTTTCAAATTGCAGGGAGCTGCAGCCTTCCGGGGCGTTATCGGGCGATTTACGGTAGGGGGCATGGACCCGGGCGGGCATGATATCGCGGTCATAGATGTAGAACCAGAGGTGCTCTCCGGCCTCAGGCGTATTAAGCCCGAGCGAAACCAGAGCAATCGAAGTGGCCCACAAACCTTCTGCCGCTTCTTTAACCGCAGCCGGCGTCCCATCGATCATTTCCGCCATTTCCGGCAGGGGTGCGCTGCTGACCAGGTACTCGTAATATTCCCTGGTCCCGTCCCGGCATTCCACGAAACGTTTTGAGGGATCAATCCGGACCGCTTCTTTTCCGGTGCGCAGGTCCAGGCCTTCGACCAGCGGGTCGAGGATGGCCCTGAACCCGCCGCGCCGGGGGTAAAACAGTTCCGGGAGATAATAAGTCAAAGGAGTCCGGTCGGTCATGGCCCCGAAAAGGACCTCTTCCAGGGAAGGGCGGTAGAGGCGGTTGCCGATCCAATCCGTGCTCAGGCGCTCCGGGGGCACGGTCCAGTATTTCCCGGTATAGCGGACCGGGAACCGGTCGGCGATCACTTTCCCAAACTGTTCGTACAGCCACTGCCGGTAATCGGAAGCTTCGCCCCGGGCGGGACGCTCAACAAAGCTCTTGATCGCCTCCACTTTTTCTTCAGCCGGCAGGGGATAGAGATTGTTCTGCACCGGGTGCTTCAGCCAGCGTCCCTGCTCGTAATTGTACGGTTCCGGGCGGTGGGTGATCAGGTCCGCCCTGGCCAGCACTTCAGAATAAGGCTCGTTTTTGCTAAAGGCAAAGTGGACGGCGTTGTCGAAGCGGAAACCGTCCTTGTGAAAATGATCGAGCAGGCCCCCGTAGCGATCACCTGCCTCCAGGATTACCGCTTCCCGGCCGGCCTGCCGCGCCTGACAGGCCGCTGAAATACCGGCCACTCCACCGCCGATGATCAAGATTTCGGCCATGTTAACCTCCCCAAAGCCTCTTTATTCAATCCCCGGGCTGCTTCCCGGTTAATCAGGGTTGGTATTGTCAGCAATACAATCCTGAAATCCATCAGGAGCGAATAATCGGAAACGTAATAAAGGTCGTAGCGCAGCTTATCCCTGGTATTAGTGGCATAATGCCCTGCTACCTGGGCCAGGCCGGTAATGCCCGGTTTGACTAAGTGCCGCAGGTTATACTCGGGCATTTCCTCCTGAAAAAGTTGGACGAAATAGGGCCGTTCCGGTCGGGGGCCGACAATACTCAGGTCTCCCCGCAAAACATTGTAAATCTGGGGCAGCTCATCCAGGCGGGTGGCCCGCAGGAAGCGGCCCACCGGGGTGACCCGGTCGTCTTCCTCGGTCGAAAACACGGGCCCGCTCTGATCCTCGGCATGATCGATCATCGTCCGCAGCTTGTAGAGGGTGAAGATACGGTTTCTGAAACCGACCCGTTCCTGGGAAAAAATGACCGGGCCAGGCGAAGTTGACTTGATCAGGATGCTCAGCAAAAGCATCAGCGGCAAGGCCGGGACGGCCATCACCGCGGCCATTGCCAGGTCAAAAACCCGCTTGATAAAGAGCTGGCTAAAGGTAGCCTGCATATCCTGGCACTCCACAACCGGGGTATCGTGGACCTGGGTAATCATAGCCCGGGTCAGGATTATTTCATAAAGATCGGGGACAATAAGCACTTCCCGGCTCTGGTCAAAGCTCTCCCGGATCACCCGGTTTTTCTGTTCCAGCTCCAGGGAACCGGCAATCATGACCGCATCGGCCCCCGGAAGCCACTCCGAAAACTCGTCGACTTTGTCCGGTCCAATAACCTTGATTACCTCAAATACACCGCGGGGCAGGCACATCAATTTTTCGAGGGCCTGTTCCACCTCATCGTGACTGCCGATAACTAAAAGTTTTTTCTGCCCGTGGATCCAGCGCTCCAGGCGCCAGTAAAGGAACCGCCAGCCGATCAAAAGGACCAGCTGGATCACGGGTGCAGCCAGGAATACACCCTGCTGAAAAATAAAGGCCCTGGTCCAAAAGGCAAACAGCGCGCTGAACACAGCCAGACCGATCACGCCCGTAAGCAGCGAGCGCACCACCGGCATCATTCCGCTGAGCTGACGGGAGTAAAGACCGAGGTTGTTGAACAAAAGTACGGTTGCCAGCGATAAAAGAGGCAGCAGCAAAAAAAGCGGTTCCAGCTGGAACCCCTGGAGGTCGCCGGTTACGAAAACAAAGGCAAAATAAAGGCCCAGGTTGACCAGTGAGATGTCCACCAAAGCCACCAGCCATTTTGGGATGCCGCTGGTTTTTACATGCCCCCTGCTGCTGTTAAAACCCATATTTTCACTCCACCTGAAAGTTCATCAAACTGTTCATCCTGCGCTGTTATTTTATGTTACCCTATGAAATTACTTCTTGGCAATCGCGTCTTTTTCCTGCCTTTTCCCACAACAGTAAGATCTTATTCAGGTTTTACAATTCTTTTGTATTCCGGTTCAAAGGGCCGGTAGCGGTTAAGGCCGCGCATAATCTGGAACAGGTTGCCCAGGTAGACCAGGTAATAATACCACTTCCTGGTTGCTCCTGTCCATACGATAACGGCCAGGTTGACCAGTACGGGTAGCGGTTTCCAGATCAGGTACAGGGGCGGGATCAAAATAAGCCCGGCCAGGACCATAAAGGGGTAAGGGTAGCAGCGGATCAAAGACAAAAGGTCTCCCGCCCTGTAGCGGGCCGCCACTACCTGCCCGGCCCCGTACAGGTTCTTGCCCCGGTAGCGGGGTAAAAAATTTAGTTTTAATCTTTCCGCCAGCCCCTGGTAGGGGGCATAATGATCAACCATGGGCAGGTCAACAGCCCGGACCGTGCCGCCCAGGGCCCGCACCCGGCTGTAGAGATCAATCTCTTCCAGCTGGCATACGGCCGGGTTCCAGCTGCCCGCTTTTATAACTTCCTCCCTCCGGTAGAGCACCGCCCCGCCGTGATATCCGGCCGGGCGCCCCCACTCTCCCACCGGGCCCATTTCTTTGGGGGCCAGGACCACGTAATCGCGCACCTCCACCACCCTGCCGCTTTGATCCAGGCAGCGGTTGAGGGTCCTTCCCACAAAGCCGGCTGTTCCGGACGGCAGTATACTTCCTCCTTCAATTTCAGCCCGCTTCAGGCGTTGCAGGAAAGGGATAAATTCTTTTCGCAGGACCATATCTCCATCCAAGTAGAGGATCCACTCCCCTTTTGCTTCCAGGGTTCCAATATAGCGCCCCGTCCCGGGACCGCACACAGAACTTTCCGCCACCCGGTACACCTTTGCCCCGGAAGCAAGCGCAATTTCGACACTCTGGTCGGCAGAGTGTGAATCAACATAGATCCATTCCACGTTGTCCCCTTCCGGCAGGGACCTGAACAGCTCCGGGAGGCGCCGCTCCTCATTCCTGCCGATCATCACCACCGACAGCCAGGTCCCCGGCGACGAACCCGGATCTTGATTATTCTTGCTCAAGCTACGCTGCACCTTGTAAGATTCACCTTTCAAGCCTTTGGATTTATTCAACCTGCAGGTTGTATCTAGAAATAGTCGGCCCGGACATAAAACCTGTGATCTTCCAGATCTCATTTGCTATGTCCCGTCCATTAAACAGATCCATCCAGAGCTCACCTTAAAATATTATTTTGATAACCGTTTAATACTACAGCGAAAGATTAAGAATTAAGCAGTGCCAGGGGGCGGTTCGAGCGTCCCGAAGCGCAGCGTAGGCCGAAGGAAAAACAATGGAACTGTCCCCCTGGTCTAGCGGGCCCTAATTCACGACATAAGTTTCGCTGTAGTGTTAAGCACTTCCCTGTTTTATGCCTGTTTGTTGGCCATGATATCCTTTAATTCCTCATAACGGCTCCGCCAGGTCTGCTGCCGGGCATAAGCCCGGCCCTCTTCCCGTTCCTTTGCTCCAGCTGTTTGGGCTTTTTGCAGGGCCGCCGTGAAATCTTCCCGGTTCCGGTAGGCATAAATAGGCCCCTGCATGGCCGCCAGTTCCCGCAGCGGCGGAGCCACCACCGGCAAGCCGCAGGCCAGGTACTCGTAATACTTGATCGGGTTAACGGCTTCGGTTAACTCATTCTGCCGGAAAGGAATCAGGCCTAATTCGGCGTGCTGCAGGTAAGCCGGGGCCAGATGATGGGATCTGGGGCCAAGCCAGGTAATGTTTTTTTCTTCCAACAGGGTTTTTAACCCCGGCTTCAGGCTTTTATCGGTCAGGGGGCCGATCAGAAGAAAGTGGAAGTTCTTCATTGCCAAAACCCCGTGAGCCAGGGTTTCCAGGTCAAACCGGGTATCTATAGTGCCCAGGTAAACCGCCACCGGCTTCCCGCCTCCCGGAAAATCCCCGGGCGGTTCTGCTGCCGGTTCAAAAAAATGTTCACCGACCCCGTTTGGCAGGTAGTAAACCCCTTCTTTCCGCACTTCCCGGGCCCATTCCAGGAGCGACTGCGAGGTGGCCAGCACAAAGTCAACCCGCCTGATCATTTCCTGTTGCAGTTCACCCACCCCCGGCGGAATCCGGCTGAATTTATCAAGGCGGTCGGCCAGGCGGTAACAGCTCATGCCGTGGGGAACCAGGTCGAGCAGGCTTAAAGCCGCCGGCCCGGCGCACCAGAGCAAATCGGCCGGAATAAAGCCCATCTTTATTAACTTGTTTGCCAGGGGCGGCAGGCAAAAGCGGTACTGGCTGCGCCCGATCTGATTGCTGCGCAGCAGGGGGAGGTTATAGTAAAAAAGCAAGCTGAACGGCACCATCCAGTCGATACCGTCAACCCGGCGGGGGCCTCCCCGCCAGATTCGGAAGCGGTGCCGGTTTAGCGAGTCGAGTTTGAACAGGTGCATGGGGCTCACTGCCGGCCCGAGCCACAGGCAGTCATGGCCTTCTTCTTTGAACAGGCGGATGTACTGGTGCGACCCGAGCGGATCGGGCCGGTCGAGGTTGTGGGACTCGGCAAAAATTATTTTCATTTCAAACCCCTTATTACCGCGGCAGGGATGCTTTTATAATTGCCCGCACCTCTTCCAGGCCGGCCGGGCAGATGTTGTTGCCGGAACGCTCCGGGGTAAACATCCGGTCGGCCAGGGCCAGCGCAGCTTCGGCTCCCAGCTTGTATTTTTCAAGCAAATCCCTGACCCCGATCTTTGCAAAAAGTTCCTCCAGGCGCGTCGACAGGCCGCTGATCCCCCCGCAACCGGCCATTCCGGCGGCCATTTGCAGGCGGCCGTCATCACTCCTGGCATTATAGGCCAGAAGGGCCGGCAGGGTAAAACCGCAGGCCAGGCCGTGGGGCACCCCCAGGGCGGAGGTAAGCGGATAAGACATCGAATGGGCCAGGGCGGTTTTGGTAATGCTGATGCAGACCCCGCCGTAAAAGCTACCGGTCAGCATCATGGCCCGCTTTTCTAAGTCCCGGGGCTTTTCAACAAGCGCGGGCAGGGCGTCCAGGGCAATATCGATCGCCCGGGCGGCGTAGCTGATGCTGAGCGGCCCGGCATTGCGGTTCCAGACTGATTCCAGGGCGTGGGACAGCACGTCGAGGCCGCTGATAACCGTCGTTTCTACCGGCAGAGACAGGGACAGTTCCGCATCAAGCAGGGCCACATCCGGAAAAAGGTCCAGGTGAACCAGGGAATATTTTTTAGAACTGCAGTCGTCCCAGATGGTGGCAAAGGGAGTCGCTTCGCTGCCGGTGCCTGCTGTGGTAGGGACGGCGATCATGTAAAGGGGCGGGATGTCCGGCAGGGCCACATTCCCGGTCAAATGTTCCCGCAGGGAAAACTGCGGATCGTCAAGGCCAAGCAGGCAGCTCAGCGCCTTGGCCGTGTCCAGGGCACTGCCGCCGCCGACTCCGACCACAAAATCGATATTTTCTTGCTCCAATTCAGTCCGGTAGTTCTCAATCGAAGCGATATCGGGGTTGGGGCAGACCCGGTCCAAAACAATCACCCGGCGCCCGCCTAAGAGCTCCTTGAGCTTTCCGGTGACCCCCCTTGCTGTTGATCCCGGGGAAGTAACCAGCAGGACCTTGTTCATATCCCCTTCCGGCACATGGGAGGCCAGTTCGTTTATAACGCCCGGTCCGGAAACAACCTGCACCGGGTTGTAAAAAGACCATTTCCGGTCATAAAGCATCTTTATTCCTCCCAGTCTCCGCCATAATAGCTTCGGGCCACTTCCAAATCCGTGCGATCATCTATCTCCATGCAAAACTCATTTTCCAATTCCACCGGGTAAAGGCCGAGCCCCGGCAGCAAATTGTTCAGGGCATTTTCGGCGTAAACCTTGAGTTCCCCCCTGGCCCGGAAGCGCTCCATCTCTTCCAGCCAGACTGAGAAAGCCTGCCCGGACAGCCTGTAAAAAGGAATCAAAAAGACGCAGTTTTCACCGAACAGATCGACCCCGACCTTTTTAACCAGGCCATTTTCCATTTCCGCTTTAAAATCTTTTTCAGGCAGCTCAATGTTGGGGTTGGTCAAAACCGCATTCCGGCAGCCCGATGCTAAAAGCTTATCCAAAACCTCCGGATCAAAAACCAGGTCTCCGTGCAGGAGGATAATCTCCCCGGGATTTTTATTTCTTAGAAATTCCCCGGCCAGGATCAGCGAATAGATATAGTTGGTTTGCTCGTAGTCAGGGTTGTTGACCAGGCTGACCGGCAACCATTCCGGGCGGCCGTCCAGGTAATCCTTGATTTGATCCTCGAACGGGCCGGTGGTAATTAAGATATCGTTTAAGCCAAAACGCTCAAAAATATTTAACTGCCGGCCCAGGATATTTTCCCCATTGCCGATTTTAACCAGGCACTTGGGCCTGGCCTCGGCAAGCTCTCCCATCCTCGACCCTGTTCCTGAATTTAAGATGATCACCTGAGTCATTTATAACAGCACCCTTGCAAAAATTTCATGAAGGCGGCCTTGTTTTCCCGGGGTGTGGTTTTGGGGCGGCCCAGATCGCTCCTGGAGCCCCTGCGGATCCGGATTTCAAGCAGGGAAGGTCCTTCTCCTTCCCTTATTTTTTCCATGGCCTCTTCCAGTTCTTCCTCATTGTCCGCCCGCAAGACCAGCCGGTAACCGCAAGCTTCAGCTACGCCCCGGATATCGATCCGGAAGCCGGCCGTGGCCTGCCCGCCCACCGAGTCGTGGGCGCTGTTGTTAAAAACCAGGTGGCGGAAATTTTTAGCTCTGCTGCCGGCATTGATGGCCAGGGCCCCCATGTGCATGATCACCGCCCCGTCGCCGTCAAAGCAAAATACCCGGCGCTCCGGTTTTTCCAGGGCGATCCCCAGGGCAACCTGGGAAGCATGGCCCATGGAACCGACATTTAAAAAGTCGCGGCTGTGTCCTTCCCCCTGTTCTTCCCTGTATTCGTAAATCTCCCGGGACAGTTTGCCGGTGGTGGAAACCACCACGTCTTCTAAACCCAGGACCGGCAGGATCTTCTGCACCGCCTCTTCCCTGCTCATCAGGTAAGAACTTTCCTGCTCATTTTCCGGCCGGTAGGGGCTGAAAGTGCCCTTTCCGGCTACCAGGGCAAAGGGTTCGCTTTTGGTGCGCATATGCCTTGCCGCCCGGGCCAGGACTGCTTCTGCCTCCTTGTCTGAGAAGGGCAAGAGGGCATACTCAATACCGAGCGCCTGCAAAAGCGGCAGGGTGACCAGGCCCTGTTTTAAGTGTTGAGGCTCGTCCGGCACTTCCGGTTGGCCCCGCCAGCCGATCAACAGTAGCACAGGAATGCTGTAAACCATGGGATCGGCCAGGGAAACCAGGGGATTGGTGGCGTTGCCCAATCCGGAATTTTGCATGTAAACCATTCCGGGCCGGCTGGTGGCCAGGTAATGGCCCGCGGCCAGGGCCACGGCGTTGCCTTCGTTGGCAGCCACCAGGTGTTTTGAGGGAGGTATGTGGTCCGAAATACAGGCGGAAATATCTGAAAGCAGGGAGTCCGGCACCCCTGCAAAAAAATCAACCCCCTCTTTCTTCAGGGTTTCAAAGAAAAAGCGGCAGTCAATAATTTTAACTCCCTCCCGGAATTAAATGCAAGATATCCTTGATCGGCATGCAGTAATCTTCACTTTCGCAGGCCCGCTCATTTTCCAGGATGCACCGGGCTGTTTTGACCATGGCCGGGTAAGCGCTACGGAGCAGGTGGTTGGCATAGATGACGATATTGACCCCCGCCTCGGCCAGTTCGGTTTCCCTGACCCGGTTGTAAGTGGTTGGGACCGCCACCAGGGCCGCCTTCTTATTGAATTTACGGTATTGTCGGCAGAACTCAAATATTTCATCCGGCTCTTTTTCTTTGCTGTGGATCATAATCCCGTCCGCTCCCGCTTCCAGGTAGGCGTGGGCCCGCCGGAGGGCGTCCTCCATCCCGGTCTTCAAAATCAAGCTCTCGATGCGGGCAATGATCATGAAGTCTTCGGCCACCTGGGCCTGTTTACCCCGGGTGATCTTTTGGCAAAAGTTTTCGATGCGGTCCTGTTCCTGTTCAACCTCGGTCCCGAACAGGGAGTTTTTCTTCAAACCGATCTTATCCTCGATGATCACCGCCGATACTCCGAACCTTTCTAAACTTTTGACCAGGTAGGCAAAATGCTCGACGTGGCCCCCGGTGTCACCGTCCATGATGATCGGCTTGGTAGTCACCTCCAGGATATCGTTAATCGTGTTCAGGCGGGAGCTGGAATCGACCAGTTCGATGTCCGGTTTGCCCTTGACGGTGGAATCGCACAGACTGCTGACCCACATCCCGTCAAACTGTTTGACCATATCGTCCTGGCTGATCTTGAGCTTTTCCACGATCAGACCGGTCAGACCGTTATGGGCCTCCATGAACCGGACCAGCGGCTTGACTTCGAGCAGTTTCCGGAGGCGGTGAATCCGGAGCTGGGGAGTGGTGCCGATATCCTGCAGGGCCTGTTCGAGCATGCTTACTGAAACGCCCTTGGTGTATTCAATTTCTACCAGCTGTCCGCCCCACTGTTTCAGGGTCTCGATTACTTTTTCCCGGATTTCCTGCTGGATCCCGGTTTTCCAATCGTCTCCGTGGATCACATAATCGGGTTTCAGTTTCATCAAATTGGGCACATAATCAAGCGTATCCTGGGGCACTACCCGGCTGACCCCTTTTAGATTTTCCACGATCTGCTTGCGGTGTTCAAAATCAATTACGGGCAGGCGTTTATAGGTGGCAATCACTTCATCGGTTAAAATACCGACCGTAATCTCACCCAGCTTTCTGGCTTCAGCAATAACATTAATATGGCCATGGTGGATGATATCAGCGCTCATGGCCAGGTAAACCTGCTTCATTTCCCACTCCCCTTTGCCGAAGCTAAAATTCCTTCTACCGTACTATTTTAATATATTATCATATCTGTTCAACCGGGGTTTCAAAAACAGGCCGGATCATACCTGTGCTTTAATTATCTTTCGCTACAGGCTTTATAAAAACCTTTTAAAATATTAATTTACATCCCGGATGTCACGCCCTCATTTAAGCCAAAACAGGTGGATTAAAAAAAAGTGGCAGGGCAGCAGCACAACTGGATTTCACAGGAAAAACTGCCCCCTGCAAGCGCTGCAGGAAACGAAAGGACGGTCAAAAATCGGGGCTGTTAATTGAACAGTAAAGCTGTTGTTTGCTACCAATCATGGAATAGATCAGGCAAGCATTGTGGCAACAGCCTTATTATGGAGGCTCAGCGGTTAAAGCAGGTAACCATTTTTTCGGGACTGGTGTGTTTGATCGCTCCGTCATCGAAGATGAAAAACCAGTCCTTACGCGGTTCCTGCCATTTGCCGTAGCGGTAAACCAGGTACTCCCGGTAGTTTTTCGGAGCGGGAATGCTGTCATAAAGGGGGGCGGTTTCCATGAAATACCGGTCCGGGATCCATATCATGTAGACCTTGTAAGTGGTAGTCCAGGGCCAGTTGTGAAGCGGAACAAACTCCTTCCTGATGAAGAACTCCTGGATAATACGGTGCGGCAAAGCGTAGAGGTAATAGGCCAGGTTTTTGTTTTCAAAGGGGTAGGGCATGCAGTAGACCTGGGGGCACCAGGCATAATCTTTCTCCCGCCTGAAGAGGCTGATGTCAATGTCCAGCGAAGAGCTCTTGAACCGCGGCGAAAATTTGTACTTGAAATTAAGGCCGCGGTAATTTTTAACCGAAACCTTGTAGCCCCTGGCCCTGGCTGCAGGTATAATTTTCTCCAGGAGGGGTTCGCTGCCGGACCACATACTAATATCGATGTCGTGATCGCCCTCGATCACTCCACCTTCGCGGGCCAGGCCGAGCAGGGTTCCGCTGTCGATCCAGTACTCTACCCCGTGGTCGTTCAACAAACCGCAGATCCAGTTCAGTTCAGGGTTAAGGCTCATATAAACTGCTCCTGTTTTTCAGCTGATTATGGCCCCGTCGTCTTTCCAGTAAACCCAGTCATTCCTGGGTGTTTTCCAGTCCGGCCCGTACTTGAGGGCCAGGTACTTTTCCGGGTCGGCCGGCACAGACACCACCAGCCCCTCCACCTTGACCTTCTCCAGGTTCAAAAAATAGTGTTCATCCACGGCCATCCGGAAGGAAGGCCTGAACAGGTACTGGGCTCTACCTGCACTATAACATATAAAATTCCAAAGCGGGACCGGAATTATTTTCGCCGCCATCGCGGCCAGTTTCGCCCCCCCGGGAGGCATCTTGTTATCCAGCGTTCCCTGCCCGGCACAGGCACAGAACAAAACAGCTCCAACCAGCAATTCAGCCGGCTTTCCCGAAACCGGGTAATAAACTTTCTTAACAACCCGTCCCCGCTCGCGCCGGTAAAAGGCGATGTTGATCATGCTGAAGTTTTTTTCCAGGTCGGAGATTGAAAGCTGGTGAGGCTTGTAGGTTTCGACAAAGCGGCCTTTTTTCTGCAGGCGTTTAACGATTTCCCGGCGGTGCTTGCGGTAATCATCTTCCCACATCCCCAGGTCAAGATCGTGGTCCGATTTTAAAAGGCCTCCCTCCCGGATTACCCCGAGCAGGGTGCCCTGGTCGAGCCAGCAGGAAATCTTCAGCTCCGCAAATGTTTCCAGTACCGCCCTGAAATGTGGGTGACCCTTAAGGCTTTTCGGGCCTTCTCCGGCCGGCCTCTCTCCAGTTCCCGTCATCTGCTCCCCCGCAGTTTTGTTTTAACTTTTACCCGGGTTTCCTTTAAAACGGGGGCACCGTTCCAGGCCTGGTAACGGGACAGATCAACCATTTCTTCCGGCCGTACCTGCCTCAGGCCCCCGTCATCAGTCCAGATGTTCCACTTCTCAACCGGGGTGCGCCAGCTGCCGTAACGGTAAGTAAGATAAGCATCCCACTCAGTCGGAATGTATGCTTCATAGAGGGGATGGTACTTCCGCTGCTCAAAAAACCGGGCCGGGACCCACCAGGTTCCCGTCTGGCGGCGAACCTTCCAGGGCCAGCGGGTAACCTCGGTGGCAATCAGGCGCTCGCGCAGTTTTTTCCTGGCCACCACAAAATATCTATAAAAACGCCGGGTCACCCTCCCCGAAAAAGGAGGACCGGTCCCTTCACCGGCCGGGCACCAGGCCCAGCTGCCGGCCCGCCTGAAAAGCATGATGTGCACGGGCAGTTTGCCTTCTCTCAGAAAACGATACTGGCAGACCAGTCCCCTGTAAAGCCAGATTGTAACCGTGTAACCTTGATCCCAGGCGGCAGGCAGAAGCCTGAGCAGATATTCTTCGTCTTCGGCCCACATCTGCAGATCAATATCCTTCTCATGGTCCAAAAGTTTGCCGTCACGCATCAGGCCGAGCAGGACCCCGCTATCGATAGCATAGGGGACCCCGTGTTCATTGAGGAGATCGGTAAAGGACCGGTAGTCTTTATCCCTGGGCCGGGGAAAAAGCGCATCCTCTTCTTCTACGGCCCCCTCATTTCCCTTTAGATGGACCTGGTCTTCTTTATTCAAAGTCCTGTCAACAACCTGTTCTTTTCCCTTATCTTCAGCCCTGTCCCGTCCGTTCAGTTTCATCCCGCCACTGCTCCCCCCGATTTTCTCCGCGGGCCGCTATATTTAAGCCACCCTTTGCCGTATTTTAGCCCTGCCTCCTCCTTCTTTTTATTATATTGTCGCAGTCCATTTCCCTTTAATTTTTGCCCTTTTTAACCCTGAATTTTAACCTGTTAGCAAATCGTCGTTCTTTCCGGTAAATTGCAAAGGCTGGTTTGATTTTTAAAATCCCTATCTGCGGCTTTAACGGTAAAGGAGGATGAAAACTGGCCGCAGTCCTTGTATGCAAAGGGCTTTTTACCTTCACATTTTAACACAAATTTGCAGAGGACACCTCAGTATTTGCTTTTAGCGAACTTTCATACCTACCTGAATGGCAGCTTTGTTCTTGTAAGAAAAAAAGGTTGATTAGATCATCATGCAGGCGAGGTTTGACGCTCCCCCTAAAATGAAGTAACATTAATTTATCCAATAACAAATATTTGTAAAAAGGAGTGTTAACGTGAAGGAACAGTTTTACGAAAAGCATAACAAATACATCTTCCCGTGTGTTGCAACTTACTATCAGGAACCGCTGGTGTTGGAAAAGGGCAAAGACAACCTTCTCACCGATATCGAAGGAAATGAGTATTTGGACTTTTTTGGTGGTATTTTAACGATTAGTTTGGGGCACTGCCTGGAAGAAGTTACCGAAAAAGTAGTGGAGCAGTACCGGACCCTTCAGCATTGTTCCACGCTGTATCAAAATAAACCGGCACTCCTTTATGCAGAAAAACTGGCCCGGGTTACTCCCGGGAAACTGCAAAAAAGCTTCTTTACCAACAGCGGCAGTGAAGCTGATGAGCATGCGGTTCTTTTAGCCCAGTTGGCGACCGGAAATGAAGAAATCATTACCCGGAGACATGCATACAGCGGGGCAAGCACTTTGACCATGGCTATGACTGCTCTGGCTCCGTTCAGAATGGGATCAAACTTTGGTTATTTAAAATTTGCCCATGCGCCGTACTGCTATCGCTGCCCGTTTGGTAAAACCTACCCCGGGTGCGATCTTATATGTGCCAAAGACATTGAAGACCTGATCATAACTTCCACTAAAGGACAGATAGCCGGTTTTGTGGCTGAACCAATTATGGGTGTAGGCGGTTTTATCACGCCGCCGAAGGAATACTTTAAGGAAGTTGAAAGGATCATCAGAAAATACGGCGGCCTATTCATCGTTGACGAGGTGCAGACCGGCTGGGGACGAACCGGAGATAAAATGTTTGGAATTGAGCAGTGGGGAGTGGAGCCTGACATAATGACCATGGCAAAAGGAGCCGCCAATGGTTTACCGATCGGAATTACCATAGCTGCTCCTGAAATTGCCGATCATTTTGACGGTAAACATATCTCCACTTTTGGAGGCAACCCCGTAACAATGGCCGGAGCCCTGGCCACCCTGGATTATATAGAAAAAAATAACATCCCCAGAAATTGCAAAGTTATGGGCGATTACCTGCGCGACAAGCTGGATGAGCTGCAGGACAAATACCCCGTAATCGGAGATATTAGAGGCATGGGCCTGATCCTGGGATTGGAGATTGTGAAAGAAAACAAAACTCCTGATGCAGAAATGGTGGATAAACTGTTCGAGGAAACAAAGAAACAGGGTCTACTGCTCGGTAAAGGCGGCCTTTACGGAAACGTAATTCGTGTTACACCGGCTTTAAATGTAGGGAAAGAAGAAATCGATGAAGCCATAATCAAGCTGGACCGGGCTTTTGCCGCAACGGTTAAAAATTAATCTGCCAGCCCTTAAAAGTGAAGGGGTTTCCTGATGGAAAGGAGCCCGGGCAACACCCGATGAACGAATACTTAAAAGAGCTGTTTAAGAGAAAAGACCTGCTGATCTACCTGGTTACTTCGGGGCTAAAAGCCCAGTACCGGAACACTTTCCTGGGCTACCTGTGGTGGATCCTTGACCCGTTATTGATGGGGGCCGTTTACTATTTCCTGCGCGTTGTGGTCCTGGGCATGGAAGGGGAATACGTTGGAGCCTTTTTGATCACCGGCCTGGTCGCCTGGCACTGGATCAACTCCAGTTTAAAAGGCGCGGCCTCTTCAATCACCGGCCGCTCCCGGATCATCACCCAGGTTTACCTGCCCAAGGCCATCTTTCCCCTCGGGGTCAACCTGACCCAGACGATCAATTTTTCTTTCGGCCTGGTCGTGGTGGCCGTTTTCCTGGCCGCCTACCAGATTGTTCCCGGCAGCCGGCTCCTGTGGCTGCCCCTGATCATGATCGTCCAGTTTATTTTCCTGGCCGGGCTGTCCCTGGTAGTTGCTTACCTGTGCATGTTCATCCGTGATATCGACAACGTCCTTACCCATCTGATGCGGATCTGGTTCTGGGGTACCCCCGTAATCTGGGAAGTCGATCGCCTGGACGAACAATACCATTTCATTTTCGACATCAACCCGGCCGCCATTTTGCTGATCAGCTACCGCAATGTGCTCATGTACAATACCGCTCCCGAACCGGGCAAGCTGGCCCTGATCGGCTTCCTTTCCCTGGCCCTAACTATGTACATGATCTACTACTACCACCTGAACGAGCACAAGATAATCAAGGCCCTCTAAAGGGCCTGACCTGAACCACCCTGGAACAAGAAGCGGTGAACAACCTTGGAGCATCACAAAAACAACAGCCCTACATCCGGTGCCTCAGCCGCTAAATCCGGCACCGATCCCCGGGTCCTGATCCGGGCCGAAAACCTGGGCGTTTACTACGAAAGCGACCGGGACAGGCGTGATGACTTCAAGTCCCACGTCCACCGGATCGTGCGCGGAGAACGCCGCAACGACATCTTCTGGGCATTGAATAATATCACCTTCACCGGATACGCCGGCGACGTACTCGGGGTAATCGGCCCCAACGGGGCCGGCAAAACCACCCTCTGCCGGGCTATCGCCGGGCTGCTCCGCCCCAACCGGGGCACTTTAGAAGTCAGGGGCAGCGTGTCAGCCCTGCTGTCGCTCGGCACCGGCTTCGACAAGGAGCTGACCGGCAACGAAAACATTTATTTGAACGGGATGATGCTCGGGTTTTCCCGCCGCCGGATCAACGAACTCCTGCCCCTGATCCAGGACTTTTCCGGTCTGGGCCGCTTCCTGGACCAGCCCCTTAAATATTACTCCAGCGGCATGAAGGCGCGCCTTGGCTTCAGCATTGCTTCGGTCATCGACGCCGAGATCCTGGTCATCGATGAAGTTCTCGGTACCGGCGACATGGAATTCAACGAAAAAGCGGTCCAGAAGGTCTGGGATCTGGTCGGCGGAGCCAGGATGGTCCTGGTGGTTACCCACGAAACTGAATTCGTCAAAGAGCACTGCAACCGGGCTCTTTGGATCGAAAACGGGACGATCAACGCCGCAGGCGCCCCGGCCGAAGTGGCCGGTGCCTACGAACAGGCCGCCTCCGGGGCCAAAAGACCCAAAAAAAAGAAACTGTCCCGCCTCAAGAAAACCAGTCAAACTGCCGGGGTTGAAAAAGCGATCGAGGCCAGGAACTTGAACCTTGAATTCAAACTGGAGAACCAATCCCTCAAAGCCCTGGACAGCCTCAACTTTGATGTCTACGACCGGGAGATCCTCGGCATCATTGGCCCCAATGGGGCCGGCAAAACCACCCTCTGCCGCACCCTGTGCGGTATTTACAGGCCGGATGCAGGTGATCTGAAGGTAAACGGGACCATCGCCGCCCTCTTGAGCTTCGGGACCGGCTTCAACCCCCAGCTTTCCGGCTACGACAATATCTACTTAAACGGGATGATGCTCGGCATCCCCAGTCTGGCGATCCGCAAAGTGGAAGATCAAATCATTGAATTCTCAGAGCTGGATCAGTTCATCGATCAGCCAGTGAAGCATTATTCCAGGGGCATGCGCTCCCGCCTCGGTTTCAGCATTGCCTCCATGCTCCAGCCGGACATCTTTATCGTCGACGAAGCTCTCTCTGCGGGCGATATTGCTTTCCAGGAAAAGGCGGCGGCCAGGATGCAGGAAATGCTGGAGGAAGCCAAGGCCGTCCTGCTCGTCACCCACAGCATGAAGATCGTCAAAAAAGTCTGCACCAGGGCCCTGCTCATGGACCGGGGCCGGATCATCTTCGACGGCGACCCCGGCGAGGCGGTGGATATCTACCGCACCTCCGTCAAAAACAAGAAAAAACCGGCCTTGTCCTGAACGGCATTTTGACCCAGGCAAAATAGGTTAGCCTGTTTCAAGCAATCACCATTTTCTGGGCTTACGATTGTTCATTCTCCAAAAACTCAACTATATATTTGCTAAATTGCTCAAAGTCTTCCAGCCGGTTATTAATGATATCATATATTTCCTCTGAACTAATATGAGCGTATTCGTGCACCAACCTGTTTCGATAACCGGCCATTCCTTTAATGTGATTACTGAATGCAGGATTTATTATGCTATGTTGGCCCAGTAATTCTATGATATGACTGTATTTCTCCGGTTTACCCAACCCCTTCTTTGCTATAAGATGACGTCCTATATCGAACATTGATTCCAAAGATCGCCTCAAGTGATGTTCTGCAATAGCGTAATAATCGGGATTTGAGAGAAATTGTTCTCTGGTAAGTATTTGCATTTTTTTTAACCGAGCGGAAGATGTTCTGATCTGTGCAAGGCGGTCTTCTATAAATTCAAAGCTAACCATAAAAATTTCCTTCCTTTATAGCTTCCCTGACTTCCTTACGGTAAAGATCTAAAAACGGTTTAAAATCAAGGTAATCTCTTATCACTTCATCTTCAAAATCAGTCCGTTTTTCTTCATCACAGCTGTAGATGAGTATACCTCGAGTGATCACCAGGTACTTAAACTCTATCGTCGCTGTATTTAAAAGAATTACATCTACTTCTTTTTGCAACAAAGACGCCGCTTCTTCTTCTACTTTCATTATCAAATAGTTGACATCATCCTGGTCCAAACTTTTATCCACCAGGATAGCAAAATCATAATCGCTTTTTTCAGTCGAAGTTCCTTCAGCCCTGGAACCAAAAAAATAAGCTGCTGTTACCTGGTATTTGTCCAGGAGATTTTCCAGTTCTTTTTTAGGTAAAATACAATTATTTTTCTCAACCACTCTCAGGCACCTCAATATATAATTAGCATAATATTAACTTCAATAATACAGCATTCTGCCAGATTTTACAATTCCAAGCTGCTGTATTGATAATCTGAGCGAATTCACCAGGCAAATCAACTCTTACCTTATGCAGATCGAATAAGGTTTAGGCCAAGACCCTTTCTTATTTTTAATTTCTATCAACCCAGCTTAAGCAGTTTTTTAGCTTCCCGCTTCAAATCGGCCAGGCTAACCTGCTCGGCCCGGCAGGTAATTAAAAGGATTGCCGCCCCGGTCAGGGCGAGGATAAACAACTTCATACCAAAATTAAAGCCGGTTGAAGGCCCGTAAAAGGCAACCAGGGCGATGGCTGTTACCGCTCCCACCGGCACGGCCAATAGGGCGGCAATAGTTTTTGAGGGGTAGTCTACCGGCCAGAGGCGCCTTGAAATAAAGGCGTAGCTGGCGGCAAAGAGGACGTACGAGAGGCCCGTGGCCGTGCCCGCTCCGGCGATACCGAAGCGGGGAATTAGGAGCACGTTTAACCCGAGGTTGATCAAAGCCACCACCCAGCAGGCCAGCATTATGTAGACGGTCTTGTTTTTGACCATGATCCCTACCGAAGACACCTGGGCGGTGGTGAAAAACAAGAAACCGCCGGCCAGGAAGGGGATAGCCGCAAATGAGGCGTAGTAGGCGGGCGGGACCAGGACAAAGATCACTTCCTGGGCCAGGGCCACGAACCCGGTCACCACGAAACCGGAGGCGGCCAGCAGGAAGACCATCGTCTTTTTGAACACTTCTGCCGCCTGCACCCGGTCCTCTTCATAGATCTTGACCGCATGCGGGAGCCAGGACTGGCCGACCGAGGTCTGCAAAAGCATCAGCACCGCCGCCATGGCGGCGGCGATGGAGTAAAGGCCCACGTCCTCCAGGGTGGCCAGGCGGGACAGCATCAGCCGGTCGGCGTTGCTGAACAGCCAGAAGGCAACGTTCATCGGCACCAGGGGCAGGCCGAAGGCAAGCAGCTTTTTTAAGAACTCCAGCGAAAAGCGCCATTTCAGCAGATCCCGGATAAACCAGAGCCGCACCGGGATCATGAACAAGGCCGCCGCTGCCGCCCCGAGCAGGGCCCCGGCCACCCCCAGGTCGAAAACGAGCACAAAGGTGACCCCCAGGGACAGGGTCAGGGCGGCAGTTAACACGTTCAAGGCGGAAAAAGCTTTGGCCCGGAAGCGGTTGCGCAGGGCCTGGGACAGGATCAGGTTCATCATCAACAGGGGGCTGCTAATGAAGCCCACCGCCAGGGCGCCCCGGTAGCCGGGAGTGTCCAGCAGCCAGTCGGCCAGGGGTCCGCTGAAGGGCAGCACCACAGCCAGGACCACCACGCTCCAGGCAGCCAGAAAAGAAAACCAGGTCGCGCTCAGGGTCCTTTTTTCCTCTTCGCTCCGGCACTGGAAAAAAAAGCGGGTGTAGGCATTGTCACCGCCCAGGATCAGGATTCCCGTCAGGAAAGTGGCTATAACATTGATAAAGCTCCAGGCCCCGTACTGAGAAGGATCAAAAATGCGGGTATAAATCGGTGCAGATATTATAGACATGCCCTTGATCAGCAGGCTGCCCGAGCTATATACAGCAATATCTGTAAACAGTTTCTTGAAGCTGAAGCCGGGGGGCCTCTGCCCGGGATCTTCTTCCTCTTCCGCCGGGCCTTCTTCCCACTCGGCCATTACAAGGTCCCCCTTTTAAAAAACCGGATCGGCTCGCCCCGGATCGCTTTTTTAATTCCCAGGCCCAGGAAGTAGCACAGGCTCAAAGGCAGGTGGTAGAGGGCTCCGGCGGGGATCTTTTTTAGGTGGGAAAAAGCGGTCTTAAAATCGCCCCCGGCCAGGCGGGTCAGCATAAATCCAGCTGAATCGGTGATCAGGTTGAACTTGATCCGCTCTTTGCCCAGGGCGCCCAGGCGGACCCGGTCGTAATATTTCAGGTTATAGTAGCGGATCAGGTAGGCTTCGGCAAAGGTATGCCCGCTCCTGGTGCTTCCGGCCTGCCCGGAACCGCTGTGGAAGCCGGTAATGGTCAGGGGCTTGTGGACGTAAGCCAGATCAAAACGGTTCAATATACGGTAAAAAAGTTCACTGTCGGCATGAAGCAGATCGGTCCTGAAGCCGCCCATTTCCCGGTAGGCCCGGTGGGAGACCATCAGGGAGGCCGGAGAATAAACCGTCGATCGGGCCGCCGGCTCCAGCAAAAGGCGCCGCAGAAACTCCGGGCCATCGACCGATTCCTGCCCCGGGGGCAGGATCCCCTTCACCAGGTGCTCGCCATCGTAGTAGTGGGAAGAAACCAGGCCTACGTTTTCAGCACCTTCTCCCGCCCGGGCCATTTCGGTCAGGCAGTTCGGCAAAAAGCGGTCGTCGTCGCCGATGAATTTTAACCAGCGGCTCTTTCCCGACGCCAGGTTAAAAGCGCTGACAAAATTCTCCAGGCGGGGCAGGGTCCTGTTATTGCGGAAAACCTTGATCCGCCGGTCCACCGAATATTCGCCGATGATGGCCGGGGTGTTGTCGGTGGAGGCGTTATCCACAATGATAAATTCAAAGTGGCGGTAATCCTGGTCCAGGACGCTTTCAATGGCATCGCGCACATAAGCCTGCCCGTTGTAAACGGGCAGGATCACACTGACCTGTGGAATTGAAGAAAAGTTCAATCGCTATCCAGCACCTCTCATGATCGGGGCCGGTTGTTCCGGCTGTATAATATATAGCCCGCTCCCCGCAGGCGCTCACGCAGGTATTCACCCATGCCCTTGTTGTGACGGGACAGTTCTTTCCGGAGGCTGATCGCATGGTACAGAGCGGCCGGGACAGCCCGCCAGCCGTAGCGGCGGGCATCATAACCGCCTTTGAAAATGTTCTTGGCCGGGGCGTATTCTTCCATGGCCTTGGTCATGCTCATGAAGGAGTGCTCGACCACATAGCGGGGAATATACCTGACCACCAGGCCGCTCTTGATGCAATCGTGGATAAAAACGGCCTCTTCGCCGTACTGGATCAAACTGCTGCCGAGCCCAAAGCGCTCGTCAAAGCGGATCCCCCTTTTCTTGACCGCTTCCAGGCGGAAGGCAATTTCCAGGGAAGAGATGTAGTGGCCGTTAGTTTTGTTCAGGACAAATTCCTCCGGTGCATAGTCCTTGTACTCTTCCTCCCCGGCCGGGGTGGAGATCTTGAAGCAGGCCACATCGAGGCTGTTGTCACCGGCAAAAGCTTCGCGGATTACTTCCATGTTTTCAGGAGTAAAGCGCACATCATCGTCGGCCAGGAGGGCAACATCGCCGTCGGCCAGATCAAGGGCGTTGTTCCGGTTCCGGGCAATGCCCCGCCCCAAAAGCTGGGCGACGACCACGTCCGGGCGCTGAAGGGCCGGCGGAACCGGGCGGTACTTTTCGTCGGTAACCTGGTGGGAGATGATGTAGCTGACACCTTCCTGTTCCGCAAGCAAAATATCGGTGATCTTTTCCAGGCCCTGATCGATGGTGGCAATTAAAATATTGATCTTCATCGGCTTAGATACTCTCTGTACCAGTTGACCGTCTGCAAAAGCGCCTCCTCCAGGCTGAATAAAGGCGCCCAGCCCAGCAGCTTGTGGGCTTTTTCGGCGCTTAAGTACTGGTGAATTATTTCATGGTCCGCCTCACCGCGCACATCCGGTTTCAGGTCGAACTCCATCAAATCCAGGATCTTTTGGACCAGCTCCAGCACGGTGAGCTGGATCTCGTTGGAAAAATTAAAGGCTTCCCCGGACAAACCCGGCTTTTCGGCCAGCTTCTCGGCCAGGAGCATGTAAGCGGCCGCCCCGTCCTCGATGTAAAAATAGTCGCGGATGTAGCTGCCGTCGGAGCGGATGATCGGCCGGCTGCCGCGCAAAACGGAGCGGATCGTACCCGGGATGATCCGGTTCCAGTTCAGGTCTCCGCCGCCGAAAAAATTGCCGCAACGGGTCACGCCCACCGGCAGGTCATAAGTCTTATAGTAACTGCGGGCCAGCAGATCGGCACACGACTTACTGACATCATAGGGGAATTCCCCCTGCAGGGGCAGATCTTCATGGTAGGGCAGGGTTTCCTGCCGCCCGTAGGCTTTGTCGGAAGAAGCCACCACCACCTGCTCCACCTCGGGGCTGCGGCGGCAGGCTTCCAGTAAAGACCAGGTGCCCCTGATATTGCTTTCGAAGGTGGAACCGGGGTTGCGGTTGGCGATCGGCACAATGCTCTGGGCGGCCAGGTGAAAAACCGTGTTTACCTCGTACTCGCCCAGGCACCGTTCCAGGAACAGCTGGTCGGTTATATCGCCGCAGGCCAGGTTAACTTTATCCGCCAGGTCCTCGCCGATCAAAATCGAGGCGGGCACCCAGTCGCGAACCGGGCAGATCAAATCGGCACCTGCTGCAAGCAGCCTTTTGACCAGCCAGCCTCCTAAAAAGCCGGTGGCCCCGGTTACCAGGACCGGGCGGTCGAGCCAGAATGAATTGTGGCCGGCCACCATTTTAACCCCCGTTCTTACCCCAGCTTGATCTGCTTAACACTACAGCGAAAGATTAACAGTTAAGCGGTGCCAGGGGGACGGTTCGAGCGTCCCGAAGCGCAGCGTAGGCCGAAGGAAAGACGATGGAACTGTCCCCCTCTAGCGGGCCTAATTCACGACATAAGTTTCGCTGTAGTATTAACCTTTAAGCGGAAGCTTCCCTCTTCCGGTCAAGAAGGAAGCTTCCGTCTCAAAAGGGAGAGAACTTAACCGCCTACCAGACCTTCCAGGGGGCTTCCCCGCTCTTCCAGTAAGTTTCCAGGATCTTCAGCTCCCGGTAGGTATCCATGCACTGCCAGAAATCATCGTGCCGGTAGGCCACCAGCTGGCCGTCTGCGGCAATATTGCGCAGAGGCTCGCTTTCCCAGGGCACATCGGTCTCTATATATTGCAGCGCCTTCTTTTCGACCACAAAAAAACCGCCGTTGATCCAGCCCTCGCCGGTCAGCGGTTTTTCCACGAACTCGGTGATCAGGTCGCCGTCCGTAAAGTTGAGGCTGCCGAAGCGGGCCGGCGGGCGCACCGCCGTTACCGTCACCAGCTTGCTGTTCTTGCGGTGAAAATCGACCAGGTTTTCGAGATCAACATTGCAGACCCCGTCGCCGTAGGTCAGCATAAAGGTATCTTCATCGAGCCACGGCTCTAGCTTTTTGATCCGGCCGCCGGTACTGGTATAGAGCCCGGTTTCGACCAGGTGGACCAGCCAGTCTTCCTTAACTTCATCGTGGACTCTGGTTTTCCCGTCGGCCAGTGAAATCGAAACACTGCCGTTCATCGAAAAGTAGTCTTGAAAATAGCGCTTGAGCATCTCGCCCTTGTAACCCAGGGCGACGATAAACTCTTTGAACCCGTGGTGGGCATAATGCTTCATGATATGCCAGATAATGGGCCGTCCGCCCACTTCCACCAGCGGTTTGGGGCGGGTGATTGTTTCTTCGGCCAGGCGGGTGCCCATTCCCCCGGCCAGGATCACCACTTTCATCAGGCTGCCTCCTAAAACTTGTTTTCTCCCTGTCTGATCTCTTTCCCCTAATATTCACTACCCGGGTCTAAATTCCTTTTTTTCTGCTCAGATCATGCTTTCATAAACTTGAATCGTTTTTTCGACCATCTGCTCCAGGCTGAAATGCTCTGTAAAGCGCCTTCTTCCCGCTTCACCCATGGCCCTCCGCAGGCCCGGGTCGTCGATCAGGACCCCCAGTTGCTCCCTTAGCCCCTTAACATCTCCCGGGGTAAACAGCAGCCCGCTTTCTCCATCTGCCACCGCTTCGCCGACACCGCCCACCTCCGAAGCTACCACTGGCAGGCCGGCCCGCATCGCTTCCAGGGTACTCAGGGGGAAGCCTTCACGGCCGGAACTCAGGATAAAAACCTGCGCTGAAGCCAAAATCTGCGGCACATCACCGCGGGTGCCCAAAAAATTAACCCGTTCCACCAGGCCCAGTTTACGCACCAGTTCCCGGGCCTTCGCCATCCCCGGGCCGCCTCCGACCAGGTCCAGGCTCCACTGTTTACCTTTCAGCCCCCCTAAAGCTTTCAGGAGGGTGCCGTGGTCCTTGGGGGCGGCAAACCGGGCCACCATCACCAGCCGCGGCGGCTCCTGTAGTGGATCAGCCCTCAACCCTCCCCCCACATCCGGAAGGCCGTTATAAACCACCGCCATTTTTTCGGCCGGGATCACCTTCAGCTCCCGGGCCGCTTCAAATTCGCTCTTCGATACGGCGATCACCTTGCCGCCCGCCCGGGCGGCAGTTTTTTCCATGACCCGGTAAAAACGGCCGGACAGGGACCTTTTCCCCCGGTTAAACAAAAACCCGTGCGAAGTGTGAAGGACCGGGATGTTGAGCGACCTGGCCGCCAGGCGCCCCAGGAAACCGGCCTTGTTGGAGTGGGTGGTGACCAGGTCGGGTTTAAGTTCCTGCAGCACGCCCCGCAGTTCCTTTAAAGCGGCCAGGTCCTTTGCGGGCCGGATCGGGTGGACCATCTTTTCCAGTTTCCGGCCGGAAACGCCCCGCCTGCTTAAAGCCTCAAAAAGAACCCCGCCTCCGCCGGCCAGGACTTCCACCTCGAAGCCCCGTTCTTTTAAGGCCGAAGCCATTTCTAAAACATGGACCTGGGCCCCGCCCAGGTCGTCGGCCCGGGTGATCACGAACACGATTCGGGACAGCCGGGGCCGCCCCGCCTCCGCCAGCCGCGCCGCCTCACCGGCACCCGGAGCGGAAGCTGCCTCAACCTGTCCGTTTCTGATCCCGGTTCCGGCCGGGCTTCTTTGAATTTTTTCGTCAGCCCCGGCCCTGTGTATTTCCTTCACCGCTTTATACCCCTCTTGCCCGGTTCCGGCCGCCTGTTAGCGGCCGATGCCGCTGTAGGTAAACCCGTATTTGATCAGCTCGTCGCTGTCGAGCATGTTCCTGCCGTCGACCATGATCTTACTCTTCATGCTCTCCCCCAGTTCGTCCCAGGGCAGGTGGCGGAATTCGTCCCAGTCGGTCAGGATCAGGACCGCGTCGCTTTCCCGGGCCGCCTCCGCGGCCGACTTGCAGTAGACCAGGTTCTGCTCCGGGTAAGTCTGCCGGTAGCGCTCCTGGGCCACCGGGTCGTAGGCCTTGACCCGGGCTCCCATATCGAGCAGCTCCCGGATAATGTCGATCGCCGGCGATTCCCTGATATCGTCGGTGTTCGGCTTAAAAGACAGCCCCAATACTCCGACCGTGCTGCCCCGGATCACCTTCAGGCTCTGCTGCAGTTTTTCGATCACCTTCTTGCGCTGCTTGCGGTTAACCTCCAAAGCCGCCTGGACCAGGTCCATGTCGCAGTTGTACTGGCTGCCGGTGAAAAGGATTGAGCGCACGTCCTTGGGGAAGCAGCTGCCGCCCCAGCCGGGGCCGGCATTTAAAAACCAGGGCCCGATCCTCTTGTCCAGGCCGATCCCCTTGGCCACCTCCACGATATCGGCGCCCACCTTGTCGGCGATGGAAGCAAACTCGTTGATAAATGAGATCTTCATGGCCAGGAAAGCGTTGGCCGTATACTTGATCAGCTCCGCGCTGGTGGGGCTGGTGGAAACAAAGGCGGGTAGGCCGTAGCCTTCCGGCCGCGGCACCGCCTGCGGCGGGGTGAAGGTCTGCTCCAGGATCGGGGCATACATCTGGCGGAGCATGTTCAGGGCCTGCACGTCTTCAGTCCCGACCACGATCCGGTCCGGGTAGAGGGTATCGTGCAGGGCCGCCCCTTCCCGCAGGAATTCGGGGTTGGAAGCGACGCTGTACGAACAGCTCACGCCCCTTTCGTCCAGCTCCTCCCTGATCACCGTCTCCACCCTCCGGGCCGTCCCAATCGGCACAGTGGACTTATTGACAATCACGGGCAGACTTTGGGGGTCCAGGGCCCCACCGATCTCTTTAGCCACCGCCTCCACGTAGCTCAGGTCGGTATCGCCGTTGCTTTTGGACGGCGTGCCCACGGCGATAATGACGATATCCGCCTCCGGCAGGTCCTTAAGCAGATCGCCGGTAAATTTAACCGTTTCTGAATTATCCCGGAGCAGTTCGTCAAGCCCGGGCTCGTAGATAGTGGAAATCCCCCGCTCCAGCTTGTCGACGATCGATTGATCCTTGTCGACGCAGGTAACCCGGTGGCCCAGGTAGCCCAGGGCCATGCCGGTAGTAAGGCCCACGTAACCGGTGCCAACAATGATGATGTTTAGTTTTTCTGCTGTCTTCAAAGCTTCAAGCACCCCTCTCCCGGAACCGCAGGTTCTTAAAACCCCCGGCTCTTTCACCTGATCCTGATCTAAAATTTTATATTTAACCTGGTTTCTGATCTATCATACCGGTTCCCGTTCCGGTTAAGATCTCCTATTATCTCCGGGCGCCGTCAATAACAGAGCCGGGCCCGGCCTTTACTGCCGGCCCAGTTTCTTTTTCCACCAGGCCAGGGTTTCTTCCAGGCCTTCCTCCAGGCTCCAGTTTTCCTGCCAGCCAACCACGTCTTTGAGGCGGCGGGCTTCAGCCAATAGAAGGGATGGATCGTCCGCCGCCGCGGACAGGGCCCCCAGCCTGACCAGGTCCGGCCGGGCTGCCGCTTCGGCCGCTTTAAAAATTAAATCCTTGAGCACGATCGGGCGGCCGGAGGCGATGTTGACCGGGCCGTTAATATCGCTGTCCAGCAGGGCGCAGAACGCATCGGCCGCGTCCTTGACGTAAAGGTAGTCGCGGACCTGCTCACCGTGGGTGCAGAGCACTTCTTCCCCGCGCAGCAGGGAAGTAATCACCGAAGGGAGTAACCGGTCCGGGTTTTCGCCGGGTCCGAACAAAAAGAACAGCCGCCCCCAGGCGCAGCTGATCTGGGCTCCCTCGGCCGCGGCACAGGCCATGCTGTACAGGGCGTTCTTACAGATCCCGTAGAGGGTCCCCGGGTGCAGTGGAGTCAGCATTTCCTTGCAGTAGCCGTATTCCCAGTCGTACTCGGCGCAGCTTCCGGCCATCACCACCCGCTCCCCGCCGGTGTCGATAAAAGACTGCAGCAGGCCCAGGCTGGTCCTTACCCAGCGCAGGTTCTCCATGGAACTCCAGTAAAAGCCGGGCGTCACGTCCCAGGCCAGGTGCAGGAGGTGATTGGGCCTGACTTCCGCCATCAGCCGCAAAACGTGCTCGGCGTTGTGCAGGTCGGCGGTATGCCAATGCACCCGTTCCCGGGAATAATTGCCCTGCTCTCGGGAACTGACCGCATGGACTTCAAAACCCCTTTTTACCAGGGGCTCCAGGCAGTGCCTGCCGATAAAGCCGCTGGCTCCGGTAATCATTACTTTTTTCATCCTTCGTAATCCGGCCACTGCCGGTCCTTATCCGAAAGTACCGGATCGGGAACCGGCCAATCAATGCCGAAAGCCGGATCGTTCCACCTCACTCCCCGGGCGTATTCTGGAGCAAAAAACTCGAACATCAGGTAATTAATGAGGGTCTCGTCTTCTAAAGTCTGGAACCCGTGCGCAAATCCTTCCGGCACATAGAGCAGCTGCCCGCTGCCGGCTTTAAGCTCCACCCCCAGCCACCGGCGGTGGGTTTCCGAGCTCTTGCGCAGGTCGATGATCACATCATAAATAGAGCCCTGCAGGCACTGCACCAGCTTGGCCTCGGCATAAGGGGGATCCTGGAAATGCATCCCCCGCAGGATGCCCCGGCGGGCGTTATAGGAAAGGTTGACCTGGGCTATTTCAGAGCGCAGGCCCTGATATGCAAATTCCCGGCCGCAAAAAGTGCGGGCCAAAAACCCGCGCTCGTCTTCTTTCGGTTCCGGAACGATCAGGTAAGCGCCGGCCAGGGCGGTATTTATAAATCGCATCTCCGGGCCGCCTCCTTTCCGACGCAGCCTAGGGGCTGAAAATAACCGAGCGCACCGCCTCGATCTCCGGCTCGATCTCCTCGATCAGCTCCAGGACCCGTTCCGACTGATCCATGTCCAGTTCCCCGTCTTCTTCCAGGATCATGGCTATCACATCAGTTACTTCACCGACCAGGTCCTCCAACCGGTCCAGGGCGGTGAGCCATTTTCCCCCGTCCAGCTCCCATTCCCGGTCGCCGCGGACGATGATTACATCCCAGGTTTCAATTTCTTCCGCTGCGGGGAATTCAGTGTCGAGGTGCCTGTCCCTGACCGCTTCAATATCTTCCCTGTGCTCCCGCAGCCACTGCCGCCTTTCTTCGTCGTATTCAAAAGGCATGTCGTCTTCCGAATGCGGGTCCTTACTCCAGCCCTGCAGGTCGATCTTGACCCCGGGCAACAGCGCGGTCATCTCTTCCACGTAGTCGTTGATGGCCACCAGGGCCTCTTCGTCAACTTCCGGTTCTTCTTCCTCCGGCTCGCACCCGGCAGTGGCCAGGCTAAAAACCGCCAGCCCCGCTGCCAGTGCCGCGACCAGGGTTATTTTTTTGATCAACAGCGCACCCCCTCACGGCCTTTTTTCTCAAAGCTTGATTTTTGAACCTCAACTTATTTCAACTTCCGGGATCAGGGTCACGAACCGGCCGCCCCACTTCCTGATCCCTTCCATCTGGGCCATTATTTCCTGTTTCAGGTTCCAGGGCAGGATCAGCAGGTAGTCGGGCCTGGTTTCAAAAATCCGCTCCGGTTCATAGATCGGGATCCGGCTCCCCGGCAAATAGCGCCCCTGCTTGTGCGGATTTATATCCACCGTGTAATCGATAAATTCCGGCCCGATGCCGCAATAATTGAGAAGGGTGTTCCCCTTGGCCGGGGCCCCGTACCCACAGATGGTCCGGCCCTCCTTTTTAGCCCCGATCAGGAATTTCAGGATTTCGTACTTGCTCTGGCGGGCTTTATTTTCAAAGTCCAGGTAAGTATTGAGCTCTTTTAAGCCATTCTTCTCCTCGTTGTCCAGCAGTTCCTTCAACCGGCCGGTCTGCATACACACCTGGTCTTCATCCCGGCAGGCATAGATGCGAAGCGATCCGCCGTGGGTCCGGAGCAGCTCGGCATCATAAAGCAGCAGGCCGTGGGCTCCAAAAATACGCTCGGCGGTGGTGAGCGAAAAGTAGGAGTAGTGTTCATGGTAGATGGTGTCAAACTGGTTTTCTTCGATCAGGCTGAGCAGGTGCGGGAATTCCATGCTTACCACCCCGTCCGGTTTGAGCAGAGCCTTTAAACCCTGCATCAGGTCGTTGGTATCCGGGATATGGGCCAGGACGTTGTTGCCCACCACCAGGTCGGCCTGCCTGCCTGCGCCGACCAGTTCCTCAGCCAGGGCAGAGTCAAAAAACCGGGCTATCGTTTCGATCCCTTCTTCCCGGGCCGACTCGACTACGTTGGAAGCGGGCTCGATCCCCAGTACGGGGATTCCCAATTCTTTAAAATAACGCAGCAGGTAGCCGTCGTTACTGCCGATCTCGACCACCCTGCTGCTATGATCCAGGTTAAAGCGCTGTACTGCCAGCCGGGTGTAGTGGCGGGCATGTTCCAGCCAGCTTTCTGAAAACGAAGAAAAGTAGGCGTATTCGCAGAAAATATCCTCCGGGCTGCTCATCTCCTCGAGCTGGACCAGGAAGCACTCGTGGCAGACATAAACGTGGAGCGGATAAAAGGGCTCCATTTTAACCAGGTCTTCCGGATCCAGGTAGGAGTTGGACAGGGGCGACACCCCCAGATCGACAAAGGTATACATAAGCGGCGTCCGGCAAAACCGGCAGCGCCGCTCTCCTGTTTCTTCAGTAACCGGGTACTCCCCCCTGCTGTCCGCTGGTTTCAATGGCCATGCTCTCCCTTGATGGGAATCAGATCGTCTTAATTCACTTCCGGCGCACTGGCCGGTCTTTCCTTAACCTCGACCAGCCTGCCCCGGGCCATGAGCCGGTAATCGGGGTTGGAGACGTGCGGCGGCTCACAGGTCTGCAAGGTAATGGCCGGGTAATCGGTACTGTGGATCGGTTCCCAGTCGTACTTGTCGAACACTTCCACCCATTCCACTTCGTAAATGAAACGGTAGCCGTCTTCCACGTCCAGGTAGATCTCGTCGCCTTCTTCCAGCTTGTCGATGTTCAGGAAGAAATTCCAGCGTCCGGCCCGGTGGCCGGCAAAGGCCACGTTGCCCCTTTCGGTGCTCGGCAGGTCGCTCATCTGGAAGTGGGTCGGTCCCTGGTCGAGCAGCTGTTCGTCAAAGACATCTCCGCCGCCCACCGCGGCCAGCTCCACGTCGATGGCCGGGATAATCAGTTTCATCGGCTGCCATTCTGTGATTTCAATTACATCCGGCGGCTCCTCGAACATATTCCTGAACCCGGCCGTGCGTTCAAACTCTTCCATCAACTGTTCCTGCCGGTGGCTGACCATCAGGCGTTCATACCCGGTATAGCCGAGCACGCCCAGTCCGGCCACGATCAAGACCGCGGCCAGGACCCGGTAAAACATGGTCATTCCGGCTGCCCTTTTTCTTTTCCTGTTTTCACTGCGCGAACCGCTAGATTGAATCCTCCGCGAAGCGCCCATTTTCTTTTCCTCCCTGTGTGGTAAGTTTCTTTATTTCATGCTGTTTGGTCCCTGATCCAGGCCGAGTCCCTTCAAGGCCCGGTCGTAACTTTCAATCAACTGTCCTTCGTCTTCGGTATTTTCAATCACGCTGACCTTGGCCCGCTCGATCCAGCGCTCCCTGATCGCCCCGGCAATCTTTTCATCGAGGGCGATAATCCGGTTCGCCTTTTCATATATTTTTTGTTCCAGCCGCTGCAGGGCCTTGATGGCGAGCCCGTTTTTCAAATTTCCCTGTTCGATCAACGCATCCGGCCACAGCTCCCTGAATTCCGCCACCAGCGGGACCCGGTAGTATTCGCTCAGCTTCATGGCCGGCACGACCGCCGTCAGGGGCGGCGCCTTGACGATAATCAAATCCGGTTTGGGCAGGTTTTTGCCCTGCTTTCCGGTCATGCGGGCAAATTTAAAGTTGGCTATCGCTTTCTTGATGCCGCTCATCTCGCGCTTATAGGGCACGTTGAAAGCGATCACAGTCAACCCGTTTTTATGGAACAGGCCGATCTTTTTTTGGCCCAGGTCCATATCAACGGCTTTACTGCTGGTTAAGGTTGTGACAGCATGGCCCCGGGATGCCATTTCCCGGCCCAGCTTGAACAGCCGATCGTCTCCCTTCCCGCTTGCATCCAGGGACTGGGAAATGATAAATATATTCATGTAGTCGATAAACCTTTCCTGTGACGTAATCTGTGTTAACGGCTTCGATTAATATTATACAATATCTTGGCAAGCTTTTCTGCAAAAATAAGCAATTTTTACCTGCTGGCCTTAAAAAATTTCACCGCCCCCCGGTAGGATTTGGGGCCTTGACCACGAATTGTTACCATAATATATTTGGTCAAATTGTTGCCGAAAGGGAAGGGATAACCAGTTGAAATTGACCCTGCGCATCGCCATCTTGGCCGCGCTGGCCTTAGTCCTGGGAGCACTGTTCTTTTTTAACACCCCGGAGGAAACCGAGCGCTACTCGGGCGAAACCAGGAACGGCCTGCCCCACGGCTTCGGAATCTGGGAACATGCCAGCGGCGTCTACTACGCCGGCCACTTCCGGGAAGGCGAACGGCACGGCCGCGGCACCTGGATCCATCCCGATGGCATCAAGTATGCCGGCCTGTGGGAACACGGCCAGTACCACGGCCGCGGCACCCTGATCCTGCCGGGTGGCGCCCGCTATATCGGGGAATGGGAACACGGCCAGAAACACGGCCCCGGTATCCACCGCCAGCCGGATGGCACCACCTATACCGGCTGGTGGGTGGACGACAGGCGGGAAGGCTTCGGGATCATGGAAAAACCCGGCGGTTACATCTACAGGGGCCAGTGGCTGAACGGCCTCCGCCACGGCGAGGGCACAGCCGTCTACCCTGACGGCAGCGAATACCACGGCCAGTGGCTGAACGACAACCGCCACGGCCAGGGAACCATGGTTTATCCTGACGGATCGGTCTATGAGGGCGGCTGGGCCCGGGACAAGAAACACGGCGAAGGCACCCTGACCTGCCCCGAGGGCACGGTCAAAACCGCGACCTGGAATGAAGGCCGCCTCCGGGAAGTGCCGATCGAATCGATCTCCCTTGATCCGGCTAGCTTAAGCCTGGTGGCCGGCGGCGAAAGCGCCACCCTCGAAGTTGAAATATCGCCGGAGGATGCCACCGAACAGGAACTGGAGTGGGAAAGCAGCAACCCCGATATTGCGGCGGTAGAAGACGGCGAAGTCCGGCCCCTTTCCACCGGCAGCGCCACCATCACCGCCACCAGCGCCTGCGGCAACCATACCGCCGTCTGCACCGTCACCATCCGCACCACCGCGGTTGGGGTTAGCGGTGTCAGCTTAGACCGCCGCTCGATTACCATGCAGGTCGGCGAAACGGCCCACCTGGGCGCCTCGATCAGGCCGGCTGGCGCCACCAATACCGCCGTCAGCTGGAGTTCGAGCGATGCTTCCGTAGCCGCCGTCTACCAGGAAACCGGCCACCGGGCCCAGGTCCGGGCCTTCGAGCCCGGTGAAGTGTGGATTCAGGTCAGGACGGCCGACGGCGGGCATACTGACCGCTGCCAGGTAACCGTCATCCCCAAAGAAGACCCGGCCAACAAAGTGATCGTCCCCCGCCTGATCGGCCAGCCGGTGGAAGAAGCGCGTAACATGATCAACGAGGCAGGCCTTTACCTGGGTAACGTCAGCTTTGAATACCACCGCAGCGCCCCCGAAGACCAGGTCATCAGCCAGACCCCGGCTATCGGGGCCACGGTCAACAGGGGCAGTGCCGTGCACCTGGTCCTCTCCAGGGGCCCCTTCCCCGAGGAGACTGAAGAAGAGGAACCGGAAGAAACAGAAGACGAAGAAGAACCGGATCCGGAAGAACCGGACCAGGAAGAACCCGGGGATTAAAAATTCCCCGGGCTGGACCGGCTGGCCAACTTAAACCAGTGGCAGTTCACCCGCCTGGTCAACTCCATTAACAAGCTCGATAAAGAAAAAAGCAAAATTTTCTAGCCCTGCAGGAAATTTATTGCTTGGGGAAGAATTTAATGGTAAGTTAGACAGGGCTTTATGTTAATAGGTGGTGAAGTTTGTTGGAAGAAGAAATCAGCCTGGTTGAAATCGGGCAGGTCCTCTTAAAACGCTGGAAGCTCCTGTTTTTCTTGCCCGTTCTAGCAGCTTTGCTGGCCTACGGGGTTAGCCTCTACACCTTCACCCCCGAGTATGTGTCCTCCTCCACCCTGATCGTGATGCCCTTTACTGAAGAAGTGGATGGCGGCGGGGTGATCCGCCACGATGTGCAGTCCACCCGCCAGGTGGTGGAAAGCTGCCGGGAGCTGACCTTAAGCCACGACAGCATGCAGCGGGTGATCGGGGAGCTGAACCTGCCCTTCAGCGCCGAAACCCTGCGCAAAATGATCGAAATTGATGTCAGTAGCGACGTGACCAGGGTCAGCACCACCGGCTCCAACCCGACCCGGGCTTATGAAATCACCAACCACGTCACCAACCTGCTGATGGAATACATTATCGACGTTGCCCGCCTGGAAAACGTGCAACTGCTCAACCCTGCCCGGGTGCCAGAAGAACCGGTTAACCAGAACTTCCACCTCAACGTGGCCGTGGCCTTTGTGTTGGGCCTGATGATCAGCGTGGCCCTGGCTTTCCTGTTCGAACATTTAGACAACACTATCAAAACGGCAGATGACGTGCAAAAATATATAGGCGTGCAGGTTTTAGGCGTTATCCCTGAATTCGAAGAAGAAGGCAGGCGTAAAAAATCATGACCAGGAAAAGAAAAGAAGAAGAAGA
>SKMK01000060.1 GCA_007121075.1 Syntrophomonadaceae bacterium
CCGATACCGATGCGGCCGACATAATCATCATAGTCCAGGGTATTGATCTGGAGCTGCAGGTTGAGTTCTGTGTCGGTCACAGGAGGCGGGATCTCGGCCACGATCAGATCAAAAAGAGGCTGCAAGTTTTCTCCCGGTTCCCCGGGATCGGTAGCTGCCACTCCACTGCGGGACGAAGTGTAGATCACGGGAAAATCAAGCTGCCAGTCGGCGGCCTCTAGTTCAACAAAGAGGTCAAAAACTTCGTTCAGGACTTCTTCAGGGCGGGCATCCGGTCGGTCGATTTTATTGATGGCGACAATGATGCGTAACTCCGCTTCCAAAGCCTTGCGAAGCACGAATTTGGTTTGGGCCATTGGTCCCTCGAAGGCATCGACCAGGAGGAGGGCTCCGTCGACCATCCTCAGGACTCTTTCTACTTCACCACCGAAATCGGTGTGTCCCGGAGTATCGACTATGTTGATCTTGGTGTTTCCGTAACGGATGGCGGTATTTTTTGACAGGATAGTGATGCCCCGTTCACGTTCCAGGTCAATTGAATCGAGGACCCGTTCCAGGACCTGTTCGTTATCACGAAAAATTCCTGACTGGCGCAGCATACCGTCAACCAGGGTGGTCTTTCCATGATCGATGTGAGCGATAATGGCAATGTTGCGGATGTTATCCTGAGTTTTTATAACCAAATTTTTCACCTTTTCTTTTACCCGGCCCGAGCCGCCTTAAATAATAATCAGCAGTTTCTAATTAAACCATGACCGCCAGGGAAATGCAATAAATAAATTATGGCCGCGGCCCGGGTAAAGCCGCTTAAGTGCCACCGGTGTTTGTAGTTGTGATTGATATAGTAAAATGGAACAAGCCTGAATTGCAAGGCCTGTTGAAATCAAAATAATGATTATTATAAACTAAAGAAAAATTTAAAAGCAAGCAAAACTTTGATATAAATACTATTTTTAAAGCAGGAGTACTTTTATTACTGTAGAATTCTTAGTTGTATAAATAATTTAGATAGTTCTATAGACAGGCTATCATCAGTCAGATTAATTACTTTTTGTGGTGTCTATTACCGGGGTGGTGTTGGTAATACAAGCCGGAAGATATCGCGAAGGCCCTGTTCTTTCAAATCTCCAGGAATTAGTGCGCTCATTAAAACCCTATGATCACCTCTGCCTTCTTTATGACACTTGCGAAGAACAGAATCAAGCAGTGGCGCAGTTTTTCCAGGCCGGGCTGGAAAGAGATGAAAAATGTCTGTACATCGCCGGTAGAAGAGCAGCCGGTGAAATAAAAGAAGTTTTAAAAGAAGCCGGCCTGGATATTGATAACCTGGAAAAAAGTGGCCGGTTTGCGGTTGTCCCTGTAGCCGGTAGCTGCAGCGCACGGGCAACTTGTATTCATGAAGCTGAGATAGATTTCCTGAAAAGAGAGGCCGGGAAAGCCCGGGAAGAAGGGTATTCGATCCTGCGTGTATGCAGGGAAGCGGGTCCGGTTACCCGGGACAATTTCAGGTCCGGTGACCTGTCTTTGTATGAAGCAAATTTAAATGAGCATCTGCCTTCATTTCCTCCCACCATTGTTTTATGCCCGTATAACCACACTAAAGCCGATCCGGAAATGATCAGGGAAGCTCTGTTGAACCATCCCCTGTTGGTTAGAAATGGTTATCTTTACCACAATCATTACTACCTCGAACCGGAAAAGCAACAGAACCGGGAACAGCATCAGGTTGAAAACTGGCTGGATAACCTGGAACGAGACAGGCAATTCCGGGAGGCTTTGCAAAAAAGGGAAGACCAGCTTCACCAGCAGAGCACTTACCTGCTGTCCCTATCCGCCCGCGAGGCCTGGAGGCGGACTGACTTGAAAACCGCCCTGGAAGAAATTACTGAAGTTTGCTCCGAGCTTATTCAAACCGAGCGGGTCAGCGTCTGGTGGTACAATGATGATTGTTCGGTAATCAGCTGTTACGAGCTTTATGAATCGAACAAGAAAAGGCACAGTTCCGGCGAAGAGCTGCAGAGCAAGGACTTTCCCGGATACACCGAATCACACCGGGACGGTGAAATAATAGCCGTAACCGATGTGTTTAAAGATCCTCGGACCAGCGAAATTCCCGCTGAATATTTCAATAAACACAATATCAAATCGCTGATGGATACGCCGATCTGGATGCATGATCGGATTTGCGGGCTGCTCAGTTTCGAGCACACCGGCGAAACAAGGACCTGGGCGAGAACCGACGAGCACCTGGCCACCTCCATGGCCGCTTTAATTTCTTTTATTGTTGAGTCTGCTGAAAGAGAAAGCGCTGAAAGGTCACTGCGGGAGAATGAGGAGAAGTACCGCAAGCTGGCTGAATCTACCGATGCCATCCCCTGGGAGTTTGATATCCGGAAGAATCGCTGGACCTATGTTGCTCCCCAGGTGGGAAGGATCCTCGGTTATGCTCCGGAGGAGTGGACGGACTTGAAGTTCTGGACGGATCGTATTCATCCGGATGACCGCCAGTGGGCGACAGAGTACTGTGAAGAGTGCACCAGGCGCGGGGAAGACCATGTTTTTGAATACCGGTTTATAAAAAAGGACGGGAGTGTCGTCTGGCTGCACGATGACGTTACCCTGGAATTAGACCAGGACCGGCCGGTAAAACTGCGCGGCTTTATGATCGATATTACCGAGCGTAAAAAAGCGGAAGAAGAAACGCATGAATTTAACATAAAGCTGGAACAAAAAGTAAAAGAACGTACGGCCCAGCTGGAAGCAGTCAACAGGGAGCTGGAAGCGTTTACTTATTCGGTTTCACACGATTTGCGGGCCCCTTTGCGGGCAATAGACGGTTTTGCAAGGATCGTGCTTGAGGATTATGGGGAAAAACTGGATGATGAAGGGTGCCGGCTCCTGCAGATTATTTATGACAATACCCGGCAGATGGACCAATTGATTACAGATCTGCTGGTGTTGTCACAGGCGACAAGAAGGGAAATTAGGAAGGTTGCTGTTAATATGGGTGAGCTGGTCCATACGAGTTATGTTGAAGCCGCTCCTGAGGAAGTACGGAAGAAGTTTGAGCTGCTTATCCAGCCCCTGCTCCCTGTAACCGGGGATCCCAACCTCATAAAGCAGGTCTGGTACAACCTGCTTTCAAATGCGGTTAAATTTACCAGTCCCTGCGCAAGACGCTGTGTTGAGGTGGGGGGATACAGGGAGCAAGATAAAAACATCTATTATGTCAGGGATAACGGAGTCGGTTTTGATCCCCACTACAGCCACAAGTTATTTGGCGTATTTCAGCGCCTACATGGAGCAAAAGAATTTCCCGGCACCGGCATCGGGTTGGCCATTGTCCAGCGCATTGTTCAGCGTCACGGCGGTGAAGTATGGGCGGAAGGAGATATAAACCAGGGAGCGGCTTTTTATTTTTCCCTGCCGGATACACAGCCTGAGGAGGTGCACAATGAATAATTATTACGAGGTGGAGATCCTGCTGGTTGAAGACAGCGCCAGTGATGCGGAGCTGACCATAAGATCTTTAAAGAAAAACAACCTGGCCAACAAGGTGGTCCACGTTGCGGACGGGGCCGAAGCGCTGGATTTCATCTTTGCACGGGGGCAGTATGAAGGGCGAAAAGTCGAAGATGTTCCGAAGGTGGTGCTGCTGGATCTAAAATTGCCCAAGGTGGACGGGCTGGAAGTTTTGAAGATGATGAAAGGAGACGAACGGACCAAAAACGTTCCTATAGTGGTTTTGACTTCTTCCCGGGAAGAACATGACCTGGTGACCAGTTACAGCCTGGGCGTTAACAGCTATATTATCAAACCGGTCGATTTTGAAAAGTTTTCGGCGGCGATAAGAGACCTGGGCCTGTACTGGCTGGTGCTCAATCAGCCGCCCCGTTAAATTAAACTCTGACACACATAAGGACGGTGTTTTAAATTTAATGGGATCAGAAAATTCATTGAAAATCCTGATAGTAGAAGATGTTCCTTCCGATGCGGAGCTGGCAGAAAGAGAACTGCGCCGGGGAGGATTTGATTTTAAATCGCGCCTGGTGGATACAGAAAAGGACTTCCTTGATGCCCTGACAGATTTCCAGCCGGATCTGGTCATTTCAGATTACATGATGCCTGATTTTGACGGCATGAAAGCCCTGAAACTGGCCCTTAAGTATGATCCCAACCTGCCCCTGGTGATTCTCACCGGATCGATGAATGAGGAGACGGCTGCCGAATGCATGAAGGCAGGGGCGGCAGACTACGTGATCAAGGAGCATATTACCCGCCTTCCTTATGCCGTTAAGGGGGCCCTGGATAAAAAGCGGGTCCGCCGGGCCCGCGCCGAAGCGGAACTGCGTCTTCAGCAGCGCCTTCATGAGCTGGAGGTGCTGTACTCGGTTTCATCAAATTTGCGGTCTGCAGAAACTCTGGATGAAATGATCCCGCTGTTGTTGGACGAAACCCTGTCTGCTTTGCAGGCTTCCGATGGGGAAATCTGGTTATACAGCACATCAAATGAAGAGCTTTGTTTTTCATACTCCCGGGGCTGGTTTTCTGAACTGGACGGGACTTTTTTAAAACCCGACGAGGGGATCGTCGGGCTTGTTTTATCTTCCGGTGAGGCCGTTATCAGCCGGGAGCTGGCTTCCGACAGCCGGGTGAAATACAGCGAAGAGGCGCCTTCAGGCTGGGGAGGAGCCTGTGTACCGATTCAATCTGCTACGGAGACGATGGGGGTAATGTTTGTTTCAGTCCCTCTTCCGCGGGAGATTAGCTCGGAGGAGGTAAAGCTGCTTAGTTCCCTGGCTGAAATGGCCGGTATGGCCGTGCACCGCTTGAGCCTTCATGAACAGACTGTCCGCCGTCTGAAGCATCTGCAGAGCCTGCGGGCTATAGACAAGGCGATCATGGCCAACCTGGATCTTTCCATTACCCTTGACGTTTTACTTGAACACATTGTTAATCAACTTTATGTTGAGGCCGCCTGTGTTTATTTATACCGCCCCCTGCTGAAAAAACTGGAATTTGCTGCAGGAAGGGGATTTCGGTCCAAGGCCGCCGAAGAAATTAGCCTGCATCTGGGAGAATCATGCGCCGGCAGGGCGGTCCTGGAAAAGAGCAGTTTTTGCGCCAACAGCATTGAGGAAGCGCCGGATAAAAAATGCGCCGACATTCTTACTAAGGAAGGATTCAGCAGCTGTTACAGCGTTCCCCTGGTTACCAGGGGGGAACCCAAGGGGGTGCTGGTTATTTTCCAGCGGGCCCTTTTTGATATTGACAGCGAACTGGCCGGCTTTCTTCAAGATTTAGGAAACCAGGCGGCTATTGCCATAGAAAATGCCAGCCTCCTCGATGAGCTTCAGCAGGCAAACCTGGAACTGTCACTGGCCTATGATGCGACCATTGAAGGGTGGGCCCGGGCCATGGAATTGAGGGATTATGAAACTGAAGGCCATACCCGCCGGGTGGCTGATTTAACAATGGAACTGGCCGGTGAGATGGGTATCCCGGAACAGCAGCAGGTTCACATCCGCCGGGGAGCCCTGCTTCATGATATCGGCAAAATGGGCATCCCCGATACGATTCTCTTTAAGCCCGGCAAGCTGACAGAAGAGGAATGGGACGTAATGCGCCGTCACCCCGTGATGGCTTATGAAATGCTTGCTGACATTGATTATTTGCGTACGGCACTCAATATCCCTTATTGCCACCATGAAAAATGGGACGGCAGCGGTTATCCCAGGGGCCGTAAAGGTGAAGAAATCCCCCTTGAAGCAAGGATCTTTACTGTAGTCGATGTCTTTGACGCTTTGACCAGTGACCGGCCGTACCGTTCCGCCTGGAGCAGGGAAAAGGCCCTGGAGTATATAAGGCGCGAAAAAGGCAGGCATTTCGATCCCCGGGTGGCGGACCTGTTTTTGAAAAAGATGGAGCAAATCTCAGGGCATTAACAGCAAGGGTGGAGAAAAATGAGCGTAATAGACAAAAAGGTAAGTGATAATTTTAATCAGTATATTCGGCAGTGTTTAATGGCAACGGCAATAATTATTGTTATTATCACCTCTTTAGATGTCATCGAGCAGACTGTAATAATCGCTACTTTAGGGGCTACTACATTTATAGTATTTGCCATGAGTCACAGCTACGCTTCCAGGCCGCGAAGGATATTTGGTGGTTATGCTATTGGGCTCTTGATCGGGTTGGTAGTATATTACCTGGAATATTTTTTACTGATCCTCGATCCTGAGGGTTTTGAAGGTATTAACATCTTTTTGGGCGGTTTTGCGATCGGGGCTTCCATATTTCTGATGGTTTTTACCAATACCGAACACCCGCCTGCGGCCGGCCTTGCCATAGGTCTGTTGTTCAACCCCTGGGACCTGCGGACTATTTTTGTGATAGCGGTGGCGATCACTTTTCTTAGCTCCAGCAGATATTTCCTGAGGAACTGGTTGATCGACCTTCATGGGCCTGCTTTGCCGGAAGATGAGGAAGGCGAAGAAAATCAAAGTCAAGTTCAAGTTGATAGTGCAGGTAACGAGGCTGACCCGCCTCAAGAAGACCTTCATTAGACGAGTTTTATTTTATCTTACCCCCAATTGCCCGGTTTTTCTTTTTGACATCTTTCCTAACCCCTCCAACCCCCGGGTGCAACCAGCATTTATTTTGCAAGTGAGCATGAAATATTAAATAACTAAAGCTAGCTAAATTATTGCAGGGAACGGCTGTTAAATGTCGAAATAATACATAAAATTGTGTCTATTTTTTCCAAAGGAGATAGCGATGAGTAAAATCAGCTTGAATGAAAAACCGCGGATCCTTGGTTTTTGTACCGGCTGCGGTTACTGTTTCCTGCTCTGCCCGCAAAAAGCCGTTCAGGCCAGGGAAGGGGCAGGATACCGGATCAGTGAAGAACTATGTACTGATTGCGGCAAGTGCATCCTGGCCTGCCCGGTTGGCGCCATTACCAGTCCTTCTAAATGCCCGGCCGGGCATAATAATTCTGAATCAGGGCAAAAAGCGTACGGGCCTGCCTGCAGTAAAGAGGCAGTGGCAGGAGACATTGAAAAAAAGAGGCAGGAAAAATTCGATGCCATAGTAATTGGTTCAGGTATTGGCGGCCTGCTTACTGCGGCGGCTCTGACCCGGTCCGGTAAAAGAACTGTTGTTGTTGAACGACTTAATTTTACCGGGGGCCGGTTTACTCATTTTAATTACGAAGGGATCAGGGTTAATACCGGGGCCTGTCACACTTTGCCTTATGGCGAAAAAGGCCCTTTTGCAGAGATGATCGAGGCCCTCGATCTGCCGGTAAAGATTAAAAATACCGGGGGAATGGGAAGCCTGTATGTTTACGGCAGGCAGTTCCGGTGGAAAGGGATCATGGAATTTCTTAAGCCCTTTTCCGGCCGGGACAAGCTGGCCCTGCTGAAAATAATATTGAAAGTACTGCTGGCTGAAAAAGCCAAGCCGCCGGGGAGGTCGTTTGGCGGCTGGCTAGAGACACAGACTTCATCCAGGATGATCCGTTCATTTTTTGACCGGATGTTCAATTTTGGCTGCAGCAGCGTCATTGATGATATAGACTATGAGGAAGCGAAAAAAGTTATAAAGAATGTTTACCGCTCAAAGGCACCCGGGGTTATCGAGGGCGGCTGCGGTTTCCTTATTGAAAAGCTGGTAAAACTAATCCGTTCCGGGAGCGGTTCTGTTTTAACCGAAACCGAGGCGGTGGAAATAACAACCCTTGATGGGCATGTCTGTGGCGTTAAGGCAGCAAACAGAAATAGCGGCGAGATAATAGAATTGTATTCTGAGCTGGTAATGTCAGATATTGGGCCGGAAGAAACTTACAAACTTTTAGGCCGCAGTTGGTCCGGTCCTGCGGATGAGCCGGAGGGGAAACAGTTTGAAACAAGGGGAAGGGCCGTGGGTGCCAGGCCCTTTTCAGGTTTGGATCAACAGAAAATCAGCCTGGAGGAGAGAGAAGCCGGTGGCATGCTTACCGCAATCCCTGCCCTTAAAGGAACAAGCGGGCTGTGCATCAATTTGATCTGTGATATTTCCCTGCTTTCTTATGGCCCTATTATGTACTGCCTTGATACTAAACGGATAGCCGGTATTGTCCAGCCCACCGGGTTTGACCCGGGGCTTGCTCCTCCGGGAAAACACCTGGTTATATCGTGCCAGATGCTGAAATCTGATGATGTCGGCCGGGAAATAAAGCTTGGCTTGGATGATCTGGCTGCTATATTTGGCGATTCTTTTCAAAGGCATTGCCGGGTGATTAACACGGGGGTGTTTAAAAACAGCTGGCCGGTTAACCGGGCGGCTCAGGGCCGGGACCATCCTTCTGTATTGCCGGTTAAGGGGCTTTACCTGGTTGGCGACGGCTGTAAAGCTCCCGGCCATGTGATGGTGGAGGGAGTTGCCGGACGGGTAAAAGAAGTTTTGGCGGAAATTAAACCTTAATCCAGGCCGGAATAAGTCGCTGTTCCTGGTTTGGCTGCGAAACTTTTTGCACGGTGATGGATATGTCTTTCTACCTGCTATCTGCTATCTGATCGAAGACATCATGGATCTGGTTTTAGAGCTACAGAGTATTTTGTATTTATTGCTACCTGAACTGTGCCATCAACCGGGCAAAATTTTGGGCGAAGTTTTCTTTAGCATGCTGTACAGATTATACTGTGGCCAAAGCTGCAGATATATGGGGACATTCCCCTCAAAGACATGTTTTCCCCCATTTTGCATGAAATAATTCCCCATTTTAAACCGGCTTCATCTGGTGCTGGATCCACAGGACGTAGTTCAGCTACACAGGCCAAATCGAGAATGATATAATTATTAAGAGAAAGAGAGGAGGATTGATAATGGATCTTGCTTTGGCAATTGTGATAATTATCGTGGTTATAGTGGTAGTTATTTTTTTTAGAAGCAAGGGAGCCGGGATAGTCGGGCACACTAAGACAGGATCTTTGCGCCAGAAAGCCCGCCGCCAGCTCAAGCTCCCTCCCGAACAGGCCGATCAGACTATCGACAGGCAGATCGAGCGCCTGAAAGAACGTTACCCGGGCCGTTCAGAGGAGTGGTACCTGGAGAAGATAATTTATGATTTAGAACGGGATCAGTAATCGGGCGAAAGAAATAATAAGGAGGGTAAGTTATTTTGAGCAGGGGCGGGAAGGTAGTCCTGGGTGTTGCAGTGGCTGTGATAATATCACTGGTTGGAGTCGGCGTTTTCGGTTATTCATTTTTGCACAGCGGCCTGCCGGTATATGAAGCGGAAATGAAACTGGAAGGGTTGCAGGGCGAGGTAGGAGTTCACCATACTCCCCGGGGAGTGCCCTATATAGCGGCAGTTCATGAAAGCGATCTTTACTTTATGCAGGGCTACCTCCATGCCAGGGAACGAATGTGGCAAATGGAGCTGCAGAGGAGGGTGGTCCAGGGACGTCTGAGCGAAATTCTCGGGGAAGATCAGCTGCCGACGGACCGCTTTCTAAAAAAGCTGGGCCTCGATCGCATTGCCATGCAGATGCTTAAAAATACTTCTGCAGAAGGAAGGACAGTGCTGGAGCATTATGCCTGGGGTGTTAATGCCTATCTGGATAAACATCCTCCTTCCCTGGAGTTCCGGCTGCTTGGATTTGAGCCGGAGCCCTGGGCTCCCCGTGACTCAGCAGGCATAATCAGTTTGATGGCTTTTGACTTAGGCTCCAACTGGCGGGAGGAAGCTTTCCGCCAGGTCCTGGCCGAAGAAGTCGATCCCGCTCTGTTGGAGGAAATACTACCCCCTTATGAAGGCTGGGAAGATCCACGGGTTGTGGATTCTAAAAAAACAGTTGATAATATTGATGCAGGACAAAGCAACGCTGACAACCTGGTGTCTCTTTTAAAAGCTACCAGTTTGGACCACCTTTATGGCCTGCCCCGGCTGGGCAGCAACAGCTGGGTGATCAGCCCGGAGCGGTCTGCCACCGGAACCGCGGTTCTGGCCAATGATCCTCATTTGAGCCTTGGCCTGCCTTCAATATGGTATGAGATCGGCCTGACCCTGCGGAAAGAAGAATGTGATATGGATCTTTACGGCTGGTCGATCCCGGGAGCTCCCGGAGTAGTTGTCGGCCATAACCGCCACATAGCCTGGGGTTTGACCAATACCGGCGACACCCAGGATCTATTCCTGGAGGAGCGCCACCCCGAGGACCCTCACCGTTTTAAATATGAAGGGGAATGGTACGAAGCTGAAGTGGAAACAGCGGAAATTGCAGTCGACGGCCGTGAAGAACCGGAGCTGGTTGAAATAGTTTATACCCGCCACGGACCCCTTATTTCTGACGATCCTCCGATGAGCATGCGCTGGGCTGCTTATGATGCTGAAGCCAGCACTTTGGATGCTGTACTAAAGATTAATGAAGCGGAAAACTGGGATGAATTTAAAGCAGCCCTTGCTTATTTTGTCACCCCGGTACAGTCCATTGTTTATGCCGATGTGAAAGGCAATATCGGTTTCAGGGTGGCCGGTAAACTGCCGGTTAGGAAGAAAGGACAGGGCATAATGCCTTCGCCGGGCTGGGAGGAAGGTTACGGCTGGGAAGGCTTTATCCCTTTTGAAGAACTGCCCGAACTTTATAATCCCGGTGGAGGCTATATTGCCACCGCCAACAACCGTGTTGAGCCCGATGATTATCCCTACCTGATCAGCCTCGACAATGCACCCGGTTACAGGAAGCAGCGGATTAGTGAAATTCTGGGCGAATCCGGAGAAATCAGCATGGAAGATTCAAAAATGCTGCAGACCGACTGGTATAATCGCCATACTGCTGAAAGATTACCCGGCTTCCTCCAGGTGCTGCTGGAAAAAAGCTGTGGGCTGCGCATGATCGACCAACAAGTTGTGGATGTATTACTTGACTGGGCCGAAGAACCGGTCAATGCCCGGGATTCTGCCGGGGCGGCCGTCTTCCAGGTCTGGTATCTCAATTTGATGGAAGAAATATTCAGAGAAAAAATGGGCGATGAACTTTACGCCGAATTTTTGAAGCAGGGTTATATTGCTTATAACGCCCTGGAGGCTGTTCTCACAAGAGAAGAATCCGGCTGGTATCCCGGAGGTCTTGAAGGGCCGCTGATCAAAGCTTTTAACCGCACCGTGGATGAGCTCATTGAAAAAATGGGCGAAGATCCTGAAAACTGGCGCTGGGATCAGCTGCAATCGATAAGTTTTAAGCATGACCTGGGTGCAGCCCCCCTGATCGGAGATCATCTTTTTAACCGGGGCCCTTATCCTTACGGGGGGGATTTTATGACCGTCGGCCGGGCCAGCTACGCCCTTGACGATCCCTTCAAGGTGATCCATGGGGCGGGCCTTCGCTTTATTGCCGTAATGGGCAGGGAGAAAATCACGTCCGAAGTGGTTATAGCGGGCGGCCAGTCCGGGCACCCGCTGAGCCCGCATTACAGTGATCAGCTTGAGGCCTGGCTGGAAGGGGATTACTTCCGGGTTCAGATACCCTGCGATCCGGAGTTGGAATGGGAAGATAAATCCCGCTTCATGCCGCCGGGCGAGTAAAAGCTTTCAAATAAATAGAAGCCGGCAGCCTATTCTTCTTCCATGCCCTGCAGGAATGCTTCTATATTGGCGGCCAGGGCCCGGGGATTATAACCGCCTTCCAGGACGGCAAAGAGGCGATTGCCGCATTTCTGGCGGGCAGAACGGGCCAGCAGGGCTCCAATCCGGTGGTAGTGCTTTATGTTTAGCATCCCGCCCCAGTCGTCAACCCCGCGATCAAACCCTGCCGAAACGGCGATGATATTGGGGTTGTATTTTTCCAGATCGTTTTCCAGTGCTTCCAGGAAGAGAGTGGGAGCACTTTCGCGGCTGTGCCAGAAAAACACGGCATCGTTCCTCTTGAAGATATTGGCGGTGCCGTCCCCAAAATGAAGATCGAAATCGACAATCAGGGCCGAATCGATCATTTTCCGGTCAAGGAGAGAGCTGACGGCTACAGCGATGTTGTTATAATAACAGAAGCCCCAGCATGAATCGGAAGAAGCATGGTGCCCCGGCGGCCGGCATAGGGCAAAGGCATGCTCACCACCTGCAGCGGTTTCCGCCGCTGCTTTGGCTGCCCCGGCCGCCAGCAGGGCGGTATGGTGGAGCAGCTGGTCCTTAGCGATACTGAGCCAGTGCCTGGGGGTATGGACAAGCAGGATGTCATCTTCAACAGCCGACTGCGGTTCGTGGAGGGGGTATTTTCTTTCCAGGGCGGCCAGGGCTGGCTCAAGCCTTCCAGGCTCGGCAGCCGGATCAAAAGCATAGTGTTTAAGAAAGTCGGGATGAAAGTAAATTTTCATATTTTCTATCCGCTCCTTGAATCATAAAGTTGGCTAGTTCAGCCGGACCGGGGTTAGTTATATATTATTTAACATAGAGACCCGTAAATCCTGCTGTTATGACTTCAACCCGGCCGGGTAGTTTTGGTGGACAGTGCTTTTATCATAGAATATAATTTATAACGAGGAGGGATGGTTAGTGTCGAAAGAGCCGATGTGGGTTCCCGGTAAAGACCGGGTAGAGGCGGCGAGGATTACAGATTTTACCCGCCGGGTCAACGAAAAGTTTAAACGGAATTTTTCCTCCTACGAGGATTTGTACCGGTGGTCGATTGAGGAAAGCGCTTCATTCTGGGAGTTTATGTGGGAGTACGGGGAAGTAATTTATTCCCGGAAGTACGATCGGGTGATAAGTAATTTTGACAGTATGCTTGACTGCAAATGGTTTGAAGGAGCCAGGCTTAATTTTGCCAGGAACCTGCTCCGCTATAGGGATGACCGCACGGCTATTATTTTCAAAGGCGAAGGTCAGGAAAAGGTTTCTATAACCTCCAGGGAACTTTACGAACAGGTGGCAAAGTTAAGCCAGTCTCTGAAAGAAATGGGCGTTCGAAGCGGAGACCGGATAGCTGGCTATATGCCAAACCGGATTGAAACCGTTGCGGCTATGCTTGCCGCGACCAGTATCGGTGCGATCTGGTCTTCCTGTTCTCCTGATTTTGGAGTAAAGGGAGCCCTGGACCGGTTTGGACAGATCAATCCAAAGGTGTTATTTACCGCCGACGGTTATTTTTTTAAAGGTAAAACTCATGATTCTCTTGGCCGGGTACAAGAATTTAGCAGTCAAATGCCATCTTTGGAAAAAATAGTGGTGGTCCCTTATACAGAAAGCCGACCCGGCCTGGACCGGCTGGATAATGCTGTTTATTACGATGATTTTCTTGGTTCCGAAGACGGCGGTGAGATAGAATTTGAACAGCTGCCCTTTGATCATCCCGTATATATCCTCTATACTTCCGGCACTACCGGCCCGCCGAAGTGTATTGTTCACGGCGCCGGCGGCACCCTGTTGCAGCATCTCAAAGAATTGGCCTTGCACACCGATTTGAAAAAAGAAGACACCATATTCTACTTTACCACCTGCGGCTGGATGATGTGGAACTGGCTTGTCAGCTCCCTGGCCCTGGGATCGACAATTCTCCTTTATGACGGTAATCCTCTTTATCCGGAGCCGGGGGAGTTGTTCCGCCTGGCCGAAGAAGTCGGGTTAAATATTTTTGGTACCAGCGCCGTATACCTGGCCAACCTGGAAAAAGCCGGGGTCAAACCGGGGCAGCAGTTTGATTTGTCTACCTTGAAGGCGATCCTTTCTACCGGTTCGCCGCTTACAGAACCCGGTTTTGAATACGTCTACCGGGACATTAAAAAGGATCTTTGCCTTTCTTCCATATCCGGGGGGACGGATATCGTTTCCTGTTTTGTTTTGGGCAATCCGACGTTGCCGGTCTATAAAGGGGAGCTACAGTGCCGGGGTTTGGGTATGAAGGTAGAAGTGTTTGATGAATACGGCGATTCAGTGATTAACCAGAAGGGGGAGCTGGTCTGCACAGCGCCGTTCCCCTCTATGCCAATATACTTCTGGAATGATCCCGGCCAAGAAAAATACAAGAGCGCCTATTTTGATGTGTTTCCCAACGTCTGGCACCATGGGGATTATGCCAGGATAACTGAAACCGGCGGAATGGTGATCTACGGCCGTTCAGATGCCACCCTCAAACCGGGCGGAGTCAGGATTGGCACCGCAGAAATCTACCGCCAGATTGAATCTTTCCCCGAGGTTGCCGACAGCCTGGTGGTCGGACAAAAATGGAACGAAGACCAGAGGGTAATTCTTTTTGTGAAAATGGCTTCAAGCCGTGAGCTTACAGAAGACCTGCGGGAGCGGATTAAAAAAACAATCAGGGTAAATGCTTCACCCCGCCATGTTCCGGCAAAAATTATTGAAATCGGCGATATCCCATACACCATTAATATGAAAAAGGTCGAAATAGCGGTCAGCAAGATCATTCACGGCCAGGAAGTGCGAAACCGGGAGTCGCTGATCAACCCGGAATCCCTGGACCTTTATAAAGAGATCCCTGAACTGCAGGACTAAAAATAAATCTAGCACTAATTCCTAAACCCTTTGTACATTATGACTGCCCGGGCCTTAAACCCGGGCAGGCAAGCGCCGCTTAGTTTAACTGGGGGTATGTAAATATCAAGCGGCAACCTTATAGTTCGTTATTTTCTTCGTCATCATCGAGGAAGTCTTCGAATTCTTCATCATTTTCGATGATGTCATCAACACCTTCTTCGACATCTTCAGAATTCTCCGGTTCATCAGGTTCATCGATCAGGTCATTTTCTTCTTCGACCGGTTCTTCCTCAACGGGTTCTTCTTCCGGGATCGGCTCTTCCGGCTCACATCCCATCATGGCAACCCCCGAAGCTGTAACGAACAACATGGTGAACAATGCAACTAATGTCTTTTTCATTGCTGCACCTCTCTTTCGCTTATTTTCTCTTTCGCCTCTCTCACTTCAACCCATAATAAAAGATAACCTGCCCTAAATGTTATTGTTTACAGAATCATTATAAACTTTTACATTCTATAGACCAGTATTGGGTGAAGTTATGAGCATTTGGGTGTGTGGCCTGTGCCGGTTTGCTTTCTGGCAATCAAGGAGGGAGTTGAAGTTTGGGTGCCCGGCAGTTTGGTATGAGTAGAGATTAATTCTTTTTGCGCTTTGGGGGGCGGGGGCCGTAGTACTGGTAGTAATGGACTTTAATGTTTCCGTGGTATAGTTTACGCCTCCTGGAGGCCTTTTTGCCGAAAATTTTTTCGAAGTTTTCGTGGGCAGTAAGGATATAAAAGGACCAGGTATCGAGTTTTTTGAAGATCTTGCCCATTTCCTTGTACAGTCTCTCAACTTCTTTCAACTCGCTCAACCGTTCTCCGTAGGGTGGGTTGCAGATAATTTTGCCGTAATTCTTTTTTGTACTCAGCTCCGATAAGGGCCTGGCCTGGAAGTGGATCAGGCGATCTACTCCCATCAGGGAGGCGTTCTTTCGGGCAATATCAATCACCTTCGGATCGATGTCAGTTCCGGTAATATCGAGTTCGCGGTTGTAATCGGCCCGCTCATGGGTTTCTCTCCGGGCTTCATGCCACAGCTCCCGGGGGATGTTTGGCCAGGCTTCGGAAGCAAAAGTCCTTTCCATGCCCGGGGCAATATTTTGCCCGATCAGGGCTGCTTCGATAGGAATAGTGCCGGAACCGCAAAGAGGATCGATCAGGGCGATATCCGGTTTCCAGCGGGCGATCTTAACCAGGGCGGCAGCAAGTGTTTCCCGGAGCGGCGCTTCGCTGCCCGCTGCCCGGTAACCGCGTTTATGCAACCCGGGACCGCTGGTGTCGATGGTCAGAGTGGCCGTGTCCTTCAGCAGGGAAACTTCAATGCGGTAAAGGGGGCCGCTTTCTTTGAACCACCTGGCGCGATAACTTTTTTTCAGGCTCTCGACCACGGCTTTTTTAACAATAGCCTGGCAGTCGGAAATGCTGAACAGGGTGGATTGTACCGATTTGCCGTCTACCGGGAACTCTGCATCCTCAGGCAACAGGTCGGGCCAGGGCAGAGCCTTTGCTTTTTCAAATAGCTGGTCAAAGGTAACCGCTTTGAATTCTCCTACTTTGAGGCGGATGCGATCGGCGGTTCGCAGCCAGAGGTTGGCGCGGCAGATGGCCTTTTCGTCGGCGCTAAAAGTAACTTTGCCGTTTTCAACTTTAACGTTACTGTAACCCAGCGCTTTTACTTCTTCGGCTACAATCGCTTCCAGCCCGAAGGTGGAGGTGGCTATCAGTTCAATGTTGGACATGGTAATTTCACCACTCCGGTTATTTCAGGATTATAAACAAATCTGGGTTGCGGTTATGAAGGTTTTGTTAAACCGGCCCTGGTTTCAGCTTGCTGTTCACAGGCAGGTAAATCCGGCCCCTTAAAATGTTATCATATAAACAGACAGGCTTCCAGCTTATTTGCCTTACAGGCAGGAACACTTTGGGAAAAATAGAATGAAGCTATCCAGGAATACCTGTTACCGGGACAGACTGAGGAAAAGAAAGCAGGTGATGGTTGTGAAATGGAGTATACCTGAAAACTGGATTAAAATCACGGCAATAGATGCCCATACAGCAGGGGAGCCCCTGCGCATCTTTACAGAAGGGTATCCGGATTTGCCGGGAGACACGATCCTGGCCAAGCGGAGCTATGCCCTGAAACATTACGATCAAATGCGCACGGCCACAATGTGGGAACCCCGCGGTCACGCCGACATGTACGGTTGCGTGGTTACCGGGCCGGTCACCGAAGATGGTGATTTTGGAGTCCTTTTTCTTCACAATGAGGGCTACTCCAGTATGTGCGGTCACGGGATTATAGCGGTAACCAAGGTAGCCCTGGAGACAGGGCTGGTCGAGCTTCAGCCGGGCAAAGAAGAGATCCGGATCGACACTCCGGCCGGGAGGGTAACTGCCTGGCCGGAATGGAAGGAAGGCTGGGTGGCAGAAGTATCTTTTCACAACGTGGCTTCATTTGTTTACGCTCTGGATCAAACTGTAACAGTTCCGGGTGTGGGTGCCGTGAAATATGACCTGGCTTACGGCGGAGCTTTTTATGCCTTTGTGGGTGCCGATTCTGTCGGCGTTGAACTGGATGAGAGCGATTTTCGCCGCTTAATTGACCTTGGCACCGGGATCAAGCAGGCGATTATAAAAAACCGGGCTGTCAGGCACCCTTATGAAGAGGACTTGAGCTTCCTTTACGGGGTAATCTTTGTTGGCAAAGCCAGGAACACTCGCAATCACAGCCGCAATGTATGCGTGTTTGCCGACGGGGAAGTGGACCGGAGCCCTACCGGGACCGGGGTAAGTGCCAGGGCAGCGATCCATTATGCCCGCGGTGAGCTTCAACCCGGGCAGCCTTTTGTGGTGGAAAGTATCCTGGGGACCTGCTTTACAGGAGAAATAGTGGGCGAGACAGAACTGGGCCCATATAAAGCGGTAATCCCCAAAATCAGCGGCACGGCTAATATTTGCGGTTACAACACCTTGCTTATAGATCCCGAAGATCCGCTGCGGTACGGTTTTATCCTTCGCTAGCCTGACAGATGGATGGCTATGGTTCACCAGGGGTATATAATTAACTTATCCCATAATGGAACTATTAAAGAAAGTTTTATTGCAGTTAACGGCGATTGGATTGTTTATTACCCAGCCAGGACAGAAGAAAGGAGCTAAAGATATAATGAAAGAAACTATTATGGGCATGATTGAAGATTATGTTGGTAATTTTGCAAAATCCAGTCGGATCGGCTGGAAGAAGCCGTTGATCGGTTATGCCAGCGCCGATGATCCGCTCTTTGCCAGGCTTAAGGAAATAGTTAGGCCTACCCATGAAGCTCCGCAGGATTTTCTGGCAGAGGCCAGGACGGTCATCACTTATTTTCTGCCTTTCCAGGATGAAATTGAGGAAAGCAATATAGAAGGGCGCTACAGTTCGAAGCTGTGGGGTATTTCATATGTTGAGACGAATCGCCTGATTAATGAAATGAACAAAGAATTAAAAAGTAAGCTAACCGGGATGGGTTATCAGACCGCTTATGTGCCGGCTACCCATAATTTTGATAAAGAAACCCTGATGAGCGACTGGTCGCATCGCAGCGCCGCATATATTGCCGGGCTGGGCACATTCGGTTTGAACCGGATGTTAATTACTGAGTACGGGTGCTGCGGCCGGATCGGCAGCCTGGTAACTGACCTGGAAGTTGAACCTACGCCACGATATAGCAGGGAACTATGCCTGTACAGGGCCGATGGGTCCTGCGGCCGGTGCGTAGAAAGATGTGTTAACGATGCTCTGCATTTTGATGAATTTGACAGGCACCGCTGTCACGAGATGCTCCTGGAAAACGGGGAAAAGCTGAGTGATCTGGAAAGCCTTGTCGATGTGTGCGGCAAATGCATGGTGGGGGTTCCCTGTTCTACTGTCATACCCCGGCCGGAAGCATAAGTGTTGATGGAGGGTTTATAATGGCTGTCCGGAAAACATTTTTAAGTTGTAATGTTCATGCCTGGCTTGCCCTGATGACGCTTTTAGTGGCTGCTTCGCTCTTATGTTACGGCTGCATGCCGGTTGACCATGAAGGTGGAGTTGAAGAAGACGCGCAGGAAGCGGAAACTGGAAACAAAACGGAAGAAGGACCGGATCAGAATCAAACAGATCGGGGTTTTATAGATAACGAGCAGCTGGAGCCCGTGGAAAACGAAGTGATCCTGGAAGAGTGGAAGCCGATGCGCTTGATCATCCCGGCCATTGATCTTGACCTGGAGGTGGCCAGTGATCGGGACAGCTATGATCCGGACGAAGCGGGAGAAAAGCCCTGGCAGTTTTCTTCGGAAGATTATAACAGCTGGATCAAAGAGCTTATGGTTTTGCTGAACGAAGGGCCGGTGCATTACCAGTTCAGTTCTCTGCCGGGGACAGTAGCCGGAAACGTGGCCATTGCCGGCCACAGCCCTTCTCCCTGGTATCATTTTTATGATCTCGACCGCCTGGAAGAAGGAGATGAAATTTTTCTGGAAACAGCCGGGTACCGGTTTGCATACCGGGTAACGAGCCAGAAAATTGTCGATAAATATAACTGGGATCCGCTTTTTGAAACCGATTATCCGGCTCTTACTTTTCAGACCTGCCACCCGAAAGATTATGAAGGTTTTGATCATCCGGAGCGGTTGATGGTCAGGGCAGAGCTAAAGGAAGTTTACCGGCTTCCTGCAGTTTGTAATCGATCCGGAAGATCCCCTTAAGGATAGTTTCCTGCCGGAGGGTTAGATAAATTTTCATGCCTCTTCAGGTTTGACACAGGTGAAAACCTGGACCGGATATGACCCTCCTTGGCCGCTTTTAGGTGGCGGGTGGGGCAAAGTTCGTCCTGAATATCAATTATATATAGAGGTTCTAAAAAAGAGCCGGTATCTTTATGCTGTTGCCTTTTGGTACGGTTATTTTCGGGCCATCTCCTTGAAATTGTCGATATCTTTCTTGAGTACTTCCAGAGAACTGTCCCAGAAGCGGCGTTCATTGAGGTTGATGCCAACCATTTTGGCCACTGCGGAGGCTTTGCTCTTACCGGTTGAAGCCAACAGTTTTTTATAGTTTTCCAGGAATTTTTCCCCTCTTTGAAGGTAAAGGGCATATATGCCCAGGCCGAAAAGAAGGCCGAAGGCATATGGAAAGTTGTAATAATTGTTTCCGGCCATGTAGTAGTGAGGCTTGTTCAGCCAGGCGTAGGGGTGGAGGTAGCTGTGGTTGAGGGAGTCACCGTAAGCTTCTTTTTGCGCTTCAGCCATCAGGGTTTTTAACTCTTCAACGCTGAGGGAGGATTTTCTCCTGGCTTCAAACAGTTTTGTTTCAAAAAGATAGCGGCTGTAGATATCAACGATAACCTGGCCGGCATGGCTGATCCTGTTTTCGATAATGGTAAAAGCCTGCCCGGTACTGGCTTCTATTAAAGCGGCGTTGGTTACCACTGTTTCGCTGAATATAGATGCTGTTTCTGCTAGGGGCATGGGGTAACTGGAATTAAGGATGCTTTCTTCATTCAGGCAGTAGCCGTGATAAGCATGTCCAAGCTCATGGGCCAGGGTAATCATATCGGAGAAGCTACCTGTATAATTGCTCAAAATCCTGCTTTCTCCGATGGGATGGATGTTGGCACAGAAAGCCCCGCCCCTTTTGCCTTCCCTAGGTTCGGTATCGATCCAGCGTTCGGAAAAGGCCCGCTCGTACAACTCAGCCATATCCGAACTGAACCGGCCAATATTGCCAATGATAAAATCACGTGCTTCTTCTAAAGAAAATTCCATTTCCACTTCACCCATGGGGGCAAACAGGTCGTAAAAGGGCAGGCCATTTTCATGGCCCATCAGCCGGGCCTTAGTTTTATAAAAATCGTGGAAATGGGGAAGAAAATCTACAATTGCTTCGAGCATTGTGTTGAGGCTCTCTTTTTCCAGGCGAGAGTTAAGGAGGGTTTCATCGAGGGGGTGATCGAAACCGCGCCTGCCGGAGAGAGTGAGAACCTCTCCTTTGATCCCGTTTAAAGCTGCCGCCACCGGTTCTTCAATATCTTTGTAGGCTTTTAATTCCGACTCGTAACCGTTTTTCCTTATCCGAGAATCTTTCTTGAAAGCCAGGTTTCTAACTTCCGGGAGGGGTAATTTTTTGACCTCGCCTTCAATTTCAACTTCCACCATCAGGGTGGAAGTCAATTTTTGCTGCAGCCTGGTCCAGGCCGCCGAACCGGTTTGTTTAAGTTTTGCTATGATCGTTTCCTCTTCTTCCGTAAGCAGGTAGCGGCTTTTTTCTGCCAGCTCACTGAGGTAGAAGAGATGCTCTTTCAGTAAAGAAGAGCTTTTTGCCAGTGAATCCAGGTTTTCCTGTTTGCCCAGCCACTGCTGGAATTTTACTTTTGGACCTGTTAACCGGGTTGCTTCCCGTTCCAGTTCTTCAACTGTTTTAAGCCCTGTTTCATTACGGGCGTCCCCACTTACGGTGAGCTGTGTAAAAGCGTATAGCACAATATATAGCTCATAAAAATCAATCAGCTTTTTGATGAACTGCTCTGCTTTTTCCCTGCCACTGGCGAAATCTTTCTTTTCCCAGGTTTCCAAATTGTCCAGGATCTGAGTCAATCTTACCCGGTCCTGTTTGAATTGATCATGCTCAAAACCCTGGTAAAGGCTGCCCAGGTCCCAGTACTTGTTCATCAACACTACTCCTTTATAGTTTCAGTTTTAGCGTATTGAGTCTAAAAGTTAATCATCTCATAACCGCAGCTGGGACAAATAGTTGTCACCCGCTCATAGGCGTCACCTTTACGCAACTTTTCCAGGTCCTGTTTTTCTTTTTTTTGCTGAGTGCCGCAGCGGTGGCACATAGTATGCCCGCATTCAGGACACCTGTACCAGCCTTCGTCAACAGTTCCTGTATGTCCGCATGAACTGCATTTAACTTCTTCCAACATGATCACCTTCTTTTTTCATTTGCTTTACATGGGGCCGTTTTATTAAGCTATGGCCTGATTATACCGAATTCAAGGAAATAATTAAATGATAAATTAATTAATAATGATTATGAAAACTTTGGGGCTTAAAATACAAAAAAAGGGAACAGGAGCATATCTGAAGTCAACTGTCCCCTTTTCTTCATTTTGAATTTTAAACAGCTATCCAGAACCGCTTTTTGCTGATTCTTCCTTTTTTTCTGCCCCGTTTTTGTAAATTAGCTTTGGCTTTTCCATCATTACTTTTGTATCCGGGGGGACCGATTCTGTCAACCAGACATTGCCCCCAATTACTGATCTGGCTCCGATGACAGTGTTTCCTCCCAGGATGGTAGCTCCGGAATAGATAATTACTTCATCTTCAATATCGGGGTGCCTTTTTTGTTTGCGCATTTTACTGCCTGCATCCCTGGGCAGGGATAGGGCACCTAACGTTACACCCTGGTAAAGGCGGACGTCCCGGCCGATAGTGGTGGTTTCACCGACAACCACTCCGGTACCGTGATCAATGGCAAACCGTTCACCAATTTTGGCCCCGGGGTGGATGTCGATGCCGGTTTGACCATGAGCATATTCGGTCATGATCCTGGGCAGCAGCGGAACATCATAGCTATGGAGGACATGTGCAATCCTGTATACTGTGATGGCAAAAATTCCGGGATAGCTAAATATTATTTCGTCATAGCTGGTGGCGGCCGGATCGCCGTTATATGAAGCTTCGACATCTTTAGCCAGGGTGTTGCGGATTGATGGAATTTCTTCCAATATTTTTAAAGCAATGTCGTGGCCTTCATCACTGCATTCCCGGCAGCTCAGGTTGTAGCGATAGCAGTCATGGCGAATACTGCTGATTATCTGTTCCGACAATAAGCTGAACAGCCGGGTTATAGACTGCCCCAGGTGGTAGTTCAAGTTTACCGGGTCCAGTTTCTCGGAGTTAAAGTAGCCCGGATAGATGATTTCAAAGAACTTGTCGATTATTTGTACTATTGATTCTTTGGAAGGGATCGGTTCGTAGTCGACGTGACGGTTGCATTTTTCTTCGTTGCAATTGTCGACAATGCTCTCTATAACTCGGGGCAGCTTCTCCCCGTATTTCATCAAGATCTCTTCCTCGTTTAAGCAGTGGCTTTCGTTTATCATTTTACGCTTATCCATCGTTATAAATCCTCCCGCCTGGATTCTATCATGCCTGACAAGGTTGAAGTGATTAGCCGGCCGGTTGCTATTTAATGCTTAATCTGCGAACTGCAGCAATTGTTAAATAATAGCCGCGGCAGCCAGATAATTTACTATTAATCTAATATAAATACTACCATATTTTGCGGAGATTTAAAAGTGTAGCTATCGTTTCTACTAAAGAACTACATTGACATAGAATAACACAGAAGAACTGTCTTTCTGTGCCGTCCCGCTGTGTTTTCTCCTATGTTGGCTTCCCCAGGTTTGCCTTAAAAACAAGAAAGGGGAAGCAAAATACATTTTATTTGCCACCCCTTTAGAAACCCTGCAAGGGTTGTTATTTAATATTACCCTTTTATTGTTCTTCGTTTATTTCCATATCTTCCATCTCTTCTTCCGGTTGCATCTGCTGTTCCATCTGCTGCTGTTGTTGTTCGTAAAGTTCTCTCAGTTCTTCTTCCGTAAATTCGAATTCATCTTCGGCCACTTTTTCTTCCATGTACTGATCAATATACTGTTCCACCAGGAGCTGTGCACCGATATCGCTTTTAAGTTCATCTGCAGTGATATCCGCTTCTTCCAGCTGATCTTCCAGCATTTCTTCGCCGCCTGCTTGCTGGGCAAACTGCTGGTAGTATTCATCCACTTCATCTTCTCCTACCGCGATTCCTTCATCTTGCGCTTCTTGTTCAAGGAGAGTTACCGCAATTATATTATCCAGCAGATCCGGCCTCATCTCTTCCATCATTTGCTCGGCTTCTTCACTTTCCGGGTCCATCCCCTGCATCGCAAGCTGCTGTTTTTGCTGTTCCTCCATCGCCATTAGTTCTTCTTTCAAGACTTCTTGCTCGTTAACTGTAGCAATTACAGCGCTTTCATCGCCTTCGTCTACAAGATCAAGGTTTGTTTCAATATCGCCCTGTTCTCTTAATTCATCCACATGTTCCATTAAAATCTCATTTTCCCTTTGCTGCCTCAGCTGCTGCTCTAGCTGGGGTTTTGCTTCTTCAAAGCCGTTTTCTTCACCGGGTGCATCGGCAATGTCCGCAGGCTCATCGTCTTCACCCCAGTTGGTCAAACCAGCTCCTCCGCTGAAAAAGGCGCCGAAAGCAAACCCTACCACCAGCACGGCGGCAATAATCATAACAATCTTTTTGTTGAACATCCTCGTTATTATCCCCCTGTCATAAAATATTCATCTTTGACGGTTTATCCTTGGTTAAAGTAAAAAACTAACTGCAACTTTGGGGCATGATAACAGTAATGGTTGTTAACATCAACGGGCATGAAGTAAATTTTTTATAAATTTATTTACTTAGAACTATTCTTTTCTTAAATCGGTCCCATCAGGGTTAATGCTCCAATCAGCCGTTTCTGTTGTGTCGTTCACGGCAATGTCTGCGGTAAAGTGCAGGCGTTTGTCTTCCTCATCCCAGCTGATATCCCTGAAATGGGGGAGGGTTCGCCCGTTTTCTTCTACAGCCTCCGCAAGTTCTTCTCCGGCAAGGGTGAAATTTTTGGCTGTATCCACTGTATTGTCATTGGAAAGGAAGAAACGTTCTGCTTTGGCGGTATGCAGGGTGTAAGCCAGATACGTCCCTTCGGGCGACCAGATCAGTTCTTCCACCTGGCCCCGGTTTTCTGCGTCTACCAGTTCGGTTTCTCTCGTTTCCAGGTCGACGACTCCGACAAAGGACATAAAAGTGGCGGTGAAATAGCTGTGCACCGAAAAGGCGAGCCTGTCATTGCCCGGGGATATGGCGGCAGTCTGATCGAAAGACGACATGAGATCTTCGGGGTTCACAGGCTTTTCTTCTATGAATGCAGGGACTTCTTCAAATACGTTTTCCCAGTTTTCGTCAGCCCAGCTTCTAAACTGATCAAAGCTGTATTCAAAAACCACGTTGTCCTGTTCATCTATAACGGTGATGATTTCACCCTCAAGGTCATTGCCTGTTTCATAGACAAGAGAAAGTTCTTCGGGAGGCTTTTCTTCAAAGATGGCGGTCAGGGTCTTATCTCTTTCAGCGGTAAAGGTGTGGCTTTTTTCAGCGCTCAACGCCTCTCCCTCTATTTCCCATGCTACGAACTCGAGATTTTCTGCAGGTTCCGCTTCAACTGTCACTTCGTCCCCCTCCTGATATATTCCGCTGCCGGCAGTTTCACCGCCGCCTTGCGGCTCGATTTCTGTTTTAATCTCGTATTCTGCCGGGGCGCAGCCAGAAAATAATATAGCAAGGATCACCACTGCCGTGACGACAGCAGCTGTTAACTGGTTTGTTCTGGCTGTAACCATGGCTGTTTACACCTCCTGTGGGGCCAATGTTAAAAGCAGCCCGCTTATCGTGTCAAGCAGCTAAGGTGTTTAATTTGCTTGATTTTACATGTATACCTGAAGGCCGGCGGTTGGGGTTGAAGGGTAAGCCTTAGCTTTTCGGCATAACCATAGATTACGGCCTCCGCTGTTACCGGGGCTACCCCATTGGATAGCACTTTTTGTATGATACAATCTTAAGGCATGATAAAACTTTATCAATTGATAGATACCCTTGCCGCAGGAGGATATTGGAAGAAGGACATTTGAACTGATGCGGGAAAGTTATTGCACAACAAGTATGTGTGATTTGCCGGGAACCGGTCCTATAGATTTTTTAATATCAGCGAAGAGAGGAAGCCGAAATGAATTTTAAGTATAATCCCCTTAATCATCCATATTCATCCCGCAGGTCGGTGGTTTACTCGCAAAAAGGGATGGTGGCCACTTCTCAGCCCCTGGCGGCGCAGGCCGGACTGGACGCAATTACAAAAGGCGGCAATGCTATCGATGCTGCCGTAGCGGCGGCGGTCTGCTTAACGGTAACCGAACCCACTTCCAACGGTATTGGCGGGGATGCGTTCGCCCTGGTGTGGGCACAAGGCCGGCTCCATGGCCTTAATGCCAGCGGCCCTGCCCCGGGGCTGATTACCGCGGAGAAAGTTAAAAAAACCGGCTCTGCCAGGATGCCCGGCCTCGGTTGGCCGGCGGTAACTGTGCCCGGGGCCCCTGCAGCCTGGGCAGAACTATCCCGGAAATGGGGCAAATTGTCGCTTGAGGAGGTTTTAGCCCCGGCCGTTGCTTATGCCCGGGATGGTTTTCCGGTTTCTCCGGTAACGGCGGAAATTTGGGATAGAGCGGTGCAGAAATATAAAAAAGCCCGGGAGGAAAGTAGCATAAAGCCGGAAGAAGGCGGAGCCGCTGGGGGAGGAGAAGGGTTCCAGGAGTGGTTTAATACCTTTGCCCCGGATGGCCGGGCTCCCCGGGCAGGGGAACTGTTCAGGCTTCAGGATCATGCCTCCACGCTTGCTGCTATTGCCAAACAGGGTGCGGATATTTTTTACCGCGGTGAAATTGCTGAAAAGATCGATGCTTTTTCCCGCAGATCCGGCGGTTTTCTGCGGGGAGAAGATCTGGCCAGTTATCAGCCTTCCTGGGTGGAGCCTTTAAGATCAGATTACCGGGGTTGCCGGGTATGGGAACTTCCTCCCAACGGCCAGGGGCTGGTGGCCTTGTTCGCTTTGAACATTATCAGTCAATTGCAACACGGTGCGGCTGCAGAGGAAGAGTTGATCCACCAGAGAATTGAAGCCGTTAAGCTGGCTTTTGCCGACGGGTTCAGGTATATAACCGACCCGGAGAAGATGAGAATCCCTCCTGAAGAGTTATTGGAGGAAAGTTATGCCCTTGCAAAGTGCAGGCTGATCGGCGATAATGCCTCTTTACCCGAAGGGGATAACGGGGATGGAGGAGGAACGGTGTATCTGGCTGCCGCCGACGGTGAAGGGAACATGGTTTCTTTTATTCAAAGCAATTACGAAGGGTTTGGTTCGGGGCTGGTGGTACCCGGAACCGGCATTGCCTTGCAAAACAGGGGTAAAGAGTTTTCCCTGGACCCGGCTCATGTCAATTTCCTGGAACCGAATAAAAAGCCATACCATACGATCATTCCCGGGTTTTTAACCCAAGAAAGCATCCCCCTTGGTCCATTTGGCGTAATGGGGGGATATATGCAGCCCCAGGGTCATGTCCAGGTAATGAGCAGAATGTTAGATGAACAACTAAGCCCCCAGGCGGCTCTTGATGCCCCCCGGTGGAAATGGGTGGAAGGAAATACCGTAGAGGTTGAGCACTCATTTCCCTTGCATTTGGCCCGCAGGCTGGCAGCCCGCGGCCATAACATCATCTATTCCCATGACTGCTCCGGGTTCGGCCGGGGCCAGGTAATAATGAGAGACCCCGATAACGGCGTCCTTTGCGGCGCTACAGAACCCCGGGCCGACGGTACCGTCGCCGCCCTGTAGTTCCTGCAGTGCCGATAAAGTAAGTTTATTGACTGCGTCAACAATCATATTTTGTTCGGCCCTTGATTGCTGTCGCCCGGATAGTGATATCGATACAGGGTTAATAATTGTTGATGATGAAAAACACTCAGATCAAGGCTGCCAATTGATAATTGAAAAGATAATTCGGAACCTTTTTCCCGTAAACAAACATCAATTTGACCTTGTAATTTTAAAAAGCAGTGAAGTAACTTTTTCTTTTCGGGTAATCAGAAGCGGTATTTTAATTTACAACAGGGATATCGCAGTGGTTACTGATTTTATAGAAAAAGTTAGCCAAAAAATATAGGGAAGTTTATCCCCGTTATAAGAAAGCCCTGGTAATGATAGTTTCGGAGGGGTAAAATGTTTTATTGTTGATGCAAAACCAATCAGCAGATCGATAAAGAAGCTATAATTTTGGGTTTCCACACTATTCCTGCTTTTTCCCACTTTTTATCTCAATCTTAAACCAATCTCAATTCTAAATCCCCCTAATAGGGATAGGTCATGCATTAATATGTCCCTATTATTTTTTAGAATTAGCCTGTGGGTTTCTGGTTAAAGTATGCTTAAGTTCAAGGTTGGTCCGGTTTGTTTTTGGATACCCAACCTTTGGCAGGTTTATTGCACCACACCCCCTGTTATAATCCGGGTAAGATCGGAGGGGAGTTCCTCTCAAATTAGCAACAGGAGGTAAAGGTGATGTGTGCCGCGAAATACAGAGATACTTCAATTGGATTTGGTGAACGTGAGGGCCTGGAAGGTATTAAAGGCAGGGAGCGTATAAGCATGCAGGGTTATAGATACGTGTGCTTGTTGGAGCAGGTCGGCAAAGAAGGTCTGTCACTGGTGGGGGGCAAGGGGGTCAACCTGGGGGAGATGATCAAGGCCGGTTTGCCGGTGCCCGGAGGGTTTGTCATCCTGGTGGAGGCCTACCATAAATTTGTTCAAGCAAACGGGCTGGAAGAAGCAATCAACAGGTTATTTGCTGCCGGAGCTGAAAATGACTCCCAGGAAACTTTAAAAGAAAAGATATCCTGCCTGCAGGAGCAATTTTCCGCAGGGCAAATACCGCCGGAGATCGAGAAAGAAATCGACCAGGTGTATGGATACATTGAAGAGCCCCGGGTGGCGGTCCGTTCCTCAGCAACGGCGGAAGACCTCCCCGGGGCTTCTTTTGCCGGCCAGTATTCCACCTACTTAAATATTGCCGGTAAAGAAGAGCTTTATGAAGCGATCAAGAAGTGCTGGGCTTCGCTGTGGAACGAAAGGGCTGTGTCTTACCGGGCAAAACAGGGGATGGCCGGGCTAAAATTGGGGCACGGTGTGGTTGTTCAAAAACAGCTCTCATCAGAAAAATCGGGAATTATTTTTACAGCCAACCCGGTTAACGGCAGGAGGGACCAGGTATCAATTAATTGTTCCTGGGGGCTGGGAGAAGCGATCGTCAGCGGGCAGGTGGATCCCGACCAGTGGATCATTAAGAAGAATAGCGGGGAAGTACTCAGCGAACACATTGCAGTCAAGCAATTTATGACGGTTAGAAAGAAGCAGGGTGTTGAACTGGCTCC
>SKMK01000041.1 GCA_007121075.1 Syntrophomonadaceae bacterium
GAACAACAGGGGCAACCAAAAGCAGGGCCGTGGATGGTTATAGCTTCAGCGCCCTTACCGTTGATATATTCAAGTGCTTTTGGTTCAATGACAAAATTAACATCGCTCAATACACATCACCCGACTGGAAGATATACAACTAAAATTAAAATTGGCATTATATACAAACAGGTAAGCTGATTATTCGTCCCGCCCAAGCACTAATAATATTTTTAACAGTCGAAATAAAAGACACATAACAATATTATTATATCATTTTGGTGTAGAAGGATAAATGAGGGTGGTAAAAAGATGAAGGCCGGCTTAAAGCTTTGCCAGCCATATTAATTACTTATGTGTTCCGAACTTTCTTGCCCGTGAACTATATTCCAGTATTTATTAACATCTTTGATTACGTTTTCCATATGGGCGGCCATAGCGCCCTCCGCCGCGCCCGGATCACGTTTTTGCAGGGCTTCTAATATCTTCTTATGATCGATTACGACTGTGCTGCCGACCTTTTCTCTGATATATTCAAAAACAGGAGACAACTGGCCGTCCTGCCTGATTAAATCAAGGGCGGCGGCTAAAAACTTGTTCCCTCCAATTTTAGCGATAGTCTTATGAAATTCCGTATCTTCACTGGCACCACTAATTCCGTTTTGAATAAGCCCCATGTGCCTGTCAACTATGTCGGCCAGCTTTTCAAGGTCATCATCTGTAGCTTTTTCTGCCGCCAAGCGGCAAGTCTCCTTTTCTATAGTCCGCCTGGCCACGAGGATGTGAAGCAGTTCATCCTTGGCCCCGGCCCTGGCCAAACGCATCATATAATGTGTTTTCACCTGGAGATCTTGATCATGCTCGTACTCTTCTAAGGCCTTAATCCCAGCACCTGTAAGGTATCTACCCTGGAAGCCGGCTCTCTCGGTTAAACCTTTGGAATCAAGCCTGCGCAGAGATCTGCCGATTGTTGCTTCACTTATATCGATATCCATCGTTTTTAATTTATCACTGATCGTACCTGACCCGAGCGGGGCATCGCTTTCACCAAGAATTTTTAATATTTGATATTCCTCTCCGGTATGCCTGGGCAATATAATGTTCCCCCCATTGTTTAGGATGTGAAATAGAATACCTTATCACTCTCTGAAAAGACCTTGCCCTTAACCAGGTGCTTTTCACCGGCTGGTCCCAATCAAAATCAGAACCATCCCGATTAAAATCAAGGCCATCTTAAACGGGCTCAAGGCCTTTGCCAGTCCGGCCATGCCAATGCCGCTGACCACCAGGAAAGTCAAAGGCCCCATAAGGGAACCAAAAATAGCATTAATCTTCATTGCGCTGCCCACATCGGCCAGTTTCCAGATCACAATTGCAGCTGTGATATTCAGCACGGCATAAGTAGCCCTGGTTAAGCCCATGGCCCATACATAGTTGTCCATAATTAAAACCCCTTTGTTCGATGATTGGCAATTATACCAGGGGCGCCCGTAAGGGCACCCCTGGTATATGCATGACTGGATATAAACCTGCAATAATTGGTGTGTCCTTAACTTCTAATGTTTTCTTTTATTAGCATCTCTGCTTTTTTAAAACCATTCTACATTTGTTACTTTTAAGCCTATTTTTTCATCTTAGGCAGTATAAATCAAACCAGGAACATCATTTTGCTTCCTTACATCATAATAATTGCCAGGATCGTGGCTACAAATAAGCCGCAGGCCACCGGAATAAAGTTTTTCCGGGCCAGCTCAAGGGGTGAAACCCCCGCCACCCCGGCAGTGGCCACCAGGCCAAATGCCCAGGCTGTTAAGGTTCCGCCACCACTAAATACTGAGCCTACTTGTCCAAGAGCAGCTAGAGTGGAAACTTCAATGCCCAACGGGCCGCCCAGGGCCCTGGCCATAGAGCCAACCAGGGGCAACCCGGAAAAGCCCGAACCATCAAGTCCCGTAATTACACCCATGATCATAACCCCAAATGCAACCGGAATATCGGTGACCGGGATAGCAGCAGCAAAGGCCTCTCCCAAATCAAAGAGAAGGCCCGGGGCCCCTTCCCCAAGGATAGCTTCAGCAGGGCCCGGAGCACCCAGGTAAAAGAAACCGGCGATCGGAATAACCACGGCAAATATCTTAATGGAGAACATCAAACCTTCCCTGATATATTCCCCGGCTTTCTCAAGGGCACCGTGGCTATGGGAAATCAGTGAGCCGAGCAGAATAAAAAACGCTGCTGTTCCCCCAAGCAAGCTGGTGGCTGCACCTCCCCGGATTCCTGTTACCGCCATAAAAATAACCAGGACAATGAAAACAACTGGTACAGCTATGGCAATAAAACGAGCACCGCCACTGTAACTTTCCTTAGGCTGAGCTTCAACCAGGGCACTCTCCTCCGCGCCTTTACCTTCAGCTAATTCTTTGCGGACCATGAAGAAAGCAATAATAATTGCCACAACACCTGCAGTTATTGAAAGTATGGCTCCGCTGCTTAAAACTCCCTCAATTGGCACGTCGGCTGCGCCGGACGTGATTGCCGGCGCTCCCTGCAGGACCATGTCGCCTGACAGGGCCATCCCGTGGCCGAGGATGTTTACAGTCATGGCCGCCGCCATGGCCGGCATACCGGCTTTCACAGCCACCGGAACCAGAATGACACCGACCAGGGCCGTGGCCGGAGTTGGCCAGAAAAACAGGGCGCAGACGTACATAATAACTCCGAGAATAAAGAAGGCGCTGGTTGGGTTCTGCAGAAGCTTCTTTATCGGAGCCACCATTAAATAGTCTGACCCCATGCTTTCCATTGTTTTGAGCATACCCACCATCATGGCAATTACAAGCATTATGTCAAACAACCCGGTCCCTGCTTCCATAAATGAACCGAAAAGCTTTTGCAGTGAGGAGACCAAATCCCCACCGGTAAAAATCATGGCAATAACAAAAGTACCCAAAGCGGCGAGTAAAACCACACCCCGCCTTAAAATCATGGCTATCACAACAGCAATAACGAAAATCAAAAATGCCCAATGTGTCGGACCAATCTCGGGTGCCATTTAATAATCCCCTCCAAACAAATATTTTGGAATTTGATACTTAAGAGTCCCCACTTTATATGGCCTGTTTTCTTTTGTTTTTGAGCTTATAATCCTTTCTTTTGATTGTTTTTAGATATTTTCAGCAATCACCTCCTGCAGGCCGGTTTTTTCTACCCTGTTTCTTATTTCGTCTAGATCAGTGGTGTAAAGGCCGAACTCTTTCATGTGTTCAAACAGGACTGCCCCGGAAAAAGTATACTTCTTCAATTTTCCTTCTTCGGTCTGCATTTCCTTACGGACATATGTAACAGCGCTTCCAACAGATAAACTGTCGGGGAAAATAACCGGTTCCAGGTCGGCAGTGGACCTGGCTGCATTCAACCCGGCCAGGCTGCCGGTAACGATAGCTTCGGTATGCCCTACCAGCAGGCCCGCTTTTTCTCCGGCGCAGAAAAGGTTGTCGACCCCTTCAACTTTCAAAGTGTCATCTCTGGGGGCCATACCGAAATAGCGCATCGAATTACCAATCCCTCCGGCATAAGGATCTTCATAACGGGCATTTTCCATCCCCGGGATCAGGCGCAGCAATTCCAGTGGATAACTGGGGCTCATCAGCTTGGCATGGCCCGTGTTAAGAAGAATGATGTTTTCAGCATAATCCTGCGATGCATACTGCTGGCAGGCTTTGGCGCTTAACTTGTCGGTATTGATCTGGTCCTTGGGGACGGATATAACCACTACCCCTTTTTGATCAAGCTCTTCCACCACATGGGGAGCAAGGGATTCTTTAAACAACTTGCAAGAACCGCTCATTGCCCCCATTGACCCGTCAGCCCTGACCCCGATCATTTCCTCCACCCCTGCCCTGGCGGTCAGGCTAACCCTGCCTCCAAACGACTGGCAGCGCAAGACGCACATCGCACAACCGTTGCCATGTTTGGTGCAGTTGTTGATCGGTCCTGCCGTACCGGTAGTATCAATAAACACATCTCCGGAAAATGTCCTTTTGTCCGCACTTTCAATTTGCTTGATTCTGCCTTTATCAACCTCAACCTCATTAATGCGGGTCTGCACATAGATCTCCACTCCGGCGTCAAGGAGGGCTTTTTTGATCACCGGCTCCATAACGGCAACGTTGTAAAGCGAAGCATGTTTATGTCCTGGAAATTCAATGTTGGTATGGAGACAATTGTCGTCAACCACTTTAAAAAGGTCGCCAATCCCCAGGCAGATTGCCTCTTCGGTGGCGGTAAACCGCCCATTGTTGCGCATAATACCTCCAACCAGGCCGGTGCCTAAAAGCATATCCGTTCTCTCTATCAGATCGACGTGGCATCCTTTTTTTGCGGCCATATAAGCTGCCGCGCATCCGGCCCAACCCCCGCCTACAACAACCACCTTTTGCATCAACCAAACCTCCTATTTCAATAAATTTCCCTGCTCTTAAATCAATAGCCGTCTTTTTTTCTCGCCTCTTCGGGCAGAGCTTCATCCCTTAGCCAGGGAGCAACCAGGGGTGTCAGTTCGGCGCCCGAAGGGATCATGATCTCGATAAAAGTAGCCCTTTCAGATGATTGGGCCTCTTGAAGCGCTTTTTTCAGGCTGTCTGCGTCTTCAGCCCGCACTGCATTCAGGCCGAATCCCTCTGCAATCTTGACATGGTCGACTGATGGATCAAAATTGGTGGAAAAATAGTTCCCGTCGCAGTATATCTTCTGGATATTCTGGATCCAGCCAAAAGAATTATTGTTAAAGTGGACATAAATCAGGGGCAGATTGAGTCTGGTAACAGTTTCCAGTTCACCAATGGACATACCCAGGCTCCCATCACCAAAAAGGCCCACTACGGTCGAATCCGGCCTGGCCATTTTAGCCCCTATAGAAGCCGGCAAAGCATACCCCAGTGCCCCGTGGGCTCTTGGATCAATAAAATGCCGGCCGGAAGTTTTTAGCCTGTAATAGGCCGACATATAAGGGGTGGAATAACCGGCATCGGAAACAATGATGCTGTCATGGGGAAAGGTTTCTTCAAAGACTTTGACAACCCGGGCCGGGTGGAGGGGGAATTTATTTTCACCGGCCAAAAAACTTTCGACCTGGGAAAATTCCCGGTCAATCCTGTCCCTGACCGATAAAAACCACCCTGATTCAGCCCCGGGTGAAGGCTGCCTTTCCCAAACTTCGGCAAAAATATCTTCCAGGGTCAAACGGACATCGCCGTGAATGGCCACATCACAGCGGATCGTGTTGCCCAGCTGGGCCGGATCCGCATCAACCTGGATCACCCGGGCCTCCTTGTCAATTAAAGAACCCGACAAGGTAATACTGGAGTTCAACCTGGTTCCCAGGGCCAGGATCAGATCGGCTTCCCGGACCGCATCGTTGGTGGCAAATTTAGCCCCGTTGCTGCCGATTACACCGATTGAGAGGCATGATGTTTCTGTGATCGATCCTTTTCCGTTTATGGTCGTGGCAACAGGGATAGACAGGTGCCCGGCCAGCCCCGCCAGCTCCTCCCAGGCTTTCGATAGTAAAACTCCACCCCCGGCTATAATCAGGGGCCGTTCAGCTCCCAGCAACAGCTCCGCTGTTTTTTCAACCAGCCCTGTATCCGGCCTGGTCCTGAAAGCCGGGCACTCTATGCAGGGCTCTTCCGCATAGAGATCGTTGTCCACTACATGCCCGGCGGCCGGAGCAGACAAAACATTTTCCGGAAAGGCCAGGTAAGAAGGGCCCGGGCGCCCACCGGTGGCCATCCGGAACGCTTTCCTGACCATGAAGGGAATAGCATCCGGGCTGGTCAGGCGGTAACTGAACCGGCTTACAGGAGAAAAAATCCCGGTTTGATCTATGGCCGTGAGGGCCGATTTTTCATCGCTGGAAACAGGAACGTCAGAGGCCAGGCAGATCATGGGAATTGAAGAACCGTCAGCTTCAGCGGCAGCAGGCAGCAGGTACGTCGCTCCTCCTCCGCTGGGCACTTCACATACCCCCGGCCGACCTGAGACCCGGGCATAGGCGTCAGCCATATAACCGGAGTGCCTTTCGTCCCGGCACATGATGTGGGTTAATTCTTCGGCGCAGCTTAATGCATTGTAAAAAGAAATTCCGGTATCTCCCGGCAAGCCAAAGATATGCTTCACCCCGTACTTTTGAAGCATACTAACCAAAACTTCACTTCCATTCATTGCATCACCCCATAGTTTTTCATTTTTTACCTTGGGAAATTCCTGTGTTAGTTTCTTCTTGGAGCTGTTAATATCGATGTCGATTAATCCTGGAAGAACATTTTTCTGCCTTCGGCGCAAAAAAAGGGGCTTTTGAATTGATCCGGAACCTGCAAATTATCCAGCCAATTACCTCCCCTTTCTAACCGCTCATCATTTATGAGCGGCTTTCCACACATTATTGATCATGTTCAGTAGAATGTCAATACTCAGATGTGATTTAATTTTGAAACATTTTCTTGAGGCGCCCTAAAATTCTCTGCTGCTTTTTGAAAATTTGTTATATTGCAGGCCCGGAATGCCTACCAACTTCAGGTGTTTTGCCATATAATTAACCAAGGTAGGGGGGAATAAAGTTGAGGATAATCGCCGGCTCGGCCAGGGGTATGAAATTAAAAGCACCCAGGGGCAAAGATGTCAGGCCCACCTCCGACCGGGTCAGGGAAGCCCTGTTCAGCATCATAAGTTCCCGGTTGGAAGGCGCTGTTTTCCTTGACCTGTATGCAGGCAGCGGAGCAGTCGGGATCGAAGCCCTGAGTCGCGGAGCCGAAGAAGCTTTATTTATTGATCATGAAAAGGAAAATATTTTGTTGATCAAGGAAAACCTGGCCAGAACCGGTTTGTCAGGAAAGGCCAGGGTAAAAAAGGATGACGCGAACAAAGCGCTCTCCAGGCTGTCCCGGGAAAATTTTAAGGCGGGCCTGATTTATTTAGACCCGCCCTACAGCTTTACCGCAATACCCGAACTGATCCAAAAATTACTTGACCTCCGGATCGCTGCTCAAGACGGCCTGATCATTGTCGAACACAGCTACTATAACCGCCTCTGGGCGGGCCAGTTTAAGGAAGCCAGGCAAAAAAGATACGGGGATACCTGCCTTACTTTTATCGAGCCCTAATGCTTAAATAAATCATCCTACCGCTTTAATTCTGCCAGGACTTCTTTCAGAGCGGCGAGGAAGCGAGTATTCTGCTCAGCAGTACCATGGGTGACCCGGATAAAAGTGGGGAAACCGAAAATATCCCCGGTTCGCACAATGACCCCCCGCTTCAATAGGGCTTGAAATGCTTCTTTGGAATCCACTTTAAGGTCCACAAAGTAGAAGTTGGCCTGATCGGGAACCGGCTTCAAACCTAATTCGGCAAAACCTTCAGCCACCTGACTGCGGGATTCATCCACCATCCTGCGGCTGCGCTCCACATGTTCTTCGTCATCAAGAGCGGCTCTGGCGGCGGCCTGGGCCATGGCATTGACGCTGAAAGGCTCGCGGACCCGGTTCAAATCAGCGACTATTTCCGCCGGGGCAATACCGTAGCCGATCCGCAGCCCGGCCAGACCGTAAATCTTGGAAAAAGTGCGCAGGGAAATGACCGGATAACCCTGTTCAATATGCTCAATACCGGTGGGATGGTCGGGATCCAGGGCATATTCCAGGTAAGCCTGGTCCAGGACCAGCAAAACTTTTTCCGGCAGTTTTTCTATAAACCGGTTTAACTCCTGCTTCCGGATGATTGTTCCGGTTGGGTTGTTGGGGGTGCATAAAAAGACCAGCCGGGTTTTTTCATTGATTGCCGCCAGAATGGCATCCAGGTCATACTGGAAATCTCCCCCGGTCAGCTCCACCTGGCGGGGCACCCCACCTACCAGGCGGGTGGCAAACTCATACTGGGAAAAGCTGGGGGTAGCCATTGCCACCTCATCACCGGGGTTGACATAAGCCAGGGCTAAAAATGACAGGATTTCATCCGAACCATTCCCAAATATTAACTGCTCCGGCTGTACGCCCAGCTTCCGGAACAACGCTTCCCGCAGGTAGTGACTGTACCCATCCGGGTAGCTGTGCATCAGGTCGAGGTTTTTCTGCATGGCCTCAATTGCCCTGGGTGATGCCCCAAGCGGATTCTCGTTGGAAGCCAGTTTTATGATCCCGGTCAAACCCAGCTCCCTCTCGACTTCTTCAACCGGTTTGCCCGGTATGTAGGGTTTAATGTCCTGCAGGCATTCTCTCATTTCTGGTTTTGTCACTGGAAATCCACCGTCCCTTTAAAGATTATTGCTCAGCCGCAATGGCGGTAAATAATGTTAATTAATAATTTAACTTTCTGCTTGCATTATCCTTCAAGCTCTGCTATACTCTGGAAATATTATAATAATAACATAAAAAAAGCTTTGATGGGGAAAAAACTTTGAGTTGCCGTCCAGAGAAAGGCCCCCGGTCTGAAAGGGTCTTCGGAAATCAGAGAGATAAGCCACCCCGGAGCTGCCGCGCTGAAAATTAAACGGACAAGTAGGCCCGGCCGGCTGCAATGCCGTTACCTTAAACGAGAGGCTCACCTGTATTGTTGAGCAACTGGAGTGGTACCGCGGGTATTGGCCCGTCTCTTTGTTCTAAAGAGACGGGCTTTTTGATTAGGTAAAAGTTTATGACAAACATAAGTTATCCAAACGGGGAGGTCATTGTATGAGTGTCGAATGGAATAGTTTTTTCTCAAGGCGGTCCAGGAATATCACCGGATCCCAGATCAGGCAGTTTTTTGCCCTGACCGAAAAACCGGAGGTTATTTCTTTTGCAGGCGGTTTCCCGGACAACGAACTCTTTCCGCGGGAGGAGATATCCAATTCTCTCTCCCACCTGGCCCGGGAAGACAGCACCCAGGCCCTGCAGTACAGCCCTACCGAGGGAAATTTTGAGCTGCGCAAAGTGCTTGGTGAAAAAATGAGCCGGGACGGCAAACTGTGTGAAGCAGACAGCCTTATCATTACCGGCGGTTCCCAGCAGGGCCTGGATTTACTGGGCAGAATCTTGATCAATTCAGGCGATCCGGTCCTGGTTGAAGAACCGGCTTACATCGGTGGGATGAGCGCCTTTAAATCTTACGGCGGGGCCACGGTTGGCATTGAAATGGACGACGAGGGGCCAGTGCCTTCCAGCATGGAACAGGCGATCAGGAAATATACCCATGGAGACAGGCGGGCCAAAATCTTTTATACCGTCCCCAATTTTCAAAACCCGACCGGCATCACCACCAGCCTGAAAAGGCGCTTTGAAATCCTGGCCATCGCCTCCCGCTACAACCTGGTCATTATCGAAGACAACCCCTATGGTGATCTCTATTATGATCAGGACGTGCCCCTGAGCTATAAAGCACTCGACCGCGAGGACCGCGTTATCTACCTCGGCTCTTATTCGAAGATCCTGATCCCCGGGATCAGGATCGGCTGGCTGGCAGGCCCCGCCCCGATCATCGAAAAAGTATCCATGGCCAAGCAAACCGCCGATTTGTGCTCCAGCTCCCTGGGGCAACAACTGGCTTACAGGCTCTCCAGGGAAGGCAACGTGGAGAGGCACATCGGGCGCCTGCGAAAACTGTACCGCCAGAAAAGGGATGCCATGCTTTCTGCGATGGACCGCCATTTTCCGGCCGGAATTGAATATACCAGGCCGGGCGGTGGCTTTTTTATCTGGGTTAACTTTCCTTCTTATTACCCTTCCAGCAAAGAACTGCTGGACCTGGCTATCCAGCAAAACGTGGCCTTTGTACACGGTGAAGGGTTTTCCAGCAACGGGGGAGGCCTGCGCAGCGCCCGCTTCTCTTTCAGTCAGCCCTCTAGCGAAGATATTGAATTCGGGATCAAGCTATTAAGTGAAATCTTCTGGGAAGTGGAATCAAACTGCACCGTCAAGGTGAGCGGGCGCCATTTTTAGCCGGGCTATTGCTAACATATTGATTGGTGTATAATGAATAAGGAGTGCCGGCATCGAACACCGGGAGCTCAACATCCATCCTGATCAGCCGCCCTGTATGAATCGGCCGTTAGCGGGCTTGAATGCAGGCAAAAGAGGTGCCCCATGTCATCGCTGGTAATCATCGACAGTGAATGTGCCAACCTGAGCAGTATCTATAAAGCGGCCAGGTTTGTTAACCTGGATCCGGTTATTTCTGATAACCCGAAGATTATTTCAGCAGCGGAAGCTGTCATCTTTCCAGGTGTGGGTTCTTTTGCCCACGCCGCCTCGTTAATAAGCCGCAAAAAACTAACCTCATCCCTGCTCGAAACAATAACCGCAGGGAAACCGTTCCTGGGCATCTGTCTTGGGATGCAGCTTCTTTTTTCCAGGAGCGAGGAAACAATCTTAAGCAGCGGGATCGAAACCGCTGAAGGGTTAAAAGCTATTTCCGGGGAGGTAAAACGGTTCCCGGAGGGGCTGCCCATCCCCCACGTGGGCTGGAATAAGGTTGATCCGGCTTTCGGGCACCCCCTTTTCAAAGGCCTGGATAGTGGGGTAAACGGCGGATCCTATTTCTATTTTACCCACTCTTATTATGTGCAGCCGGAAAAAAATGAAAATATCCTGGGGCGCACTGAATACGGGTTTCCCTTTACTTCGGCAGTTATTAAAAAAAACCTGTTCGGAGTCCAGTTTCACCCCGAAAAGAGCGGGCCGGCAGGCTTGCGCCTGCTCAGTAATTTTGGTAAGATTATAGCCGACATAAAGTATTAAACTGACAAATTTTTAGGAGAAATATTGATGCTGGCGAAAAGGATCATACCTTGTCTTGACGTGCGGGATGGCCGGGTGGTCAAAGGGACCCGCTTTATTAATTTAAGGGACGCCGGGAACCCGGTTGAAAGGGCCGACTTTTACAACCGCGAAGGAGCAGATGAAATAGTATTCCTCGATATTACCGCTTCCGTTGAAAAACGCCGGGCTATTGTCGATGTGGTGGAAAAAACAGCGGAAGTTGTTTTTATTCCCCTGACTGTTGGCGGCGGCATAGATTCAGTTGATTTTATGCAGGAGCTCTTAAACTCAGGCGCCGACAAAGTTTCTTTAAACACGGCCGCTCTAAAAGATCCTGGGCTAATCCAGGCCGGTGCGGAACGTTTTGGTAGTCAGTGCATCGTGGCAGCCATCGACGCCCGGCGGACCGAGCATTCCTCAACCGGCGGTAGCCACTCCTGGGAAGTCTACAGCCACGGGGGGCGAACCCCTGCGGGCCGCGATGTAGTTGAATGGGCTAAAGAAGTCGAAAAGCTTGGCGCCGGAGAGATCCTGCTTACTTCCATGGACGCCGACGGCACCCTCGACGGATATGACACCGCCCTGCTGGCCGTTGTATCCGATGCGGTTGGAATCCCGGTTATCGCTTCCGGAGGAGCCGGCAAACTTGAACACCTTTATGAAGCTTTGACCGACGGCAAAGCCCATGCCGTGCTTGCAGCTTCGATCCTGCATTACGGCACCTACAGTATAGCTGAAATAAAAGAGTACCTGTCCCAAAAAGGACTTCCGGTCAGACCGGTTCAGAATTAAACGAATATGCTCAGTAAGGGGGATTTTTGATGAAAGAACAAGGAACTTTCAGGGTTAAGAAAGGAATGGCTCAGATGCAAAAAGGCGGGGTGATCATGGATGTTACCACTGTTGAACAGGCCCAGATTGCCGAAAAAGCAGGCGCTGTCGCCGTAATGGCCCTGGAAAGGGTCCCGGCAGACATCAGGGCCGCAGGCGGAGTGGCCCGCATGGCCGATCCGGCTATGGTTAAAAAAATTATGGATGCGGTAACCATCCCGGTTATGGCCAAGGTACGCATTGGCCATATTGCTGAAGCCCAGATCCTGGAAGAAATCGGGGCAGACTATATAGATGAAAGCGAAGTGCTTACCCCGGCTGATGAAGAGTATCATATAAACAAGCACCAATTCAAAGTGCCCTTTGTCTGTGGAGCCAGGGACCTCGGTGAAGCCCTGCGCCGCATTTCCGAAGGAGCGGCCATGATCCGGACCAAGGGGGAACCGGGAACCGGAAACGTGGTTGAAGCCGTTCGTCATATGCGCAAAGTCATGGATCAGATCCGTCAGGTAATCGGCAAAGCCGAAGACGAACTGGTGGTTTTGGCCAAGGAACTGGGCGTATCAATGGAGCTTTTGAAAGAAGTCAAACAGGAAGGCCGCCTGCCGGTGGTTAACTTCGCCGCCGGTGGAATTGCCTCTCCGGCCGATGCATCCTTGATGATGCAGCTCGGATCCGACGGAATCTTTGTCGGCTCCGGGATATTCAAGTCATCCAACCCACAAAAGGTAGCCGAAGCGATTGTCAAAGCAACTATGAATTACAACGACCCTAAACTGCTGGCCGAAGTTTCAAGAGACCTGGGTGAAGCCATGCCCGGGCTGGAAATGTCAACGCTGACCGAAGCAGACCGCATGCAGGAACGGGGAGCATAAATAAACGGAGCGCCACAGCAAATGAAAATAGGTGTCCTTTCCATCCAGGGAGCTGTGTCCGAGCACCTGAAACACCTTGAGCTATGCGGTGCAAAAGCAGTCCCGGTTAAAAGCAAAGCAGAACTCTCCGCGATAAAAGGCCTGGTTATACCCGGCGGGGAAAGCACCACCATAGGCAAACTGATCCAGGCTGCAGGCCTGGACAAGCCGATCAAAGAACGGGCCGAAAACGGTTCTTTGGCTGTCTTTGGGACCTGTGCGGGGATGGTCGTAATGGCCGGAGAAGTTACAGATGGCCTTGAAGGCCAACCCAGGCTGGAGCTGATGGATACCAGGGTTAAACGCAACGCTTTCGGCCGCCAGCGGGAGAGTTTCGAAATGGAGCTTGATTTTAAAAGTTTTGACCGCCCCCTGACCGGTGTATTTATCAGGTCGCCGATCATCACCGGGGCGGGCGAAAAAGTCGAAGTCCTAACCTCCCTGCCGGAAGGCATCGTAGCCGCCCGGCAGGACAACCTGCTGGCTGTTTCTTTTCACCCTGAATTAACCGGTGACCGGAGAATTCATTACTATTTCCTCGAAATGTGCAGGCAGCTCTAACCGGCAAAGCTAAATTTGAGCAGGATAATCATGCCATAAATACCTTAAGGGAGCAGGCGACCGAGCCTGCTCCCTTTACTTTGACTGATTTGGCCGATCACACTTTCCGGAATACGGCATAAAGAGGCTACTCCCATTCGATTGTCCCGGGAGGTTTGGAAGTAATGTCGTAAACCACCCGGGCCACCTCCGGGATCTCGCCGGTAATCCTGGCCGATACCTTCCCCAGCAGGTCATGAGACAAGCGGGCCCAATCCGCGGTCATTGCATCTTCTGAAATAACAGCCCGCAGGGCAATCACCGGCCCGTAATGCCGGTCATCTCCCTTGACTCCGACCACATTTACATCGGTTAGGACGGCAAAAAACTGCCATAGGTCCTCGGCCAGCCCGGCCGCGTAAACCTCATTTCTAAAAATAGCATCAGCCTTCTGGAGGAGTAAAAGTTTTTCCGCTGAAACCGCCCCGATGATGCGCACAGCCAGGCCGGGCCCGGGAAAAGGCTGCCGTTTAAGGATCGAATCAGGCAGGCCCAGTTCGGCCCCGACCAGGCGGACCTCATCTTTGAACAGTTCCCGCAGGGGTTCAATCAATTCAAAGCCCAGTTCTTCAGGCAGTCCGCCCACGTTGTGGTGGGATTTGATGACAGCCGAACCGTAAGCCGAACCGCTTTCGATCACATCGGGATAAATCGTGCCCTGGGCCAGGTAGGTAATATCGCCCCTGGAAAGGGCGTTTTCTTTGAAAACGACTATAAATTCGTTGCCGATAATCCTTCTTTTTTCTTCCGGGTCGCTTACCCCGGCCAGGCGGTTTAAAAACCGATCCCGGGCATCGATATGGACAAACTCACCCTGGAGTTTTTCCCGGTAAAGCCTGACCACCTCTTCGGCTTCATCAAGGCGCAGCAGGCCGTGATCAACGAAGATAAAAACAGCCCTGTCTGCCACCGCCTTGTCAAGCAGAAAAGCGACCACCGATGAATCGACCCCGCCGCTTAAGGCGCAGACCACTTTTTCTCGCTCCCCCATTACCCGGCGGATTTTAGCTACGGCATCTTCGATAAAACTTTGCGGCGTCCAGGTCCGGCTGCAGCCGCACACTTCAAACAAAAAGTTCTTCAACACATTATTGCCGCCGGGAGTATGGAACACCTCGGGGTGGAACTGGAGCCCGTAAATTTTTCGTTCGTGGTCACCGATGGCGGCCATGGTGTCGTTCTCGGTCCGGGCCAGAACATTAAACCCGGGCGGCGGTTTTAAAACCTCATCCTGGTGGCTCATCCAGCCGTTGCAAAAACTCTCCTCTCGAAAAGAAGCATCTTTAAAAAGGGGCGCTGCTTCCTCGATCGTGAAAGAAGTGCGGCCAAATTCGGAGCGGCTGCCTCTTTTCACCTCGCCGCCCAGGTCCCCGGCCAAAAGGTGCATCCCGTAGCAGATACCCAGGATCGGCACTCCTCCTTCGTATATAGCCTGATCACAGCGCGGAGCATCTTCCTGGTAAACGCTGGCCGGGCTGCCGGAAAGAATGATCCCGGCCGGGTTATACTCCCTTATTCTCTCCCAGGGTGTATCATAGGGCAGCATTTCACAGTATACTCCCGCTTCTCTTACCCTTCTGGCGATAAGCATACTGTACTGCCCGCCAAAATCGAGCAGCACCACTTTCTCTCTCAAACTTTCCGAGTTGTCCGCCAGGAAATGCTCCATATCAACTCACCTTCCCTCTATTTTTTCCCTGTTTGGGATATATTCCACTAAAACAGGCGCTGCACAAGCCTGCCTGCTTATCACCAACCGCTTTATAAAGGTCATCCAGCCCGGCAAACGTAATCGAATCGGCTCCGATCGCTTCAGCCAGCCCTGCCGGGCCCGCACTCAGGTCGGCCAGGTCCCCGGCCAGGGGAATATCGATCCCGTAATAGCAAGGATGCTTGTAGGGAGGAGAAGCAATGCAGAGATGAACCTCCCTCGCCCCGGCCTTTTTTAACAGGGCTACCAGGATCCGGGCCGTGGTCCCCCGCACCAGTGAGTCATCAACAACGGCCACTTTTTTCCCTTCGACCAGCTGGCGAACCGGGTTGAATTTCAAGCGCACCGCCAGCTCCCTTTCATCCCGGGTGGGCTCAATAAAAGTCCGGCCCAGGTAGGGATTGCGGTGCACCGCCCATTCAACCGGTAAATTCAACCCTTCAGCCAGGCCGATTGCGGCAGTCACACCTGAATCCGGCGAAGGGATCACCATATCTACCTCGTGATCGATCCTGCCGGCCAGCAAAGAACCAACCCTCCTGCGCACCTCATAAACGCTTTTACCGCCAAGGATACTGTCCGGCCGGGAAAAATAAACATATTCGAAAACACACAGGGCTGGATTGACCTCCAGGCCGGCATAAATAGATTTCAAACCTTCCGGCCCGGCGCTCACTATTTCACCCGGCTCTACTTCCCTTAAAAATGAAGCACCGATCGTATCAAGGGCGGCAGACTCCGAGGCAAAAATAATGGAATCGTTCAGTTTGCCGATGACCAGGGGGCGGAACCCGTTGGGATCGCGAAAGGCGACCATGTTATGATCATCCAGGGCCACGGCGGCGTAAGCGCCCTGCACTACGGACATTGTTTTTTTAACGGCTTCTTCCAGGCCCTGTTTTTTGAAACGAAACAGGTAACTTAACAATATTTCAGTGTCGGTAGTGGTGTGGAAGATATGGCCGTTACGAAGAAGCTTGTTATGCAGGCGCCTGGTGTTGGTCAGGTTGCCATTATGGGCCAGGGCAATGCCGGTCCGGTCGATCGAACGGGCCACCAGGGGCTGAGCATTGGCAGTCAGGCTTGGGCCGGTAGTTGAATAACGGACATGGCCCAGGACCGTCTCCGCTCCGGTTGCCAGCAGCCAGTCCCGGGGGAAAACGTGGTCGACTAAACCCATAGCCCTGTATTGTTTGATCCCACCGTTATCCTTAAAGGCCATTCCGGCGCTTTCCTGGCCCCGGTGCTGGAGGGCAAGCAGGCCCAGGTAGGTTATAAGGGCAGCATTTCCCGGCCCCCGGTAATTGTAAACGGCAAAAACCCCGCACTTTTCCCCGGGCTGCCGTTCGGGCAAAACCCCGGGGTCAAGGCCGGCTAACAGCGCTCTCCTCTTAAGCACGGTAGTGGATATTCAACAGCGACCGTCCAATATCCTGCTCCATATTGCTTCCCATTAAATATTTGCTTGACAGAGCCCGGCCGGGGTTATATACTTATTAGCGAGCAAAGGCGCTCGCGTGAACAGCCCGAACAGGGCTGACAGCGGGCGCTTTCTCTTTTTTATAAATAATCCAGTTAAGGAGTGGACCTTATGGGCAAAACAAAAGAAGATGTTCTGAGCATGGCCAAGGAATCGGGGGTGAAGTTTGTCCGCCTTCAATTTACCGACCTTTCCGGCCAATTAAAAAATGTGGCCATCACCACCGACCAGCTGCCAAAAGCGCTTGACGGGGAGCTGATGTTCGACGGGTCGTCAATCGAAGGTTTCGTCCGGATCGAGGAATCGGACATGTATTTGCGCCCCGACATGGAAACCTTTGCCGTATTTCCTTTCCGCCCCAAGGAAGGGGGAGTGGCCCGGATGATGTGCGATGTTTACACACCCGAAGGCGAACCTTTCGCCGGATGCCCGCGCAGCCAGCTGCAGCGGGTGATCGCCTTAGCCGCCAAGGAAGGTTACAGCATGAACTGCGGCCCGGAAGCGGAATTCTTCATGTTTCATACCGACGGCAACGGCGGCCCAACCCTGCATACCCACGACCAGGGCGGTTATTTCGATCTGGCCCCGACCGATCTGGGCGAGAATGCCCGCCGTGAAATGGTCCTGAACCTGGAGCAGATGGGCCTGGAAATAGAGGCATCCCACCACGAAGTGGCGCCCGGCCAGCACGAGATAGATTTCAAGTACAGCGATGCCCTGCACACTGCCGACGATCTTTCCACCTTCAGGTTTGTGGTCCGCACCGTGGCCCAGAGGCACGGGCTTTACGCCACTTTTATGCCCAAGCCGATCGCTATGATTAACGGCTCAGGAATGCATACCCACCTTTCTTTATTCAAAAACGGCTCCAACATATTTCATGACCCGGAGGGGCCCGATGAAATGAGCAGTGAAATGACTTATTTTATAGGCGGGCTGCTGGCCCATGCCAAGGGTTACACGGCCGTAACCAACCCCCTGGTCAACTCTTACAAACGCCTTGTTCCCGGTTATGAAGCCCCGGTTTATATTGCCTGGTCCCACCGTAACCGGAGCCCGCTGGTCAGAGTGCCGGCTCGTAGAGGCCCCGGCACCAGGGTTGAACTGCGCAACCCCGATCCTTCCTGCAACCCGTACCTGGCCTTTGCGGTTATGCTCAGGGCGGGTCTGGACGGCATCCACAAGCAAATAGTTCCGCCCGATCCGGTGAACCTGAACATATATGCAATGACCGATGAAGAAAAAGAACAATATCAAATTGAACAGCTCCCGGGAACCCTTTACCAGGCCGTCCTGGAACTGGATAACGACCCCGTTATGCAGGAGGCCCTGGGCGAGCACATTTATGACCGGTTCCGGGAAGGGCGCCTGGCCGAATGGCATGATTACCGGATCCAGGTCCACGATTGGGAAATAAACCAGTACCTGGCCCGGTTCTAAACAGCACATCGTAATGCAAACAGGCTGCTCTCTAAAAAGGGCAGCCTGTTTATATGTTCCCCCTGCATTCAATCAGCCTGTTAGATCACTGTTTAACCGCCCCCACTTTAAGAAAAACTTCAATAACTGAGGTGATCTTTGGCCTCCTATAGTATAATAATAGAATAAAAAGCTAATGCTTTCAAAATCGGCTTCTTATTACTGCATCTTAATGAAAGCGGGGGAAATAATGAAAATATTAGTTTGCACCGACGGATCGGAACAAAGCCGGAAAGCCTTAGAAAAAGCTGCCGACATTGCTTCAGGCTGCAGGGTCGATGAAGTTGCAATCCTCCATGTGTATGACAATAAGCCGGACAGCTCTTTGTTCTACTGGGGCGAAGGGTCCAGCCTCAGCAAAGAACAACTGGATCAGTTTCAAAAAATCCGTGAAAAAGACAAAGACAAGAGAAAAAACATATTACTGGATGCCCTAAAATTCTTTGAAGACAAGGGGATTAAAGTCCGGACCATCTTCAAAGAAGGGCACCCTTCCAATACGATTACAAAAGTTGCTGAAGGGGAAGGGTTCGATATGATCGTTATTGGAAGCAGGGGACTGGGCGGCTTAAACAAGATCTTCCTCGGCAGCGTCAGCAGCGCCGTTGTTCAGGAAGCCCGGAACTGCAGTGTCCTGACGGTTAAATAACTCCAGCTGGAATCAGCATTATTCCTTAACTGCGAAAGGTTGTTCTATGGGGAAAAACGGTTATGACTTCTGTGTTGGCACAGACAACCCTGCCCTTTGCAGGGCCATAACCGGGATGCTTAATAAAGCGGGTTTTTACTGCTCCGGCACCGGCAAAAGCATTCCCGGCCTGCTGCGTACCCTACGGACAGTTCAACCCTGGCTGGCTGTGATCGACACGGCCCTTCCCCCGGGGAATATCGAGGAACTGGCCTCGATTATAGAAACTGATGGCCTTTGTGCGGCAGTATATATAAACACCACCGGCGTAAATCTTGACCTGTATGTCCAGTTCAACTGGCCTGTCGATGCGCCGGTTTTAACCGCAGTAGCAGAGGTAGCCTGCAATGAATTTGCCCATAAAAAAAAGCTGCAGCAGGAAATAGAAGATTTGCAGAAAAAACTGGATCAAAGAAAACTGATCGAAAGGGCAAAAGGCCTGACAGCAAATTACTTCAAGCTAAACGAAGAAGAAGCCTACCGCCTGCTTCGCAAAGCCAGCATGGAAAAGAGGATCCCGCTGGCCGAAATGGCCAGGCTAATTATCGAGGAACCCGGGCGTCTCGCTGTTTTATCGCCGCCCCGACAAAATCCTTAAAAAGCGGATGGGAGCGAGTCGGACGCGACTTAAATTCGGGGTGGAACTGCACGGCCACAAACCAGGGATGGTCCTTCAACTCGATCATTTCCACCAGGCCGACATCCTCGTTGATGCCGCTGAAAACCATCCCCGCTTCTTTCAGCACAACCATGTAATCGTTATTAAATTCATAACGGTGCCGGTGCCTTTCATAGACCAGCCCGTCTTTATAGGCGGAAGCGGCCAGGGTCCCGCTTTTGACAGTGCAGGGATAGGCGCCTAAACGAAGGGTTCCGCCCAGGCGGGTATTTTCTTTTTGACCGGGCAGGTAATCAATAACCGGGCCCGGTGTATCGGGATCAAATTCGGTGCTGTTTGCTCCCTCTATACCGGCTACATTCCTGGCAAACTCAATTACGGCACACTGCATGCCCAGGCACAGCCCAAAAAAGGGGATCTTTTCTTCCCTGGCTATACGCACGGCATTAATTTTACCCTCGATGCCCCGCTCACCAAACCCTCCGGGCACCAGGATGCCGTCAGCCTGCTTCAGTTTTTCCCTGGTCTCCTCTTCTTCAAGGCCTTCTGCTGGAACGAACACTGTTTTTACAGCCACGTTATGATCCAGCCCCGCATGAAATAGCGCTTCATTGATGCTGATATATGCATCCGGCAAAGCTACATACTTCCCAACCAGGGCAATGGTGATTTCATCAGCAAGGTTATCGTTCCTTTCAATCAGGCTTTCCCACCTGTGCATATCGGCAGGCTGGCAGGATAGGTTCAGCTTATCTAAAACCATCTGGTCCAGGTTTTGCTTTTGCAGCAGCAGGGGAACTTCATACACTGTCTTAGTATCCAGGTTTTCGACCACTTCATTGGGCTGGATATTGCAAAAAAGGGCAATTTTACGTTTCAGATCGCCAGGAAGGGCCTGTTCGGTCCGGCAGACGATGATATCGGGCTGAATACCGATACTGCGCAGCTCTTTGACGCTGTGCTGGGTAGGTTTGGTCTTCAATTCTCCGGACATGGGCAGGTACGGAACCAGGGTAACATGGATGAACAGGACGTTTTCCCAGCTCAGATCATAACCAAGCTGGCGGATGGCTTCCATAAAGGGCAGGCTTTCAATGTCCCCGACCGTACCTCCAATTTCAGTAATTACAACATCCAAATCATTTGAGCGATCCTGCCTGGTAATACATCTCTTGATTTCATCTGTGACATGGGGGATAACCTGGACGGTGTTGCCCTGGTAAAGACCGTCCCTTTCGCCCTGGATTACCGACCAGTATACCCTGCCGGCGGTAACATTATTGTACCTGCTTAAAGGCGCATCTATAAACCGTTCATAGTGCCCCAGGTCGAGATCGGTTTCGGCCCCATCTTCGGTGACAAATACCTCTCCATGCTGGTAAGGGCTCATTGTCCCGGGATCATAGTTGATGTAAGGATCAAACTTCTGGATGGTGAGCTTTAAGCCCCTGTTGGTAAGCAAGCAACCCAGAGAGGCAGCAGTTATTCCTTTGCCTAAAGATGAAACTACACCACCGGTAACAAAGATGTACTTAGTCATAAGCGTCCCCTTTGCTGCTCTCTAACTTCCAGTTCAACCTGTTCAGCAACTGCTGCAGCCGGTTTTAGTTCACCCACCGCAGGCTGAAGAGGCAGTTCCCCCTCCTGTAGAGCTTTTTCCTGTTCGAAAAGCCGAGATTATCTTATTCGCTTTTTTCCCGCAGGACGGGCAATTTATACTGCTTACCGAGCTGTTGCAGAGCTCTTCGTATTTCTTCTGACAATCCGGGCAATAGAATTCATAAAGGGGCAAAACTACAACTCCTCTCGCTAACACGTACCTTTAAGATCTCAAACACAGACGATCAATGTATGGGGTAACTACTTTTCCCGGTCTCTCTCCCGGTTGGTTTCCTGGATTAGTTCCGGCAAAAGCAGTCTGCAGACAATTAATTTCAAAGTTCATGCCGGCCAGGCAAACTAAATAATTCCGGCATGAAACCATTTAGGTCCGGCCCTTCAATCTTTTTCTCTTTTTAGCCCGTCTTCTTTTTTTGCGCTGTCTCTTCAACTGCTTTCTTGTCTTTTGCTTTGCCATAGACTAAACCATTCCCCTCCTTTTTTTAACTTTTAAACGCTGCCTAAAAACCTATGGGTAATTATACCACTGCTTATGCCCTTTAAAAAGACTTATTTTAAATCAATATGTTTTATTGAAAAGAAAATAAACAGAAAGGTTTGTTTTTTAAAAGGAGAAATCAAGGCCAATAGAGAAAAATCAACTATATCACCAGACGATCATTACCTACCCGGGGAGGAAGAATAATGGAGTTAAGCCCAAATGCCCGCATTACTTACGAAAAAAGATACTTAATCAAAGACGAAACAGGCAACCCCACCGAAACCCCAGAAGATCTCTTGCGCAGGGTTGCCGGCAATATTGCTGCAATTGAAAAAGATTATGGCAAAGACGGCAAAGAAATTAAAGCCATCGAAAAAGACTTTTATGAGATGATGGCTGAAGCTCAGTTTATGCCCAACTCTCCGACACTGATGAATGCGGGCAGAGAACTGCAGCAACTCAGCGCCTGTTTTGTCCTGCCACTTGAAGACAGCATGGAAGGTATTTTTACCGCCCTGAAGAATATGGCCCTGGTCCAAAAAACCGGCGGAGGAACCGGCTTTGCCTTTGACCGTCTCAGGCCGGCCAACGACCCTGTCCGCTCCACCAACGGGGTGGCCAGCGGCCCCATATCTTTCCTGAAAATTTTCGACGCCGCCACCGAGGCAGTCAAGCAGGGCGGAACCAGGCGGGGAGCAAATATGGGCTCACTCAATTACAACCACCCCGATATTTTAGAGTTTATCCGCTGCAAGGAAAAAGAAGATGAAATCAACAACTTTAACCTTTCGGTCACCGTTTCCGATCAATTTATGAGCAAAGCTACAGGAGAAGACCCCGATCCTGCCTATACCCTGATTAACCCCCGCACAAAAAAGCCTTACCATGATCCGGAAACAGGAAATGAACTAAAGCTCGATGCCAAAGCCGTATTTGATTTAATTGTTCAGAATGCATGGGGCATGGGCGACCCGGGCATTATCTTTATCGATCAGATGAACCGGTTTAACCCCACCCCCCACATCGACAAGTATGAAACAACCAATCCCTGCGTGCCCGCTGACACCTTTGTCTTAACCGCAGAAGGGCCCAGGCAGGTCGGTGATCTAACCGGTAAGAAAACCAGGCTGATCGTGGACGGGAAACCGTATGAAACGACAGAAAAAGGCTTTTTCTCAACCGGTGTTAAACCCACATTCTCAATCAAAACCAGGCAAGGTTACACTTTTAAGGCTACTTGTGACCATCCCGTCCTCAGGGTTAAAACCAAAACCAGGTATACCCTTGAAAAAGAATGGGTTCCGGCGGAAAAGCTCAAATCCGGTGATGAAATCATGCTCCACAATCACCGTAACCAGGGCGAGTGGGAAGGGTTGTACGGGGAAGAAGAAGGTTACCTGGTCGGCCTCCTTACCGGTGATGGCACCCTCAAAAACGACAAAGCAGTTCTTTCCTCGTGGGCCCAACCGGTTGCAGCAGTCATGGATACAGCTTCTGCCGCTACCGGCGCCATGCCCCACCGCAGCGACTTTAAAGGCTGGTGGAAAGTAGAGGGAAGAAATGAATACAGGATGAGCACGGCAGCATTGAAGAAAGTGGCCTTTTCATTAGGTATGAAACCCGGCGAGAAAACGATCACCCCCACCCTTGAAACCAGGACTTCTTCCCACTTTATCAAGGGGTTTCTTAAAGGTTTTTTTGATGCTGACGGTTCTTTCCAGGGAACCCAAAAAAAAGGCATCTCCATCCGCCTGGCCCAGAGTCACCTTGAAAGGCTCCAGGCTGTTCAAAGGATGCTGGCCAGGTTTGGTATCGCTTCATCAATTTATGAAAACCGGCGCTGCGAAAGATCTGTGTCCAAGTCCAACGGAAAAAAAGGCACCGCAACTTACAAAACCCGGCCTCAGCATGAACTGATAATTACCAGGGACAACCTGACATTATTTGCCGAAAAAATCGGCTTTTGTGATACAGAAAAGCAAAGCCGCCTGGATAAAGCGCTCTCTGTTTACAAAAGGCACCTTAACCGGGAGCGCTTCACAGCCACTGTTGAATCTGTTAAACCATGTGGTAATGAAGAAGTTTTTGACGTTCAGGTTCCCGGAATCAATGCTTTTGATGCCAACGGTATCATGGTTCACAATTGTGGTGAACAACCGCTTCTGCCTTACGAGGCCTGCTGCCTGGGTTCAATTAACCTGGGCAAATTTGTTACCGGCAAAGGCAAGATAAACTGGAACAAGCTGGCCGGGACAACCAAAACTGCCGTCCGTTTCCTGGACAACGTTATCGATGCCGGCAATTATATCATCCCCGAAATAGCCAAAATGCACAAAGAAGGCAACCGCAAAATTGGCCTGGGGATTATGGGCTGGCATGATATGCTGATCAAGCTTGAAATCTGCTTTGACAGTGAAGAAGCTATCGAAACCGCAGGCAGGGTTATGGACTTTATCAACACCGAGGCCAAAAAAGAATCAGTTCGGCTGGCTGAAGAACGCGGCGTATTCCCAAATTTCGAAGGCAGTATATATGACACCGGCAACAAGGAAGACCGGGTCCGTAATGCCACTCGCACCACCATTGCCCCTACCGGAACAATCTCAATTCTGGCCGGCTGCAGCAGCGGTATTGAACCTTACTTCAGCATTGCCTACATCCGCAAAAATGTCCTGGGAGGCGTCGATCTTCCTGAAGTTAACCCTCTTTTCCTGGAAATAGCTCAAAAAGAAGGGTTCTACAGCGAAGAGCTGGCCCATGAAATAGCCCGGACCGGGAGCATACCAAAAGATTCACCGGTTCTGGAAAAATACAAGGAACTTTTCAAAACGGCCATGGAATTTGATTACAGCTGGCATGTCCGCCACCAGGCCGCTTTTCAAAAGCATACCGACAATGCCGTCAGCAAAACCATCAACCTTAAGCAGGACGCCACTGTGGAAAATGTAAAAAATGCCTATGTGACTGCCTGGAGGGCGGGCTGTAAAGGAATAACCATCTACCGGGACAGTTCCAGGAGCAAGCAGGTTTTAAACGTGGGCGCCGGCGAAAAGCAGGAAACACTGAAACCAATCAAGCGACCCAAAACCTTGAGCGGGCAAACCACGAGCATCGGTACCGCCCTGGGCAATTTATTTGTCACGGTTAATTCTGCAGACGGAAAGCCCTTTGAATTGTTCGCCCAGATTGGCAAAGCGGGCAGCGATGTGGTTGCCTTCACAGAAGCGATCGCCCGCCTGATATCGCTGGCATTGCGCTGCGGGGTCAGCATCGATGAAATTGTAACCCAGCTGGAGGGTATCGGGGGGGCCCGATCCGTCGGTTACGGGCCGAATCGCATTATGAGCGTTCCGGATGCCATTGGCCAGGCCCTACGAAAACTGGCCCAGAGCGAAGTAAACGAGAACACAACCGGCAGCAGCCATGCCATGGAGCTTTGCCCCGACTGCGGTACCTGTGCCCTTGTTAGAGCCGAAGGGTGTCTGAAATGCGAAGCCTGTGGCTTTAGCGAATGTTAACTAACAATATTAAACATTATAAAAAATTTAAAAAGTTTTTTCATGTTTTTATCATAAAAAAAAGGAAATTTAACCTTTATGTAGAAATAGATGAATTTGGCAAGCAATTTAACATATTTTAACTCTTTTACTCTACATAATCCACTTCACTTCTTTCGGAATTAACCGAAAAGGAGGCATTCAAGTGCAGGATAAAAATCAAATGATTAGGGAAATAGAATCTATTATTACCCAGGTTCAGGGGGTCATTTCCGGTCGCTTAATATGCCAGGATGATACAATCGTCGAAATTCATGTTCTTGCCGATTCATCACGTTCGCCAAAGCAGGTAGTAAGGGATATTGAGTCGGCCGTGCTAATTAAACAGGGGCTGGAACTGGATCATAAAAAGATCAGCGTTGCCCAGCTTGGCGAAGACGTTCCCGCCCCACCAAAGTCTGAAACCAGACTTCAGTTCAGCAGTATTAATTACAGTGTTGAAAATGGCACTGCAGCAACATCGATCACAATTAATTCTGAAAATGAACTATACACTGCCGCCACTTCAGGGCCCAATACCAGGCATAACCGCTTGAAACTGGCAGCCTCGGCGGCATTATCTGCCGTTGAACAATCTGTAAGCATTAATGGCAAATTGATTTTAGGGGATGTTCATAAACAAACCCTCTGCGAACACGAAGTTATCACCGTGGCCGTGTGTTTCCATCATGCCAATAAAACCGAAGAAATACTGCTGGGCACGGCCATTAACAAGGGTGATGACCTGGAATCAACGGTTCGGGCCACCCTTGATGCCATAAACAGAAGAGTTACCGGTTGTATAAGCCATTAAGCTTGAAGCCGGCAGATGGTAAAGAACAAATTTATCTTTATAATGAGCGGAACCTGAGCGGAGCGCCTCCAGCGGCTATAGCGGAAAACCGCTGAGTCATCTGACAAAGGGGGTTAAACCATGAAGTTTACCCTGATGAAGGCGCTCATCGCACTGGCAGGACTGATCCTGGCTGGTGCCGCAATGCTAAGGTGGTAACATCTTCATAAACCATTTGCCGGCTTCAAACCAATAATTCGGAGTAGGATTATGGAAGAATACATTTCTATAAAATCTAAACTTTATATAATATTGCTATCACTTTTAGCTATAATCATATCTTTGTATTCTGCTCTGAACACGGACTGGCAGCAATTTCAATCTCAATGGTTTCCAACATTAGTGTTCCTGGCAATAATTATTTTAGCCGACTCATTTCCAGTTACACTGCCGCGTGGAGGCAATGTAACAGTTAGCTTCGCCGCTATTGCAGCTTCCATCTTGATATTTCAACCTTTCATTGTAATTACTTTGGCAATAGCCAGAGACTTACTTCTACTTTTTAATAGAAAAAATACTATTAAACATATATTTAACATCGCCCAATTTGCAATTTCTACAGGTTTAGCGGCACTAATATACAGGCTTTATGCGCCTGTGGGAACAGATTTTACCTATGTCCATGTCACAGCTTTTATTGTGTCAATGATTGTCCTCTTCATTCTAAATCACACTTTTGTTACCTTGATTTTAGCTTTTACCCAGGATGAAAAACCATACGCGATCTGGCTGACTAATATCAAATGGTGCACCCTGCAATTCCTGAGCATGGCCCCTTTAGGTGCCTTAATTGCCGTCATCTATATCAATATCGGCTTCTGGGGTCTGGTCTTATTCCTTTTGCCATTAATTATTGCCAGACACTCCTTCCAGTCTTACATAGACATGCGCCAAACCTTCCTGGATACCATTAAAAGCCTGTCCCTGGCTATTGACGCCAAAGACCCTTATACCAAGGGGCATTCTTCCCGGGTGGCTGATTACGCCACCCTGTTGGCCAAAGAGTTGCGATGGCCTGAAGACAAGGTCGAATTCCTTAGTTACGTGGCCCTTATTCATGACGTGGGTAAAGTTGCAGTTCCTGAGAATATCCTTAAAAAAGACAGCCTGCTTACAGATGAGGAATTTGACATTATGAAAAAACACAGCGAAGCCGGAGCGGAGGTAATCAAGGATGTCAAATTTTTTGCCACGGGCTCAAATATTATCAAACATCACCACGAACGCTGGGACGGCAATGGCTATCCAGATCAACTTAAAGGTGAGGATATACCTGAAGGAGCCCGGATTCTTGCCGTTGCCGACTCCTATGATGCCATGACTACCGATCGACCATACCGAAACGCCCTGGCTCCTCTGGAAGCAATTAAAGAAATCCAGGATTGTTCCGGAACCCAGTTTGACCCCAGGGTAGTTAAAGCGTTTACCCGAATCATACCCAAGCTCAACCTCGAAACAAGCCGGGAAAGTCACCTTGAAAAGTTAGCTGGCGAAGCCCTGCGTATTACCTGATACAGTCTGGCCCAAAATAAAAAAGCACAACCTGTAAAGAGCGGAGGTACAATATTTGCTGTGGGAAGCAATTATACTGGGGGTTATTGTCGGCTGGCTGCGCAAAGGCGAAATTAAAAACCTTAACTGTATTGATTTAACCGGCTGGCCGCTTATTATGCTGGCCCTTTTCATCCAGGGCTTTATTCTGTTTGACTTTAACTTCCAGGTTTATTACCTTAAGCCAATCTATCCTTATTTGTATATCGCCTCTTTTATAATCTTGCTGATTTTCGTCTATTTGCATAGGACCGATATCGGGCTTCTGGTAATTGGAGCAGGCATTCTGCTCAACCTGGTCGTAATCGCTTTTAATGGAGGCATGATGCCTGTGGATAGCACCGCTATCCCCCCTGATGTCCTGGAGGAATTGGCCGCCGGTGAAAAAAGCCCTTTCCACAGGCCGGCCGATGATCAAACCCTTTTCGCTTTCCTGGGCGATCGGATCCCTCTTTTTTACAGGCCCAACCAGCTTCTAAGCATAGGCGATCTGGTCCTTGGAGGGGGCGTGCTCATCTTTGTTCAACAACACATGCTCGGTAAAAGTAAATTGACTAAAGAAAAAATCGGGAACATAACAACTGAAAATGGAAATGATCAAAAACCGGGGGAAAAATTATGAATCAGGCTCGGTCAGCAGCATCTCGCTTAATGACACCGCTTCCAGATCGCGCTTACGATGCCTGTTTAAAAAATCGTCGAGAGCGGCAACGAACCGGGTTTAAAATGCAGCAAGAGTACACCCCCGGCTTTGAACAGAAAAAAACCACCTTTAGGGGTGGTTTAAGCACTTTATAGGAGCCTCAATAAGCATTATTTCATGGTGCCGGAGACCGGACTTGAACCGGTACGGACAATTGATTGCCCGAGGGATTTTAAGTCCCTTGCGTCTGCCTGTTCCGCCACTCCGGCAAAAATAAAATGGAGGCGACACCCGGATTCGAACCGGGGATGGAGGATTTGCAGTCCTCTGCCTTACCACTTGGCTATGTCGCCTTAATAAATGGAGCGGAAGACGGGATTTGAACCCGCGACCCTC
>SKMK01000046.1 GCA_007121075.1 Syntrophomonadaceae bacterium
AAAAGCAGGGCCGTCAAACATAGAGTTTTAGTTAAATTGCTCATCGATAATCTTCCTTTCCGCTATTTATCCCGGGCCTATTCCGTCATATTATAACCCGTATTATAACTTTTAGGTAGTTCTGGTAAATATACACTTTCACTGGGTCTGCAAAGCTTATCTGAATAGCTCTAACAGGGCTATTGCCTTTCAAGGACAGCGCCGCAAAAGGCTCCAGGCAGGCGATAAAAGAATCTTCAGCGAAAAAGCAGACACCCTGCTGCCCCATATGCCCACTCATAAATTTAAAACTCATTAAACCAGCAAATGTGGACAACAGGGCTTATCCAATATATTATTTAAGTAAAGGAGTGATTACAGTGAGCGATAACGCCAAGCTCGGGATTATTTTGATCGTAGCGGGCATAGTGCTGTTACTCAGCCAGATCGGCCTTTTCCCGGATCTATCAATACTTTATTTAATCTCGCTGGTTTTCTTTGCTATTTATGCTTACAGGGGAGCCACAAAATATTACGGCAATATTGGTTTCCTAATCCCGGCAACTGTCATCCTGGCAGTTGCAATTTACGCCTCCTCTGACGATTTACACCCGGCTTACTTTTTTATCGGGTTGGGCTTGAGCTTTCTGGCAATATTTATAATTCATACCTTCTGGTTCAGGGAAATGGACCGGGGAGAACGTTACTGGCCTGTTTTCCCTGCAGCGGGTTTGTTATTTTTTGCAACTTTTGTTGTGCTGCCGCAAAGGCCGCTCTGGTTTTTTGGTTTTATGAACTATCTATGGATTATAGCCCTGATCGGGTTAGGGGTATGGTTGATCTACAAAAGCATTCGGAAATAACAGGTACAAAGGAAAACCAGCATAAGCCCGTGCCGGGGAGGATCCGACACGGGCTCTATTAATCAGCGTGTGTACTTGCGAAAACCGCTTACCAGGGCCTGCTGCGGCAGTTTTTCGAGCTGCTCCTTGGGTATCTCTCCCGGGCTCAAGCAGGCAGCTCCGCGCGGCCGCAATATTTTTACCCGGATCGCTTCCATGATCCGGGAAAGATCCAGATTCTTTATACATCTGGCTCCGCAGGTGAAGCAGGAGGCGCAGATCCAGGGGGTTTTACTGCTCAAGAGTTTCTCTTCTTGCCCCAACTGCAGGTATAGTAATACCTCACGGGGGTGCAGATCCATGGCAGAAAGAACCGGGCACCCGGCGGTACATTTCCCGCACTGAATGCAATTGTAAAAGTCCTGACCGCTTCTTTCCATGATTTCGCTGTGAAGTTTGTTCACTGCATTATTCTGCTTTTGCATTAGTTTGTAACCTCCTGCACTTCCAGGTTTAATGCCTCTGCCAGAGGCTCACTGAAGAAGGATACCTTTATCTTGCCTTCCTTAACGGCGGGTGTTTGCTCCAGGTTGTAGCGGCAAAGGGGGCATGAGGTGGTCAACTCTTCCGCTCCGTACTCCAACGCCATTTTAACAATATTGTTTGAAGCGTCTTCCATAACCTGCTTCTCTGTTACCGCCAGGTATGCTCCGCAGCACTTGGTTCTAAAGGGAAAGGTGATCACTTCCGCTCCCAAAGCTTGCAAAAAATCTTCCATAATGCGGGGTCTTTCCGGGTTGTCAAAAGCCATTTCTTCGGCCGGGCGCAATAGCATGCATCCGTAATAAGCTGCCAGACGGCGTCCTTCCAGGGGCATTTTAACCTTCTCTTTCAGCGCGTCCCAGCCCAGTTCATCCCGCAATAGTTCAAGGTAGTGCAAAACCGGTGTTTCGCCAGGATATTCCTCTTCAAGGTAGCTGCTTATTTTATCCCTGGCATCTTTATCTGCGGCAAGTCTTTGCCTGGTGCGCTTGAGCACGTGATAACAGGCAGAGCATAAGGTCACAACCGGTCTATCTTTAGCGGCAAATATTGTCCTGGACGGGGACACCAGCGTAATCAGCTCGTCCTCGGTCAGGGGATAAACCGCACCGCAGCACTGCCATTCGTCAATCTCTTCCAAGGGCAGCCCCAGTTCAGCAGCTGCCATCAAAGCTGTTTTTTCCATTGCGGAAGCTGCTTTATCTTTAAGGGTACATCCCGGGAAATAGAGGTAACTCAAATCTTACACCTCCAGCGTTTTGTAGATCAATTGCTATGGTTTGTTTTTTAATTCATTTTTACACGGCAAATATCCTTTTTATTAATACAAGTATAACACAGGGACAGGGGGAATGTCCTTTTTTCAGGAGATTAACGCTCCCCGCTAAAAGATTATTTCCTGAAATACCGGAACTATTCGTTTCATACAATGTGAACTTCATAGATGCCTCTAACACAGTGATAATGGACAACCAGGATATTGATTTAATATACAGTTATGACAGTGACTTCGACCTGTTAGAGAATGTGACCAGGATGTTACCTTAAGCCATTTAAGCAAGAGGCTTTTGAAAAGCCACCATCCAGAATTTTTCATCCAAAATTTTATAATCCCTGATTTCAAGCATTTCATCGGGTATATATTTTAGGGGCGGGGCATACACATCCGGATTTGGTTTCGGCAAAAGCCAGGCGAGCCATTGAGGAGGTTGGGCGAATTCGATCGATTCATCGACCAGGTATATTTTTGCCCCCGGCTTGCCCACGCGGATCATTTCCCGGATCGCTTTTTCGCCTCCAGGGACAGCAGTTCCACCCCTGAATCCCGCAGGGTAAGAATCAGCCCGTAAAAGGCGGCTGAATCCTGCAGCTTGCCGGTCAGGGTGCAGCTGCCATCTTCGTTATACTTCAAGCTTAACCCTCCTAAGTAATCACCGAACCATTCCTTCAGGTGTCCCCTGACCTTGATTCTAACCATTAAAACTGGCTCGTTATTATTATGATTTTTATGCTGTTGATCAATTGGACCCATAGGAAAACCACTCCTATCTACTATTGACATTGAAGTATTTAAATTGCAATATAGAACTGCTTCACTATTTACTTATACTGCAGTTACTGCTCGGCCGCGATGAACCTTCACCAATCCAAAATGCAGCACGGTTGAGCAGACACATACTGAAAAACAAGTTTATAACCGGTGCCTCTTCTTTGTCCCTGAGTCAGACCTAAATATTTGTGCCCACCCGGCTACTTTGCTGTTCAGCAGACTGGTAAGATGAAAGATCCGCCGTGAGCTGGCCTTTTTGTTTCAGGCTGATCATAAACATGATCAAAAAGAACAGCGCCCCACCCAGGTAGGGTAGATTAATATTTATATCCACCATAGCCCCGGCCCATAACGGGCCCAGGGCCCGGCCCAAACCCATGTAGGATTCTGCTATACCCATCACGGAGCCCTGGCCGGAAGTTGTTGTTTTTTTTGAAATCAAGCCCATGGTGGTCGGCTTTAAAACGGCATTAAACAGGTTGAACAGGCCGACTGTAACCAGCATGGTTAAATAATCAAAAGCCAGGAGCATCAACAAAAACCCGGCGGCACTGCCGATTAAAGACATTTTAATGACCCCACCCTCAGTTAACTTATTAGTCAGAGGACCGACCAGCAGGCCCTGGGCCAGCACATAGACCAGGCCGGTTACCATCAGCACGGCACCCACCTCTTCAGCTCCAAATCCAAACTTACCGGCAGCAAAAAGGGCATAAACCCCGGTAAAGTTTGACTTGCCGAAATTGATGGTAAAGGCGACAACCAGGGCAAAGGCGACCGGCGTTGACAGGGCCTGCCACATTCCCCGTATCTCCATCAGGTTGATTTTTTCCATCACCGCCATACGTTTTCCGGGAGGCAGGGATTCAGGCAAACAGGCCAGGATTGTAAAACAGGTCAGCAAACACATTCCGGCGGCAACAAAGAAGGGCAAAGTCAAAGAAATGCCCGCCAGTATGCCGGCAAAACCGGGCCCGACAATGATCCCCAAACCACCGGCCGCACCGATCCTGCCCATGGCCCCGCTTCTGGTCTCCTCACTGCTGCTGTCGCTGATGTAGGCCATGGCCACCGGGGGCATGGCGCTGGAAAGGATCCCCGAAGCCACCTGGGCCACGTACAGCATCCAGATTGCGCTGGCCAACCCAAAAAACAGCATGGAACTGCCCAGGCCAACCATACCCAGGATTAAAATCGGCTTGCGGCCGTATTTATCGGACACTTTCCCCCATACGGGAGCAAAAACAAGCTGCATGAAGCCAAACAGGAACAGCAAAATTCCAAACTGGGTCCCGCTGCCGCCGAGTTCCTCGATAAAAAAAGGCAGGACCGTAAAGGCCATCCCGTAGCCCAGCACGGCCAGGACAATACTGATAAACAGGATCAACATATTCTTGTTCATACTAGCTTTTCTCCTTTTCCGGTTATATCAATTTCACAGCCGGACTGCCTGGCTATATCGATCTTACAGAAGAACCACTTCCAAATAACCTGCCAAAGGTTGGTTAAAGCAAAACAAACCGGCAGCGCCAACAGAAAACCTTTACCCTGCCGGCAGCAAACTGCCCGCACCACAACATCCGCAGGGGTGTCAAATTCCACCACCCGGGAGGATTAAGAGAACTCGTAAAGAACTTTTACAAGACGGAGGTTGAAAGAGATGCCGGGTGATATTTTGAAGATCAAGGTCAACACGCCGCCACTGACCTCTTATGCCATCGACAGGCAGCAAATACTGGAAAAAATCAATGCGGGCCTGGTAACCGGCAGTGAATTCAGCCGCCCCCTGACCCTGGTATCGGCACCGGCGGGCTCCGGCAAGACCACCCTGACCCGGCAGTGGTTAAAGGGATTGGAAAACCAGGCCGCCTGGCTATCTCTCGATGACAGGGATAACGAAACAGAAAGGTTCTGGTTGTACCTGGTTTCAGCCCTGCAAACCTGCAGGCCGGAAATCGGCAAAGGAGCACTGGAAATTCTCTACTCCTACAGCCGGGAAACTGAAGCGCAAACCGGAAGTGAAACCTTCCTTACCCCCCTTTTGAACGATTTATTTGCCCTAAAAAAGCCTCTTTACCTGGTTATTGACGACTACCACCTGATCGAAAAACCGGTAATCCATCAAAGCATGATCTTTTTTATAGAAAACCTGCCGTCAACACTGCACCTGGTGGTGGCAACCAGGTCCGATCCCCCATGGCCTCTGCACCGCTGGCGTGCCAAGGATAAAATGCGGGAAATCAGGCAGGCCGACTTGCAGCTGACCTGGGAAGAGGCCGGGCGCTACATTAACGAGGTCAAGGGTCTGGAAATCAGCGGGCAACAGCTCGGAAACCTTTATCAAAAAACCGAGGGCTGGATCACCGGCCTGCAGCTGGCTGCCTTCTCAATATCAACCAGCCTAAATAAAGATGAATTTATCAAGCATTTTACCGGCAGTCACCAGGATATATTCCAGTTTCTCAGCGAAGAAGTATTCCGCAGGCAGCCGGAACCGGTCCGTGATTTTTTAATGCAGACCGCGGTTCTAAACCGGCTCTGCCCCTCCCTTTGCAACGCCCTGACCGGTAGAAACGACGGATCAGAGATGCTCGCCGCTTTGAACCGCAAGCAGCTCTTTGTCACTCCCCTTGATGACCAAAAAACCTGGTTTCGTTACCACCCCCTTTTTGCCGACCTGATCAGGCACCAGTTGGAAAAGACCCATCCCGGCAAGGGAACTGAACAGCACGAAAAAGCGGCAAAATGGTTCCTGGAAGCGGAAGAACCGGGAGAAGCACTCCGCCACTCCCGCAGTGCCGGGAATCTACAACAAGCCGCTGCCATACTGGATAAGCATTTTGAACAAATCATGATCACCGAAGGATCAGGTTTGCCCAGGGGATGCCTGGAAGAATTGCCCGATCACCTCCTGGTTGAATTTCCCATCCTCCTTGCCTACAAAGCTCTCTACCGCTTTGTCAGGCAGAACAATGAAGAAGCGGCAAAATTAATGCAGATGGCAGAAAAACTCAACTATGATGACCGGGGAAAACAGCAGGAATTCCAGGGTACCATGGCCCTTTTGAAGATGTACTTCAACTTCTGCGAAAATAATATCTCCAGGGCCCTGAATTATGCAGAGACTGCCCTGCAACTGCTCCCCGCCCATACCAGCTTCTGGCGTATTTACGCAGCAATAATCTCTGGCGATGCCAGATTCATGTCCGGTGACTTAAATAAGGCTTACCCTTACTTCCACAAAGCGCTTCAAATCAGCCGTGACTCCGGCATTAACCATTCCACGGTTACCGCCGGCTTCAAACTGACCCATACCCTCTACTACCTGGGAAAGCTTAAAGAAGCCGAAGAGCTGGCCCGTGAAATTTTAAAATTTGCCGCCGATCACGGTTTTTCCAGCCTGCCCCGGGTCGGATGCCTCTGGGCCCTGCTCGGGGAGATCTTAAGAGAAAAGGGAGACCTTGAAGAAGCGGAAAGCTGCATCAAAAAAGGCCTTGACATCAGTAAACCGGAAAAGCCTTTTTTAGGCATGAATTATCTTTTTAGTGCGGCCCTGTCCTTCTCCGAGGGTAACCGGGAACAGGTTTTAGATGTTGCCGGAAAGGTTAAAGAGCTTAACCGGGAGCTGGGGTTACCACAATTTGTCATTATCCCCGCCGCTGCCTGGGAAGGACGCATTACCTATGATCTGGGTGATCCTGCCAAGGCAGAAGAAACCCTGGCTGAAGCGGGTATCACGGCAGATGGCGAGGTTTCCTTCAGCAGTGAAAAAGGCTACCTGACCCTGGCCAGGGTCCTGGCCGGTAACGCCAAAGATAACCGGGACCGGGTAGGCCTGTTAATGGAGAAAATTGAGACATTTGCCGGCGGCGGAGGCAACCGGAAGTACCTGCTTGAAACCAGGCTGCTCAAGTGCCTGCTGGAAGAAAAAACAGGCAGGTCCGAAGAAGCGGAAACGCTTCTCATGGAAACTCTCTCAGCCGGAAAAGAGGCGGGCTATTTCCAGGTTTTCATCGATGAAGGAATGGAACTGGAGCCGGTTTTTTACCGGCTCTTGAATAATGAAAAAAACAGAAAGGCGCCACCGGATAACAAGGAACTGATCGAATATGCAAGAGAAATATACAGGGTAATCAAAGGCGAGAGGAAGGAGCCAGGCAAAAAAGAGAAAAGGCTAAAAGCAGGGCAAAAAACAGGCCGGCAACTGGTTGAAGAGCTTAACGAGCGGGAACTGGAAATCTTAAGGCTTTTAGCCGAAGGCTCTTCCAACAAGGAAATATCTGAAGAGCTCTACCTTTCAGTGGGGACTGTTAAATGGTACACCAGCAACATTTACGGCAAACTGGGAGCAAGGAGCAGGGCTGAGGCCGTGGCCCTGGCTCAAAAAATGGACCTTTTGTCTTAAACATGCCGTTGGAGAAATACTGCATCGGGGTTCAAATATGGGATCAGATCTTTAAATATAACTTAATCAATAAACACCCTCAACCATGAGGCCTATCTATGCCATCAAGCCCCCTACGCTTCATTCTATCTACATTTCCTGCAGAAAACAAACCCTCGCTCCTGATTTGCATCAATCAGTCGCTCAAAACCTCTAACTGGCCCGTTTCACCGTTAATCCTGACTTTTTGTCCATCTTTAAAGCGGGTCGTAGCATCCTTGACTCCGACAACAGCAGGAATGCCGTATTCCCTGGCCACAACCGAACCGTGGGAAATGGGGCCACCGGTTTCCATGATTAAACCGCCGATGATCATGAACAGGGGAGTCCAGGCCGGATTGGTGGCAGCGGTAACCATTATATCGCCCCGGTTTAGTTTTTCTGCTTCCCCGGGAGTATTAAGCACCTTTACCGTCCCTTCACCGAAACCGGGCGATACGGGCACCCCTTTGTCGGGGTCATCACCCTCACCCGGCGGAGCGGAATAGAATGTTTCCCCGGTGCTGGTCATGATGCGGGGCACGGAAGCTCTTCTCGTTTCTTTTTCGTACTCCCACCGGTTCTGCCTGACCTTTTCCTGCAGCTTTTCACCGGATTCCAGATCTTCTAAGGTGACCATGAATATATCCACCTTGTGCTCTAACCTGCCTTCCTCCTGCAGTTCCGCGCCAATCTCCAGCAATATCTCCCGGTAGGTAGCAATGGCCTTGAGCAGGACAAACTTGGGGTATTCCCTGATGCCGTAAAGTTCCCGGTGGCCCTTCAGCCATTTTCTAACCTTTGCCGCATCTTTGCCGGCTCCCTGCAGTTTTAACCGGGAAACTACATTTTCGATCGCCTTTTCCGCCTCCTCCTGTTCCCGGTAAAATTTTTCAACACCTTGCCGGTATGTTCCGTGTTCAATATATGACTTGATCAAGCCGGTTACGTATTCAGGGGCTTCATTCCACCTGGGCATTCCGACGTCTATTTCTGCTACTGACCTGTGGCCGTATTTTTCAAGCAAATATTTGATTTCTGGATGACCGGGAGAGGGTTCCTCTCCAGCCTGATCTATCCTTTTTGCTGCCTGCAGCATATCGAGCCCCATTTCCGTGGTTATACAGTTGGGAACTGATTTCTCTACCTTATCCACTTCCGCCAGGTCAATTTCGTATTTACCGGTTAGTTTCCTGGCCTGATCCAGGTAATTTAGCGAAACAATGCCGTAAAACATGATTTCAAAAGCAATAAAGAGAATATAATCAGGGCAGGTCCGTTCAATAAATTCCAGCTTGTCTTTCCTGGAATCAAGGTTTTTTTTACTGCGCTCCATATCGGCCATCACCTGGTCGCCGTATTTAAAGGCCCTGGTGAGAGCTTTTCTCGGGAAAAACTTGCCGTAGAGTAATTTTGGGATGGAAGTAAAATTATACTTGATGATCCAGGGATTGACCTTGGTGAAGAAGCCTTTAACTGTCTTTATGACGGGAGTCCGCGGCTTAGAAAGCGCTTCACTTTCTCTTTCCAAAAGATGCATAATAATATCAATGGTTACCGGATCTTTATTAAACATTGGGTTGGTTTTCAGCTCGCCCTGGACTTTTTTTAGCTTGATCAATTCTGTAATATCAAAGAACAACCTGCCGGCGGCGCTTTTATTCCACAGGGCCGGTTCACGCAAGTAGCGCCTGTTCATTCGCCGGCCCACGTTAAGGTACATCCTCTTAAACAAATCCAGCCCGAGCGGAGTAAACGGTTCGTGCATCCCCTGGGAATACAATGAAATATTGACATAAACGTGAAGTTTTTCACCGGGATCTTCCGGTTCCGGCATGGGGAAAAGGGCGGTAACCGGCCTGGTTTGCACAAGATGGAATTTTCCGCCAGCATAAGCCCACTCCAGGTCCTGGGGAAACCCGTAATGCTCTTCCACCCTGCAGGCCAAATCGAGGAGCCTTTTTCTTTCTTCCCGGCCTAAAGTAATCTCGTCCTGCCGCTCTTTTTCTACATCAGTAAGCCCGGTGCCGTTTACTGTTCTTACCGTCTGCACTTTTTTAGTCGCTATGTATTCATCTACCGTTTCCCCGTCTTTTTTGTTAATTACCCACTGGTCGGGATCAACCTCCCCACCGACTATCGCTTCCCCCAGGCCCCAGGAAGAGCTGAGCGATACCTGGTCTATCCTGCCGTTCACCGGGTTGGCGGTAAAGAGGATCCCTGATTTCTCCGAGTTGATTTGTTTTTGAACGACCACACCGTGGGCCAGACCAGTATCATCAATATCTTGTTTAGCCCGGTAGGATACAGCCCTGTCGTTCCACAGCGAAGCCCAGCACTTCTTGATCGCTTGATAGAGTTCTTCTTTACCAGCAATATTCAAGTAAGTGGAATACTGGCCGGCAAAAGAAGCCCCGGGCATATCCTCCGCCGTGGCCGAAGAGCGGACCGCCACTCGCGGCTTTTCGAGATAGTCATAAACATAACCAATTTCCTGTTTAACATCTACCGGTATTTCTCCACGCTCAAAACGTTCCTGCAGATAGGTTGTCTTTAACTTCAGTGCGTCCTGGTTGCCATTTAGTACCCCTGTTT
>SKMK01000064.1 GCA_007121075.1 Syntrophomonadaceae bacterium
ATTGCTATATCGATGATCTGGCCGACAGTTCTCACGGATATAATCGGGGTTAGTGTTTTTGCCCTGATCTACTTTCTTCAGCGCCGGCGTAAGGCCTTTGAAGAGGCAAGGGGGATTACACCTGCAGAGGTTTGATGATGGCATCTAGCTGGGCAGGTAACAGGAATGGCTTTTATTAAAATTCACCAAGCACGACCGGGAACAGGCAGAAAATGGGCAACGCTTCTTTTCCTGTTCATGGGCGTGCTTGTTATTATATTACTGTTGCTGTCTTATTTCCCCATGACGAAGCTGCAGCTTATCGTTGAAGCCCCCAGGGAGGACCGGGTTATCTACTCCATTCCCATAGAATATGGGGATGTTTTTGAAATGAGCTATCTTCATTCTGTCAGTAAGCAGGCTGTGCAGGGAAGTTTCGAGATAACCGAAACTGGGAAAATCAAACCTTTAACCACGAAATTTGACTCTTTTGGCCCGGGCCTCCCTGAACTGGACAGTTCGGTTAATTATGATCTTCAAAATGGAAAATTTGTTGTTTATCATGAAGAAGATCCCAGGGAAGAAATCAGGTTGTTTGTTGCACCGCTAACAGATGACCGGCTTTTACTGGATGGTAAAGAATATCCGCTAACCACTCATTTTGAATCTCCCGCCCTGCTAAAGATTTATATCTCCCAGGAATAAAGTGGACTAAGCTATATAATCGCTAAATTTCATGCTGAAATATTTTAGGCCTGAAAAATGTTTTTGTATAAAACCCTGCGCAGTTCTCTTTTCCGATCTGTAAAAATATGATAAACTTTATCTACTAAATTTCTTTCCAACCATAAATATTTAAGGAGATAAAATGGCCGAAAGAGAAAATGTAGTGCCGGTTAATATTTATGATGAGGTCAAGGTATCTTTCCTTGACTATGCCATGAGCGTCATTGTCAGCAGGGCGCTCCCTGATGTCCGTGACGGCTTAAAGCCGGTCCACAGGCGGATCCTTTATGCCATGTCGGAAATGGGCTCTACTCACGATAAGCCCTACCGCAAATCGGCCAGGATTGTTGGGGAAGTGCTGGGTAAATATCACCCCCACGGAGATGTGGCCCTTTATGATGCCCTGGTCAGGCTGGCCCAGGATTTTACCACCCGCTACCCGCTGGTTGACGGTCATGGTAATTTTGGCTCCCAGGATGGGGATTCTGCGGCGGCCATGCGTTACACGGAAGCAAGGCTTTCCGCCATAGCCGGCGAATTGCTTACGGACCTGCAAAAAGAAACTGTCGATTTCCGTCCTAACTTTGATGAAAGTTTGGAAGAGCCGGCTGTACTTCCTTCACGATTCCCGAATTTATTGGCCAACGGCTCGGCCGGTATTGCGGTGGGCATGGCAACCAATATCCCTCCGCACAACTTAAATGAATTGATCGACGCAATCAGGCACCTGATTGCCTACCCGGAAGCTTCGGTACGGGACTTGCTGCAGTTCGTCAAGGGTCCGGATTTTCCAACCGGCGGTATTATTGTCGGGCATGAGGGAATTCATTCCGCCTATACGACCGGCCGCGGAATAATTAAAATCAGGGGACTGGTCCAGGTTGAAAAGAAAGATAAAGGGCGGAATCAGCTTGTGATCAGCGAGCTGCCCTACCAGCAAAACAAAGCCAGGCTTGTTGAAAGAATCGCTGAGATAGTAAAAGAACGCAAATTGGATGGAATTACCGATCTGCGTGACGAGTCCGACCGTTCCGGCGTCCGGGTTGTCGTTGAAGTTAAAAAAGATTACGATCCGCAGGTTATAATCAACCAGCTTTATCAGTATACTTCTCTCCAGCAAACATACGGGATCATCATGCTGGCCCTTGTAGACGGCCAACCCCAGGTTTTGGACTTAAAACAGATGCTGTTTCATTACCTGGAACATCAGAAAGACGTAATCAGGCGCCGGTCTCGTTATGACCTCAGGCGGGCCGAGGAGAGGCTGCATATAGTGGAAGGGTTATTAACTGCCCTTGATCGCCTTGATGAAGTGATCGCCCTGATCAGGGCCTCCAGGGATGTCGCCACAGCTCGCCAGGGGCTGATGGACATGCTTAATATCACAGAAAAACAGGCCCAGGCAATCCTGGATATGCGCCTGCAGCGTTTAACCCAGCTCGAGATATCCAAGCTGACGGAAGAACAGCAGCAGCTGCTTGAAAAAATTGCTTATCTCAGGCGGGTTTTGGAAGACGATGCCCTTGTGATGAAGATCATCGGCGATGAGTTGACTGTAATCCAGCAAAAGCATGGTGATAAAAGAAGGACCCAGATTGTGGCAGATGACGGGGATGTGGTTTTAACCGACCTGATTTTCCAGGAAGACGTGGTTGTTACCTTGACTGATCGCGGCTACATTAAACGCCTGCCTTTAAATACATACCGGAGCCAGCACCGGGGTGGAAGAGGGGTTCTTGGTATGCAGACCCGGGAGAATGATCGTGTTGAACAGTGCCACGTGGCCTCAACTCACGATAAGCTGCTCTGTTTTAGCAACCGGGGCAAAGTATACCTGCTCCAGGTCCATGAAGTGCCTGAATCGGGCAGGCAATCCCGGGGCACGGCCCTGGTCAACCTGCTTCCTCTCGAAGAAAATGAATATATAACCGCTACATTGCCAATCGATCAGTTCAGGGACGATCGTTTCCTGCTGATGGTGACAGCTCGTGGCATGATCAAGAAAACTTCACTGGGAGAATACAAGAATACTCGCAAGAGCGGGCTTACCGCCCTTAACCTTTCTCCTGAAGATGAATTGATGGCGGTTAAGATGACTGACGGCCAAAAAGAAGTAATAGTCGGTACCAGTGCCGGTTTATTTGTCCGGTTTACCGAAACCGAGGTTCGGCCAATGGGCAGGGCTGCAAGGGGCGTAAAAGCGATTACGCTCGGCCCTGAAGATAAAGTAGTCGGTGCGGATCTGGTTAACGAAGATCATCAGCTGCTGATTGCTTCAGCCAAGGGTTACGGGAAGCGGGTCCTGATCAGTGAATTCAGCGCTCACCGGCGCGGGGGCAAGGGTATGATCGGAATGAAAACAACCCGGCAGAGCGGTCCGTTGGCCGTATTTATTGTATTAACCGGAAACGAAGAAGAATTTATGATTGTCACCGCCCGGGGTGTTATAAACCGGCAGAAACTGGAAGAAGTTTCCCTGTTGGGCCGTTATGCAAGGGGAGTTACCTTGATCAGGCTGGATAAGGATGACAGGATTGTAAATCTGATTGGCATTGACTGATTAGACTATACAGGAAGGATGTTTGGATTTTGATTGAATCGAGGAAAATGAAAATTACTGATACTTCACTGCGGGATGCGCATCAGTCATTGCTGGCTACAAGGATGCGCATGGTGGAAATGGAGCCTGTCCTTGAGTTGATGGACCAGGTCGGATATTATTCGCTGGAAGTTTGGGGAGGGGCAACTTTTGATTCTTGCATGCGCTATTTGGACGAAGATCCCTGGGAGCGTCTCCGACAGCTGCGGAAAGGTTTGAAAAACACCAGGCTCCAGATGCTTTTACGCGGCCAGAATATAGTTGGTTATCGCCATTACCCGGATGATGTTTTGGAGGAATTTATAAAAAAGGCAGTGGCAAACGGCATTGATATTATCAGGATCTTTGATGCATTAAATGACCTGCGCAACATGGAAAAATCTATCCAGGTAACCAAGCAGGAAGGTGCCCACGCCCAGGGCACAATCAGTTATACAATAAGCCCTTTGCACGATAATGATTACTTTGTGCAGCTTGGGCTGGACCTCAAAGAGCTGGGCTCAGACTCAATATGTATTAAGGATATGGCCGGGCTGATATCTCCCTTTAATTCCTATGAACTGGTTAAACGCCTTAAAGAGGAAGTCGGGCTGCCGGTGCAGTTGCACTGCCACTATACCAGCGGCATGGCATCAATGGCCTATCTGAAGGCCGTGGAAGCAGGGGTGGATGTTATTGATACTGCAACCGCTCCTTTATCGATGGGGACAAGCCAGCCGGCAACCGATACGCTGGTTGCAGCTTTACAGGACAGTCCTTATGACACCGGTTTGGATTTGGAGCTTTTAACCAGGGTAAGCAACCATTTTGATGAAATAAGCTGTAATTATGAAATTCCCAGGAATGTAATGGGAGTTGACACAAACGTATTGAATTACCAGATCCCGGGTGGGATGATTTCAAACCTGTCTTCACAACTTGCGGAACAAAAGGCCACCCATTTACTTAAAGATGTTCTGGAGGAAGTACCAAAAGTAAGGGCCGATCTTGGCTATCCGCCCCTGGTTACTCCGAGCAGCCAGATTGTTGGAACCCAGGCAGTGGTTAATGTGTTGACCGGGGAACGCTACAAAATGGTCTTAACCGAAGTTAAGAATTATATGCGCGGCCTGTATGGTAAACCTCCGGGTGAAACCAGCAAAGAGCTGCAAAAAATTGTCCTTAAGGAGGATAAACCCATCACCGGGCGTCCTGCTGATTTGCTGGAACCTCAGCTGGAAAAAGCAAAAAAAGAGGTTTCTGAATACATAGAGCAGGAAGAAGATGTCCTGTCATATATAATATTCCCTAATGTTGCTCTTGATTTCTTTAAAAGGCGTAAAGGTGAACTGCCCCCGCTGGAATTGAACAACAGCTGCAGCAACTTAAAGACTGCCGGTAAAGAAACAGGTGGAAAAAGCACAAATAATGATCCCAAACTTGAACAGATTTACAGGATTGATGATAACCTTTTCTGGAGTGACGGGGTTAATGTTGTTTATCCGGTAGCTTAGATTTTATGAAAACAATAACCAGTGCTTCTAATCTGAGGTTAGGTGTTTATAAAGGGCTGGAAATAATAATAAAATCAAATCCAAAATCAAATCAAATCAAATTTAAGCCAGATCTTGTTGACACCCCGCCTGCAGGGATCTATAATATAAAGCAATCTTTTACCTTAAAGGTTGTGAAGGACAGGAGTAGGCGCTATTCTTTTTCAGAGAGCCGGTGCTGCTGGAAACCGGTAAAGAGTATTGCTGAACGTCGGTCCGGAGCCGTCTGGCTGAACATCTAGTAGGCCGGACCGGGTTGATACCGTTACCACCATCGTAGAGGAAGGCACCTTTAACCTTTTTAAAAGGTCAGGTATAAAAAGGGTGGTACCGCGGAGGCAGTCCCTTCGCCCCTTTGGGCGGAGGGTTTTTTATATTCATAAATATACTTAATAACAAGGGGTAATGAACATGAACCGTATTATTTTTATGAACGGTCAAATGGTGCCGGAAGAAAAGGCGGTAGTATCTGTTTTTGATCACGGTTTTCTCTACGGGGATGGTGTTTTTGAAGGGATCAGGGCTTATAGCGGTCGAATTTTTAAACTGGAAGAACATATCCAGAGGCTGTTTGAATCCGCCCACTCAATCATGCTGCCCATACCTTATGATCACCACCAGATGATCAGGGCGGTTGTAGACACGGTTAATGCCAACAATTTGAAAGATGCTTATATCCGGGTGGTAATATCCCGCGGGGCTGGTGACCTGGGGTTGGATCCGCAAAAATGTAAAAGTTCCCAGGTTGTAATAATTGCTGATAAAATTAAGCTCTTTCCGGAAGAGTTGTACGAGGAAGGTTTAAGCGTTGTGACTGTAGCTACCCGCCGCAACAACGCCGACGCCCTTGATCCAAAAATCAAGTCTTTGAACTATCTCAACAATGTTTTAGTTAAAATTGAAGCCAACCGGGCCGGGGTGTTGGAAGCGGTTATGATGACCCCTCAGGGCTATATATGTGAAGGGTCCGGCGACAACATTTTTATTTACCGCAAGGGGAAACTGTTAACGCCACCGCCTTACCTGGGTATCCTGGAAGGAATTACCAGAGACGTGATCATCCAGCTGGCCCACCAGGAGGGGATCCAGGTTGTGGAGGAACCTTTTACCCGCCATGATCTTTATGTGGCAGATGAGTGTTTCTTGACCGGAACGGCGGCGGAAGTTATCCCGGTTACCGAAGCGGACAGTAGAAGCATCGGCAGTGGAAAGCCGGGCCCGATTACCCGCCGCCTGATGGAAGAATTCCAGGCTATGACTTTGAAAGAAGGGGTTCCCCTCAGCTAGCTTGCCCGGAACAAAAAGCCGGGCCTAAAGACGGTCGTAAAAAACGTTTAATGGTCGCCTTGCAAACATATTGGCGCCATATAAAATCGTTGTTATTTTTCTGTTTTGCAACCTTTGACCGACAGGAGGAAAATTATGCGCAGTTATAAGGTTACCAGGGGCCTTGACCGGGCTCCGCACAGATCTCTGCTCGGTGCGGCCGGTTTTCATCCCCGTGAACTCGAACAACCACTGGTTGGCGTCGTTAATTCTGCCAACGAGATAGTACCCGGGCATATACACTTAAATGATATAGCCGATGCCGTTAAAGCTGGGATTCGGATCGGCGGAGGAACGCCCATTGAGTTTTCCACCATTGCTATTTGTGACGGGATTGCCATGAATCACGCCGGCATGCACTATTCGCTGGCTTCCCGGGAAGTAGTGGCCGACAGCATTGAACTAATGGTGGAAGCACACTGTTTTGATGCTCTGGTGTTTATCACCAACTGCGACAAAATAACTCCCGGGATGATGATGGCAGCAGCAAGGCTTGATCTCCCGGCAATTATTATCAGTGGAGGGCCGATGCTGGCCGGAGAGCACCAGGGAGCTAAGATTGATCTAAGCAAGCTTTTTGAGGGTGTAGGAGCGGTCAGATCAGGAAGAATTTCTGAGCAGGAGCTTGAAGAGATGGCTTCCAAGGCCTGCCCGGGATGTGGATCATGTGCCGGTATGTTTACCGCCAATTCCATGAACTGCATGTCGGAAGCCCTGGGGATCGCTCTGCCTGGAAACGGGACCATACCGGCCATTAGTGCCGGGCGGACCAGGCTGGCCAAGGAAACAGGAATGCAGGTGATGAACCTGCTGGACAACGGGACCACCATAAAGCAGATTTTAACCCGGGAAGCATTTGAAAATGCCCTTGCCGTCGATATGGCCCTGGGATGTTCAACCAATACCCTTTTACACCTGACAGCCCTGGCCCATGAATGTGGGTTCAGGCTGGACCTGGAACAGGTCAACGTGGTCAGCGAGAGGACCCCCCAGCTGTGCCTGCTCAGCCCGGCAGGCCCGAACCATATTGAGGACCTGGATCGCTCCGGCGGAGTGCCTGCCGTAATGAAAGAATTAGAGAGTGCAGGCCTGCTACATACAGATCTCGGCACAGTAACCGGGAAAAAGGTGAGCGAAAACATTTCCGCCTCAAAACCTGCCAATCAAACTGTGATTCACAGCATTAAAGATCCATACCGGCCCCAGGGCGGGCTGGCCGTCCTGTTCGGCTCACTGGCACCGGGAGGAGCGGTGGTAAAACAAGGTGCAGTTTCCGAAACCATGCAGCGTTTTGAAGGTACAGCCAGGGTATTTGACAGTGAAGAACAAGCCGTTGAAGCAATCAACAATGAAGAAATTAAAGCAGGCAGCGTGGTCATAATCCGCTATGAAGGCCCACGCGGAGGCCCAGGGATGCGAGAAATGCTGGCTCCCACTTCAGTGCTGGCCGGGATGGGGCTGGATGACAAAGTGGCCCTGATTACCGATGGGCGGTTTTCGGGAGCAACCAGGGGAGCTTCCATCGGCCACGTTTCACCGGAAGCTGCAGCCGGGGGGCCGATCGCTTTTATTCGCGACGGTGATCTGATTTCTATCGATCTTCCCGCCCGCAGGCTGGATTTGAATTTATCCGATGAAGAGTTGGACAGGCGCCGTGATCAATGGCACAAGCCCGAGCCGAAAATTAATCACGGCTACCTGAAGCGATATGCCTCCCAGGTATCTTCCGCCGGCCTGGGTGCTGTTTTAGGCGAAGTTTCAAACAAAGAGACAGGTGATTGCTAATGAAGAAAAAAATGACCAAAGGTTCGGCAATGATTATTTCTGCATTGCAAAAAGAGGGGGTTGAGATTGTCTTCGGTTATCCGGGCGGAGCAGTCCTGCCACTTTATGATCAGCTGTATGATTCCACATTAAGGCACCTGCTGGTTCGGCATGAACAGGCTGCCGCTCATGCCGCCGACGGTTATGCCAGGGTTACCGGTAAACCGGGGGTAGTTTTTGCCACCTCAGGGCCGGGAGCCACTAACCTGGTGACCGGGATTGCCAATGCTTACATGGATTCGGTGCCCCTGGTCCTGATCACAGGCCAGGTACCGAGCGGTTTTATCGGTACCGACGCTTTCCAGGAAGCCGACATAACCGGAATCACCCTCCCGGTGACCAAGCACAACTATCTGGTTAAGAACGCCAGGCAGCTCCCCGGTATTTTATCAGAAGCTTTTTACCTGGCTTCAACCGGGCGCCGGGGGCCGGTCCTAATCGACGTCCCCAAGGACGTTTTCGACCAGGAAGCACATTTTGATTATAATGTAGAATGTGAGATACCCGGTTATAACCCAACCTATGAAGGGCATGCCGGCCAGATCAGCCGGGCGGTTAAAGAGATCAGGGATGCCAAAAGGCCGGTTATTTTTGGCGGAGGCGGCCTGATCCGGTCTGGATCATCAGCTGCCCTGGAAGAACTTGCCGATCGGGCTAAAATCCCGGTGATCCTGTCCCTGATGGGCTTAGGTGCTTACCCGGGCGACAGGAGTTTGTTCCTGGGTATGCCCGGCATGCACGGCAGCATTACTGCCAACTATGCCCTCAGCGAAGCTGATCTGATCATTGCCACAGGAGTGCGTTTTGACGATCGGGTCACCGGCAAGTTGGATTCTTTTGCCAGCAATGCCAGGATAATTCACATTGATATCGACCCTGCCGAAATAGGCAAAAACGTCAAAATTGATGTTCCTATAGTCGGGGACGTAAAAATGGTTTTAGAATCCATCTTGAAGAAACTCCAGCCCGGAGATACAGCCGAGTGGTTAAAACAGATTGAAAACTGGCAAAGACAGAACCCAATGCCGGGCGGGCTCAAAAGCTCCGGCAGCGCAATGAAGCCGCAGTATGTGATCAGGGAGATCAGCAGGTTATGCGATGAAAACACCATAGTTGCCACCGATGTGGGCCAGCACCAGATGTGGACCGCCCAGCATTTTATGGTTCGCAAACCCTGTAGCTTTCTGACCTCTGGAGGTCTTGGAACGATGGGCTACGGATTTCCGGCTTCAATCGGTGCCAAGCTGGCAGCTCCCGACCAAAAGGTGGTTTGTATTACCGGCGACGGCAGCTTCCAGATGAATATCCAGGAACTGGCTACGGCCGTCAACAATCATCTTGATATTACGATTGCCATAATTAATAATGGTTACCTGGGTATGGTCAGGCAGTGGCAGGATATTTTTTATGATAAACGCTACGCCCACACTCTGATGGAAGGGAACCCCGATTTTGTAAAGTTAGCCGAGGCTTACGGGGCTAAAGGGATGCGGGCCTGTGACGCAAAGGAAGCTACGGCGGCAATTGAGCAGGCCATGCAGGAGAAAGGGCCGGTTGTGATCGATTTTACAGTCGAGCCTGAAGAAAATGTTTACCCGATGGTCGCACCAAACCGCGCCATTAATGATATCATAATCGGGGGTGATCACTCGTGAAACATGTCCTGGCGGTCCTTGTTGAAGATAAACCCGGTGTCCTGACCAGGGTGGCCGGATTATTCAGCAGGCGCGGTTTTAACATCGACAACATAGCAGTGGGTGAAACGGTAACCCCCGGGATATCCCGGATGACTATAACTGTTGAAGGCACGGAAACTTTAGTAGAACAGGTAATAAAACAGCTTCACAAGCTGGTAAATGTGATCAAAGTTAGCAACCTCTCCGAAGAACCGTCGGTAATGCGTGAGCTGATGCTGATCAAGGTAAATGCTGAAGTTGGCAGCCGCAGTGATATTCAGCAGATCGTGGAAACATTTCGGGGCAAAGTGGTTGATGTGTCTCCAGATTCGATGATTATTGAAGTTACCGGCAATGAGGAAAAAATGGAAGCCATCAAACTGCTCCTCCAGCATTATGAGATTAAAGAAATAGTTAGGACCGGCAAGATATCATTGCTGCGGGGTTCCAGGATAACCAGGGAAAGTTAATTAAGACAGAAAGAAGGCTGACAACCAAAAATGAGTACAGGAAACGAATCTGAATTCGGTTCAACAACAGAATTTGGTTCAACAATGGTAGAAAAAATACTGGCTGCCAAAGCCGGTAAAGAAAAAGTTGTGCCCGGTAATCTGGTCAATACAAAAATTGATCTGGCCCTGGGCAATGATATTACAGCCCCTGTGGCAATTAAAGAGTTTGGGCGATTTGAAGTGGATGAAGTATTTAACCCGGAAAAAATCGTCCTGGTTCCGGATCACTTCACCCCCAACAAAGATATTGCTTCCGCCGAGCAGGCCCTGCTTATAAGGAATTTTGCCGAAAAATATAAAATCAAACATTATTATGAAATAGGCAGGATGGGCATCGAACATGCCCTCCTTCCTGAACAGGGATTGATCCGCCCGGGCGAGGTAATCATCGGGGCGGATTCTCACACCTGCACCTACGGCGCTCTGGGCGCTTTTGCCACCGGGGTGGGCAGTACCGACCTGGCCGCGGCAATGGTTATCGGTGAAGCCTGGTTTAAAGTTCCCGCTACAATGCGTTTTGAATACCGGGGTTCACTGCCCGAGTGGGTTGGCGGAAAAGATCTCATTTTATTTACTATTGGGCAGATTGGGGTTAGCGGGGCCCGTTACCGGGCCATGGAATTTGCCGGGACGTCCATTTCTCAACTTTCCATGGACGGGCGTTTAACTATGGCTAACATGGCAATAGAAGCGGGGGGTAAATGCGGCTACATTCAACCGGACCAGGTTACCTTCGATTACCTGAAAGACCGGGTGACCGTGCCTTATGAAGCGGTCTACAGCGACCATGATGCTCTATACGAGCAGGTTTTTGAGTACGATATCTCAAGGTTAGAGCCGCAAATTGCTTTTCCTCCCTCACCTGATAATGTTTATCCTGTCTCTGAGGCAAAAGGCATAGAACTGCAGCAGGTAGTGATCGGTTCCTGCACTAACGGGAGAATCGAAGATTTGCGAATTGCCGCTGCTGTAATTAAAAAGAAAAAAGTCCACCCCGGGGTCAGGTTGCTGGTTATACCGGCCACGCAGCAAATTTACCGCCAGGCCCTGGAAGAAGGCCTGCTGTCTATTTTTGTTGACGCAGAGGCGGCAGTCAGCACTCCCACCTGCGGCCCCTGCCTCGGGGGACATATGGGTATTTTGGCCCGCGGTGAAAAAGCCCTGGCCACTACAAACCGCAACTTTGTCGGCAGGATGGGCCATCCGGAAAGTGAAGTTTACCTGTCCGGCCCGGCAGTGGCTGCAGCATCTGCCGTAGCTGGAAAAATTGTCCATCCGGAGGAGGTTATCTAATGATATTTGAAGGAAAAGCATGGGTTTTTGGCGATAATGTAGATACCGATGCGATCGTTGCCGCCCGTTACTTGAGTACATCCGATCCTGCAGAACTGGCGAAACACTTGATGGAAGATATCAAACCTGATTTCCCGGGCCTGGTCAGCCCCGGCGACATCCTGGTGGGCGGCGAAAATTTTGGCTGCGGCAGCTCCCGTGAACATGCTCCCCTGGCCATAAAAGGAGCCGGGGTTTCCTGCGTGATAGCCAAAAGCTTTGCCCGCATATTTTACCGCAATGCCATTAACATTGGGCTGCCGATCATGGAATGCCACGAAGATTTGGCCGGTATTGAATCGGGATCAGATCGGCTCCGGGTGGATCTCGAACAGGGGACCATAACCCAACTCCAAACCGGGCATGTTTATAAAGCGGAACCATTTCCCCCTTTTATGCAGGAGATTATAAACCGGGGAGGCCTGGTTGAATACGTGAAAGCCAGGGTTAATCCCGCAGGATAGCCTCATTGAAGGCTCTTTTCTATTTGCATTTTTTTTGCGATAATGGTAGGGTGTATACATCGAAAAGTGGTTAATAATATATCTACCGCTTATTAACACGAGCGGGTGATATTGAGGAGGTCTATACATGAAGAAGTACAACAGCGAAAATATTCGCAATGTGGCATTAATATCCCACGGCAGTGCCGGTAAAACATCTCTTACCGAAGCGCTGCTTTTTACGTCTGGGACCATTAACCGCCAGGGAAAGATTGAATCGGGCAATACCACTACCGATTATGACCCCGATGAAATTAAAAAGCAGGTAACCATAAATGTGGGCCTGGCTCCCCTGGAGTGGGACGGTATCAAGATCAACCTGCTTGATACTCCGGGGTATTTTGATTTTATTGGCGATGTCCTTGGCGCCCTGCGGGTAGCCGACAGTGTTGTGGCTGTTGTTTGCGCAGTGTCGGGTGTCGAAGTCGGCACTGAAAAGGTATGGGGTTATGCCGACAACTATAATTTGCCCCGCCTGGTGGCAATCAACAAGCTGGATCGTGAAAATGCCGATTTTGAGGGAACCCTGGAGCAACTCAGGACTAATTTCGGTCATAATGTCGCTCCCCTTCAAATGCCGATCGGCCAGGAAACAGATTTTAATGGAGTCGTTGACCTGATCAGGCAGAAGGCGATCATGTTTTCTGATGACGGGATGAAAACAACCGAGGAAGATGTGCCTGCAGATCTTAAGGACCATGCCCAGGAAATGAGGGAAAAATTGGTTGAAGCGATTGCCGAAACCGACGACAGTCTTCTGGAAAAATACCTGGAAGGTGAAGAACTGACCGATGATGAAATTAATGAGGGCCTGCGTCAGGGAGTTTTGACCGGGAAAACGATTCCCGTTCTTTGCTGTGCCGCTTCGAAGAATTTCGGAACCCAGCCGCTGCTTGATTTCATCAAGCGTTATCTGCCCACTCCCCTGGACCAGGAGGAGGTTAAAGGGTATATTCCCGGAAGTAAAGATGAAGTGACCCGAAAACTGAGCAATGATGAATCGATGTCTGCATTTGTGTTCAAAACCCTGGCCGACCCATATGTAGGGCGAATTAACTATTTTAGGGTTTTTTCCGGCAATATCCAGCCGGATAGCCAGATTTACAATGCAACTCAGGATATAACCGAACGGTTTGGCCAGGTTTTCTCCATGCGGGGCAAAAACCAGATCTCCATGGAAGAAGTGGTGGCCGGAGATATTGCCTGTGTGGCCAAACTGCAGAGCACAATTACCGGCGATACCCTTTGTGACAAAAGCAACCCGGTTGTCTTCCCTGCCCTTGATTTCCCGGAACCAGTAATCTCGTTTGCCGTTGAGCCGAAGACCAAGGGCGATGAAGACAAGGTCGGTAGTGGGTTGTCCCGTTTTCTCGAAGAAGACCCAACCTTCAGGGTGGAAAGAAAAATCGAAACTAAACAAACAGTTATATCCGGAATGGGTGAACTTCACCTGGATATTATCGTGAACCGTCTTTCCCAAAAATTTGGAGTGGACGTGGAACTGTCTACTCCTAAAGTCCCGTACAAAGAGACAGTCAAGGGGCAGGCCAAGGTGGAGGGTAAACATAAGAAGCAGTCCGGCGGCCGCGGGCAGTTTGGACATGTCTATCTAGAGATGGAACCTGCTGAGCCGGGAGATGGCCTGGTCTTTGAAAATAAGATTTTCGGCGGAGCGGTTCCAAAACAGTATGTTCCGGCTGTTGAAAAAGGGGTTATTGAAGCCATGGAAGAAGGTGTGGTTGCCGGCTACCCGGTTGTGGACGTGATGGTCAGGCTGGTTGACGGATCTTATCACACTGTAGACTCTTCAGAAATGGCCTTTAAGGTTGCCGGGGCCCAGGCTTTTCGCAAAGGGATGGATCAGGCCGGAGCAGTACTGCTGGAACCGATCATGAACGTGGAAGTTCTTGTCCCGGAAACTTTCATGGGCGATATAATGGGCGATCTAAATAGCAAACGGGGACGGATCCAGGGCATGGAGCCGGAAGGCAACATGCAAAAAATCAGGGCCCAGGTCCCGATGGCCGAAATGTTCAAATATTCAATAGACCTCCGTTCAATGACCCAGGGCCGTGGGTTTTTCAGCATGGAGTTTTCACATTATGAAGAAGTGCCTCATAACGTGGCGGAACAAGTTATTGCCGATGCTCAGGCAGGTAAAGAAGAAGAAGAAGCTTAACCTGCCACCGGCCCGGACAATTAAGAGATATAGTAAAGCAAAAAAGGCGGCCTCCAGGGCCGCCTTCTCAGTTTGTGACCGGCAAGGGCGTTAGCCCGGCGCTGAAACTTTTCTTAGGTTCGCCTGCTTGGCCGCCGTCCCGATCCTGGCTCTACTAAATTCTGCTCTTAATTATACGCCATAGCTTGTCAACAACCTTGTTCAAAAGCAGTTTGGCAAAAGAAAAAAGAGGTTTAATATCATCTGTAGCCCAGATGGCATGGGCTTTATGGTGAGCCAGCCAGGGGCGAATAACCTGGGCCAGGGTGAGCTGTTTTGATTTCAGGTAAGCAGAAACACTGATCGCATCTTCATAGGCATGCCAGAATGCCCACGGCCGGTTTTCCCGGAGATGGTATTCCGGCAGCGGATCGCCTACCAAATCCCGATACATAACGTATGTAAACTCGAGGCCGCATTTGTCAAATAGCACATTCAAAGTGCTCAAGCGAGCATTTATTTCGATCAGGTAAAACTTGCCGGTTTGGGGGTGTTTTTTAAATTCAATTTCCCCGTATCCGCGGTATCCGAGCCGTTCAATATAACCTGTTCCCAGCTCCACCAGTTCTTGCTCGTGCCAGTGATGGGTTAAAGTTGACGAGCCAAAATTAATGGGAAACTGGCGAAGTTTTTGAGCTGTCATAGTATGGGTGATCCGGCCCCGGCTGTCTGCATAAAAATCAAAGACATACATTTGATCATCAAATCCGGGTACTACTTCCTGGACCATTACCTCAAGGCCGCTGGAACGGGCAGTTTCGAGGGTTTTTAATAACTGGGCTCTGTTGTCGGTAAACAGGCATTTTTGGCGGAAAACCTTGACGAACTCATGGGAAAGGGCCGGCTTAACGATACAGGGGTAAGGCATGGTTTCGGCAACATAATTTAAATCAACCCCCTCATCGACTATAGCGGTACGGGGAGTGTGGAGGTTGTATTTGTCAGCCAGGGTGCTTAGTCCGTTTTTGTCGATAATTTGTTCCAGTAATCCTGTAGGGTTATCCGGAAAAAGATAACAGCGCTCCAGTTCTTTTGCATAACGCGAGATTAACAGGGCATAGCTGTCGGCGCTGGCCATTAAAACAGGTTTATGTTCAAATGTACTGCCCAGATCACATAAAAAGTCAGCCAGGCCCCCTTGATCAAGGTTAATGTTTGGTCCCAATATTTTTTGGGTCACGTAGCGTGAGGAGAGGGCGTATGCGGATGGAAAGTAATAGTCAAGGGCATAAACAGGAACACCTCTGCGCCCCAGGGTACGGATAGCACCCAGCGCTGTATAAAAATTAGCACCCAACATAACAACTGCCGGCGTATGCATGCTGTGTTTGTACCCTCGCTTCCAATAAGAGAACTCCCTTCCAATTCATGATTATAACGTACCTGGTCATGATTTAGTGCTTTTCCTTAAAATATTGCTCTCTACTATGACTTCCAGGGTGTGATATAATTATTGTGTATAAATTATCAGGAAAAGTATGCCCGCAATGGGGAGTTGTTAGCCATTATGAAAAGCAAAAAGGTGGCGGTTGTATTCGGCGGGCGTTCCGGAGAACATGTTGTTTCTCTTCGCTCCGCCGCATCAATCATGGAGGCAATTGACAAGGAAAAGTATGAAATTGTCCCAATTGGTATTACCAGGGAGGGATCCTGGTTGACCGGCCCGGATGCCTGGCTGGCACTGTGGGAAAACCGCACACCCCGGGAGGCTACTTCGGCAGTAATCTTAACTGATCCAAATCGCCCCGGGCTGCTTGTGCAGTCAGCAATCTCCCCTTCAGAGTGGATGCACCACCCCCTTGATCTGGTTTTCCCCGTCCTGCACGGCACATATGGCGAAGACGGGACCATCCAGGGGTTATTTGAAATGGCCGGCATCCCTTATGTTGGTTCCGGTGTCCTGGCTTCAAGTGTAGCCATGGACAAAGCAATTATGAAAAACCTGTTTAAAGATAACGGCCTGCCGGTAGCTCCATTTATCTTTTTTTACCGCTGGGACTGGACTGGCAATGAGCACCACTGGAGTGGCCGGGTTAAAGAAGAAATTGGTTTGCCCTGCTTTGTTAAACCGGCCAACCTGGGATCCAGCGTTGGCATAACCAAGGTCCGAACTGAAGACAAACTGAGTGCTGCCGTTGAAGAAGCGTTGCTGTATGATGAAAAGGTAATCATTGAGGCTTTTTTGGAGGGCAGGGAAATTGAATGCAGTGTTCTGGGCGATATAAATCCAGCGACTTCCCGTCCGGGGGAAGTAATTCCCTGCAATGAATTTTATGATTATCGGGCCAAATATATTGACGATCGGTCTGAACTTGTAATACCGGTAGAATTAGGGGAAAAGCTGGAAACTATGGTCAGGGATTACTCTGCAAAGGCTTTTAAGGCTGTCGAGGCCAGCGGATTGGCCAGGGTAGACTTTTTTGTCAATACGCTAACCGAAACTGTAACTTTAATAGAAATCAACACTATCCCCGGTTTTACCAGCATAAGCATGTATCCAAAACTTTGGGAGGCCAGCGGAGTCAGGTATGACGAACTGGTGAGCAAGCTGCTGGAATTTGCAGAAAGCCGTTTTCAGCGACGCCGGGCTTTAATGGTTTCGCCGCCTGAATAGTTAACAGGCGGGTTATGAAAACACTATAACAGGGTGAGTGACATTAATATTAAAGAAGAGCGACAGCAATCTCTTTTTGATATGATGAGCGGCCGGGCTGCTTCCCCATCGGAACCGGAACAGGCAGGCCTGGCTGCTTCCGGCAATGATAAAGAAGCGGAACTGGACCAGCTTAAGGAAGAAGCCCTTTCCTGCAGGCGCTGTTCTTTAAGACAGGGTTGCCGCCAGGTTGTATTTGGAGTAGGAAATCCTAATGCTCGCCTGATGCTGGTTGGAGAAGGACCCGGCAGTGATGAAGATCGGCAGGGGGAGCCTTTTGTCGGCCGTGCCGGACAGTTGTTGAACCGGATTTTGCAGGCAGCAAAGATGAATCGAGATGACGTTTATATAGCAAACGTTGTCAAATGCCGCCCCCCAAACAACAGGCTACCAGTGCAAACGGAAATAGATGCCTGCCTGCCTTACCTGCAAAAGCAGATCGAGCTGATAGACCCGGAAATGGTAGTTTGCCTGGGATCCCTGGCTACTAAGAGCTTGATCGACAAAAATGCCAGTATAACGCGATCCAGGGGATGCTGGCTGAAAATTGGGAGCCGGCGGTATATGGCTACATTTCATCCTGCCGCCCTGCTCAGAGATCCCGGAAAAAAGAAACTGGTGTGGGATGATTTTAAGGAAGTGATAAAAGCTTATAATAACCCCGATAACGGAGGGTCAGTCAATGAGTAACGAACTGGTTTTGATTGTTGACGACGAAAAGACGCTGGTCAAGGCTTTAACTTTTAACCTGGAAAAAGAAGGGTTCAGAGTTGATGCGGCTTATGACGGTGAGGAAGCTTTGGAGAAAGTTTTTTCTTTGAAACCGGATGTAGTAGTGCTGGACTTAATGTTACCTGAAGTCGATGGCTTTGAAGTCTGCCGCCGGATCAGGAAGAAGCTGGATGTGCCAATAATTATGCTTACAGCGCGCAGCGAAGATATTGACAAGGTCCTTGGCCTGGAACTCGGCGCCGATGATTACCTTACCAAGCCCTTCAATTCTAGAGAGCTTGTAGCCCGGATTAAGGCAATACTGAGGCGCAGCACTACTACGGAAGAAGAATCAAAAAAACAAATCCAGATCGGCAAGCTCCAAATCGACCTGTTGCAGCACCGGGTGCGCCTCGGGGAGAAAGAGATCAGTTTAACTTCAAAAGAATTTGCCCTGCTGAGCTTCCTGGCTATTAATGCCGGCAATGTCTATTCCCGGGAGCAGCTTTTAGCCCAGGTATGGGGTTATGATTACTATGGCGATGTCCGGACTGTGGATGTTCATATCAGGCACCTGAGGGAAAAAATAGAAACCGATCCGGCCAACCCGGAGTATATTATTACTGTTTGGGGTACGGGTTATAAACTCAGGGAGGATCTTTGATGCCGAGGTTTTACAGTATCCGCTTTCGCCTGACCGCCGTATTCCTGGCTATTATCCTGGCTGTTATGTTGATTATCAGCCTCTTTTTGTACTCAACTCTGGAACGCTATCATATGAATAAATTGCTGGAACACCTTCAGCGGACCGGCTTCCTGGCCTCTGAATTCCTGGTTGGACACCTGCGGGGCCAGATAGATACCGTGCGCCTTAGTTCTCTGGCGGAGAATATCAGCCGCCAGGCCGGCGCCAGGGTGGTGTTCATCGATGATCAGGGGAACGTAGTCGGAGATTCGGTTCGGGTCGGCGGTCTTTTAAACCAAACCCTTGAACATGAAGATGTAAATACAGCTCTTGCCGGTGAAGTAAGCAGCAGTGTTACCTATAGCGAACGAATAGGCCATCAGATAAAGCAGATGGCCATACCGGTTAAAGAAGAAAACGGCGACATAATCGGGGTAATCTTTCTTTCCACCTCGCTTGAAGACGTCTATCAAACCCTTGCCGACATCCGACTGTTTTTGTTTTTATCAACGGTTCTGGCTATGGCAATCGTCGGGGGCGGCTCTGTTGCCCTGGCCCGCCGCTTCACCGGTCCGCTGGAAGAACTCACTAATGCAGCCAGGAGAATGTCGGAAGGAAACCTTGATCAGCACATTGAATTCACTTCGGGCGATGAAATCGGCCGCCTGGCGGATCAATTCAATGTCATGGCCAGGCGGCTTAACTATTATACCAATAACTTGAAAAAATTTGCCGCTGATGTGGCCCATGAAGTCCGCACTCCGTTAACGACAATGAGCCTTCTAACCAAGGCTCTTAAAGAACATGATATGGATCACCAACAGCAAAAAGAATTTGTTGAAGATCTTGACAATGAGCTCGATCGCTTAGTGCAGCTGGTTAATGATTTGCTTGAACTGTCCAAGCTGGAAAAGAACCAGGTTGAATATGAAGAGATTACCGTGAACTTTCTGCTCAGGGATATGATCAGAGAACACAAGTACCGCTTCAGCCAGGCTGGCCTGGATTTGATTGATTTTATCCCTGATCAGATGCTTAAGGTTTCAGCCGTGCCGATGCAGCTGCGTCAGGTTGTTTCCAACCTGCTCGACAATGCTCTCAACTATACTCCTGCGGGAGGTTCGGTTACGGTATCTTTATTCCAGGAAGGCGATGAAGTAATCACCAGGGTTGAGGATACCGGAAGCGGCATCCCCAGGGAAGATCAAAGCTTCATCTTTGAACGTTTTTACCGTGTTGACAAAGCCCGTTCCAGGGAAGTCGGAGGGACCGGCCTGGGTCTGGCCATAGTCAGTGAAATTGTGGCCAAACACAAAGGACGAGTGTGGGTGGAAAGCGAAGAAGGCCGGGGAAGCAGTTTTTATTTTACCCTTCCCGCTGCTAGAGACTAGAATTGTTATAGAAGCTTAACCGGGTTTCAATAATTCTTAAAGATTTTGATTTCCGATAAGAGCCATTGTTATGATACAATACTTTACACTCTGGTTTTGATTTACGGGGGTTTTTCTTAATGAAGAAGATGCAGCCTTTTTATTATATTATTGCCCTGGCCGGCATATTTATGTTAACCGGTGCATATCTATTAATTATGCAACTGGTGCCTGCTCCTGAACAAACAGGGGTGACGGTTGAACCCCAAAGCCCCGACGAAGGAGGGGCCTTATATGATCTCTGGTTTACCAGCGCAGAAATATATGATCTCAGTATTGACCATAATTTAACCGGAATACTTTTTAGCACTGATGAAAAAATGGTCAGTCTCCTGGATCAAGAACGTAAATTGCGCTGGGATAAAAGCTTTTCGACGGCCCCGAAACAGGCCAAATTGTCTTCTTGCGGGAATTATGTTGTTACCGGAACTGAAGGAGGGCTTCTCTACTTTACTTCAACCGACCAGGAATTTTCCTGGGAAAAGGAGGGCCTGCCCGTAAGACATATTGCAATAGCCCCCAATGCCAACTGGGTGGCTGCTGCCCGCTCCGATGAAAGTAATGAAAATCACCAGGTTGAATTTTACAGCCGCGATGGAGAAAAAAAGTGGACCCTTGAAAGCGGGCCGCTTAAAAATCTGTTTCTTTCTAGTGAATACCTTGAACAGGCCAGTATATTCTACACCCACATGCAGGGCGATCAACCTGTTTTTACTGCGGTTAACCATGATGGGGAAGAACTCTGGTCGTATGAAAACAAGCACCTTGCCGCAATCTCCAGGCATGGCAGCCGCATGGCGGCGGCAGATGGCAAAAACCTGACGGTTTACGATTCCCAGGGGCAGCCTTTATGGGAAATTGGGTTTCCTTTTGAACCTCAAACCGTTTTGTTTAATCCCCAAAATTATAACCGGATCCTGGTTTATGGAAACCAGGAAGGTGCAGAAGAGAATTTGTATTACTATGACCTTACTGACGGCATGTTGTGGAATAAACGGGTCGCCGATGGATCGCTTTTTTTATTTACTGCCGATGGCCAGTATATCGTTTCCAGCTCATGGCGCCATTACCGGGAAGATTATACCCAGATGAAAATACTGGATCGGCAGGGAAACGAGGTTAACAACTGGGAAGTGGCCATGCGGGTGGAAAAACTGCTGAAATCTGGACACCCCCATTTAGTCGTGGTTGGCGGTGAGGATGGCTATATTGATTTGATTAACCTGGAGCCGCTCCTGGCTGAAACTGAAAATGACATAGCAACTGTGCCTATCTATAACCCGGTTTCTACCGAACAAAAAACGGATGAGATAAAAGTCCTTCTTTATTTTATTGATGAAAACTCCAATTTGGTTCCTGTTACCAGGTCGATTGGCGATGCAGACAACCCGATCCAGGCTGCTTTGGAAGAATTAATCCGCGGTCCCGCCCGGGGCAGTGCGCTTTACAGGACAATTCCCCAAAAAGATGCCTCCATTGATACTGATTATTCAGAAGAACAAGGCCTGCTCAAGCTTGAGATTTCCCCTGAACTGGCCGAGTTAAGCGGCGGTAACCAAAGTGCTACTGCCCTTGATTCGCTGCTGCTTACCATAAGCTATTTCTCTGAAGTCGAAGAGATCAAGTTAATGGTCGACGGAGAACCCCTTGAAATTTTTGGGGAAGATTTAGTATTAAGTCAACCTCTCAGCCCTTACCGCTGGGAGAAGCCGGTCTATAAGCCGGTCATGAGCGGGAACCGCTACTACTTGAAGGTGCAGGAAGCAACCCCGGAAAATGGAGAAGAAGCCGATTTGCAGCATCTTGTAGAGCAGACCCTTCTGGCCTGCCGGGCTCTTCCATTTGTACCTTCCAACCTTGAATTAATTGATCTGAGAATTTCCCGGGAGCAAATCCAAATCAACCTGACCGATTCGTTTAAAGGAATTTTTCCAGAAAAAATTGGTGAACAGAAAAAGCTGCAGTCTGAACTGGTTTTAGATGCTCTGTTTATGACCGTGTTTGAAAACAGCAGGGTGCAAAGAGTTGAAATCCTGGTGGAAGGCGAAGAATGGGATTCCCCTGCCGGTTACCCTTCCCTGGGCCGTTTTCAGCATCGCCCTTACTTTATTAACCCGGAACAGTAGGGAAAAGTATTTGTCATTTACTCTTCTTTAAGCTAAAATAATGGATAAAGTGCCAAGGAGATAGCATATGCAGAAGCTTAGAGAAGAGATCGGAAAAGTCTTAGCACCGCTTGTCGAAATGGAAACAAGCCAGGTCCTGGAGTTGCTGGAAGTTCCGCCTGAACCGGAATACGGAGATCTGGCTTTCCCCTGCTTTACGCTTGCCAAAAAAATGAAAAAACCTCCCCCGGCGATTGCCGCTGAACTGGGCGATAAACTGTCCGGCCAAAAAGGCTGGCTCTGGGAAAAGGCCGAGCCCAGAGGACCATACCTCAATTTTTATATAGCCCCGAAAAACTACAGTTTCGAAGTGCTGAAAAAAGTTTGGGAAGAAGAAGAGCAGTACGGGCACACAAATATTGGCAATGGGCAAAATGTTACTATCGACTACTCTTCTCCCAATATCGCCAAGCCGTTTGGTGTTGGTCATATCCGTTCCACGGTGATCGGGCACTCTCTTTACCTTATCTACAGGGCCCTTGGTTATAGCAGTATTGGTATAAACCATCTTGGAGACTGGGGTACCCAGTTTGGCAAGCTGATCGTGGCCTTCAAGCACTGGGGCGAAGAGGGCAAGCTACAAGAAGATCCCGTGGATTACCTGTACCGGCTATATGTTCAGTTTCACCAGGAAGTTGAAGAAAGCCCCGAGCTGGATGACGAAGCCCGGTCCTGGTTCAAGAGGCTGGAAAGTGGAGATCAAGAAGCGGTTTCCTACTGGGAACATTTCAAGAAACTTAGTCTGGAAGCCTATGCTTCGATTTACAGCAGGCTGGGGATAGAGTTTGAGTATTACCACGGTGAAAGCCATTATAACCAGATGCTGGATCGGGTTATTAACCTGGTCCAGGAACAAGGGATTACCAAAGAAAGCGAAGGGGCATTAATAGTTGACCTGGAACCATATGATCTTCCCCTGGTGATGCTTCGGAAAAAGGACGGTGCGACCCTCTATATTACCCGGGATCTGGCAGCGGCAATTTACCGGAAGGAAACTTTTGACTTTGCCCGTTCGCTTTACGTGGTTGGAGCAGAGCAGACCCTGCACTTCCAGCAGCTTTTTAAAGTCCTGGAACTGCTTGGATTTGAATGGGCGTCTAACTGTGTCCACGTGCCTTTCGGTATGATTCGCTTTAAAGAAGGCCGCATGTCTACCAGGGCCGGTAAAATAATTTTGTTGGAAGAAGTCCTGGATCGGGCGGTTGAAATGGCCCGCGAGATTATCGAAGAGAAGAACCCCGACCTGGAAGATAAAGTCAGTGCTGCTGAAGCAGTGGGCCTGGGGGCAGTTCGTTTTGGAGACTTAAGCAACGACCGGGTTAAAAACATTGAATTTGATTGGGAAAAAGTGCTGGACTTTTCAGGAGAAACGGCGGCCTATATCCAGTATGCCCATGCCAGGATTTGCAGTATTATCCGCAAAGCGGGGCCCGATTTATTTGCCTGGGATGATAACGCCGCTTCGCTATTGGAAAAGGAAGAAGAAATTACTCTGGTTAAGACCCTGGCCCAGCTACCTGAAAAGGTTTTTGATTCGGCTGAAAGCTATAAACCCTCTATCCTGGCTCGCTACCTGATCGATGTGGCCCGGGAATTTAATCGTTTTTACCATAATTGCCCTGTCCTGAGCAGCGAGCCGGAAACACAGCAAGCCCGGTTGCTATTGATCAATGCTACCAGGCAAGTGCTGGCTAATGGACTGGGCCTGCTAGGAATTGTTGCTCCGGAAGAAATGTAACAGTTTAGGGGAGGTTGAATTATGCTGGATTTAAAATTTGTCCGGGAGAACCCGGACCTTATTCGTCAGGCGATGGAACTTAAGGGCGAAGAAGCTGACCTCGACGGCCTGCTGGCGAAGGATGGTGAACGGCGCAGCCTGCTTAAAGAAGCGGAAGAACTCAAGCAAATCCGCAACCGGGTTTCCAAGGAAATTGGACAGGCCGGTGGAGAAAGTGAGGCTGTTGAAGCCAAAAAAGCGGAAATGCGTGAAGTGTCAGCCCAAATAAAGGAGCTTGATGAACAGCTTCGCCAAATTGACAGTGCAATGGAGCAGCTACTGCTGAACCTTCCCAACCTTCCCGATCCCGTAGTGCCCCGGGGCAGCGATGAATCAGACAATGTTGAAGTGCGTTCCTGGGGCAATCGTCCGGAATTTGACTTTACTCCCCTGGCTCACTGGGATATTGGAGCCAACCTTGATATTATCGATTTTCCAAGGGCCGGCAAAATAACCGGCAGCCGTTTTGCCCTCTATTACGGGGCCGGGGCCAGGCTTGAACGGGCCCTGTTTAATTTTATGCTTGATCTGCACACAACCGAGCATGGTTACCGCGAAGTATTCCCCCCTTTCCTGGTCAATGCGGCAAGCATGACCGGAACCGGCCAGCTTCCTAAGTTTGCCGAAGATGCTTTCCGGATTGAAGGGACCGATTTGTACCTGATTCCCACCGCAGAAGTTCCTGTTACCAACCTGCACCGGGATGAAATCCTGGAGGAAGAACAGCTCCCCTTATACTACTGTGCCTACAGTGCCTGTTTCAGGGCTGAAGCCGGGGCTCACGGCCGGGATACCCGGGGCCTGATCCGCCAGCACCAGTTTAACAAGGTGGAGTTGGTCAAGTTTGTCCGCCCGGAAGAGTCCATGGACGAACTGGAGTCTTTGACCCGTGATGCTGAAAAAGTCCTGCAGCTATTAGAGCTGCCTTACCGGGTCATGTTAATGTGCAGCGGGGATCTTGGTTTTGCCCCCGCCAAAAAATATGACCTGGAAGTGTGGTTGCCGGCTGCCGGCACTTACCGCGAAATATCCTCCTGCAGTAACTTCACCGATTTTCAGGCCCGTCGGGCTGGAATCAGGTACCGGCCGGAAACCGGTAAAAAAGCGCAGTTTGTCCACACCCTGAATGGTTCGGGGGTGGCAATAGGCAGGACGGTGGCCTCCATTCTTGAAAATTACCAGCAGGAGGACGGAAGCGTGGTTATTCCGAAAGTCTTGCACCCCTACTTTAACGGCCGGGAGTGCATCACAGCAGGGTAATGTTTTTAATAAATTCTATACAGCCCCGGCAGTAGATCCTTTTCTATGGCAATTCGGCTGTTTTCCTTAATTGAAATTGCAAGGCAAGTTACAAGTAGTACTTATGGTAATCAGAAAGGAGAGGAAAACCAATGGCTCACTCAGTTATGGTTTTTGGTGTCGGAGAAGTCGGCGGACATATTTTAGAGTTTTTAGCAAGGACATCCGGTATCAAAAAAATTATTGCCCTCGATATCAACGAAAAAAATGCCCTGGCAAAACTTGCCTGCGTCAGATATGGTGCTATGTTTGAAGGATACTACCCGGAAATGGAACTGGTAGTCGGAGATGTTTTTGATGTTGATAACACCAGTCGAATTCTAAGAAAAATTAAACCGGATTTAATTATAAACACCGCTTCTTTGCAGTCCTGGTGGGTAATCACAGAGCTTCATCCATCAACATTTAAGCGATTGCATGAAGCCAGGCTCGGGCCCTGGCTACCGATGCATCTGGCCCCGACGATGAATGTTATGAAAGCGGTAAAAAACTCCGGCGTTTCAACAAAAGTGGTCAGTATCCCCTTTCCAGATGCAGTCAACCCGGTTTTGGATTCCATAAATCTTGCTCCCACAGTAGGGGCGGGAAACGTAGATGAACTCGTGCCGCCTTTACAATACTATGTTTCTAAAAAATATCAAGTCTCCCCCAAAGCTGTTCAAGTTTGTGTAATCGGACATCATTATCACAATGCTGCCGTATTGGAAGATAGAAAATTAGATGTCCCTCTTTACGTAAAGGTTATGCTTGATAACAAAGATATTACCAGTCAGATTCCTGTTGAGGAAGCTCTAATGGAAGCAACGAAGATTTATCCTGGAGGTAAAAGCGACAGCTCGATCATTGCCTCTTCTACACTAAAAAACGCTCTTGCCATCTTAAAAGACTCTGATTTATGGACTAATGCACCAGGTCCTTCCGGCCTTCCGGGAGGTTATCCCGTAAGACTTGATGCCTCCGGAGCTCATATTGCCCTTCCTGAGGGAGTTACTTTGGAGGAGGCCGTTTCCATCAATAAAGAAGCCCAGAAATATGATGGTATCGAATCTATTGAAAAGGATGGAACTGTAATATTTACGGATAACTCTTACTTGATTATGAAAGAGATGTTGGGCTATGACTGTAAATCTTTAAGCATTAAAGATGTAGAAGAAGCTGCAAAAAATTTAAAAGAAGCATTTAACAGATTAAAAAATAATATGTAATAATCCTGAATTGAAGATTGTTATCCTCTCAACCTTCGCCGATACCCGGGGATTGCTTATAACGGTAAATGCTGATGATAGTTGTGTTTTCTTTCTTTAGCTTACCGCCGAAGACATTTCCGCGTTCAGCATTTTACTGGCAGAGAACTATTGTTTAAAGGTTGAAAAGGCAGTTGTTACAACCTGATGAATAACAACTGTAACACGGACTTTTTATGATGATTTTGTCATCAACAATCCCGTACCTTTGATATAAAGAACAGGGACAAAAGAACAACTTTACTGTCCTTTTGTCCCTGTAAATTACTCTCCTACCGGGAACTGATCAGAATAATTGGTGCCAGAACAATTCATTTCCCCTGGTATGATTAATTAAGCTGAACTCTTCACTTACCGAGGACGAACCGTCCACGACCATATCTTCATGCAGGAAAGCCTGACTCTTCGGGCTACTGATATCTATGTAACGGCGTAACGTGCCTTCACTTGTGGCGGCATGTTGCTCAATTATGAAATAGTCTTCAGTATTTAAGAATATCCCGGCATCTGCAACGTCACGACTGTATGCTGCTTCGAACTCAGCATCCAGCCTTCCTGAATAACCGTGATTGGCTTCGACACTTACAGCCCAGATCTGATTTGTCAGTGCATCCCATTGATCGGCTCTTTCCCTGGCGTTGAAGTCAGGTGATAAATCACCGACAAATAAAACAGGTCTGAATGCTTCGTGCACCTCCTCCCACCAAACTACCGCATCATCTTCGCCGTATACAAAAGCAGGCGGAGTAAATAGCTTGATGCTGTTGGCGACAGCAAGGTTCCTTAATGCTTCTTCGTCAGTTACCCAGTCCTGTTGATCATCGACTTCAATATAACCTTCTTCCATCAAAATGTTAGACTCTTTTTCCATACTACCTTCACCCGTAATTACCTGCCGCATCCTGGCGCCCGTGCTGTACTCATGCCCTGATTGTTTTTTCAGGTCAATTCTGCCTTCCGAATCATATTCAATGCTGTGATTCAAGTAGCTTTCGGCATAGGCTGCAGAGGCAAAAGCAGTCACTAAAAACAGCACCAATACCATTGTGATAAAAAGTTTTTTAACATCTTTTTTAGACACATCCTTTTAACAATAATAATACAAATCCTATAAACTTACTATATCCATATTATATCAGAATTACATTAAATTGTCAATCAAGCAACTGTTGCGCCTCTGAAATACTCAATTGATACAGCTTATTTGCTATTCTTTATAATGCAAATCAGCCCTGTTAGAGGGGTGTCCGAGTGGCTTAAGGAGCTGGTCTTGAAAGCAGAAGAGGCAAGAAAAACATTCGACAGATTATCATTAGCTGAACAAGCATCAAGTAAATGGATAGAGTAAAAGCTCGTTAATGCTATCATTAGTCAGATGCAAAAGGCGCTGTAATGGATTTTTTTCTAAATCTATAGAAGCTGCCTACTGTATTGAGTTAATCAAAATCTAAAACCAGCGCCCTTAAATCTAACAACTATCCCTATATTTTTGGCATAAAAAAATAAAGGATATATTGTGTGAATATAGGTTATGAAATATATAGTTTGGCGGTTGGTGAAGAAAAGGAGCATGCATGCTGAGTAAAAAATTTCTCAGAGTACGAAACTCTGAGAAATAATCTTTTCTATTCAATTAAACGGATTTGTTTTAAATTTTATCTCACAACAACTACTGAACATTTTTCTGCTTGTTGGACTACTGCATTACTGACACTTCCCAGTAA
>SKMK01000057.1 GCA_007121075.1 Syntrophomonadaceae bacterium
AGTGGCGGATTCCCGCCCGCCGGGATGACCTTTTATGATGCAGATGGGTTTGTAGACTGGCAAGGTGACCTCTTTGTCGGCGGCCTGGCCAGTCAATACCTGGCGCATTTCCGGGTCACCGGTAATGGGTTAGAGGAGCTTGACCCGCTACTTACAGACGAAGGGTGGCGTGTCCGTGACGTAACTGTCGGTCATCATGATGGAGCCCTCTATGCTGCCGTCGAAGGCCGCACAGTCTCAATCGCCCGCATCGTACCTAAACCAGTTGAATAGCCCCTGATAAAAAACCCGTGCGGTTCCTTCCGGCATGTTGTATTATCCCTGGAAGACAATCGGCCCGCTGATGCAAACTTCTCCTGTTTCACCGTCAGGCATTGCCGCACCGAAAGAAAAAAGCTAATCGAAAACCGATTAGCTTTTTCCCGGTAAAAATCCGCATTTTTTGATCCGTTATGGCTATCCCGCCCTTTGCTTGGGGTTGACCCGGATTGAAGACAAGCACACGTAAGAACAAAGGTTGCAGTCGATGCATGAGTCAAAATTAAGGTTGTCCAGGGCTTCGGTTTTACCTTTTTCCAGGGCTTCCAGGAGCAGCGATGGGTAAATATCCACAGGGCAGATCGCATCGCAAAAACCGCAGCGTATACACGGGTAAGGATTGTCAAAGGGGGCGTGTTCATCGAAAGCCAGTGCTACCAGGCCGGTAAAACATTTCAGCAGTGGTGTTCTTAAATCGTTTGTCCCCTTGCCCATCATTATCGAGCCCAGGACAACCCGGTCAACGCTTTCAGAAGAAATGCCCATGTAGTTCAAAATATGCTCAACCGGCGTGCCCATTCTTACCCACAGGTTTCTCCCCCCGGTTTCCCTGGAATAAAAAGTAATACCTCTGGAAATAAGGGGCTTACCTTTAACAACTGCTTCGGCAGTTGCAAGGCAGGTAGCCACGTTATGCACTACGACACCAACATCCGGGGGGAACTGATCAGCGGGCACCTCCCTGCCCAGCAATTCGCGGACCAGGAGGCGCTCACTGCCTACCGAATATGAAGGCCGGATATGAGCTATGTTTATTCCTCGTTCTTTTAAAAGCTTTTCAAATTGAAGGAGTTCACCTTCTTCAGTCCTGGTGGCAAAAGTAACTTCTTCGACATCCAGGGCACGGGCCATGATCTCTATCCCGCTAATCAATTCTTCCGGCCGTTCAAGCACCAACCGCACGTCACAGGCAAGATTGGGATCGCTTTCTTTAGCGTTGATGATCAGTATGAGATCCGGCGCCCCGTTTGGCCTTCCCAAAATTGTATTACAGTATGCAGGATCAAAACCGTGCCTGCAGATAAAAGGATCTGCCACAGTGCTTCCCAACCTATCGCGGCTATCCCCAGGACCAGCGGAATGCCCATTATCGCACAGGTTTTCAACATGATATTGTCTTTACTTACGCCCAGGGCCAGGTGAGGAGGAAGCTCCGGTCTCAGACTGGATCTGCTGACTTTAAGCTCGCCCATATTTAAACCTCCTTCACCTTGTTGAGTAAAAAAAGGTAACAGCGTAATTGATTCCTTTGTATTACTGGTGCCATATATCCCTTCTTTACAATTTTTCTAACGTCTAATGCCGGTCACTCATCGTTTATTTTAAAGGTTTTTAAGCGGGGGCATTGCTGCTCTTATCCATACGATCCCAGTGGCGGTGCATTGCGATAGCCTTGATAAACTCCTGGCTAAAAGAGCTCAAGTCCGTAGCGTTCTGAACGCTTACAACCCCGAGGTTACTGGAAGGCTCCTGGTTTGTGCTGCCGGGACCGGCTGAGCCGATCAGGGAGGCTTCAAAGAAATCTAAGGCTTCGTTTGCGATGGCAACTGGTTTGTAATGTTTGAACATTTCATTGATAAAGTGGATCACGTAACCCTGTTTTATCAAGCTGTCCACACTTTCTCTTCCTCCGGGGATGTAGACGGCATCATACTTGATGGATCCTGTAGTAAGATGGTTCTTGTCCACTTCCAATTCCTGGCCCTCTGTGCTGGTTAAAACGCCCTGGTTTTTACTCACCACTTCAGTAACAACACCGGCCTTGTCCAGGGCATCAACAACCTGTTCAAGTTCAGCATAATTAAAACCGTTTTCTACAAGAATGGCAACTTTCCGGGTCCGGGCTTCGAAAGTTGTGTTCTCTACGCTTACAGCAGGAGAAGAGTCTTTTATCCCGGCCCCACCCGGTTTATCCGGGGGAGCAACACCAATGCCGGAAGCTATTTGTTTTGCCAGATCACCATCAACGTTATTAAATACCTCCACCACTCGTTTGCGAACATCCTTATCCTTCACATTACCCACTTCGAAATGGAACGCACTGATAATGCGATCTTTTTCACGTTCCGACATACTGTTCCAAAAGAGGGTGGCCTGGCTGTAATAGTCTTTAAAGCTTTCGCTCCGTTCACGAGTTTTTTGTCCTTCCACTTTTTCCTGGTAATGTTTGTAGCCATCTTCGGCATCCGGCTGAGGGGTGTCATCCTGCAGCGAATTGGGGGAGTAAGCCACCTGCCCCCGGTCAATGGTCATGCGATGCATACCATCACGCTGGTTGCTATGGACCGGCGCAATGGGGCGATTGATGGGGATTTCAGCAAAGTTTGGTCCTCCCAGCCTGGTAAGCTGGGTGTCCAGATATGAAAAAAGGCGCCCCTGCAGCAAAGGATCGTTGCTTACATCGATTCCAGGCACTACATGGCCCGGGTGGAAAGCAACTTGTTCGGTTTCGGCAAAGAAGTTGTCCACATTGCGGTTCAAAACCATCCTCCCGATGATCTTGACCGGCACCTGTTCTTCAGGCCAGAATTTGGTGGGATCAAGTATATCAAAGTCATACTTGAACTCGTCTTCTTCATCAATCATCTGCACCCCGAATTCGTACTCAGGGTAATCCCCTCTTTCAATGGCATCCCACAGGTCGCGGCGATGAAAATCCGGGTCCTTGCCGTTCAGCTTCTGTGCCTCATCCCAAACCAGGGAATGTACACCCAGCTTGGGTTTCCAGTGGAATTTGACAAAACGACCCTTCCCCTGGGCGTTGACGAAACGAAAAGTATTTACGCCGAAGCCTTCCATATGCCTGAAACTGCGGGGAATTCCCCGATCAGAAAGTACCCACAGGACCATATGGGCTGTTTCCGGTGTACAAGAAACAAAGTCCCAGAAGGTATCATGGGCTGCTGCCGCCTGGGGCACTTCATTATGAGGTTCCGGCTTGATGGAGTGGACAAGATCGGGAAACTTGATAGCGTCCTGGATGAAGAAAATGGGAATATTGTTACCCACAAGGTCATAGTTTCCATCCTCGGTATAGAACTTCGTGGCAAAACCGCGCACATCCCTGGCCAGATCAGCGGAACCCCGGGAGCCCACCACAGTTGAAAACCGTACAAAAACCGGTGTTTTCACCGAGGGATCCTGTAAAAATTTGGCCATGGTATACTCCGTCATAGGCCCATAAACTTCAAAATAGCCGTGGGCTCCAAAGCCCCTTGCATGTACCGCACGCTCCGGAATTCTTTCATGGTCAAAGTGAGTCAGTTTCTCTCTGAAATGGAAGTCTTCCATCAGCGTAGGGCCTCGTTCCCCTGCTTTCAAGGAATCATCGGTATGGGAAACGGGGACGCCCTGATTGGTAGTTATTTCTTCGCCTTCATGATTCTCAGTAAATTTACCAAGTTGTTCATCCTTTCTTTTTTCTGTTGACATGATAAAACCTCCTTGATGGATTTATCTTACTAATTACATATTAGCATGGACACTGCTCTGGATTGTATAAGAAATCTTCTCAATTGCCCGTGAGGGTTTCCCCAGTTTCCGTTAACATGAAACTGAAGCGGATATTGAGGTTTTGACTTCGAGCAGCTTCTTTTTCAGGGCCGGGGCCGGTTTAACCACATCAGCAAATGCTTCCAGGTATGCAGCGGATACGTTGTTCCAACTCATGAGGCGGCCGAGATCATAGGCCTTCTTAGACATGGCCGTTCTCTCCCGGCGATTTTCGATCAGGTTTATTGTCTCTTTGGCCAGGGCAGTCGCATCACCGGCATCAACAAGACTTCCGCACCCGCCTGCAAGCGCCTCCCTGGCATGCAAGAACGGGGAGGAAATAATGGCCTTGCCTTTGCTTAGAGCGGTACTTAATACACCACTGGTGATCTGAGCCTCAGAGTTATAAGGGCAGACTACAAGGTCAGCCGCTCCTACCAGGCAATCCAGAGTTTCGTCTTCCAAAAATGCATCGATGAAAAGCACATTTCGACTAAGCCCCATTTTTTTGACCTGTGATTCCAATTTTTTCCGGTAATTTTCGCCATTTTGCTTCTTTTCCACGGGGTGGGTAGCCCCCAGGACCATGTAAAGCACCCGGGGATGCTTCTTCACTATAAGAGGAAGGGCATTTAACATGTTCTCGATTCCTTTATTTGGACTTATGAAACCGAATGTAATGATGAGGAAACGATCCTGCAAATTCAACTGTTCCTTGTAAAAAGAGGGAGCTTTATATTCTTTTTCGGGAACACCATGAGGGATAAGACGAATCTTGTGAAGGGAAATATCGTAAACATTTGTCAATAAGTCAATCGCCAACTTGTTCATTACAACAAGCTCCCGGGAATAGGAAGCTATTTCTGTAAAGGTTCTTTTCTGGCCGGGACTGGGATCTTGCAGGACAGTATGGCAGGTAGTTACCACCGGTTTTTTTAAATGTTTCAACAAGACTTTCAGGTAATTGCCGTCGGGCCCTCCAAAAAGACCAAATTCATGCTGCAGGGATACAACATCTACCGCAGATGAGTTAAGCATGCTTGCAACCTGAAAGTAATCTTCAAGTTTTTCCTGCTCTACTTCAAACATAACCCGGGGTGGGTAATTGTATCGCTCATTATTATTCATGGCGATAAAGGAAATAGCGTCCTGACCAAGATAATTTTCCAGTGCCCTGCTCAAATTGGCTGAAAATAATGCAATTCCGCATTTTCTTGGCAAACAACTGCTCAGAAAGGTTACTTGTATCATTCCATTCAACCTGGCTTGACTCGCCTGGGTCAACATTTGTAAGCCCTCCTTACTGTTATTCATAAACCCAATTCCAGTCGCTCATCTGTTATCTTAATGGTATATTACGAAATCCCCATTAATCTATTGGCAAATTACCCATTTATAATTGAGTACAGGCTCATATCCAAAAGCGAAGCAAGAGGGACAGTTAGGCTATTGGCCCTTCCATACCGCATTTACATGACATTGCATGCACAAAACGTTTGCCGAATGGCGAAGCTGTTCAGTTGTATGAATGCGGACAGCAGATCCCGTTCTTTGACATCAAGATAGATATCAGGAGAGAAGCCGGCCAGTGTCAGAACCCTGGGCACCTTGAAGCGGTTACCGAAAACGCGGCAGTTGGGGCATCAGTAGTCATAACCGTGTTCCCTTCCAGGCTCTACAGGATTTTTTCCTGATCAGGCGATTTGTAAAATGTTTGGGTGAGGAGCAGGACAGTATAGGTGAAGGGGAATCAATCGACATTTGCAGACTGGGAATTATATGGAATTACATAAAGCTAAGGTGGGTTTACATTATTTGTTAATATGTTTAAACCGCTAAAAAGAAGCGGCTTTTCAGTTATTTATCTATCAATTAAGCCGGGTTTTTTGACCGGTTTCCAACCGGTCTCCCCTGTGTACGAGTTAAGGCATGAAAAGCTCAGCATAATAGGCCCTGACTTTCCATATGCATATTACTTTTTGGCAATTTGCTCCAGGAGCTTGTAAAGTTCCCCGGGTTCGATAGGTTTGGAAATATAGTAGTCCATACCGGCCTGAAGATATTTTTCCCGGTCTTTTCCCATGGCGTATGCCGTCATAGCTACAATAGGAGTATGCCGACCTTTATCCCTTTCCGCGGCTCGAATAAGTTTGGTTGCTTCAACCCCGTCCATTACCGGCATGCTAATATCCATAAGGATTAGATCAAATTGCATGGAGGCGTGTGCATCGAGCGCCTCTTTACCGTTAGAAGCTATATATATAGTATGACCTTTTCTTTTGAGATGGGCTTCTACCAGTTTCTGATTCATGGGCTTATCTTCAACTAAAAGAATGCTCATTTCAACATTTTCTTCTCCCTGCGATGAATATACGGGCTGTTTAAGTTGCGCTGCCGATCCTGCTTCTTCATTGATATCAACAGGATCTTCTGCCATTGAAAAGGGGATGCTAAAGTAAAAAGTGCTGCCGCATTTTTGATCGCTTTCAACTTCGATCGAACCGCCCATTAAACTCACAAGGTTCTTTGAAATAGGAAGCCCCAAACCTGAACCCTCATGTGCAAAAGCAGTGGTATTATGAACCTGGGCAAAAAGGTCAAAAATCTGTTCCATTTTATCGGGCGGGATACCCATCCCGGTATCACGGACAGCAAAAAGCACATTAGCAAGATCAGTGGAGCCAGGCTCGTTACAATCCGATTTTTCATCCAGGGTCAGGGTAACTTCCACTACACCTTGTTCGGTATACTTTATCGCGTTCCCGACAAGATTTAAGAGCACCTGCCGAAGCTTCCCGGGATCGCCGCATACAAAGGTGGGCATCCCTGCATCAGCCGCCCACTTTAATTCCAGTCCCTTATTATAAGCCTGGGGAAGCATATATAAAATGAGTTTTTCTACTTCCTGTAATAAATTAAACGGCACCTGGTTCAATTTAATGTGCCTGCTCTCAATTATGGAAATATCTAGAATATCTTTAAGAAGATCCCGCAGGGATACGGCAGAATTTCTAATCATTTCAAGATATTCAGCCTGTTCCTTGGCATCTGCGGCCTCACCTACAAACTCGGATATACCAATAATGACATTCAAGGGATTACGGATTTCATGACTCACCGTGGCCAGAAACCGGCTTTTTTCTAAATTGCTTCGTTCAGCTTCCTTTGCTTTGACACTCGCAATTTTTTCTGCATTTATACTGGCTTCCATTCGCTTGTGCTCGGTCAGATCGGTTACTACAGCGCATATATTACCCGCCATATCTTCTGTTTGCAGCTTGATCAGGGAAAGCTGGGTCTGAATCAAGTCGCCACTGGCGGCAGTAAGATAAACTCCCGCAATGCGCTGGTTTTCAAATTCTTTTTGTAGAAAGTTTTGCAAATCCTCACGCTTCCCGGTATCAATAAAATCTGTGAGAAGTGAGCCGATCACCCTTTCCAGGGGTGTTCCGACCAGCCGGGCAAAACTCTTGTTGGCGTATATAATTACACCCTCTTTTGTCATAGTGAGGGCTCCCTCATTCATGTTCTCAATTAATACTTTATAGGTGTAATCGGCGCCCTTGAGGGTAAAAACCTGCTCACCCTGAGTGGTTGAAACAACAAGTGCATCAACCTGCCCGTTTTGAATTGCGCGCAGGGTTTCTTCGGCTTCCTTTATCCTGTCAGCCAGATCCGCTTTTTCACGCTGCAACCGTTCATTTTCAAGCTGCAATTGCCTGAAGTCAGCAGTTTTTTCAGTCATCGGTGGTTCCTTTCTTTTGATTTTATGGACCGCCATTCTTTGCCTGCTTTATACTTATGCCGGCGGAATAACCTTTATATTACTACTTTCTCTTTAAATCTATGCCAACCAAAACCCGTTCTTCATCCGACATGTCACCTGTGATACGGCGGAGAGGGGGAGGCAGTTTCTTGATCAATGTGGGCGCGGCAGCAATCTTTTCTCCTATAGCCAGGGTCGGTTGCTGGTAAAGATCAATGACCTCCAGCTCGTAGCGTCCCTTAAGATGCTCTTCACAAAGCCGTTTGATATTGACGACGGCACGCGCAGATGCAGGTGTGCTGCCCGTCACGTACAGCTTCAGAACATATTTCGCTGAAGATTGTTTAGCAAAAGCACTTTCAAAAGCTTCGGAGCTGTTATGGTCTTCTTTTGGATCAACCATATTTCTCTTTCTTCCTTTCAATTATTTTTTGAGCGGTTTCAGGTCTAGCCCGACGAGGACACGCTCGGTATTGGAGAGATCCCCGATGATCTTGCGCAGCGGTTCGGGCAATTTTCGAACCAGGGTGGGGATGGCAATAATTTGATCACCTTTTGCAAGCTGCGGGTTCTCCAGTAAATCAATAACTTCGATGGTGTACTTGTTTTGCAGGTGTTCTTCGCAAATCGCCTTTAAATTGGCAAAAGCAGCGAGCGATTTGGGAGTCTGCCCGGCCACGTAAAGACGTAGATTATAAACCTGGCCCGGCTCTTCTTCCGGTCCGGGATCATTCCGGTTTACATTATTTTTTTTGATTGACATATACTAACATCCCCTTTAATGGACTGACGAATAGCTATTGATCATTTGTGAGCAGATCAACACCCTGGTCAGTCAGCAAGAATTCTCTAACCCTGCTGGAGTGAGCCATGCCCCGTGATTTCAGAATGTTAATGTCTCGCCTGCGATCGCCGTCGACTTCGATATTGCGTAAAAGCAGCCAGGTGTCAATGAGAGAGGAGATGGCAGTGTTTGTGTGCTCCAGGCTACCGCCGGCCCCGGTCAGGTTGGTAAACAGGGCTGTAACTCCTCTTCCTTTGAGGTAATTTATTAACCGCGTCAGCATTGCCCTGACTTCAAATTCGTTTCCTGATGTAACAAAGGCATTGATCGGGTCAATGATTACGATAGTTGGCTTAAAGCTGCTGACCTCTTTAAGGATAGCAACCAGGTGCATCTCCATACCATACATCAGGGGATGGGTGGCATTGAACTTCAGCAGCCCTTTATCAATCCAGAGTTTCAAATTAATGCCTATGGAGCACATGTTACGCATTACCTGGCCCGGGGATTCTTCAAAAGAAAAGTAGAGCACCCGTTCACCCTGTCTGCATCCCGCTTCGCAAAAATGAGCGGTAAAGCTTGTTTTTCCTGTGCCGGCGGTACCTGAAACCAGAATTGAACTGCCCCTGTAATACCCCTTGCCCCCCATCATGTCATCCAGCTTTTTTATACCGGTCGTAATCCGCTCTCCTGAAGCAGCATGCTCCAGGATCAGCGAAGTGATCGGAAGCACCGAAATACCCTCCCTGTCGATCAGGAAGGGATATTCGTTGGTACCGTGTGTCGATCCGCGGTACTTAACCACGCGCAGCCTTCTAGTGGAAACCTGCTCGATAACGCGGTGATCGAGCAGGATTACACAATCTGAAATATACTCTTCCAGGCCGTGCCTGGTAAGGTTCCCGTCTCCGCGTTCGCCGGTAATTACGGCAGTGACACCCTTCTCCTTTAACCAGTGAAAAAGACGGCGTAGTTCAGTGCGCAGGATGAGAATATTGGGCAGGCCGGAAAAAAGTGATTCTACAGTATCGAGCACCACCCGTTTGGCGCCAATTGAATTGATTGCATATTCAAGCCGGATAAACAGGCCCTCCAGATCATATTCGCCCGTTTCATGGATATTTTCCCGGTCGATATGAACATAATCGACAATTATCTTTTTATCCCCAATCAAAGAAGGCAGATCAAAGCCAAGTGATGATACATTCTCACTCAAATCCTGTTCGGTCTCCTCAAAGGCCATGAATACACCCGGTTCATCAAACCTGGTGGCGCCGTTTACAAGAAACTCTGCAGCCAGAAGGGTCTTACCGCAGCCGGCAGAACCGCACACCAGCGTTGTCCTACCTTGAGGGAGCCCCCCCTCCATAACTTCATCCAGGCCCTTGATACCGGTAGCCGCTTTGGCTAATAATGTATTTTGATCAGACAAAGTTTTCCCCTCCATCCTCATTAATGTCACAAATTTTTAGTGAAATAATAATCAGTGTAAATTATTATTATTCATTCGCCAGATTAAAA
>SKMK01000071.1 GCA_007121075.1 Syntrophomonadaceae bacterium
ATCACCGACGGGCGTTCGGCCGCTTCCGAGGCCTACCGCACCCTGCGGACCAATATCCAGTTCATGACCCTGGACAATCTGACCAGGTCGATCCTGGTGGTCGGGGCCCACCCCGAGTGCGGCAAAACCACTACCGTGACCAACCTGGCCCTGGCTTTGGCCCAGGCCGGCAGCTCGGTTTTAATCGTTGACACCGACCTGAGGCGCCCCAAGATCCACAACATTTTCGGCTGCAAAAACTTTTTCGGCCTGACCACCATGCTGATTGAAAACAACCTGAACATGAACGCCGCCCGTCATAAAACCCAGATTCCTAATTTAGATATTATCCCCAGCGGACCGGTGCCGCCCAACCCGGCCGAGCTACTGGCCAGCCGCAAAATGCAGAAAACGCTCAAGGAATTTCAAAGCCGCTATGATTACGTGGTCCTTGATTCGCCGCCGATGATGAGCATCGCCGATGCTTCCCTTCTGGCCCAGCTGGCCGACGCCACCATCATGGTCGTCGCCTACGGCGAAACCACCCGCGAAGAAGCCCAGAAGGTCCACCAGCAGCTGAGCCTGGCCAAGGCCAACCTGATCGGCGTGGTTATAAACGGGATCCCGCCCCACCAGGACCCCTACGGTTATTACGGTTACTACTACCAGGATGAACCGGAGGAAAGAAAAAGCAAAAAGAAAAAAAAGAAGAAACGAGAAGTACCCGAAGAAAAAAAAGACTTTGACATCGTCTTCGACCCGGACGAAGCCTATAAAGATTTATAGTAAGCTTCCAGAGTAACAAATTGAATTTTCTTGCTTGCTGTTTTATTATAAGCCTATCAGCTGGATCTTATTTTCAGATCTGATTTCTAAACCACTCCACCGTTCGCTTGAGACCATCTTTAAAACCGACCTTGACCTCAAATCCCAACAGCTTCTTCGCCTTTGCGATATCAGCCTGGGAATGCTTAACATCACCCGGCCGGGGACCTGTGTAAACCGGCTCAATTTCAGTGCCCATGATTTCGTTTAAAGCCTTAACCAGTTCATTTAAAGTATACCTTTCCCCGCAGGCTACATTGATTACCTCACCTTCGCCCACCCGGGTAGAAGTGCAGGCCAGTAAATTCGCCTCTACAGCATTGGCTATATAGGTGAAATCACGGGACTGCTCCCCGTCACCATAAATGACCGGCGCTTTTCCCTCCAGCATATTCAAAATAAATTTCGGGATTACCGCCGCGTATTCCGAAGCCGGGTCCTGGCGGGGACCGAAGATATTAAAATAGCGCAAAGATACCGTAGGAAGGCCGTAAATATGAGCATAAACTCTTGCATAAAGCTCCCCTGTATACTTGCCTACCGCATACGGGGAAAGCGGGTCTGCAGGCATGCTTTCCCTCTTGGGCAGCACTTCCGTATCACCGTAGGCAGAAGAAGAAGCGGCATAGACAAAGCGTTCCACCCCTGTTTTTTTTGCCGCCTCCAGCAGGTTCAGGGTCCCGGTAACATTGACTTCATTGCTTGAAAGAGGATCTGCCACCGAGCGGGGCACGGAAGGGATCGCCGCCTGGTGCAGCACGTACCTGACCCCGCTCAGCGCTTTCTCCAGCCTCCTCCGGTCAAGCAGGCTGCCTTCTATTACCTCTACCTCCTCCAACCCGCTCAGGTTCTCTCGCCTGCCGGTTGAAAAATCATCGAGCTCCCGCACTTTTTTACCGCCTTTTACAAGTGCCCTGACAATGTTGCTGCCGATAAAGCCCGCTCCGCCGGTTACTAGATACATTGTCTCCTCCTCATAATAAAATCTACTGCCACCGCTCCCAGGCCATAAAATAAGCCAGCTTCAGGTATTCCAGCACCACCATTTTGGCGCTTTCCCGGCACTGCCACCACTGTTCAGGCTGAAAATCGTCGTATCTGCTGGCCCTGCTGTAGAGCGTCACATCCCGGTCCAGGTCAGACAGAACCCGGTTAAAAATGATGTAAGTACGCCTGGTATGAAAGCTTGAAGTAACCAGGATCAATGATTCCAGCTCGGTTCTTTCAACCAGGTATTCTGCCAAAATCTGTGCTTCATCAAAGGTGCTCCTGGCTTCGCCCTCAATTATCTTTAGATTTTCTTTTGGAACCTCCAGGTGTAAAGCAACCGTCCGGGATTGCTCGGCCTGGCCGGGCAAAATAATCCCCTCATCAGCCAAAAGCTCTCTTCCGGCCAGGTGACTTTGCACCATGAGAATTTCTTCGCTGTAACCTTCGTGGTATAAACCGGCCGCCTCAATAGTCCTAAACGCCACTTCACCCATCAAAACGATAATAGCATCGGCCTCTTCAAGCTCATGATCCAGTACCAGGAATGAACTCATCTGCGGCACAGTTATAACCAGCATAATTATTACTGCTGCAAAAAAAAGCACTAATTTAGCCCGGTTTGACATTGCTAAACTCCATGTTTATGTAAACTCCTAATAAAAAGCCTGCGGTTTGCATGGCTCAGGCTTTGAACTGATCTGCCTGTAACCCGAGCCTCTGCTGCAAGCTTTGCATTTCTTCCTCCACCGCGTCTTCATCACGGTCCGTATCAGGAGCGATAAAGATCCGCTCATGCCTGGTCAGGGCAAAGTGTTCCCGCTCGTTAAACAGTTCTTCGTTCAGTTTTTCTCCTGGCCTGAGGCCGGTAAACTCGATTTTAATATCTTCATCCGGCTTCAAACCCGATAAAATTATCATGTCCCGGGCCAAATCAACTATCTTAATCGGCTCCCCCATATCAAGCACGAAAATTTCTCCGCCTTTGCCCAAAGCTCCGGCCTGGATCACCAGTTGCACCGCCTCCGGGATGGTCATGAAGTAGCGCTTCATATTAGGGTGGGTTACCGTAACCGGGCCGCCCCTGGTAATCTGTTCCCTAAACAGCAGGACCACGCTGCCCTTACTGCCGAGCACATTACCGAAACGCACCGCACAGTAAACACAGCTGCTGCAGCTGCTGGCTTTCTTTTGTAAGTAGATTTCCACCGCTCGCTTGGTTGCCCCCATAACGCTGCTCGGGTTGACCGCCTTGTCGGTGGAGATGAAAACAAATCTTTTTACCCCGTACTCGGAAGAAAGGTCAATCACATTTTTACTGCCCTCGATATTGTTGCGCACCGCCTCTTCGGTGTTCGTTTCCATCAGGGGCACATGCTTGTAGGCGGCAGCATGAAAAACCACATCCGGCCGGTACTCCGCCATTACATTTCCCACCGAAGCCCTGATCTGGATATCCCGCACCAGTGGTACTATTTCCACTTCCCCGTTTTTACTCTTAAGTTCCTGATCGATATAGAAAATACCGTTTTCGTCGTGGTCAAGCATGACCAGCTTTTTCGGTTTGACTCTGGCAATTTGCCGGCACAGTTCCGAGCCGATCGAACCGCCGGCCCCTGTCACCAGCACCGTTTGGCCCGCCAAATAGGCAGAAATAGACTCCAAATCTTGTTTAACGGGCAACCTGCGGAGTAAGTCCTCAATATCCACGTCCTTCAATGTCTTCAAGCTGACCTGGCCCTGCAAGATTTCAAAGATACCGGGCACAGTCTTTATTTTAACCCCCAGTTCGCCGCACAAACCGACCAGTTCCTGCAAGGTGCTGTATGGGGCTGAAGGCATGGCAATGATCACTTCATCAACTTCCTTCTGCCGAACCACATTCTCTAAATCATTCTTGGTCCCGAGGACCGGCAGGCCCTGGATGATCTGCTTTTGCTTGGAAGGATCGTCGTCTATAAAACCGAGCAGCTGCAGTTCCAAGGAGGGTCCGTGTTTTTTTAGTTCACGGGCCACCAGCACCCCTGCTTCACCGGCCCCGACTATTAAAGCTTTTCTTTTTTTACCGCTTCCCTTTGGCTTGCTCAGGAAATTATCGAGCAAGCGCACCGAGATTCTGGAACCGCCAATCAGGAATAGCAGCAAAAACCAGGCAATGATATAGGAGCTCCTCGGCAGCATGCCCGCGTACAAGCTGTAGAGGTAAGTCCCTCCCAGCCCCACGGTTACAGATACGGCGATCAGCATCAACTCATCCAGGCTGGCGTAACGCCAGACCCGCCGGTAAAATCCGAACAGGTAATAACAGGCCAGGTTGATGATCACAGCAGGAAGTAAAAGGCCTTCCAACCTGTCCATCCACAACGAAGGCACGTTCCAGTCAAAGCGCAGGTACACCCCCAGCGCTATAGCTGTGAGTACCAGGCCTCCGTCAATAGCGACCATGCCCAGCTGCTTGATTTTACCGTTTAGAATGCTCAAGTGTTTCCTCCCATAATCAAAGCTTTTTCTATAAATACATTTGAATGTTTATTTGGATTAGCCTGAAGCCAGGGTGTGCTTTACTATTGTAATAACCCGTTCCTGCTCCTCTTCCGTCAAACTGGAACCGGAAGGCAGGCACAGGCCCTGTTCAAATAACTTTTCCGAAACACTGACATCTTTTTCATGTTCGTAATATCTGGAACCGGCATAAAGCGGCTGCAGCTGCATCGGTTTCCACACCGGCCTGGCTTCGATATTTTCTGCCTCCAGCGTATCGATAATCTGATCCCGGCTGGCCTTACACCTCAAAGGGTCAACTGTAAGCGCAGTTAGCCAGCGCGTTGATTTTCCATAATCCGGCTCACCCATAAATGCAATCCCTTCGATCTCACCTACTGCTTCCCGGTAACTTTCAAAAATTCTTCGTTTTGCTTCTATACGCTCTTCTATGACTTCAAGCTGGGCTCTGCCTACAGCAGCCAGGATATTGCTCAAACGGTAGTTATAGCCCGCCTCGGTATGCTCATAATGGGCCGCTTTCTGACGGGCCTGGGCAGACAGGTACCGAGCCCTGTCTAAAGCCTCCAAATCATCACTGACCAGCGCTCCTCCGCCCGAGGTAGTTATAATCTTGTTGCCGTTAAATGATAAAACCCCAAAGCGGCCGAAACTGCCGCTTTTTCCCCCCTTGTAAGTGGCTCCAAACGACTCAGCGGCATCTTCAATTAAAGGTATACCGTAACCCTCACACAGCTCTATAATCGGTTCCAGGTCGGCACTCTGGCCGTACAGGTTGACCACGATCACCGCCTTGGGCAGTTGGCCTTCCCGCTTAGTATCACTCAGGGCTCTTTCTAATGCTCCCGGGCTCATGTTCCAGGACCAGGGCTCTGAATCGATAAAGATTGGCTCTGCGCCCCCATACAGGATCGGGTTGGCTGTAGCGGCAAAAGTGAGGGCCGAACAAAAAACCCGCTCTCCCCTGCCTGCATCCATCAAAAGCAAAGCCAAATGTATCGCCGCCGTGCCCGAGTTTAAAGCCAGCGCCCCACCTGTCCCCAGGTAAGATGAAAGTTCAGCCTCAAACCCGTCCACATGCGGCCCCAGGGGCGCAACCCAGTTTGAAGCAAAAGCTTCTTCTACATATTCCTGCTCCTTCCCGCTCATGTGAGGCGGGGAAAGATAGATTCTTTTCGGTTCCACCACGAAATCACCTGGCCTCGTCCAAATACTGCTACTATTATAGCCTGCAACACCGCCGGTTTGCAAAAACCGGGAGTCACTAAATATATTATACCTGCTTTAAAACAGCTTACTCCTCTGCTGAGTTACGGTCCTTTTTTATAACCCGGGCCGGGACACCTGCTGCCGTGCAGCCACCCGGAAGATCTTCTGTGACCACTGCCCCGGCGCCGATCACGCTGCCCTGGCCCACTCTTTTTTCCTGCAATACGGTGGCTCCGGTTCCAATCAAGCAGCTTTCCCCAATTTCTACCGCCCCGGAGATATTAACCCGCCACATCAGGGTCGAATAAACGCCGATCACCGCATCGTGACCGATCCCGCAGCCGGGGTTAATAGACACGTGGTCACCGATGACAATATTAGTCGTTACCAGGCACCCTTTATTGATCAGCACTCCTTTGCCCAGCCGCACGTCTCCTGCAAGGGCAACCGAGGGATGGATCAGGTTGACAAACTCCCTGCCCTGCCTCTCTGCTTCTCCGATCAGTTTCCATTTGGCGCCCGGATCGCCGACCACGCAGATGACCGCCGCTTGTTCAGGCTGTTCCTTTAAAGCTTCCCAGCCGCCCAGCACCGGATAGCTGCGTAACTTTAAACCCCATTTGGCCCGGTCTTCATCAATAAAGCCGAGCAGGTTCCACCTGCCGGAAGCGAGAGTATCATTGATCTCTTCTACCAGGAGGCTTGCTTCCCGGGCAAAGCCCCCAGCTCCGAGGATCACCAGATCTTTAGGCATCATTTTATCTCCTCTATAAAGCTCCGTTTTAGCATATAATGGTATTTTATCAATGGCACAATAAAAATGCTCGCTTGGCGGAGAAAATTCCCCACCTGCAGCTAGCTTTGATCTTCGCTGCCCATAAACTCGGGCATGGTCGCAGCACCTTCCCCGCTGATACCTTCCGCCTTCAAAACCTTGACCAGGGTTAAAGCCAAAATCTTCAGGTCAAGCATAAAACTCCGGTTATCCACGTACCAGACATCGAGGGCAAACTTTTCTTCCCAGCTAACCGCGTTTCTGCCGTTCACCTGGGCCCAGCCGGTTATGCCGGGCTTGGCCTCATGCCTTCTGGCTTGCTCCTTATTATATCGTTCCAGGTAGGCCATTAACAACGGTCTGGGTCCGACAAAGCTCTGCTCGCCCTTTAAGACATTAAAAAGCTGGGGCAGTTCATCCAGGCTGTACTTTCGCAGCCGGCTGCCAAAGCCGGTCAGGCGCTGTTCATCGGGCAGCAAGTTCCCCGCTTCATCAACGGCATCGGCCATGGTCCGGAACTTATATAAATAAAAAGGCTTTCCCTTTAAGCCGGGCCGCAGCTGCCTGAAAAGGACCGGCTGGCCCATTTTTAATAAAATCAATACCGCTATTACCGCCATCAGCGGCATCAAAAAAATAATCATGATCAAGCCCAAGCATAAGTCAAAAAACCGTTTTAACATCACATTCCTGCCTTTGCCGGTTGCTATAGCTTAAACAATGCCCATGGTCTCATTGATAACCCGGTTGATCTTGTGGACATCATATTTTTCTTCTGCCAGCTTCCTGCTTTCCCTTCCCATCTGCCCGATCTGCTCAGGGTTTTCCAGAAACTTTTCCATAGCCGCCGCCAAAGCTTTTGCATCTTTTACCGGCACCAGGAAACCGTTTAAGCCTCCGGTTACGGTTTCCCGGCAGCCGGGGACATCGGTGGTTATAACCGGCCGGCCCATGGCCATGGCCTCTAAAACAGTGCGCGGCGTGCCTTCCCGGTAGGAAGGCAGGACATAAACACTGGCTTCAGCAATAATGGGGCGCACATCGTCTGTTTCGCCTAAAATCTCTACGATTCCTTCTTCTTTCCACCGCTCCAGCTGTTTTGGCTTAATTGTCGAAGGGTCGCCTATAAGGGGCCAGCCAATTATTCTAAATCCCGCAGCCGGGTACTTCTCCTTGACCATTCGGGCTGCTTCCACGTATTCTATGATCCCTTTTTCTTTCAACAATCTGGAGATAAGCAAAAAGGTAACCGGCCCTTCAGGAAGCCTGGTCCGGTAAAAGTGATCTACATTTACCCCCGAACCGTTAACCAGCACCACTTTTTTTTCTTCTATAACCTTTATATTGACAAACTCCCGGGCATCATCCGGGTTCTGGAAAAAAACTTTCCGGTTGCGCTTGAGCGCAGCCCTGTACATCGCGGTAACCAGCTTTTTAAACGTGCCGCCTTCAGGGGAGGTAAAAACATAACCGAGCCCCGTAATCATCGAATAAACCCGGCAGGTCGGTAAAAAAGTGGCGGCCAGGGAACCATAGATCACCGGCTTAACGGTGTACAAAAAAAGATAATCCGGCCTTTTTTTCCGCAGCAGCTGGATTAAAAAGCCCAGTAAAAAAAGATCCCCGGCCGGATTCAAACCCGTCCGCTTTAACGGGATTTTGATGTATTTGACTCCCCATTTTTCCAACTCCTTTTTTATCCCGCCTTCAGGGGCGGCGGCAGTAACTTCATGGCCCTGGGCCAGCCATCCTTTAATTAAATCGCCCCGGAAAAGGAGCAGGGAACGAGCCAGGCCGCCGATGATCATAATTTTTGCCATAGCATTATCTCCGTTTATTAATATCAAACGTTTCCATTGGCCTGTTTCTTTTTCTTAGCCGCTTGAGCAACTCAAAAAAAGCAGCCACCCCCAAAGCCACTAACAGCATCAGGTAGCCATAACGATATCGATAAATAGTCCCCACGTTTGGCACAGAATAGACAATCGGAAGCATCATTCCGGTACAGAAAATAATCATAACCCACATCTCAATTTTTTTCCGCCAGATCCAAACCCCGTATAAAAGAAAAGGCAGCGCCAGGTAGATAAATGTCATCTCGAAAGCTGAGGCCCTGCGAAATAATACGCTCATCTCTTTACTGCCCTCTCCAAACCATTCATCCGGAAACGGCGCTAAAAACCCTATTTGCAAAGCCCTGGGCAGGTAATAAATATAATCATACATATTATGAAATGAGCGATCATAATCAATTCCGCTTTCAGTTTCACCATACTTGGCAGGATATCTTACCGACCTTAAGTAGGAGACAGCATAAAGCTGATCATCCAGTGCTTGCGGAAGCCAGGATGTTCGCTCCCACTTTAATTCAGGCCTTTCAGGATCTGCTTCTTCAGCCGTGACAACACTTTCCTGCTCATCTTCCACGGCTTCAAGCTGATATTTTGAAGCATCCTCTGCCTGGGTCAATGGTACAATGACTAAAATTAGCAGGGCCATAGGAATTAGCTGGGCCAAAACCGTTTTTAACTTAATCACCCGCTTGCAACTCATAAAGAAAAGAACAGCGCCAATGAATAAAAATAAAATCAGGCTCATAAGCAGCAGAATTACCAGCGAATGCGGCCGGGCTAACCAGACCATCACTATACCGGCAATTATGGATAAAAAACCACCCAGCTTTGACGGCCAGTAAATATGATCCCAGTTATTCTGGTTAATAACTAATAAAAGACCATACAAGAAAAACGTAATCCCTAGAATTTGGTAACCATCCCGGTGTATTTGAGTATACCAGAGCATCGCTGAAGGGAAAAACGCAAAAGGTAAAGCGGAAGTAAAAGCCGTTTTCAATGCCGGGACAACAAACTGCATAATTTTTACCACCACTAAAAATGTTGTAGCATGAACAGCGGCATTTAACGGTATAAGTGCCGAGGGCTTAGGCCAGCTCAAGGCATAGATTGCTGCAGCCACTCCTGCCGGCATCCATCCCTTTGGACGCAGCTCCCAGGCCGACCAGCCTTCATTCCTGATGCTTTCAGCCATCTCTACTGCTGTGTTGTGGAAACTGACGGCATCACTTCCTGCCATAAGACCGTCTCCGGCATGCCAGGAAGGAAAAACATGGGGAAGGGCCACTAGTTGAACCAGGATGACGATCAGAGCAGCAGCAAAAAACAATCCCACCCAGATAATGAGGTCATTTCTATGCTTAAAAAAGAAGTTATTTTTATTATTTAGCGATATCATTTACATACCCTTCCGGCAAGCCTTTAAGACAATAATGTTTTATGCCTTTACAACTTTTGAGCTTCTAAATTTATTAAAAGCGTTTCTGGTATCAATTATAAGAGCGCTGTGTTCCAAAATCCAATCCAGGTCAAAACAGCTGTGATCGGTTATAACCAGCAGGCAATCTTGGCCCTGTAAAACCGTATCTGTTAAAGGTATCGATTTCATCACCAGCTCTGAATAGCGGCGCATTCCGGCAATTACCGGGATGTAAGGGTCATGGTA
>SKMK01000004.1 GCA_007121075.1 Syntrophomonadaceae bacterium
ACTAGCCGGTTATTCTAACGCAATCAGATCCGTTTTAGGTATGGTCCAGTTTGAGTTGTCATTTACAGGGGAGGATGATTTTGATTGCAACCGGTAACAATAACAATCAATCAAAAGGTTGTCAGCGGCCATGCCGGGATGAGCATTCTGGAAATCGCCCGGGAGTCGGGCATAGACATTCCCACTATTTGTCATGATCCCAACCTGCAGCCGGTTGGAGCTTGCCGGCTTTGCCTGGTGGAAAATGAAGAAACCGGGGCTCTGGTTGCATCCTGCGTTACCGCCGTGTCTCCCGGCATGGTAATCAATACCAATTCACAGCGGGTGCTGGAACATCGAAAAAATATTGTTAAATTACTGCTGGCCAGTCATCCCGATGCCTGTCTAATCTGTGATAAAGGCAACCGCTGCATTTTGCAGCAGATTGCCACCGACCTGGGCCTGGGATTTAACGACCTGGATAAAATTTCTCAACCGGCTGTGGTTAAAGAATTAAATCCCTTTATCGCCAGGGATGCTTCCAAGTGTGTTATGTGCGGCAAATGTGTCCGGGCCTGTCAGGAAATTGTTGTTGAAGGAGCGATTGATTATTACCGGAGAGGATTTGCCGCCAGGCCGGCGACTTTTAATGATGCTCCTCTCGAGCAATCGGAATGCACTTTCTGCGGCCTGTGTGTTTCCTTGTGCCCCACCGGTGCCTTGATAGAGAAAATTAAACCATACCAGGGTACCACCGGGCATTCTATACAGACTACCTGCTCTTTCTGTGGTTGCGGCTGTCCTATCACGATGGAAGTTAAAGATAACCGGGTAGTCCGGGCACTTCCCGGAAAGGTCGATTCTTCCAGTCCGGGAGCGCTTTGTATTCGGGGCAGTTACGGTTATGATTATATCCACAGCAAGGAAAGGTTAACCGAACCGCTCCTGAAGGAAAATGGCGTTTTTAAAGCGGTTTCATGGGATGAAGCCCTAAAAACGGCTGGAGCAGGTTTAAAAAGGGCTAAAGAACAGCACGGTCCCGATGTCCTGGCTGTATACGGATCTTCCAGGTGCACCAACGAAGAAAATTACCTGATCCAGAAATTTGCCCGGACTGTTTTAGGGACCAATAATGTTGATAACGGAAGCAATTTTTATAATCTGGCCACCCGGGCGGGGTTGGGTAACGCTACTGGGCTTTTAAGCACTACCAATTTGCTGGAAGCCCTTGAGCAGGCGGATCTGATCCTGGTGGTGGGAGCCGATCCGCCCATGACTGCCCCCCGGCTGGGTTATTCCATAAAGCGGGCCGTAAAATACCGGCAGGCAAAATTGATCCTGGTTGAACCCCGCCGCACAAAACTGGCCTTTTTTTCACATCAATGGCTTCGCCCCAGGCCCGGCAGCGACCTGGCTCTGCTTAACAGCATGGCCTGGACGGTGATCAAGGAAAATTTGTTTAACCCTGAATATATTAACCGGCAGACAGAGGGATTTCTCGGGTTTTCGGAAGCCCTGGACGGATGTTCGCCGGAATCTACCGTCGAGATTACCGGGGTGCCTCCAGACGAAATCCGCCACGCGGCCCATACCTATGCTGGAGAAAATAAGGCGGTTATTGTTTTTGGCTCCGGTTTGATCAGTGCGGTAAATGGAACAGAAAGCATCAAGGCTCTGGCCAACCTGGCCCTGTTGACCGATAATGTCTGGGGCAGCGGTTGTGGTATTTACCCGATCCAAAAGGAAAACAACGCCCAGGGCGCCTGTGAAATGGGTGCTCTACCTGAATACCTTCCCGGTTATCAGCCCATTTCCAGTCCGGAAATCAGGAGCAAATTTGAGCGCCTCTGGAAGGAAAAAGTACCTCTCAAACCGGGAATACCTGTTGTTGAGGCATTCAGCCGGGGCAGGGAAACACCTTTTAAAGCCCTTTATGTAATCGGTGAGAACCTTACTTCTTTGACTCGCCCAAGTTTGAATACCGATGCTATCTCCGCCCTGGATTTTATGATCGCGCAGGATCTGTTCATGACCAAAACCGCTGCATGTGCCGATGTAATTTTTCCGGCCGCCAGCTTTGCTGAAAAAGAAGGCTCTTATACCAACTTTGAAGGGAAAATAGGGTGGCTGCAGCAGGCTTTTCCCCCTGTTGGGGAAAGCCTTCCCGACTGGGAAATTATCCTTCGGCTGGCCCGGGAGATGGGAGCCCCCCTGCCCTATTCATCTCTGCAGCAGGTTGTTAATGAGATCGAAGAGTTCGTACCGCTCTATGAAGGCTATGATCGCCCTGCTGAACGTCTGGAAGATAAGTGGTCCTACTGGGATGAGAGGCGCAGCCGGGCTTTTCAATCTTTATCTGGTTTCCCGTGCTTTTCCATCCCCGAATCTGGAAGCCAACCGGGCGAAAAACCAAAAGATTATCCTTATTACCTGATCCTGGAGGCAAACCTTGCTTACTTCGGCTCGGGGACCAGGAGCGGACAGGCCTGGCGCTTAAAAAGCCACTATCCCCCGGAGATTTTGAAAATATCGGCCGCTGATGCCGAAAAGCTTTCCCTGGCCGACGGGGATGAAGTGAATATAATTTCACTGCATGCGCAGGTAAAGGCCCCGGTGGAAGTTACCGACATCGTTCCTCCCGGAACACTATCGCTTCCGGCTTCTTTTCCCAATGCCACGGAGCTGTTTAAAACTGGATTTGATCAAGAAAGCAAAGCGCCTTCACCGGAAGCCTGTTATGTAAAACTGGAAAGGGTGAAAGCCGATGGCCAAGTTAAAAGCGCCCCCCGAAATAGATCTTGAACGGCTGAATGAAATAGTAAACGAACATGCCCTAAAGAGGTGGGCTTTGATTCCTCTGGTCCAGGAAGTGCAAGCCGAGTTTGGCTTTATCCCTCCCCGGGTTGTCCCCATAATTGCCAATAAGCTGCATTTGTTTCCCAGTGAAGTTCAGGGAGTGGTTTCTTTCTATGAGCAGCTTTATACCGAGCCCCGGGGAAGAAACATCGTCAGGGTTTGCCGGGGTACGGCCTGTCATGTCCGCGGCGGCAAAACGATCCTTAAACTGGTCAAAAGGCAGTTGGAGCTTGAAGAAAATGAAACCTCCGAAGACCTGGAATATACTTTGGAAACAGTTGCCTGCCTTGGCGTATGCGCTTTATCTCCCACCATGGTGATTAACAATCAGGTGTACGGTCATATGAATCCTAAGAAAGTCAAGGAACTTTTTAAGAGGGAGGGGGAAAGCTGAACATGGACCGGCAAACTGTTTTTGTCTGCCAGGGGACAGGGTGCTTATCCAGCGGATCCCAGGCTGTATATGATGCTTTAAAATTGGAAGTGGAAAAACTCGAAATTCCCTGTGTCAAAATAGATTTTACCGGTTGTCACGGCTTCTGCGAACAGGGTCCGATCGTTATCGTTGAGCCCCGGGGTATTTTTTATACCCGTGTCCAGGCAGAAGACGTGCCGGAAATAGCGGAAGCCCATCTTCAAAATGGAACCCCTGTTCAGCGCCTCTTTTACCGCGATCCGGTAAGTGGAAAAGCGATCCCTCATTACCGGGAGGTAAATTTTTATCAAAAGCAGCAGCGGGTTATCTTGCAGAACTGCGGCCATATCAACCCGGAAAAAATTGAACAGGCCCTGGATAACGGGAGGTACGGGGCTTTTAAGAAGGCCCTGCTGAAAATGACTCCCGCCGGTGTGATAGATGAAATAAAAAAAGCCGGCCTGCGCGGAAGGGGCGGGGCCGGATTCCCCACTGCTTTGAAGTGGGAATTTTGTTCGAATGCACCGGGCATTAAGAAATATGTTATTTGCAATGCCGACGAGGGTGACCCCGGTGCTTTCATGGATCGCTCCATCCTGGAAGCAGATCCCCACGCGGTAATTGAGGGTCTGGCCCTGGCCGGATATGCTGTCGGTGCCGACGAGGGCTATATTTATATCCGCGCCGAATATCCCCTGGCGGTTAAACGCCTGCGCCTGGCCTTAAAACAGGCCGGGGAAAAGGGGCTGCTCGGGGAAAACATCCTTGATTCCGGCTTTAATTTTACGATCAAGATTAAAGAAGGCGCCGGCTCCTTTGTCTGCGGCGAAGAAACGGCGCTCATCGCCTCCATCGAAAGCCGCAGGGGAATGCCCAGGCCGCGCCCTCCTTTTCCGGCCCAATCCGGGCTGGACGGCAGGCCCACGGTGATCAACAACGTGAAGAGTCTGGCCGCCGTCTCTGCCATTATTGGCCGCGGGGCGGAGTGGTTTTCTTCGATGGGGACAGAAAAAAGCAAAGGGACCGTTGTTTTTGCCTTGACCGGCAAAGTGGCCAACAGCGGATTGGTGGAAGTGCCGGCCGGGACATCGCTGTCAACCATCGTTTTTGATATTGGCGGCGGTATCCAGCGGGGTAAAAAATTCAAAGCGGTCCAAACCGGAGGACCTTCGGGAGGATGTATTCCCGCCCAGTACATGGATACCCCGGTAGAATTTGAAAACCTGTCCCGGCTGGGATCGATCATGGGATCGGGCGGGATGGTGGTGATGGATGAGAGCACCTGTATAGTGGAAATTGCCCGTTATTTCCTCAGCTTTACCCAGTCTGAATCATGCGGAAAATGCACCCCCTGCCGCCTGGGGACAAGGCAAATGCTGGAAATACTGACTCGCATTACCCAGGGTCGGGGCAGGGACAGCGATATCGAGGCCCTGCTTAACATCGCAAAGACTGTTAAAGAAGGATCGTTATGCGGTTTGGGGCAAACCTGCCCCAACCCGGTTTTAACCACCCTGCAGTATTTCAGGGAAGAATATGAAGCGCATATCAAAGAGAAAAAATGCCCGGCAGCGGTTTGCGACGCTTTGATGATTTCACCCTGCCAGCATACCTGCCCGGTCGGCATAGATGTTCCGCGGTACCTGGATGCAATATCACGGGAAGAGTTCCTGGAAGCGGCGGAAATAATCAGGGAGCGCAATCCCTTTCCCGCCATTTGCGGCCGGATTTGCCATCATCCCTGCGAGCTGCGCTGCCGGCGGGGAGAACTGGATGACTCCCTGGCCATCAGGTCATTGAAGCGTTTTGTAGCCGACTGGTATTTTGAAAATATTGACAAGATCCCACCTCCTGAACCTTTTGCCGTCCTAAAGCCGCAAAAAGTGGCCGTAGTCGGTGCGGGCCCCTGCGGGCTTTCGTGTGCTTATTTTCTGGCCCGGATGGGATACAGCGTCACCGTTTTTGAAGCCCTTCCGGTTGGCGGGGGCATGCTTTCAGTAGCCCTTCCGGAGTTTCGGCTGCCGGATCAAGTTATCCAAAAAGAGATCGAGTATATTAAAAAACGGGGCGTAGAAATTAAATACAACAGTCCTGTTAATATAAATTTTACTGTGGACGATCTCAAGAAAAGTGGCTATGACGCCGTATTCATTGCCGCCGGAGCCCAGAAAAGCCAGCAGATCGGTATTCCCGGCGAAGTGGAAGATTTGGAAGGTTTCTATTACGGGCTGCGGTTTTTAAGAGATGTCAAGATCGGCAAGCCGGTGCGGGTCGGCAAAAAAGTTATCGTTATTGGGGGCGGTAATGTGGCCCTGGACACCGCCCGCACGGCGGTGCGCCTGGGAGCGGAAGATGTGGAAATATTTTACCGCAGGACCAGGGAAGAAATGCCTGTTTCGGAGCTGGAATATGAAGAGGCGGTTACCGAAGGAGTAAGGTTTAACTTCCTGGTCAGTCCAACCCGCATTGTTAGCAGCAACTGGAAAGTGACCGGTTTGCAGTGTATCAAAATGGAACTTGGCGAACCAGGAAAAGACGGAAGGCGCCGCCCTATTCCCCTGGCCGGGACCGAATTCTTTGTTGAAGCGGATGCAGTCTTTGCCTCGGTTGGACAGGCTCCCGATCTGTCCTTCCTGCCCCCGGACAGCGCCTTGGAACGTTCAAGGCTGGAGACTCTGGCGGTCGATGAGAACCGGCTGTCAACCAATGTTTCCGGGGTGTTTGCCGGAGGGGATTTTGTTTCGGGCCCGGGCATGGTGATCGAGGCTATTACTGCCGGAAGAAGAGGCGCCCTGGCCATAGACAAGCACTTTAAAGGCGATCCGGCCAGGGTATTAATCTATGATCAGCGCAAAGATGTCTTGCCTTTCGGGATAGCAGAAGGGGAAGAGGAGCATTTGGACCGGGAACTGGAAGAAGAAACATGGAAACCGCAGTACCGGCCGCAGGTGCCACGGCTCCAGGCGGAAGAAAGAAAACGCAGCTTCAAGGAAACGGAGCTGAGTTATAGCGGAGCAGAGGCTGTGCAAGAATCGAAGCGGTGCCTCAGGTGCGATTTGGAAATATAAGGGAGGGAGCAGTATGAAAACCATCACCAGACAAAAACCCTATGAAGAGATCATGCAACAGCTGGAGTTTTGCAACCGGGTTTTTATTGTCGGCTGCGGAACGTGCGCAACCACACTTCAAACCGGCGGTCTGGAACAGGTCCTCGAGTTAAAGGAGAAATTGCAGGATTCAGGCCTTTTGATTACCGGCTGGGCTGTTATTCCCACGGCGTGTGATGAGATGACCGCCGTGGTCGCCGCTGAAAACGAAACTGCGATCCAGGGGGCGAACGCAATCCTTGTTATGGCCTGCGCCCTGGGAGTACAGCGGATAAACATGTACCTGGATCAGCCGGTTCTTCCGGGCCTTGATACCCTCTTCATGGGGCTTGAGGAACACTCCGGGTATTATATGGAAGCCTGCGCCCAGTGCGGGCAGTGCGTTCTTGGATATACAGCCGGGATATGCCCGGTCACAGCCTGCCATAAAGGTTTGTTAAACGGGCCGTGTGGCGGGACCAACAGGGGGAAATGCGAAGTGGACCAGGACAGGGACTGTGCCTTTACCCTGATTTACAACCGGCTGAAGGAGCAAAACAGGCTTGAGTTAATGAAATATTATCATCCCCCCCGGAATGCCCAGGTGTTGCCCAGGCCCAGGGTAAAAATATTGGATCCAAAGGAGATGGAGCAATGGGTGTGATATTTAAGGACCTGCTGGATTCAGGAAAATTTGTGGTAACAGCGGAAGTTGCACCTCCCAAAGGGACGGACCTGGAGCAGATGCTCCATCATATTGATCTGCTTAAAGACAGGGTTGATGCGTTGAATGTAACTGATCACCAGAGCTCGGTAATGCGATTTCCTTCCCTGGGCGGATGTTTTGCCGTTAAAGAAAGAGGAGGCGAGCCCATTTTGCAGATGACCTGCCGCGATCGCAACCAGATAGCCCTGCAGTCCGATTTACTGTTGGCCTATACAAGGGGAGTCCGCAATGTTCTCTGCCTCACCGGCGATGCCATGACCGTGGGCGATCACAAACAGGCCCAGGGCATATTTGAGCTGGATTCAGTGCAGCTGTTACGGACGATTGATTTGCTTGAAGAAGGCAAAGACATGGGTGGAAACGAATTGAGCGGAAAAGTATCTTTTTGCAAGGGGGCCATAGTCACCCCTGAAGCCGATCCGTGGGAGCCGCAGTCTTGCAAATTTGAAAAAAAAGTTGATGCCGGGGCTGAATTTTTTCAAACCCAGGCAATCTATGACCTGGATAATTTCGTTAAATTTATGGATTATGCCAGCCAGTTTCCGGTTAAAATTCTGGCTGGCATTGTGCTTCTAACTTCGGCAAGAATGGCCAAATACATGACCGATAATGTGCCCGGTATATTTGTCCCCCCTAACCTTATTGATGAATTAAGCAGCACGCCAAAGGGAGGGTCCCTGGAAAAGGGCATCGAGATAGCCGGACGCATGATAGCCGCATTGAAAAAAGATTCTATCTGTGACGGGGTTCATATTATGGCTATCAACCGGGAGGAAGTGGTGCCCGACATTCTGGCTGCAGCTGGATTGTAGAAGCCGGCGCAGAAACAGGTGAAAATATAGGGGACAGGGAGCAGGTAGCCCTGTCTTTTTTTTTTGGACATTTGTCATAAAAAATGACAGCGACTTTTTCAGAAACATTAAAAGTAACTTAATCCTAATAAGGGATTTATCCACTTGACATGATGTCGTATAGGTATTAGTATATATTTATAATAGGAATAGTGGTGAATAAAGCTTAAGGAGATATATTCATGGAAGCTAATCTACCTACGGATTTACTTCACTGGCTTGCGGCGCTTTTGCCCATTGCCCTGTTACTACTTCTTTTGGTTGGTTTTCGCTGGAAATCAACGGAGGCGGGGCCGGTAGGCCTATTCGCCGCTATTATTATTTCATTACTGCTTTTCCGTACGCCAATTGAGACTTTAACTGTTGCCGTAGGAAAAGGAATCTGGGGTTCAATTTTTATTCTTTATGTCATCTGGCCGGCTTTGTTGCTTTATGTAGTAGCAGACCGGGCTGGTAAAAGATTGGTTAACCCGGCCCTGGCTGGTTCTTTTAAGCGCCTGGCCGAATCTGGCCCGCGCCAGGGCTTTTACGAAGGGGAAACCGCTTCTCGAATCTGTCGGACACTGGGCTCCCGGGGCTCCCCTCTTCAAGAAGAAGACCTTGAGTCTTTCAAAGCCCGGTGGGTAGAACCAATTTCGGCAGACTATCAAGCTACGCCGCTTACGAGTTCCCCCCAAACACTCAGGGTTTAGCCGCTCAATACAATACGAGGAGCAATTTAATATGAAAATTTTAGTATGTATAGATGGATCGAAACAAAGTAAAAAAGCGTTAGAGAAAGCATCCTCAATTGCCGAAGGGTGTATTGTTGCCGATATGGCAATAATTCATGTCTATGAACAAAGCAGCGTGGATTTTCATTCAGTAGGTGGCGAGGGGTACATACCAACCAAAGAGGAGATGGAAAACCTAAAAAAACTGCAGAAACAAGAAAAAGAGGAAAGAAAGAAGATCTTGTCAGAAGCCTTGAAATTTTTAGAAGAAAAAAACATAAATGCGCGTACAATTTTAAAGGAAGGCCATCCCGCTGAAACTATCGTGAATATTGTGCATGATGAGGGATTTGACATTATTGTTATGGGAAGCAGAGGCATGGGTGGTTTGCAAAAAGTATTCCTTGGAAGCGTCAGTAATGCTGTAGTTCAGCAAGTAAAAAATTGCAGCGTGCTCACAGTGAAGTAATTTAAAGCATCAACTATTTTTTCTAAAGAGAATCGCCGATTAAAATCCTTTTTCTAAAGTGTTTGCCCCGGCTAATCCTTAAAAAGATTAACCACAGTAATTCCAAGAATATTATTATAAACCAACCTGAACCAAACCATAAGCAACGGGAAACTTATATTTCTGGTATAATTTTAAACATGATTGCTGCAAAGGGACCTGGACCCTGTAGAATTTTTTCTTCCGTGGAGGCAAAGTGGACCTGATTGAGAAAACAAACAACCTGGCCGAACTGGAGATGCTCTGCCGCCGGTGTGCTTTGTGCCCGCTGGCCGGCACCAGGCAGAATGTCGTTTTTGGCCAGGGGAGCGGGGAGACCGGCATTTTTATGCTGGGAGAAGCCCCGGGTGCAAAAGAAGACCAGCTGGGACAGCCCTTTGTCGGGAGGGCCGGCGATGTTTTAAATCTGGCCCTGGGCCGGGCCGGCCTGGACCGGGACCAGGTTTTTATTACCGGTTCCGTTAAATGCCGGCCGCCGCGAAACCGTAATCCCCATCGCGACGAAATAGCTGCCTGCCGGGCTTACCTGGACCGGCAGCTGAAGCTGTTGGCCTCCCGGGTTGTTGTCTGTATGGGGTTAGTTGCCGTCCAAAACCTGCTGAGTATCAAGCCCCGGTTGGCGGATATCCGGGGAAAGCTGTTTGACGGCCCTTCTTGCCGACTTCTCCCGACTTATCACCCGGCCGCCGTTCTGCGGGGTTCTGCTCCAATGGAAGCGCTGGTTGAAGATTTCAGGCTGGCTGCATTTGAAGCGGGGCTAACCCGGTAATATAATATCTTAAGCCCATATTTTGTCCGGTAAGTTTTTGCCTGCATTAATCTCGCCCGGGATAATGCCGCCTTATTTTTTGAGAACAGCTTCCCCGGATATAAAGACGTGATCTAATCCGGGATCTATGCTTAGAATATCTCCCCGGAAGATAATCAGATCAGCGTCCTTGCCTATTTCCAGGCTTCCCACCCGGTCGGCAATACCGGCAATTTCTGCGGCGTTAATTGTTATTGCTTTCAAAGCTTCCTCACGGGGCAGCCCGGCTTTTACGGCCATGGCTGCACATATAGGCAGAGCATAAATGGGGATGACCGGGTGATCGGTCATAATGGCGAATTTGACCCCTGCTTCAAAAAGGATCTTCGGGGTTTCGAAGGTGGTTTCCCTCAACTCCAGTTTGGTCCTGGCGCTCATGGTCGGGCCGATGATCGCAGGAACGTCATATTTTTTTAATAACTCCGCTATTTTATGCCCCTCGGTGCAGTGTTCGATGGATATGTCAAGGTTAAATTCGCGGGCAACCCTGATCGCCGTTAATATATCATCGGCCCGGTGGGCATGGGCCCGGATAGGGATTTCTCTTTCCAGCACTTTAACCAGGATTTCTTTTTGAAAATCCCTTTGCGGCGGTTCTTTCTTGTCGCTGCCGGACTGGTTGCCTTTTTCATTTGCTGAAGGAAGCTGGTTCCTGTATTCCCGGGCCTCAAAAAATGCCTTCCTGAACAGGGAGGCGGTTGCCATCCTGGTCGAGGGTGTTTTGTCCTGGCCGCTGTAAACGCGCTTGGGGTTCTCTCCGAATGCGGCCTTCAGGCCGGTCGGTTCTTTAATGACCATCTTGTCGATTACGGTTCCCCGGGTTTTTATGGCCAGGGCCTGTCCTCCCAAAACGTTACCGCTTCCCGGCCCCGTTACAACAGCAGTAATACCGTTCATGCGGGCATCCTTAATTCCTTCATCATAAGGGTTGATCCCGTCCAGTGCGCGTAGTTCAGGAGTAATTGGCCCGGTGAGTTCATTCGTGTCGTCACCTTCGGTCATACTTCCTTCTTCAAATATTCCCAGGTGGGTGTGGGCATCGATCAGGCCCGGCATAACAGTTTTTCCAGAGGCATCGATGATTTTAGCATCCAGTGGGTGATCCAGGTTCGGGCCGATATCCTTGATAACTCCATCTTCAATAAGCAGGTCTGCTATTTTTTGTTCTTCCCCTCCGGCCATGGTCAGGACGGTGCCGTTTTTAATGATCAACATTGGTTACCTCCTGTTTTTATGCTGCTTCGCTGAGCACAAGATAAGATTAATCCTTTTACCCGTAGTTTTAGTGAAAACGCAAGCCCGGGCTTCACCCTATTATAACTGATCAAAAGGTCCGGATCATCTCCCTGAACAAGTTTTTGCAGGAAAGAACCGGTTTGTATGGAATTAAAACTTTACAAAACGAAACCAAAAAAACCGTTAACCGGTTGGAGTCAAACCCAGTCGGCCGTTTTTTGAAACAATACAATACACTTTTTGAACGAGGAGGATTGATCTTGTTTACCAACTATTCAGAGCACTACCTGCCGAACGGGATCAGGCTGCTCTTTATGCCCACCGACAAGTTTAAAACAATTTCCATGGCCCTTTTCCTGCACCAGGAACTGAACCGGCAGGTAGCTGCTTTAAATGCGCTGTTGCCCGCCGTCCTGGAACAGGGAAGCAGGCAGTATCCAGATAAACTGACCCTCCAGCGGACCCTGGAAAATCTTTACGGGTCCGATCTGACCGCCGACATCCTGAAAAGCGGGGAGCGGCATGTGATTGCTTTCGGCTGCGAAACCCCGCACGACAAGTACCTGGGAAAAAACGGAGCCTTGCTCAGGAAGGGCATGTCCGTTCTTGGCTCGGTTACCGGCGATCCGTTAACTGAAAACGGCGGCTTTAAAAAAGACTATGTCAGCCAGGAAAAAAATCAGCTGATTAAAGATATCAGGGGCATGCTCAACGACAAGGTCACCTACGCTTATGAACGCTGCATTGCCCTGATGTGTGCCGAAGAAAGGTTTGGCACCTATAAACTGGGACAGATCGAAGATTATGATCAAATCGACCGGGAGGCGCTCTACAGCTATTACCAGAAGATTTTTTCCCGCAACCCTATTGATTTGTACGTAATCGGAGATTTAAAAGAAGAGGAAGTCCTGGAAGTGGCCGGTGAGGCTTTCAGCTTCTCCCGCAGCGATGAGCAGAGCAAGCTTACAGCTACCGAAATAAAACGGCCGGTGCCCGAAGTGCGCTACCATGAAGAATCCATGGCAGTTAATCAGGCCAAGCTGGTGCTTGGTTACCGCACCTACACCGGATACGGAGACGCCCAGTATTGCCCCCTCCTGGTCTACAGCGGCATTCTGGGCGCTTTTCCTCATTCAAAGCTGTTTATGAAGGTCCGCGAGGAAGCCGGCCTGGCCTATTATGTCCATTCCCGTTTAGAAAGACATAAAGGGCTGATGGTCATTTCCGCCGGGATTAATTGCGACGATTACAGCCAGGCCCGCGATATTATCGATCGCCAGCTGGAAGACATGGCTTCAGGTGAGATCAGTGATACGGAACTTGACAACACCAGGCGAGGTTTGATTAACCGACTGCGATCTCAGCAGGACAGCCCCACCCAGCTGATCAGCACCCACCTGGACGGTTCAATCGGGGGCAGAACCTACACCGCTCAGGAATTGATTGAAGGCATCGAAGCGGTGGACAGGCAGGAGATCCGGGCTGTGGCCGAAAAAATTAAACTTGACACCGTTTATGTCCTGCGGCCCAGGGAAGGAGGCAGCTAAGATTATGAGAGAAAAATTCAGGTTGATTGAAAACAGGGAACTGCATGAAACCCTCTATCATTACCGGTTTTATCCGGGGTTGGACCTGTATGTCCTGCCGCGGGCGGATTACCAGAAAAAATATGCCGTCTTTTCTACCCATTTCGGTTCTATCGACAACCATTTCCGGGTCGAGCCCGATCCGGAAGTTACCGAACTGCCGGACGGGGTGGCCCATTTCCTGGAGCATAAATTGTTTGAAGATGAGAGAGGCAATGTTTTTGACCGTTTTGCCGCCCTTGGAGCATCGCCTAATGCCTTTACTTCTTTTACCCAGACTTCATACCTGTTTTCATGCACCGACAACTTTGAACAAAACCTGGATCACCTCCTTAATTTTGTGCAGGAGCCCTACTTTACGGAGAAGACAGTGCAGAAAGAGCAGGGTATTATTGGCCAGGAAATAAAGATGTATGAAGATCATCCCCACTGGCGGGTATTTTTTAACCTGCTGGCCGGTCTTTACCAAAAACACCCCGCCCGAAACGACATTGCCGGGACCGTGGAAAGTATCTCCCAAATCACCCCGGAACTGCTTTACCGCTGCTATAACACCTTTTACCATCCAAGCAACATGGCCGTTTTTGTGGTTGGCGATCTCGACCCGGACCGGGTCGGGAGGCAGGTGAAAGAAAACATGGCCGGCCGTGATTACAAGCCGATGGGAGAAATAGCACGTCTGTTACCGGAAGAGCCGGCCGGCATAAACCAGGAAAAGACCGTCCAGGAGCTGGTGGTATCGGAGCCGATCATGTTCCTGGGCTTTAAAGATAACCGGGCTGCCAAACTGGAAAGCGGGCCTTTGATGCGCCGGGAGATCCTGATGGAACTGGTTCTGGACATCCTGTTCGGTTCGAGCGAACAGCTTTACAACGAGCTCTACCGGGACAACCTGATCGATGAAAATTTCGGGGCCGAATACAGCGCCGAAACCAGCTACGGTTATGCCCTGATCGGAGGGGAAACCAGGGACCCCGATCAACTTTACGGCCGGATCATGGAAGCAGTGAATAATTTGAAGAAAGAAGGAATAACTGCCGAACAGTTCGAACGGCACCGCCGCAAGATCCTGGGCGGCTATATCAGGCGCTTTAATTCCCTTGAATTTATCGCCAATAATTATCTGGCCTACCGTTTCAGGGATAATGAAATGTTCGACCTTCCTTCCATCCTGCAGGAAGTCAGCAGAAATGAGGCCATGGAAGTAGCCGTAGAAAACCTGGATCCCTCCAGCCATGCCCTTTCCCTGGTCGTGCCGCCGCCGGAAGAATAACCGCTGCGGCATGCAGGCAAAATCCTATTGATTTTTGCTTCGGATCGGGTTAAAATAGCACTATTGATGTGCACAATTATGTGCACACTGCAACAGGAGGACTGAATATGAATAACTTTACCAGGTATGTTAATCCCCATCTGGGTGAAATGCTCGAAAACATCAAGCTCGATCAAAAATATGTACGCGGAGAAGGCTGCTACCTGTATGACGACCAGGGCATCTGCTACCTTGACTGCATTGCCGCTTATGGCGCTTTGCCATTTGGGCATAATCCCGCTTCGATCTGGGAAGCGATCACCGGTTACCGCGATTCGGCCGAGCCCAACTTTGTCCAGCCCTCGGCCCTTGAAGCCGCCGGGCAGCTGGCCCGCCGGCTGGTAAAACTGACCCCGGATAGGCTCGATTGTGTTACTTTTGCCAACAGCGGGGCCGAAGCTGTAGAAGCCGCGATCAAGTTGTGCCGTGCGTCGTCAGGCCGGCCGGGAATCCTTGCCACAACAAACAGTTTTCACGGTAAGACTTTCGGGGCCCTTTCTGCTACAGGCAACAGCAAATACCAGGAAGTATTTTATGCTCCGGCCGAACATTTCAAACATGTCGATTTTGGAGATCCGGAAGTCCTGGAGCAGGAATTAAGCGCCAATCCCGGCTATTACGCCGCCTTTTTGGTTGAGCCGATCCAGGGCGAAGGAGGGGTCGTCGAACCTCCCGCCGGTTACCTGGCCGCGGCCAGGGAAATTTGTGATCGCCACGGGGTTTTGCTGGTTTTGGACGAAATACAAACCGGGTTGGGCCGAACCGGTCGCCTTTTTGCCTTCGAACTTGAACAGGTTATCCCCGATGTCCTGGTCCTGGCCAAGGCCCTGGGGGGTGGGCTAATGCCCATCGGCGCCTGCCTTAGTTCATCCGGTATTTATACCGAGGATTTCGGGATGAAACATTCCTCTACTTTTTCCGGCAATTCACTGGCCTGCCGGGTCGGGCTGCGTGTTCTCGATGTACTTACTGAAGATGATAACGCCTTGATCAAGCAGGTAGAAAAAGTGGGCCGGTTCTTTAAAAAAGGCCTTGTGGAGCTGCAGAATAAATACCCTAACCTGATTAAAGGGGTGCGGGGCCGGGGCCTGATGCTCGGCCTTGAGTTCAACATGGACCGCGAACAATTTCCGGGCAGCCTGCTCGGTGTGATGGCCGGGCAGGAACTGCTGACCCCTGCTATCTCTTCTTATCTTTTGAACGTGGAAAAGCTCCGGGTGGCTCCCACCCTCAATGGAAACGAAGTAATTCGCATCGAACCACCGCTGACGATCAGCGAAGAGCAGTGCCGTGAAGCCCTGCAGAAGCTGGACTCGATGCTGGAAATTTTGAATGAAAAAAACACGGCCCGCTTCCTGGCCTACCTGGTCAGGCCGCGGGTTGGTAATGATTTTCCCCGCTTTGATCCCTATCCGGAAAACCAGGTGGAACCTGCGGGCGATTCCGACGAGGGCCGTTTCGCCTTCCTGGTCCACGCCATCGACCTGGAAAATTACCACCAGTTTGACAACAGCCTCCTGGCCTTTACCGAGGAAGAACTGGCCGAGCTAACCGGCAGGTTCGGCGACATGGTCGGGCCTTTCCTGGCAGGGAAAACCAGGATTCGGTCCAAGTCCGGGCAAACTGCTTACGGAGAATTCATTGCCCTGCCCAGGACCACCGAGGAATTTGTGCAAATGCCCCGCAAGCAGGCCATGGAAGAACTTAAAGCGGCTGTGGCCATGGCCAAAGAGCGGGGCGCGCATATTGTGGGTTTGGGCGCCTTTACGGCTGTAGCCTCGATGGGCGGCCTCTACCTTAAAAATGAAGGAGTGCCGATTACCACCGGCAACAGCTATACCGTAGTTGCCGCTGTTGATGCAGTCAATACGGCCACCGAAAAATTGCAAATGGACCGGTCCCAGGTTACGGCCGGTATCGTCGGCGCCACCGGTTCGATCGGCAGGGGTATTTCCCTGCTGCTTTCCGAGACCGTCCCTCGCCTGGTCTTGATCGGCAATCCGAGCAATAAGACCTCCAGCGAGAGGCTCCACCTGGTGGCTGCTGAAATATACCGCTACCAGTCGGCCCTGCTTCAGCAGGGACGACCCCTGAAACCGGGCAGCATGGGCCATTTGCTGGCTGAATGTCCGGAGCTGCCTTCACCGGAAGCGCCCATGGAGGAATTTGAAGCCTTTGCTGATGGAGAAGGACGCCGGAAAGGCCTGATCGAGTTTTCCACCGATATCGACACCGTTCTTTCCCGGGCCGATGTCGTGATTAGCGCCACCAGCGCCACCGGCAAGGTGATTCATGCCGGCAATCTCAAGGAGGGCGCCGTGGTTTGCGATATTTCCCGCCCGGCCAACGTCAGCGAGGAAGTCGACGACGCCCGCCCTGATGTCCTGGTTATTGACGGCGGGGTGATCGAAGTGCCGGGGCAGCCTTCATTTGGCTGGGACTTTGGTTTTGAACAGGGTCTGGCTTACGCCTGCATGGCCGAAACGATGATGCTTGCCCTGGAGCAGCATTACAAGCATTTCAGCCTGGGGTCTTCGGGAGTTAACCTGGAGTCGATCCTGCTGACCAGGTACTGGGCCGGCGAACACGGTTTTAAACTGGCAAATTTCCGCAGTTTTAACCGCCCGCTGAGCGATGAAAAATGGCAGAAACTGCTGGAGAAAAGGCGGGAGTTGGCCCTGCGCTGAAACTGTGATAAAATAAACTGGTATTTATTATAACCATTAATAATGAAGTGGAGAGGGTGACTGAAGTGGAGCAGAAAGCCGGGCAGAAAAACAACAACCAGCAAAAAGAATTTGTCAAAGCAATTACCCCCAAGGCAGTGGATTACTCACAGTGGTATATCGACGTTATCCTAAAAGCAAAATTGATGGATTATGCTCCCATAAAAGGGTTTATGGCCATCCGGCCGGCCGGGTATGCTCTCTGGGAAAGAATTAAAGAAGAGTTTGACCGCCGTTTTAAGGAGACCGGCCATGAAAACGCCTATTTCCCCTTGTTTATTCCCCAGGAACTGCTGGAAAAAGAAGCTGAACATGTCGAAGGCTTTGCCCCGGAAGTGGCCTGGGTGACCAAGGGCGGAGATGAGATATTAAGCGAGCCGCTCGTGGTCAGGCCGACTTCGGAGGCAATTATCTGTGACTTCTACTCCCGGTGGGTCCAGTCCTGGCGGGATCTGCCGGTCTTGATTAACCAGTGGTGCAACGTCGTGCGCTGGGAAAAATCGACCCGCCCTTTTCTGCGCACCTCTGAGTTTTTATGGCAGGAAGGACATACCTGCCACCGGACCGAGGAAGAAGCCGAAGAAGAGGCCCTGAAGATGCTCGAAGTATACCGGGAATGTATCGAAACCGAACTGGCTATCCCGGCCTTCGTAGGCCTCAAGACGGACCGCGAAAAATTTGCCGGGGCCCTGCGCACCTATACCGTTGAAGCTCTGATGAGCGACGGCCGGGGACTGCAGGCAGGCACCTCCCATAACCTGGGCCAACACTTTGCCAGGGTTTTTGATATCAAGTTTCTCGACCAGGATGACCAGTTAAAATATGTCTGGCAGACCTCGTGGGGAGTATCGACCCGGCTGATTGGTGCCCTAATCATGGTCCACGGCGATGACCGGGGGCTAAAGATTCCGCCCCGCATTTCTACTTACCAGGCTGTGATCGTGCCCATTTTAACCAAAAAAGATCGCGAAAAAGTGCTGCAGTCGGTCCGGGACCTGGCCGGACAGCTTCAGGATGTGGCCAGGGTCAAACTTGATGACCGCGAGGAGTACTCACCCGGCTGGAAGTATAACGACTGGGAGATGCGCGGAGTGCCGGTAAGGATAGAAGTCGGCCCGAAAGATTTAGAGCAGGGCAAAGTGGTCCTGGCCCGCCGCGATAGCGGTGAAAAGATCGATGTGGCCCGGGAAGAGTTGTCCGCCTACCTGCCCCGTCTGATGGATGAAATCCAGGACGATATGCTCAAAAAAGCTCTTGAATTCAGACAGGCCAATACCCGCAGTGGTTCGGACTACGAAGAATTTAAAAAGATCATGGAAATTGAACGCGGCTTTTTCCTGGCTTCCTGGTGCGGAGATGCCGGGTGCGAGGAAAAGGTCAAGGACGATACCAGGGCGACCATTCGCTGTATACCCTTTGACCAAGAAGTTGAACACGAAACTTGCCTGGTCTGCGACAAAAAGGCGGAACATGCCGTTTATTTTGCCCGGGCCTATTAGAAATAGGATGAAGCAGAAGAAAAGAGAGTTGCGCAAAAAAATAATTACCAGCCGGGGCCGGCTGAGCGCTGAAGAAATAGCCGAAAAAAGCGGCCTGATTGCTGAGAAATTGTACAGCCTATCCGCCTACGAAAACGCAAAAGCGGTGATGTTCTTTATCTCTTTTGGCAGTGAAGTCGATACCCGGCCCATGGTTGAAGAAACGATAAAACGGGGCAAGCTGGCCCTTGCTCCTAAAGCGACCCCGGATACCCGGGAATTAATTCCCTCGCTGATCGTTGACTGGGAACGCGACCTGGTTCCCGGCGCCTATAACATTCCCGAACCGAGCCCGGAGACATTGCGACCCAGGGACCCGACAATCATCGACCTGCTGATAGTTCCCGGGGTCGGTTTTGATACCGAAGGCGGGAGGCTTGGCTATGGCGGCGGTTATTACGACCGCTTCTTTGAACGGCTCAAGCCGGGGGTTCCCCTGGTAGCTCTGGCCTTCGAAATGCAAATTCTCCCCGACATACCCCGAGACCGGTGGGACCGGCCGGTCGACGTGATTATTACCGAAAAAAGGATCATCACTTAAACAAGATCTTAGCCTGTTATTCCCGGCCCCTGCCTGCTGTTGGCCGGTGCAACAGGGGTAGTTACGCTAAACCCGGGTGGATCAAAATCAGTTCTTTTTATTCTTTTTACCCGGTGATTGAAAAAACCCGTAAAACAGCATATCGATAATCAGTATGGCGATTTTTTCCAGATCCTGTTCCCTTTCATTGACCACTTCCCAGATAAAGCGGTCCACCAGCAGGATGTAGGCCTTGGCTCCGAGCTGGACATCAAATTCTTTGGCCAGGCCCTTGTCCTGGGCATATTTGAAAGAGCGGGCGGAGCTTTCAATAAACTGCTCCTTGATCCCATACCAGTGAGAGGCTATTGATTCCGACTGGCCCAGCGCCTCCTGGTATACTTTCATGATCGGTCGGTGCTGCTCTCCCAGGCGGAAAGAGGTTAGAACCAGCTCATAATAGGCATTGCGGGCCTCTTCCAGAGTTTTTGGAGAAAAAGGAACTTCAAGCAGGTTGTAAAAATCAACCAGCACATTGTCGACGACCTTGTTCAAAATGTCGTCTTTGCCTTTAAAGTGGCTGTAAACGGTGCCGTAACCCACCTTGGCCTGGTCGCTGATTTTGGCAATCGTGGTCTTAGCGTAACCTTCACTGAGAAAAACATCCAGTGCCGTGTCCAGGATCAGTTTTCGCGTTATGCGGCTGCGCAAATAACGACGTGGTCTACGGGGATTATTTTTTTCCACAGTTAGGGTGACCTCCTTCATCTTGTTAGAATAGCATTACAACTTGCAATGATATTTTATCATTTTATTAAAATATTTGTAAAGCTTAATTTTAGCCGGAGATAGTGTTAATGGGCAGAAAAAAGTTACTTTTGCTTTTCACTCTTTGATTTAGTAAGATTAAAAAGGTAAATATTCCAGGCGGAGTTGAAAAGATGGCAATTTTTGCGCTCGGCGATCTGCACCTCTCCCACGAGCAGGATAAACCGATGGACGTATTTGGTCCCGGATGGGAAAATCACACCAAAAAGATCAAGGAAAACTGGAACCGCCTGGTTGGCGGCGATGACCTGGTTATTGTCCCGGGTGATATTTCCTGGGCAATGCGGCTGGCGGAGGCCCTCCCCGATCTGGAGTGGCTTTCAAACCTGAACGGGACAAAGCTCCTGGTCCGGGGCAACCATGATTACTGGTGGTCTTCAATCGGGAAAGTGCGATCCCGGCTCCCGCCTTCAGTCCATGCCCTGCAAAATGACCATTTTACCTGGGAGGAGTTTGCCATCACCGGGACCAGGGGCTGGATCTGCCCCGGGGAAGACGGTTTTGACAACGAGCACGATCAAAAAATATATTTGCGTGAGATCCAGCGCCTGCAGCTTTCCCTGGAGAGCGCTCGCAGCGATTCATTCCAGGAGCTTATCGCCGCCCTGCATTTCCCTCCCTTTAACCGCATGGGGCAGCCCAGCGCTTTTACCGATCTCCTGGAGGAATACAGGGTCAGGATCTGCGTATTCGGGCATATCCATGATGAAGGCAGGAATTCCATTTTCCAGGGTTCGAAAAACGGGGTGGAATACCGCTTTGTTGCAGCCGATGGCAATAACTTTTCGCCGGTGCGATTGGTCTAGAACGAGGATTATGTTCTATTTTTCTCAAATTCTCCATTTATGAGCAGGATTTATCTATGATAACGAGAATAATTAAAGCAGGTGAAAACTAAGTTTTTAAGCTTAGATAAGAAACAATAAGGAGGTATAAGTAACTTGAGCAACGAGGCTGTAGCAGAGCTCAACCAGGACATCGATTTGGACCAGGTCGATTCGATTATTGAACCATACCTGGGGAAGAAGGAAATGGTCATTCCAATCTTGCAGAAAGTGCAGGAACATTTTGGCTACCTGCCCCGCCCGGTGATGGAACATATCTCACGCCGGATGCACATCCCCCTCAGCCGCCTTTACGGTGTCACTACATTTTACGCCCAGTTTAAACTGAAGCCCCGCGGCCGCAACATTATCAGGGTTTGCAAGGGCACGGCCTGCCATATCCAGGGCAGCCCCAAAATTTCTGAAAGAATTGAAGAGATTTTGGACGTGGAAAGCGGCGAAACCACCGATGATTTAAGGTTTACCCTGGAAGAGGTGGCCTGTATAGGGTGCTGCGCGCTGGCGCCGGTTATTATGGTTAATGATGATCCGCATGGACGGTTAACGCCGGACAAGGTCAAAGATATTCTGGACGGTTATGAATAAACAGTAGGAGGTGGCCCAATGGAGAGGTTTATCGATCCATGCTGCGAAAAATGCATCCATACCAAGGATACGCCTTGTAAAGATTTTGTGGATTGCTGTGTGGAAGGCCCTATCTGCCACGAAAGTCAGGAATGCGCCCAGAAACGCAAAAATATCACTGAAAAAGTAGCCCTGGATGAAAATTTTGTGATCTGTTAAATGATTTTACCAGGGAAAGGGAGGTTGGAAGATATTGTATGAGAAGCACATAATGATTTGTGGAGCCACAGGCTGTCTTTCCTCGGGCTCGAATCAGATCGCAGAAACTTTGAAAGAAGAACTGGAAAAGCAGGGGGTTATAGATAAATACCGCCTGGTTATGGGCGGCTGTCCCGGCTTCTGCGAGGTCGGGCCGATTATTGTTATCTACCCGGATGAAGTTTTTTATTGCCGCCTGAAGCCAAAGGATATGGCCGAGCTGGTGGAACAACACCTCATCGGCGGAGAAATTGTGGAGCGGCTGCTCTACAAGGGCCCGGACGTGGACGCACCGGCCCGGTTTTACGATACTATCCCCTTTTATTCCAAGCAGAAGTTTAACGTCCTGCGCAACAGCGGCGTAATCGACCCGGAAAGCATTGATGAGTATATTATGCGGGGCGGATACAGGGCCTTAAGGCGTGCCCTGCAGATGGACTCCCAGGCTATCTGCGATGAAGTCAAGGATGCCGGTCTGCGCGGCCGCGGAGGTGCCGGATTCCCCACGGGAGTAAAGTGGGGCTTTACTAATAAAGCACCCGGCCCCAAAAAGTATATTGTCTGCAATGCCGACGAAGGCGACCCCGGGGCCTTCATGGACCGCAGTATCCTGGAAGGCGACCCTCATGCCATCCTTGAGGGGATGCTCATTGCCGGGAAAGCCTGCGGGGCCGACGAAGGATATATCTACTGCCGGGCCGAGTACCCGCTGGCTATCAGGAGACTTAAAACAGCCATCCAGCAGGCCGAGGAATACGGCCTGCTCGGCAGCAACATTCTCGACTCCGGTTTTAACTTCAAGATGAATATTAAAGAGGGAGCGGGGGCTTTTGTCTGCGGTGAAGAGACGGCGCTCCTGGCTTCCATTGAAGGTAAAAGGGGCATGCCCCGCCCCCGGCCGCCGTTTCCCGCTCAGGTGGGCGTGTTTGGCAAGCCCACCACCATTAACAACGTTGAAACCCTGGCCAATATCCCCCTGATTGTAAAAGAGGGCGGAGCAGCCGAATATGCCAAGGTTGGGACCGAAGGCAGCAAAGGGACCAAAGTTTTTGCCCTGGCCGGGAAGGTGCGCAACACCGGCCTGGTTGAAGTGCCCATGGGTATTACCATCGAAGAGATTATTTTCGATGTCGGCGGCGGGATTCAAGGCGGCCGTGAATTCAAGGCTGTTCAGGCCGGCGGCCCCTCCGGTGGATGTATCCCGCATGATCTGATTAACCTGCCGATCGACTATGACTCGCTGACCAAGGCCGGCGCGATCATGGGTTCAGGCGGCCTTGTCGTCATGGACGACCGGACCTGTATGGTCGACCTGGCTAAGTATTTCTTGAGTTTTACCCAGAAGGAATCCTGCGGAAAGTGCACTCCCTGCCGGGAAGGAACGAAGCGGATGCTTGAAATCCTGGAGCGGATCACCGAAGGGGAAGGAAAACCGGAGGACCTGGATACTCTGGACAGCCTGGCGCACAGTATTAAAGACAGCTCCCTCTGCGGCCTGGGACAGACCTGTCCGAACCCGGTTTTAACCACCATTCGCTACTTCCGCCATGAATACGAAGAGCATATCAATGAGGGTTACTGCCGCTCCGGGATCTGCAAACCGCTATTCCAGTACTTGATTGACCAGGATAACTGTACCGGATGCCGCGCCTGCGTCAGGGTTTGCCCGGTTGAAGCGATTAAAGGCGAAAAGAAAGAACCTCATGAAATCATCCAGGAACTGTGCACCCGCTGCGGCAGCTGTATCGAAAAATGCCGCCAGGATTGCATTTTGATTACTCGTGTAGGGAGTGAAGCTGATGTCAGCAATTAAATTAACCATAGACGGACAAGAAATCGAGGTGGCTCCCGGTACGACGGTTCTTGAGGCTGCGCGGCAGCTCGGGATCGATATTCCAACTTTTTGCCATGATCCGGAACTCCCCCCCAACGGGGCCTGCCGGATTTGCGTGGTCGAAGTGGAAAAAGCGCGGGCCCTGGTGGCCTCCTGCGTTGCCCCGGTCGGCCCCGACATGGTGGTCCATACCGAATCTGAGAGGGTAATAAATGCCCGTAAGAACAACCTGCATCTACTGCTGGCCAATCATCATCTGGATTGTATTACTTGTGAAAAGACCGGTGATTGTAAGCTCCAGGATTACTGTTACCGTTATGGAGTTGCTAGTACCGAATTTGAGGGAGATTACAAAAACCTGCCCTATGATGATACCAACGAATTTTTTCTACGCGACATGAACAAATGTATCCTTTGCGGTATCTGCGTAGGCAAAGACCAGTTGATAGTGGGGGCCGGAGCGATTGACTTTACCAAACGCGGGTTTGTCACCAATGTCGGCCCCGGTTTTGAAGATCCGATTGAAGAATCATCCTGTGTGTTTTGCGGGATGTGCATCGACAACTGCCCGGTTGGAGCCCTGATTCCCAAGTACGTAACCGGCAAGGGACGCCCCTGGCAGACCGAAAGCGTTCCTGCAGTGTGCCCTTACTGCAGCCTGGGCTGCAACATTAACCTGCATGTCAAGGATAATGAGATAATCGGAGTTAGCCCTGTTATGGAAAGCCCGGTTAATCGTGGCCATCTTTGCGTGCAGGGCAAATTCGGCTGGGATTTTGTCCACAGCGACGAAAGGGTTACCGCGCCGATGGTTAAGAGCGACGGTGTCTTTGTTGAAGTAAGCTGGGAAGAAGCCCTTGATTACATTGTTGACAACATTAAGGAAGCCCAGTCCCGGTACGGGGCCGATGCCCTGATGGGGCTGAGCTCACCCAAGGCCAGTAACGAAGAGGTCTACCTGTTTCAAAAACTGATCCGCTCCCTGGGCACCAACAACATCGACAGCTATACCAAGCACAGTCATGCTTCAGCAGTAGAAGGGATGATGGATGCTTTAGGTAATGCCGCCACCACCAACAGCATCGACGAAGTGGCGGCAACCGGTGCAGTTCTGGTAATCGGGGCCAACCCGGCGGAAAGCCACCCTATCCTTGACTACCGGGTCCGCGAAGCGGCCCATAAAGGGGCCGACCTTATTGTTGCCGTCCCCGAAATGATCGGGTTGGTTGATGTATCGACAGGATACCTGCCCCTTAAAGAGGGCACGGAAGTGGCCCTGTTGAACGCCATGGCCAATGTTATTATAAGCGAAGGCCTTCATGACCAGGACTTTGTTGATAAGCGGACCGAGGGGTTTGATCAGCTCAAGAAAGCGGTGGAAAAATATACCCCGGATTATGCAGCCGGAATCACCGGGCTGGATGAAGAAGAAATCCGTTCTGCAGCCCGGGCTTACGCTTCCGCTGAAAAAGCGGTTATAGTTAGTGATGCCTGTGCAGGTGAACATATCGGTGGAGCCGATTTTGTCCGGGCTCTGGCCAACCTGGCCCTTTTGACCGGAAATGTCGGTAAAGAATCAACTGGTGTATACCTGCCTTACGGGGAAAACAACCTCCAGGGAGCGGCCGACATGGGGGTCTATCCCAATGTCCTGACCGGATACCAGCACCTCAAGGACAAAGCTGTCCGGGATAAGTTCTCCAAGGCCTGGGGCGTTGAAATCAGTGAAACCTCCGGTATGTCGGTCGCGGATGCCTTTGCAGGCGGTAAGAACTCCAGCATCAAAGCCATGTATATTATGGGCGAGAATCCGGTAGCCTGCGGAGGAGGAAGCCCGGAAGTGGTCGAGTACCTGAAGAACCTTGATTTCCTGGTGGTTCAGGACATATTTATAACCGAGACGGCCGCGCTTGCCGACGTAATTATCCCGGCATCGGCTTTTGCCGAAAAACTGGGCACCTATACCAATACCGAACGCCGGGTCCAGCTCAGCCAACCCGCCCTGGAATCCCCGGGAGAAGTATTCCCCGACTGGGCCGTCCTGGTCGAACTGGCCGAATGGTTTGGATTTGAATGGGACTATGCCGGGCCGGAGGAAATCTTCGACGAAATAGCCTCCCTCACCCCGGAATACAGCGGCATTTCCTATCACCGCCTGGTTGACGGTGGCCTGCAGTGGCCCTGCCCCGACGAGGATCACACGGGCACGAAGTTCCTGCACCAGGACAGCTTCAACCGCGGTAAAGGTCTTTTCAGCACTGTCAATTACAAGCCGGAAGCGCTGCCTGCAAAGGGTAGCCCAGTCACCGTTTCCTTCACCCCCGGTTACCATGTATGCCAGTGCTTAAGCGAGACCTTGAGCAAGCGCTCAGTGATCAGCGCTTTTAAAAAGACTGCTGTCTCCAGTTAAGTTAAGCAGCAGAGTTTAGGCAAGCTATCTGGTAGCGCCCCCGGGAACCCGGGGGCGCTTTTAATGCAGGAAAAGGCCTTGAAATGAAGAATAATGCAAACAGCGGTCGTTAGAACCTTCTAATTAAGTTTGATATTCATAGACTACTAAACTAAAAGCGCTACTTTGAAAACTGGGCTTTTTGCTATAAAGTGATTTTTAGAAACGGTATTGAAGCTTAAGCCACTGCTGGAAAGGCTGAAAGAACTGGAGGAGAGATTTTGGACGGAGAAAGAACAGTGCAAAAAAAAATTGTCAGGATTCGGCAGGGGGAATACGAAAAAATAAACGACCAGGTTACCATTGAAGCTCCGGTGACCATCTACTTAAACGGAAGCGAACTGGTCACCCTGCTCTGTACCCCGGAAAAGCTGGAATACCTGGCCTTAGGCTTCCTGCGCTCTGAAGGGCTGCTATCAAAAATTGATGACTTAGAATCGATCCGAATCAGGGAAGATGAAGGCCTGGTTGAAGTTGACTTAAAAGAAGGGGCGGGATTAGCTGAAAAACTTTACGGCAAAAGGACCGTAACTTCAGGCTGCGGCAAGGGGACTGTTTTTTTTAGCGTTCTGGACTCCCTGCGCAGTTCTCCCCTGACCGGAACCCTGAATATCAGTCCCGAAAAAATGGCCCGCCTGATGGAAGCCCTGCAGGATAAAGCGGAGCTTTATAAAACTACCGGGGGAGTGCACAGCGCCGCCCTGGCCGACGGTGAACAGCTCCTCTATTTTTGCGAAGACATCGGCCGCCACAATGCTTTGGATAAAATAGTGGGGCAGTGCCTGCGCGAAGGTATTTCTACGGAAGACAAGATCATAGTTTGCAGCGGTCGCCTGAGCTCAGAAATTCTTCTCAAGTCGGCCAAACTTAAAATCCAACTGCTCATTTCCAGGGCCGCTCCCACTTCACTGTGTATCGAGCTGGCCGAAGCCTTAAATATCACCCTGGCCGGTTTTGTCAGGGGCAAGCGCTGCAATGTCTACACCCACCCCTGGCGGATCACCTGATCAACGCACTAACCGGGGCGGTTTTCAATATTCCGGAGCGAGGAGAAAAAGCCAATGAAGAAAGTCTACGTCACCCGCAGGGTACCCCAGAAGGCGCTGGATTTGCTTGAGGCCGAATTCCGGCTGGAAGTCAATCCCCATGACCGGATCCTGCCCAGGGAAGAACTGGCCGAGGCGGCCCAGGATGCCGAAGGCCTTCTCTGCCTGCTCACCGATCAGATCGACGGGGAATTGATCGATAAAATACCCCGGCTGAAAATGGTGGCCAACTGCGCCGTCGGCTATGATAACATTGATGTCCGGGCTTGTACGGAAAGGAATATCCTCGTATCCAACACCCCCGGCGTGCTGACCGAGACCACGGCCGACATGGCCTGGGCCCTGCTGATGGCGGCAGCCCGGCGGTTGGCCGAGGCCGACCGTTATGTCCGGGCGGGAAAATTTAAAGCCTGGGCCCCGATGCTGCTCCTGGGCGAGGATGTATACAGCAGGGTGCTGGGTATTGTTGGGATGGGCCGGATCGGCGCGGCAGTGGCCAAAAGAGCTTCCGGGTTTAACATGACAGTCCTCTATTATAATGCCCACCGGAAAAGTCCTGAAGAAGAGCATGAGCTCGGAATTGAGTACAGGGACCTGGAAGATCTAATCCGGGAAGCGGACTACATCTCCCTGCATGTCCCTTTAAATGAAACAACCAGGCA
>SKMK01000050.1 GCA_007121075.1 Syntrophomonadaceae bacterium
GCCACCCGCCAGGACTGGATGGAAGGGCTTGATGCCAGGATCGCCGAGCCGGGCGAACATGTGGAAAACCTCTTTTTTGTCTGTTGTACCAACTGCTATGACCCCCGGGTCCAGGTAACAGCCAAAAACATGGTTAAGATTTTAAATAAACTCGGTGTTGACTATGCTTTCCTGCCCGAGGACGAGAGCTGCTGCGGCAGCGAGGTTTTTACGCTGGGTGAAGAGGGCCTCTTTGAAATGACCGTGGAGGATAATACGGAGTTTTTGAATGAATTCAGCGCCGATCGGCTCGTCACCCTCTCACCGCACTGTTTCACCACCTACCGGACCCATTTCCCCGATTTAAAATACCCGGTCATCCATTACACCCAGCTGGTGGATGAACTGATCCAGGAAGGCAAGCTGGCATGGAAAGGGGAACTGCCTAAAAAGATCGTTTACCACGATCCGTGTTACCTGGGCAAGCAGGGCGGCATTTACGACGAGCCGCGCCGCATCCTGAAGAGCATTCCCGGTGTGGAACTGCTTGAATTTGAGCGGAAACGCGAACGCAGCCTGTGCTGTGAAGGCGGCGGGGGTAAGATGTGGGTAGAATCTGAATCGAGGAAGGAACGGCTGGCGGAAACCAGGATCAAAGATGCCAAAGAAATGGGGGCCGACATTGTAGCCGCAGCCTGCCCGTTCTGTGTCCTGACCCTGGAAGATGCTATGAAAGGGTTGGGTTATGAAGAAGAGATGCGCGTAGCTGAAATAATGGAGCTGCTGGGAGAATATGTTGAAGCCTGATAGGCTTAATATTGCAGGAGGTGGAGAAGACTTATGAAATCAATTGTTTGTATCAAGTATGTGCCTGATACTTCCGAAGCCGAAGTCAAAGTCAATCCTGACGGCAAAACAGTCGACGACAGCAGGTTTTCATTTGATATCAACGATGCCGACAATTATGCCGTAGAAGAATCGGTTTTGATTAAGGAAGACAAGGGCGGCGAAGTCGATGTCCTCTCAATCGGACCGAAGCAGTCCGAAGTTATGATTCGCATGGCCATGGCCAAGGGTTGTGACAAGGCCACCCGTGTTGAAGATGACCGGATTGCCGATCACGATCCCCTGATGGTGGCCAAAGTCCTGGCCGGAGCGATCAAGGATCAGGAATTCGACCTTATTTTTACAGGGTGCTGGGCTGATGATGACGGCCACATGGCAACCGGAGTTGCGCTTGCCGAGTACCTGGGCGTTAATCATGCCTCGATGGTCAAGAAAGTGGAAGTGCTGGACGGCAAGGTCAGGGCCCACCGCGAGCTTGAAGGTGGGATGATGGAAGTGTTGGAACTGGAACTCCCCGCCGTCCTGACCATCCAGACCGGGATTAACGAGCCCCGTTACGCTCCGATCCGCGGGATCCGGCAGGCCCAGAAGAAAGAATTAAATGTTGTCAGCCTGGACGATTTGGGTATCGACCCGGCGGAAGTAGACAGCGATGCTTCCCAGGTGGTTTTAGAAAACCTTTACATTCCTGAAATTGAATCGGCTGCCGAATTTATCGAGGGCGAACCCGATGAAAAAGCTAAAAAACTGGCGTCCATTCTGGTTAAAGGAGGCTTAGTATAATGAGTGATGTTTTAGTACTGGCTGAACACCGGCAGGGAGCTTTAAGAGATATATCCTTTGAAATGATGGCTATTGCCCCCAGGGTTGCCGAAGCCATGGGCGGTGAAGTAAAAGTGCTTTTACTCGGCAGCGGTATGGACGACATGGCCAAAAAAATGAGTGAATACGGACATAAAGTTATTGTTGTCGACGATCCTCTCTTTGAAGACTTCAATGCTGAGAAATACCAGAAAGCCTTGTCCGCACTGCTTGATGATATGAAACCGGCCGTATTTATGACCGGCCAGACCGCCCAGGGTGTTGATTTTATGCCGGCCCTGGCCGTGGAAAAGAAGCTGCCTTATATAGCGGAAGCGATCGACCTGAACTATGAAGACGGAGCCTTGAAAGCCACTCGTACCGTGTATACGGGCAAAGTCAACGCTACAGTGGCTTTTAAACCGGCCGATACTTTCCTGGTGACAATTCGGGAAGGTGCGGTCGAAGCGCCCGAACCGGCATCCGCGGGCGAAGTTGAAAAGATGGACTCTCCCCTCAAGGAAGATGTACCCTATCGCAAGTTCGTAGAATACATTGAAGCCGAGGTCGGAGATGTCGATATTACCCAGTCCGAGGTCCTGGTCTCGGTTGGCCGCGGCCTCAAGGAAGATAAGAACCTGCCTGTGATCGAAGATCTGGCCAAAGCCATTAAGGCCGATATTTCCGGTTCGAGGGCGGCTACTGACGCAGGCTGGATTCCCCATGATCGGCAGGTCGGAACTTCCGGCAAGACGGTCAAGCCGAAACTGTACCTGGCCCTGGGCATCTCCGGCGCATTTCAGCATTTAGCCGGTATGAAAGGGGCCAAGACTATCGTGGCTGTTAACAAGGATCCCGAGGCTCCGATCTTTACCGTGGCTGATTATGCCATTGTTGATGATATATTCAAGGTCGTGCCCGCGTTGACTGAAAAACTGAAAGAGCTTAAAGGCTAATGTTTGCAAGGGCTAATTTATGCGGGAGGATGAAAACCAGATGATTGAAAAGCCGAAAATAGGTGTCTATGTCTGCCACTGCGGTATTAACATCGCTTCGACGGTAGATGTAGAGACGGTTGAAGAATATGCGCTCAAACTACCCAATGTAGAAGTGGCGCGCACCTATTCATATATGTGTTCCGATCCCGGACAGGCCCTGATCAAGGAAGATATCAAGGAGCATGGGTTGAACAGGATTATAGTTGCTTCCTGTTCGCCGCGCATGCATGAAACGACTTTCAGGAAAGCGATCCAGGAAGCGGGTCTTAACCCCTATTTCCTTGAAATGGCCAATATCCGGGAACAGTGTTCCTGGGTTCACCAGGATATGGAAGAAGCCACGGCCAAGGCCAAGAAGCTGGTAACAGCTTCAGTGGCCAAGGTCAGGCTGCTTGAAGCGCTTGAATCAACCGAGGTTGATGCAGAGCCGGCCGCTTTAATAATCGGGGCCGGCATTGCCGGTATCCAGGCTGCGCTTGATATTGCCGATGCCGGCTTTAAAACCTACCTGGTAGAAAAGACACCGTCCGTGGGCGGGCGAATGGCCCAGCTGGACAAAACTTTCCCCACCCTCGACTGTTCGGCCTGTATCTTAACGCCGAAAATGGTCGACTGTGCCAGCCATCCCAATATTGAGCTGCTCACATACTCCGAGGTGGAGGAAATTAACGGATTTATCGGCAACTTTGATGTCAGGGTCCGCAAGAAGGCCCGTTATGTCGATTTCGAAAAGTGCACCGGATGTGGCGATTGTGCAAAGGAGTGCCGGGTGGCCGACCGGTTCCCCAGTGAATTTGACGAAGGCATGGGTAAGCGCTCCGCAATTTACCTTCCCTTCCCCCAGGCAGTCCCGGCCAAGTATACCATCGACCCCGAACAGTGTCTTTACCTGACTCGAGGCAAGTGCGGCAAGGAACCCAAATGCCAGGAAGTATGCGGGGCCGATGCAATCAACTTCGAACAGGAAGATGAATACGTTGAATTCAAGGTAGGGGCTATAATTGTAGCCACCGGTTTTGATCCCTTCGATCCCTCGCGCAAACCGGAGTACGGCTATGACGATTACCCCAACGTGATCACCGGGATGGAAATGGAACGACTTGTTTCCGCTTCCGGCCCTACCGGCGGCAAGGTCCTGATCAACAACGGGAAAGAGGAAATTGAGCCAAAGGAAGTCGCCTTTATTAAGTGCGTCGGCTCACGCGATGAAAGTGTGGGCAATGAATACTGCTCCCGTGTCTGCTGCATGTACACGGCCAAGCAGGCTCATTTGATCAGGGAAAAACTGCCTGATGCCAATATCAGGATCTACTACATGGACGTGCGGGCTTTTGGCAAGGGATACGAAGAATTCTACGATCGGGTCCGCCGGGAAAATGTCCGTTACATCAGGGGCAACCCATCTGAGATCTTTAAGCGCGGTAACAAACTGGTGGTAAAAGCGGAAGATACGCTTACCTCCACACCTCTTGAAGACGAAGTCGATCTGGTAGTCCTGGGGGTGGGGCTTGAACCGCGGGCGGAAATGCGCCAGGTAATGGATCTGCTCCGGCTCTCCCAGTCGGGAGACCGCTTCTTCCTGGAAGCCCATCCCAAGCTGCGCCCGGTAGATACCGCCACAGAAGGTGTTTTCCTGGCCGGGTGCTGCCAGGGGCCGAAGGATATCCCGGACACTGTGGCCCAGGCCAAGGGAGCCGCTTCGTCGGCTATGATCCCGCTGGCCAGGGGTTCAGTTACCATCGATGCCCAGGTAGCCGAAGTCAATGAGGCCACCTGCAGGGGCTGCGGCTTCTGTGTTGAAATCTGCCCCTATTCGGCCATCGAGATGGTTACCGTCAACCGCTTTGGCCACGAAATTGAAGTGGCCAAAGTTAACGAAGCCCTGTGCAAGGGCTGCGGTTCCTGTTCGCCGGCCTGTTTATCTGATTCAATACAGCCGAAATCTTTCCGCGATCGCCAGATACTACCGCAGATAGCGGCATTGGGGGCCATGAAATGAGTGCCAATTATGAACCTAACATTGTAGCTTTCCTCTGTAACTGGTGTTCCTATGCCGGGGCGGACCTGGCTGGAACCAGCAGGGTGCAGTACCCTTCAAACGTACAGATCATCCGGGTCATGTGCACCGGCCGGGTTAACCCCCTCTATGTGGTTAACGCCCTTCAGCAGGGAGCAGACGGGGTCCTGGTTTCCGGTTGCCATCCCGGTGACTGTCACTACATGGAAGGCAACTACTTTGCCCGGCGCCGCCTGGGCATGCTGAAAGATCTGCTGGAATTTGCCGGGGTCGACCCCAGGCGTTTCCACATGAGCTGGGTATCTGCTTCCGAAGGTCACAAGTGGAAAGAAGTAGTGGAAAAAACTGTCGAAGATGCTCGTGAAGCCGGGCCGTTTGAAGGCTTCAGGCGCCGGCAGATTGACTGGTAGGAGGGGTTTTTAAACGATGGATTTAGATAAATTACGCGAAACCGCTGCCGAAGTAGCGGGTCGTGATGATGTAAAATACCTGATCGGCTGGAAAAAAGGAAGTTACGGTTACCGGATCGCGCCAGCCTTTGTGGAAGATGTCGAAGCCGCTGCAGAGTTAATCTTTTCGCCCCTCTGCACCGCTAACCTGGCCACTTACCTGACCCTGGTGGAAAAATTGCCGCTGCCGCGCGGCCAGGAACCCGACGATCGCAAGGTTGCCCTGATGGTCAAGGGCTGCGACAGCCGGGCCGTGGCCCAGCTTCTGGCTGAAAAGGGGATTCACCGCGACGAAGTAATTGTCATCGGCTGTCCCTGCCCGGGGATGGTTGATCCGGATCTGCTGGCAGAAAAGTACCCTGAAACAGAAGAACCGGCGGAGCTAAAATGGAGCGACGACGGGTTTGTTATTGTCCGGGATGGCGAAGAAACGGCTGTCCCCAGGGACGAGCTGCTGGCTGAAAAGTGCCGGTTATGCCGTTATCCCAATCCGGTGGTCAGCGATATCATGCTTGATGACCCGGTTGAAACCTGGGAGCCGGCAGAAGATGAAGGCGTAACCGAAATTGAAGAAAAAGAGGTGGATGGACGCTGGGCATACTGGCAGGAGCAGTTTTCCAACTGTATTCGCTGCTACAGCTGCCGCAATGTCTGCCCGCTTTGCTATTGCCAGGATTGCATACTCGATCGCCTGAACCCGACCTGGGTTAACCGCTCGGTCAACTTTTCCGAGAATACAGCTTTCAATATTGCCCGGGCTTTTCACCTGGCCGGACGCTGTATAGAGTGCGGTGAGTGTGAACGGGTTTGCCCGGCAAATATTCCCCTGGGCAAGCTTAACCGCAAATTGGCCCGGGAAATTCGGGACAAGTACGGTTTTGAGCCCGGCTTGGAGCCGGAAGGCGAGCCATTCCAGGCCAGCTACAAACCTGATGATCCCGAAGACTTCATACTCTAGAGGTGGGTGATATGTCAGCGATGCTGTTGAATAAAGAAAAATGGCCGGATTTTGTTGGAAAGTTGACCGGTAAAAAACTCTGGGCTCCGCAGGGAAAAGGGGAAGAAATGCGCTTTGCCCCGGTAACCGAAGGGGAAGCGCCCGCCCTTGAATACGGCAACACCCGGGTGCCTCCCAAACAGGCGGTATTTCCCCAAACCGAGACCATGTTCCGCTTTCAGTTGGGAGGAGAAGAGGTTGAGGTGCCGGAGCCGGAAGAAGAAACAGTCCTGCTCGGTGTGCGTCCCTGCGACGCGCGCTCCATGGCCATCGTGGACAACCTGTTCGGTTGGGAAGAAGACGATCCTTACTATTTCAAACGTCGGGAACTGGTTACCCTGGTCGGCCTGGCCTGTTCTGAACCTGGTTTAAATTGTTTTTGCACCTCCGTCGGTGGAGGGCCGGCTTCCACTGAAGGACTGGATCTCCTGATGACCGATTTGGGTGAACACTACTTTCTTGAGGCAGTGACCGAAAAAGGAGAAGCCCTGCTCAAAGAAGCGGGTGATCTGCTCGAAGAAGCCGGGGACGATAAGGTCAAGGAAAAAGATAAAAAAATAGAAGAATCTGCCGGGAAAATCAAGCGCAGCGTGGACCACGAAGGTGTCCCTGAAAGCCTGCCCGGCCTGTGGGATGACCCACTGTGGCAGAGTGTATCGGCTTCCTGCCTGGGTTGTGGGACCTGCACTTACCTGTGCCCCACCTGCCACTGTTTTGATATCCAGGATGAAGTAGAAGGGTTTGACGCCAGGCGTTGCAGAATGTGGGACTCATGCATGTTTGGTGAATATACCCTGCATACCTCGGGCCATAATCCAAGGCCTACGCGCCGGGAACGGACCAGGAACCGGATCAACCATAAATACAGTTACTTTGTCGATAAGTTCGATGTTATAGCCTGCGTCGGGTGCGGTCGCTGTATTAACCTCTGCCCGGTTAATATCGACATTGTGGAAATTTTGAGGCAGGTGAAGGAGGCAATATGAAAACCAACGAGAACCCCTACATCCCTTACTTTGCGACAGTAGAGGATACCTGGTTTGAAACCGGCGGAGAACGGGCGATAAAGACTTTTAAAGTCGTCTTTGACGATGAAGAGGTGCGCAAAAACTGGAGCCACCGCCCGGGTCAGTGCGCTATGATTGGCGTGCTGGGCGTAGGTGAAAGTATGATCTCCATTTCCTGCTCTCCCACCGAGGGTGAATTTCTGCGCTTTTCGGTTATGAAAATGGGCAAGGTAACCCAGGCTTTGCACCAGCTGGAGGCAGGCGACAAGATGACTGTCCGGGGCCCGTATGGAAACAGCTTTCCCCTGGAAAAATGGGAAGGCAAACATGTCCTGACCATCGGCGGCGGGATCGGGCAGGCCCCGATGCGCCCGGTTGTGGAATATGTCAAGGCCAACTATGAAAAGTACGGCGGCCTGACTATGATCTACGGCGCCAGGACTTCCGGTGACCTCTGCTTCAAGAATGAATTCGAAGAAATGGCCCGGGACGAGGAACTTTCCTGTCACCTGACCATCGATATCGAAGAAGAGCAGTGGGGCCACAACGTAGGTTTTGTTCCCCAGATCCTGCTGGACGTGAATCCGTCACCGGAGAACGCCATTGCCGTTACCTGCGGTCCGCCGATTATGATCCGTTTCGTCCTGGAAAACCTTAAAAAGCTGGGTTTTGAAGATGACCAGATCTATACCACCCTGGAAAACAGGATGAAATGCGGGATTGGAAAGTGCGGGCGCTGCAATGCCGGGAACATGTATGTTTGCAAGGATGGACCGGTATTTAACTATGCTACCCTGAAAGAAATACCGGAAGCCTTCGCCTAGCCTGAGCAAGTGCGGCAGCTTGATCACAACCAACTCAGGGGCCTGTTGTGTTTTTAAAATGCATCCAGCCCCACAATCAATATACAGTAAATGTTATAGGGCACCACCCCGTCGGGACCGGTGCCCTTTTTGTTAAATAATAACCGTTTCGCCCGATTCCCTTGTTACCGGTGACCGGTTGTGCTAAGATTTATAAATAAACCGTGCCTGGATATTAAATGGCCGGGGCGGAGGTTATATTTTCCCGGGAGTGAACAGCTATGGAACAGTACGGACTTATTACCGAGACTAAGGATGAAACTGCCACGGTGGCCTTGCAGAGGCACCAGGCCTGCGAAAAGTGCGGCCGCTGCGGAATATTAAGCGGTGCCGGTAAAAGTGACGCCGAGATCGAAGTCCTGAACCCGATTCGGGCCGAAAAAGGACAGCGGGTGCTGCTTGAAACAGAGGATCGGCGAATGCTCTTTGTTTCGTTCATGCTTTACATGGTCCCCCTGGGCGGCCTGATAGCGGGAATTTTTTCCTGGCTGGCCCTTTCGGACTATTTGGGCCTTGCCGGCAACCAGGAGCTTAACGCGGTCGGGGCCGGGCTTGCCGTGATGGCTGTGATTTTTTTCTTTATCCGCAGCTGGGATAAAAGGGTTAAAGATAATCCCAAATACAAGCCTGTTATTACCGGGGTGATTGAGGACTGGGAAGCAGGAGTGGATTGTGAAACTCCTGAATAATAGGAATATTTAAGCTGTAAACAAGACAGCAGGAGATAAACGGGAGGTGCATTATGGTAAAAAAAGTAAACGTAGCGGTAGCCGGGGCAACCGGGATGGTGGGCCAGAAAATGGTCGAAATCCTGGCCGAGCGTAAATTCCCCTACAGCGGCTTGAAACTGCTGGCTTCATCCAGGTCGGCCGGCCAGTCCGTCATGGTGGGCGGCAAGGAGTACCGGGTGGAAGAAATAACGCCCGGCGCTTTTGATGGTATCGATTATGCCTTTTTCAGCGCCGGAGAAACGATCAGCAAAGAATATGGCCAGGAGGCGGCCAAAAGGGGAGCGGTAGTCATAGACAACAGCAATGCCTTCCGGATGGATGGGGACGTGCCCCTGGTTGTGCCCGAAGTAAACCCTGAAGCTGCTAAAAAGCATAAAGGGATCATCGCCAACCCGAACTGTTCGACAATCCAGATGGTGGTTGTATTGCAACCCCTCCAAAACGAAGTTCCGTTAAAACGAATTGTTGCCGCCACTTACCAGGCCGTATCGGGAGCCGGTAGGGAAGCGGTGGAAGAGCTAAAAGACCAGAGCCGGGCGTTTCTTGACGGCGAAGAAATAAAGGCTGAATATATCCCCCGGAAAGGGGCCGAACGTAATTACCAGATTGCCTTCAACATGGTGCCCCAGCTTGATGTTTTTGTCGAAGATGGCTACTGTAAGGAAGAAATTAAAATGGTCAACGAAAGCAGAAAGATCATGGGACTCCCCGGCCTGGCGGTTACGGTTACCACGGTCAGGGTCCCGGTTATGAACAGCCACTCTATAGCTCTTAACGTGGAGCTTGCCGGAAGCA
>SKMK01000061.1 GCA_007121075.1 Syntrophomonadaceae bacterium
ATGTTTTCTCCTCTTTCCTTACCCTGACAGTCATCATGATAGGAACTGCAGGACTCAATTCTTACCGAGCCCATGAGAAAAGGAAAAGGTTCAATTTCTTTGATTATATGGCTAACGCCTTTTATCATAGCAGCGTTATTGTGGTCAAAGTGGTCATGACTTACCAGCACCAATTTGGCTTCCAGCTCCGGCATAGGATAGCCGACATTTTCGCCAAAAGGGTCTGTGGCCAGTTTAATTCTTGGGTCTTCTACAAGGAACATGGAATGCCCATAGTAGGTAACCTTTACATCTCTCATTTTTGCTTAACCTCCTTTCGTCTATCTTGAATTAAAAAATTCTTTTATTGTTTTTTTACTATCCCTATAAGGTTTACACTTAATCAATCCATTAAAATTCAAACCTACAGTTTAAAAAGCTGCTAGTTATGAGGCATTTTTATGAATGCAAGGAATGAAGGAGATCAGGGTCGGTTAATAGCTGAAGCTAAAAACAGCCTATAAAAATGCTATTAGATCTAACTGAGCAACCAAACGATAAACTGACTTTAGTTCATAAACATGGCAAACACGTACCGGTCTTTGCTAACAATGTAAACAAAGTATTATTATGAATACACAATAGCTGTATTAAAAGTCCTGCCCCTCTTTGCAGTAAGGAGCAGCTAAAAACTTAAGCCAGCACCTGAAAAAATCCAGCCTTATTAAACCAATTTATCAAATTCTTCAATGGTGATTGCAGGAGTCGTGGCAAAACTGATACCGAACATTTTACCCATATCAACCGATGTTTTGACTGCATTTGCAGCATCCGGAAATTCTACGATAAAAAGCAAATCAGATCTGCCGAGTAAAGCATAACCGGCTTTAACAGTGCCTCTATTGTTTTTAATTAATTCATGGGCTTTATCAGTTCTTTCGGAACTGATATCTTGAATTGAATCAGGGCTGTACTTGCCAAACATCAGGTAAAGACCCATTTTAAATTCCTCCTTTTTTTGTCCGTACTAAAATTATGTCCCCCCAGATTTAATATGTGCATAAGAAGACATGACCTGCAACCTGTTCTACCAATTCAGCTTTATTGATTGTTATAAGATCTCCTTTGAATTTATTATCCCTTATGAATAATGTTTCTTCTTCTTTTCAAAAAATCCTGCTGAAAATTGGTATAGTTCATAATTTATTTAACCATCTGTCTACTACAGCATTAAAGCAACTTAAACCTTTTAATGATATAATAATTTGAGAAGATATTGACTATTAAAAAAGAGGGAGCGATATCAATGAAAATCTTAGTTTGCACAGACGGCTCCGAGCATAGTCAAAGGGCGCTGGAGAAAGCTGCAATGCTTGCAGAGGGAATTAATATCAATGAAGTAGCCATTATTCACGTTGATGAAGGCAATTTAGACCTCACTGCTTATGGAAGGAATGGCAAAACTCGTTCCGTAGCAATTCTCAACAGCAAAAGTATAGAAATGCGGATTAAAGAAGATGCAGAAAAAAGAGAAATGATCTTGCAAGAAGCCTTAAAAGTATTTGAACAAAGGCATATTAAAGCACGCGAAATTTTACAAAAAGGGCACCCCTCTACTAAAATAATGAGTGTGGCTTCCGAAGAAGGATTTGATGTAATTGTAATCGGCAGCAGAGGGCTGAGCGGTTTGAAAAAATTATTCCTTGGCAGTGTCAGTAATGCTGTAGTGCAGGAAGCAAAAAATTGTACTGTGGTCATAGTCAAGTAAAAAGTTAATTATATTTATTGGCTTCTATTTTTAGGATCGATTACTGTACTTTATCTATTGCCCTATGATAAGACAATTTAGTAAAAAAATTTACTTCTTGCAAATTACCGTGCTATAAATTATATTGATTAACTCCCAAAGCTTTATTCCCGACTTCATAACTATAGAGGATGGGAATAGATATGAAAATACTGGTTTGTACAGATGGCTCGGATCATAGCCAAAGGGCTGTAAAAGGAGCAGCTAAAATAGCTGCCAGCTTGAAACATGTCGAGATCCACATAATTAATGTTTGCGAAACAGTGGGAATTTCAGTGTTTGATTATGACAAAACTCTTATGCGAGCTGAAGAAGTGAAAATAGCTGAAAGAGTAAAAACAATAATGAATGAAGCGGTGAAAGTTTTTGAAGAAAAAAATCTAAAACCCACTATCATTTTAAAAAGAGGAAACCCAGGTTCAGAGATCATTAAAGAAGCCTCTGAAGGAAATTTTGACCTGCTGATACTGGGCACCAGGAAGACCGGTGGTTTCAAGAAGCTTTTTTTGGGCAGCGTTTGTAATGCCGTCGTTCAAAAAGTCAGTACAAATGTAATGATTGTAACACACTGAGTAAATAGCACAGCTAGATATGATAGTGAGACATTGAACTGCTAATGAAGCAGAGTTCAGTATTTTTATTATGCGGATAATTTAGCTTATGATGTGGTTATGACAGCAAATAGAACCCTTTCTGATCGAGTAATTGTCGCCCTGCGTTATAATTTTCCAGGTTGTTGAGTTAAATAGAAGGAAAATATGATAACGGGGAAAGGGTGCCCTGCAGGCGGCACTGGTAGTAATAAGTTAATGCCAGCTTTTCTCCTCATAATATTGACCTGATACCTGAATGGTTTTGGACAGGAGCCCGATCCGTCGAGTTATTTTGGAGGAGGGAGGCTTTTAGTCATAACTTAAAAGTACCAACCGGCAAACCCTGGGCACTATTAATTAAGGATAAAGCCGTGTCTTAATGGATCGCGATCGTCAATAACAAACTGGTTAAACGATGTAATATGCGCACTGCCCGTTATTTCTGGGACTACTGCGTTGAATTCGCCTACCCTACCGGCCTCACGGAGGAGCTTGCCTATAAATTTGGTGTCCACAATGCTGGCATAGACAAATTCAGTTTCTAAAGCCAGCTGACCCCTGGCATAAAGAGTAGCCATTTTCGCACTTGTGCCTGTTCCACAGGGTGAGCGATCGGCCTGCCCTTCGCCGAAGATAACCACGTTCTTATAATCTTCTCCTTCATCTTTTGGCTGCTGGTAGAATTCAACGAGGTCAACAGTTTTGATATGCTCTAACTCAGGGTGCTGAACTTCAACCTGCTCATTAACGGCTTTGCGGATTTTCATGCCGGCTTTGATTAACTTGTTAACATTTTTTGCTTCAACGCTTAAGCCTATCTGGGCTGCCGGCATGATAGCAAAAAAACTGCCTCCGAAAGCGATATCAAAAGTAATTTCGCCAAGCTCAGGCACCTCGATTTTTAAATCCCTTTTATACAGGAAGGAGGGAACGTTGGTAATGGAGACCGATTTTACCTTTTTATTTTCCACCAGAGCCCTGGCTTCAATTGTCCCGGCAGGGGAATCAAAGATAACTACCGTCTCCGGTTCAACAGGTTCAACGATCCCCGTCTCGATGGCTACAGTAACCGCTCCGATGCTGCCGTGACCGCACATGTTCAGGTAGCCCCCGCCATCCATAAATATAATTCCGAAAGAGGAATTTTCCTCGACAGCCTGGGTTAACACCGAACCAAACATGTTCAGGTGCCCTCTTGGCTCCAGCATTATTGCCGTACGCAGGTGATCCAATCTTGTTTCAAGATGTGCTTTTTTATCAGCCATCGTATGCCCGGGAATATTCGGCAAACCGCCAACAATGATCCTGGTCGGCTCGCCCATGGTGTGAGAGTCAACGGCCATGATATACCTGGAAAATTTCATTTTGGCCTCCTTTAAACAATTCTTCACATTTAGCCCAACCTGAAACCGTATTTGACAGGATCGTCGGGATCAATGACGATCTGGTTAAAGCCGGTTATAAAGGCGTTGCCTTTGAGCTGAGGCATTATACCTTTTGTGTTGCCGATTATAGTTTTGTCTAAAATTCTGCCTGTAAATCTGGTGCCGATAACGCTCTTCAGGACAAAATCTTCTTTAATGTCCAGAGTTCCGGCATCGTAAAAGTTGGCCATCATGGCGCAAATACCGGTGCCGCAGGGGCAGCGATCCAGCTGTTTATGGCCGAAGATACCAACGTTTAAATAATGATGGCTGTCGGGGCTAATTCTCCGGTATAGCTCGGTAATTTCAATCTTACCGGTTTTTCCGTATATGGGGTGGAATACCTCCACAGCTTTGTTTGCCTTATCCTTGATTTCCATACCCAGGGCGATGATTTCTTCAGCGTTTTGCCCTGCCAAATTCAAATCAAGGTTTTCTACGTTCACTAATGCGACAAAGCTTCCCCCGAAGGCAACATCAAGATTTACCTCGCCATAATTTTCCGTTACGATTTTCACATTCCTGGCAAAAACAAATGCAGGAAGCCCGGTTACGGAGACATACTCGATTTCGTCTTCATCATTAATTTTTGCCGCTGCCTTGATCTGTCCGATGGGTGTGTCGATGGTGATTTTAGTGAAAGGTTTTACCGGGGAAATTACCCCTGTTTCTATGGCAACAGTAAGGGCTCCGATGGAACTGTGGCCGCAAAAGTTCAGGTAACCGTCGCCATCCATAAAGATTAAGCCTAAATCGGCATCTTCGCTTACATATTCCGTCAGGATTGCTCCAAACATGTTGTGGTGACCGCGTGGTTCATTCATAACGGCGGTGCGAACATTATCAAGGTTTCTTTTCATATAGAGCCTTTTCTCGCGCATTGTATTGCCGGAAATGGCAGGCAACCCGCCGGTTATTATTCGCGTCGGTTCTCCTTCGGTGTGCGTTTCAATCGTATTGATATAACGCACAAATCGCATTTAATGACCTCCTCGTCTTAACGTGTCAACTTGCAATGTGGACAATCTAAGTTATAATTCTACGCTGGAGGAATAAATCCTGTTATTCGCATTTCCAGCGAATTTTATAACTATGCTCCTATAAACACCTTCATGTTTGCTACTTAAGGGCAATATTTTCATTGCAATTTGCCCTAGTTTAATCTGAAATTGCTAATTCAATGGTGATTGACCAAGATTTACTGGCGGCGAAGTTTTAATGTGAATAACGCTGACAATACCAGCAAGCCGATCGCTATAATCAGACCAGTTGTGCTTCCAGTTTCAAAAAAAGCTACGAAATTTAAAATTGCTATAATTACCATAGCCGCAACCAACATTTTTGTTAACATTTCAACCCTCTCCTAACTCTTAAACACCAGTGAAATAAACGGAACCCCTTTAGGTATACTGAATTCACAAATTTCATGGACCAACCCCATATTTTCTGCCTCATCAGCCGTTTTAAAAGCAGCCTCAAGAAAAAGATCACGTGCTTCCTCCAGATCAACATTGTTGCATCTTTCTTCAATTATTTTTGCCACTCTTTCCTGATCTCTTCGAATGGAGTTTAAATGCTCTCTTAAATTCTTTTCCTCTATCCTTTGATTCTGTCCTACGTTTATCCCTACCCCGTGAAACATGAAGCTACAATGAGGCACAGCATAACGGTAATCACCCGCTAGATATAGCAAGTTGCCAACAGAGTTAATACTACCGGTATTGTAAGTAAAGAAGGTAATTGGTAATGCTCTTAATTTGTAATATATATCTACTCCAGCCATTACAGAGCCACCTGTCGTGCTGAGCAGCAGATGAATGTTTTCTACTCCTTTTCCTAAATACTGCCCTATAACATTTAAAAGGGCTTGCATTGTCTTTTCATTAATGTTCTCTGCAAAAGAAATATAGATATCGGTGGAAGTTTTGCTCTTTTCCATGTTTATCCTCCTTATCGACACTTATTTGTCGCTATAAGGTAATGAGTTGGTACTCTTGATTTATATATAATGCCATAGATGGGTGTCCATCCATATCATCTTTAATAGGGAGGCCAACTGTTTCGTTATACTCGAGCACGCCCATTTTCGCAGAACAGGCTTTGCAGATACCATCAATAATTCCTTTGTCTTTCGCTTTTTTATATAAAGAATTGCCCCCGGTTTCCATTTCCTCAACCAGTTTAACAGCTTCACCCTCTATAATTATTTTAGCTTCCATTCCTTTACTATCCATATCAAGGGCATTTAATAGCGCATGCATAAAGCACATCGGATTTCCATTGAAAACAAAAATAACAAACTTATTCACAATAACCATCCTTTCAATTACTGAGCCAAATACCTGATCAAACTATACCCACCGAATACTACTGCCAGCAGTATATACATAAGCAGTCAGGGCGATATCCGTTTATACCAGGGTTCCTTTTTCATTTCCATGTTAAGTATTCCTCCTTTGTAAGTGTAGTTTACCATAAATGATATTTAAGTTATAGATTGTTGCAGTTACTGTGACCAGCCCTTAAATAATCATATACCTTCCCTTTCCCGGCACTATACAGAAAAAAATGATAATTCAAGACCTGCCTCCTATTGTCCAATAAACCGCCGGCTATATTGCAAATAGGCAGAACCGCGGCTTTTATACATACCTACCCCTCTTCAATATTAGCTCTACAAAATTTATTTAATCACAGCAGTTAAAAAGTTAATTTTCAATGAGCCTGGCAAATTTTCTTTGCCAGGTCGGATACTCCTCCACATAGTTATAGCCACAAACAACTTTAATTTCTTTTTGCTGTGCTATTTCTGTAATTCGCGCGGCATTTTTTCTGGTCTGCAGCTGAGGGCCATAGGGATTGAACTTCATATCACCAGGTTTAACAAATACATAATCACATATAAAAAGAGCACCATCGAACACATAAACAGTAAAACCCTGCGTATGGCCGTTAATATGAAAAGCTTCCAGGCCTGAATCAGAAAAATTTCCGGTCAAAGTGCGGTCAAAAGTAAACCGGCTGGCTAGCTTATTATTGCTATCAGATTCGTTTATCTGTACACCTGCGTTGAAATGTGACCGGTAAAGATTTGATGCCCCTAAAAAATGATGATGCGTAAAAGCAATTGTATCTACAGGTTCCAGCGATTGGTCGAAGCATGAAGGACAATCAATCCAAAATATTTTGTTATCTGCTTCCAGCCGGTATGCTGCATGCTCGTAACCGAGGCGGGGAACGGAAAGCAGCTGAGTTACCCTGGATGTAATTTTTCTTCCTTCGACAGAATAAAGTCTTGAACACTCTTCAGCAGTTATATACTTATCCCTCGGAGCACCGCAAAAAGGACAATGGGAAGGATAGTGGCCAACCATATTAAAACCGCATACAGTACAAACATACTGCTCACTCATAACAAGCCAACTCCTTTTCTGGCAATTAGTTGAGACAATCATCGACAGCTGCCCTACCGGTAACACTAAGTTATTGATCTTTCTCATAAAGATAAGACGAAGGAGCAAAATTCATTCTCTTAGAAAAAAGCATAGCAATAATGCTGAAGAGCGTGATCAGGGCTGACACATAGAATGGAAACCTTATTAAAGTAATACCTAGTAAAGTTTCTATTGCTCCGGGTATCAGGGGGGAAATAAACTGCCCCAGGTACAGGAAAAGATTAATAACGGCAAGTGCGAATATGGTGTCATTTGCCCGGACTTCTTTTGTAACTGAGTCCATAATTAATGGAATCAAAATGCCCATCGACAAACCGGTAAAAAAGATAGCGGCCCCAATGAATACCAGGTTCAAGGAAAAACTAAGAATTGCAAAACCCATAAGAAATAAAAGAAAAGCAGCAAGAGCGGTTTTATCTCTTAAGATAGCGGCCACCCGTTGAAAAACTATTCCTGTTGCAAAGGAGGTTGCTGTTAACAAACCCATCAGCCAGCCGGTGGTTGCCGATGTTCCCAATTCTTTGGCAAATATAAAAAAGTCCAGGTGGGTCGGAATACTAAAAAATATAATGATCATTAAAAAAGTAAAAAGGGCCCATTTTAATAAACCTCTGTTTGATTTAGAGGTAAATGCTTTCTCATAATCGACCTGTATTGATTCTTCCCGGCCGGACTCTTTAGGTAGGAAAAAGAGAACCAGCAGTATAGAAATGAATGCGATGCCGTAAATTGAAAAAGCATACCGCCAGTGATACGTGGCCAGCAAACCGGCTGTAATTGTGGCCAGACCGCCCCCAAGGTTATTGGCCGCTGCTGAATAACCCATCATTTTCGTTCTTTCCGCATCAAAGAAATAATCCGCAATTAAACCATTAGCCAGCGGCGAAAGAACGCCAACGCTGGCGCCCAACAGGGCGCGGAAAAGTAAAATTATTATTATACTACCTGCCAGCCCACCTCCCAGTCCACCGATTAGGTATCCAGTTAACCCCATTAAAGCAAGATATTTTTTGCTGTACTTTTTAGCCAGGATTCCTGTTAGAAAAGAAAAAGGAACAATCATCAAGGCAGGGAGAGTTATAACCATTCTGACAAGCTGAGGATTGGCTTCTGCAAAGTGCATATCAATATCTGCCAGCACCGGTGATGCGGCGGCGCCGGCCATAATTATCAGCAGGGCAATTGAGAGAATCGATGCTTTGACCTTAATCATCACTTCTCCAAAATATGAAAAATAGCTTTACCCTTCAAGAGCTTTGCTTAACCGCTATCATTTCAATTTCTACTAACAAATCCGGCCGGGCCAGCTGATGTACGGCCACACAAGTTCTAGCCGGGCACTCACTGGCCGGCTCAGGAAAATACTCTTCATATACCTTGTTCATATCCTTGTAGTAATTCATATCAGTGATGTAAATTTTAACAAACATCACGTCTTCAAAAGAACAGCCTGATGCCTTGAGAACTGCTTTCAAATTTTCCAGAGTTTGTTTCGTCTGGCTAGCTATGTTTCCTTCACTCCCGGGGGCAATTTCAGCCGTTCCAGGCAGCATAGCAGTTTGACCGGATGTAAAAACGAATGGCCCCGCCAAAACAGCATGAGAATACTTTGTTAAAACTTTAGGGGCTTCGTTAATGAATACAGTTTCTTTTTTCATGACTTTGCTCCTCCTGATATTTAAATTACATTGCTATTATACAAAGCTAGAGCCATTTTATGAATACTAATCCAACCAATTACCTGTTTCAATCTTAATTTAGCAATCCATAATTCAGAGATCCTGTTCAAGTCCGAGCATTTCAATCAGGCTGTCATGGATATTTGGTGCTTCTTGATCGTAAATATGTCCGGTAAGTTGATCCTTGTCAAACCAAAGATATAAATCGATTAGCGGCAGGTCGTCTTCCAATCGCTTCATATTGGGGATGCGGCGCATTTTGCCCCGGGGTGTTATGATATATCCGGTTAAAGTGGTAAATAAATCATTTACGTTCCTTGCCGGATCCATGTTGGTCAGGGATAAAACATTGGGCACAGTGCGGGCGGGATTGACGCTTTTAAACTGTTTTACAGCTTCATAGATATGCTTCGCAATCGCATTATAGAAGGGGTCTACATCCTTCCAGGCCAGGGGGGTCAGTTCGATCGTTTTCTCTTCAAGGTAGCAAACCAGCCTGTTTTGATAATAAATTTCAAAATCGACTGTCTTGATATCGCCTTCAGGCATTTTTACGGCCTTTAAGCCCCTGTTTTCCAGATATTCTTTTACAGTTTTTTCACCAGATTTTGCCACAGTTATCCCTTCTTAGCCGCTTACCAGTTACCCCAGTCTGCCAGGTAGCTTGACAGCTCCCTTTTCATGGCCTGTTTTTTTTGCTTATAGTCCTCTTCAATTTCTGCAATGATATCGGTGGGCAGATCGTGACTGATTAGTTCGTCATTCATTTCCTCCAAAAGGCTGTAAAAAGCGGCATCTGCCCTGTCTTCAACTTTTTGGAGCTCTCGCATATACTTGTTAACCAGCTGGAGCTGAAATAACGGGCCCCCGCCCTGTTCGTATTCCTTTAAGGCAGCGTTAAACAGGGTTTCCAGCTCAGCGGCCACCTTATCTTCCAGCGCCTCAAATTTAGGCTCATATTTATTGACGATACTTTCCAGGGTTACTGTTTCAGGGCCGGTATCCCCTCCTGAGCCAGATTTGTCCTTGTCACCGTTTGCTTCTGTTTCCTCTTCGATGGTTGCAGTTTCGTCTGCACTTTCTACTGTTTCATCTTTGCTTCCCCCGGTCAAAGAAGCCCCGCTTAAAGTAATAACAAGCGCTATAATAATCAACGCCACCGGACCCCAGGTAAGCCACATTTTCCAGGCCGGTCTTCCGGCTTTTTCGGGTTGCTCCTGATTTTCCTGCCCGAGGCCTGCTTCTATTATAGTCTCTTCATCAAGAAGCGACTGGCAGTGCCTGCATTTGAGGGCTCCAGCTTCAATTTCTTCTCTGCAGAACGGGCACTCTCTGAGTTCCATTTTGCCGGTTGTCCTTTCTTCCAATAAATGATTCTATATAATCAGATCTATAAACGGCAGTCAACCACGTTTTTTTATCCTGATTATAAAATACCATAAAACCGGTCCGCCCGTGACATGTTTTTTGGACAAACCTCAGGGCAAAGGATCTTGCAATTATCAGAACAAACGGTTTGTAATGTTTCTGTAACATAAAGATTGTACAATATGGAACAAGCTGATGTTCATTTTCATATTTTTCTTCCGGCGCCACTGGTTTTGGGTTTTAATGCAAATGCCCGGAAGATACAGGTTTGTTTACGTATGCTGTAAGCCATGACGGGGTGGATAAATCTTTTCCAGAAGGAACTGCCAAAAGCTATGACACCTGAGAAGCAGGAACGCTGTTTTACAATATTGGTAATCCCCCATTCTGAAGAAGCCACTTTCAGTCTGCGGTTTTCGATTTCTGCTGTCAAATTTGCGGTAATCATTGCAGTCCTTATTATCTCAGGCTTCGGTTTCCTCGGCTATTCATACCTTATGGTTTCGGCCGAAGCAAATCGAGTGGAAGAGCTGCGGCAAATAAATCGGGCCCAGAAGGAAGAAATAGATGCTTTGGCCATAGAAACTGAAAAGGCAATGAACCAGATCAACGAACTGGATCAGTTAATTGAAAAAGTAACAGAAAAAATAGATAATGTGGAAATCTTGGAAGACATAGAAAACCTCCAGGACAAAATTAAGGAAAACAGGGCAAAACCACTTTTATCAGGATCAACGAACCCGCATCATGAATCAATCTCCGTAGTTTATTTCAACGGTCCAGTCCCTCAACCTCACACTTACGGCCTTGATCCCCGGCAAACTCAAGCCAACCTGACAGGATTTACACCTCTATACGAAAGTTCTTCGAATTCCAACATGGTCCTCGGTCGGGCTGTAGAAAATATTGCCACCATGCAAAGTGTTATCCCTGAGCAACTGGACACCCTGGATGAGGTTGAAAATTATATCGGGAAAATCGAAGCCAAGCTGGAACAGATGGAAGCCAAACCATCGTTATGGCCGGCCAGGGGCCGCATCACCTCCGGGTTTGGCACAAGAAACGTCCCCTACAGCGGCGGGTACCAGTTCCATACCGGGGTTGACATCGCCGGTTCACACGGCTCAAACATCAGGGCGGCTGCCAGCGGAAAAGTTACCTTCTCCGGCTACAGGGGCAGTTTAGGCAACCTGATTATAATTGATCACGGTTACGGCTACGAAACCTATTATGCACACCTGTCCGGTTTTGCCATCAACAAAGGCGACGAGGTGGGAAAAGGCCAGACCATTGGCTACATGGGTGCTTCCGGCCGCACCACGGGAACCCACCTGCACTACGAAGTGCACTACAAGGGATCCCCGGTTAATCCAGTCCGTTACATGGTTGAACACTGAGCAGGTACCAGTTAACTTTAATCAATCTAGAAGAACTAAAATCAGCAAACAGCATGCAAGGGCAGGAATTCTTAACCGCTAATCTTTAAAAAAATTTTTAACAAAAAGGAAATATACTCCGACAAATGTTAACAAAATAATAGCAATGAATATGATGGCGTTAATATACATCCCGATATCAATCATTAGCTTCACTCCTCTTTGCTAAAACTTTCGTCATATTTTTCAGAATTCCTTGTAAATGTTTTATTTTTCCGGTAAAGTCTTTGCATTGAGGGTGCCTTGAACAATGAATGATGGGAAGCTGGCACCTGGATCTGGGATAAAAATCCCAACATTACTCCATGGTGAAATTCGGACTGGAGTGAAAACCACTTTACAGAAAGCCCCTGACCTGGCAACATAAATTTATCAATCAGCGGCTTTAAGCGACCCTTCTTCTTTCATAGCCCTGATTGATCCATTAAAAGCCCGTAGAGTTTTATTGAGGTCCTCTTCTTTGTGCAGGGTGGAAAAGATAAAGACGGAACCGATCAGGTTGGCTACACCGCGCTGAAGCAGGTGCAGTAAAAGGCGATTGTAGACCGGCTGCATTTTTGGATCGGTTAGCCTGGTCAAATCCTTTACCGGTGGTATGGTGTCGTCAGCAGGATCAAAATCGACCGGGCCCAGGTACAAATAGGCAATGGAAGAATTGCCGTAAAAGGCTCCGCTTACCCCCTGGTCTTTAAGGATTTTATTTCCTTCACGGCGCAGCGCGGCGGCAGCGTCCGCCGCTTTTAGCTGGGGTTCCCCCGTTTTTAAAAGTCTGCAGGCTGCGATTCCGGCCGCCGCGGTAAGGGGGTTAGCATTCCAGGTCCCGCCGTGCATGACCTGCCGACCGGGAACACCGCCCGGCCTCAAGGGTTCAAATAATTCAGGCCTGCCTACCAGGGCGCCGGCGCTCAAACCTCCGCCAATACATTTGCCCAGGGAGGTCAAATCAGGCTTTACACCGATTACAGACTGCCACCCGCCGGGGGCCACCCTGAAGCCGGTCACCACTTCATCGAGGACCCAGAGGGTGCCGTGTTTACGGGCCAGGTCGGGGATTTGCCTGACAAAATCGGGATCTATCGGTGTTCTTCCACCCAGGAAAGCCCCTCCGCCCTCTGTAAAAAGAACGGCATATTCCTCTTTGGCCAGTTCCTCTTCAAGCCTTTTAGGATCATTTTGCGGTATGACCACGACATGATCATGGTTGGCGCCTGATTCCGCGGGGGAAGCCAGTTCATCCGACCAGCCGTGATAATGCTTCTCAAAGCGAAGGATTTTAGTTCTTCCGGTGAAAACCCGGGCCAGCCTGACAGCCATCATGTTAGCTTCATTGCCGCAGGGGAATAACAGCATCCTTTCAGCGCCGGGCATCATCTCCTGCACCAGTTCCGCCCATTCCACTTCCAGGGTGTGATTTTCCCCGTAGAGGACACCTTTGGCGACCTGTTCCTGCACTGCCTCGACCACATCTGGGTGATTGTGTCCCAGAAGCAGAGCCCCGTGCCCAAGGACGTAATCTATGTATTCATTACCGTCCAAGTCCCATTTCTTGACCCCGTCGGCATGGGTAATATACGGGCGGTAGGGGTCGAGGATACGTGCAAAGTGAGTGGCGCCATTCGAAGCAAACACTTTCTGGGCTCTTTTATGCCAGGCTGCCGACTGCGGGCGTTCCTCCCTGTATATTTTATCAAACTTATTATTTTCTCTCATTCTCTTCACCTCGTTTAAGTACGGATCAACCGGAACTCCGGTTAAGAGTGATCTGGATCGACCCTGGGGCCGGCACAGCTGTACACGATGTCTTCTTCCAGGATGCCTGGATAAGGCCTTTTCTTTTTCACCTGCTTTTGAACCGGCTCAGTCTTCACCTTCTTCCCGGCACCAGTTTCAGCCGGCACATCAGGTATACGGTTTTTGGGTTTTGACATTTACCTGAAACCTCCCGGGTCTTTGGATATAAGATTTATTCAAGGTCTACAGGTGGATCCCCTGCAGAAAACAAAAAGGCCTGTTGATTAGTTTTATCACAAGCCTGGCATTTAGCCATTTAAAAGTATTATTTTAAATTTAAGCACAAATACGATACATCTTCTACAACCAACAAAAAAACAGGGCATCCTGGTATCCCTGCCAGTCTAAGTATTCTCGATATTGCTCTGCATAAACAGCTTTTTGAGCTTACAGTGAGCATACATGGTCCCAGAGCCGTGCTGTAAAAACAGGCCCAGCTTTCAGTAACCATATTTACTAAACTCTTCCCCTGTAAATACTTTCTCCATATTCAGGAGGCAGTCCCAGCGCTTCAACCAGCTCAAGATAGGCCTTGGTCAACCGATCTTTTTCCTGCCCCTCGGCCATTACACTGATGTAGCTTTCCAGCTTGACCAGTTTGCGCAGAGCCCGATCTGTCAGTTTGCTTTCTTCTTCAGTCATTTCTCCCACCTCCTCACCCTCATTTTATATATTCCAGGGCCTTAAATCAATTATTTGATTGGAATACTATACGGTCAACCAACCTTATCGCCATAAAGTTCTTCAAAATAGTGACAGGCTGCAACGTGTCCCTCCTTCATATCTCCGTTTAACCTCAACTCGGGCTCTTCTACCCTGCAGAGATCCTGCACGTAAGGACAGCGGGTATGGAACCTGCAGCCCCCTGGAGGATCGATGGAAGAAGGCACATCGCCGGTAAGCACAATCCTTTCCCTTTTCTGGCTGGGTTTAAGGACCGGTATAGCCGATAACAGGGCCCGGGTATAGGGGTGCCGGGCTTTTTCAAACAACGATTTTTTATCGGCTACTTCCATGATCCGCCCCAGGTACATCACGATTACCCGATCAGAAATATGTCGGACCACACCCAGATCATGGGAAATAAAGAGATAGGTCAATTGAAATTCTTTCTGGAGCCTTTTTAACAGGTTTAAAATCTGGGCCCTGATCGAAACGTCAAGGGCCGAGACAGCTTCATCGCAGACAATCAGTTTCGGGTTAAGCGACAGGGCCCTGGCAATGCCTACTCTCTGCCTCTGTCCGCCGCTGAACTCGTGGGGGTAGCGATCAGCCTGGTGCTCTTTTAATCCCACGGTATCAAGCAGCTCCAGGGCCCTTTCCCGGCGCTGCCTCCGGGGCACTATATTCTGGATCAGGAGCGCTTCTTCCAGGACCTGGACTACAGTCTGGCGGGGGTTAATGGAGGCAAAAGGGTCCTGGAATATGATCTGCAGATCCTTGCGAAGGGTGCGCAGTTCCTGTTTATTGAGCGAGTTCATGTTGAGGTCTTCATAATATACTTCGCCGCCGGTCGGCTTTTCCAGGCGCAGGATGGCCCGGCCGGCAGTAGATTTGCCGCAGCCAGATTCGCCGACCAGGCTGACTGTTTCTCCCTCAAGAACGGAAAAGGAAATCCCGTCGACAGCCTTAACATGGTTGACCGTACGGCCCAAGAAACCGCCTTTGATCGGAAAATAAAGTTTGAGACCTTCAACTCTTAACAGTTCTTTTTTAGACATAGTGCGCCACCTCTTTGGTGCCTTTCCAACCATCGGAATAAATCCAGCACCGCACCATCCTGCCCGGACCCAAAGGTGTTAGCTCCGGGTTTTGCTGTAAACAAATCTCTTCAGCATAGCGGCAGCGGGGAGAAAACCGGCAGCCAGGCGGCATATCGGCAAGACTGGGCACCGAACCATCAATGGCCTCCAGCTCTTCCTTTTCCAGGTCGTGGCGGGGGAGGGAATTGAATAATCCCGCGGTATAGGGATGTTTGGGGTTTTCAAACAGCTCTTCAGTGTCGGCCTCCTCAACTATAACTCCACAGTACATCACGGCCACCCGGCAGCAGGTTTCAGCAACAATGCCCAGGTCGTGGGTTATAGTGATCACCGACATACCCAGCTTCGCCTGCAGTTCCCTGATCAGTTCCAGGATCTGGGCCTGGATAGTTACATCGAGGGCCGTGGTCGGCTCGTCTGCTATCAGCAAATCGGGCCGGCAGGCCAGGGCCATGGCAATCATCACCCTCTGCCTCATGCCGCCGGATAGTTCATAGGGGTACTGGTGCAGCCTTTTTTCTGGCGAGGCAATGCCAACCAGTTTCAGCATTTCGAGGGATTTTTTATAAGCTTCTTTTTTACCCATATTCTGATGGATCCTGTAAGACTCGCTGATCTGTTCCCCGATCGTGTAAACCGGGTTTAATGAAGTCATCGGTTCCTGGAAGATCATCGATATATTGTTGCCCCTGATATAACGCATCTCTTTTTCGCTTTTTTGAAGAAGATCTTCTTTGTTAAAATTAATTTCTCCGCCGACAACTTTACCCGGTTGGTCCAGCAGCTGCAGTATAGACAGGGCCATAACGCTTTTTCCGCAGCCCGACTCGCCGACTACTCCCAGGGTGCCACCCTTAGGCACATCAAGGGTAACCCCATCCACCGCCTTGACTTCTCCGGCATCGGTGAAAAAGGAGGTCCGGAGATCTTTAATCTGAAGAATAGGTTCCACCGAACTCAAATCGTTACACCTCTTTAATCCAAAATGGTTAATTAAGCTCAATTCTCTTGTTCAGATACCGGTATGATATATCAACAACCAAATTGACCCCGACAAAAATTAAGGCAAAAATCAGAACGATACCCTGGACGAGCGGAAAATCGCGGGCCCGGATCGCATCGATGGCCAGCCTGCCCATGCCGTTGACGGCAAATACGGTTTCCGCCAGGACCGTGCCGGATAGGAGCATCCCCATTTCGATTCCAACGACCGTCACGACCGGGATCAGGGCATTTTTTAAACCGTGCTTGTAGATAACCATCCTTTCTTTCAAGCCCTTAGCCCTGGCAGTGCGGATGTAGTCCTGGTTGATTACATCGAGCATGCTTGACCGGGTCATCCTGGCAATAATGGCCGCGCCGCCGGTGCCTAAGGTAATAACAGGCAGGATGGCCTGCTGCCAGGTCCCCCAACCCGAGGGTGGAAGCAAAGCCAGGTCAATGGACATTAACTTTATCAACATCAAACCCAGCCAGAAATTGGGCATGGAAAAACCGAACAGGGCCGCCAGCATCAGGCTGGCATCGAGAATCCCGTAGCGGCGAACCGCTGAAACCACACCGGCTATCAAACCGAGGATGATGCTTAAAATCATGCCATAGATGGCCAACCGGATCGTAATCATGATCCGGGGCTGGATCTCTTCCACCACCGAACGGCTGCTGCGGACAGACTGGCCCAGGTCTCCCTGGATCAGGTTGCCCATATAGCGGACATACTGGACGTGAAGGGGGTCGTTTAAACCGAGCCTTTCCCGCATCGCTTCGACCGTTGCTTCCGGGGCTGCTTCCCCGGCCATAATCTGGGCCGGATCGCCCGGAATCAGATGGATCAATGAAAAAACCAGCAGGGTAACGCCAAGGATAACCGGAATGGTCTGGAAAAACCTTCTAACAATGAACTGAAGCAAATAAAGGCACTCCTTTACTAAGCTTTCGTCCGGGGATCTAAAGCGTCCCTTAAACCGTCGCCGAACAGGTTAAAAGCGAGCACCACCGTTACAATAGCCAGTCCTGGAAAGAGGGCGACGTGAGGATGGTCAAACATGTAACGGCGGCCCTGGCTTAACATAGCTCCCCATTCAGGAGTCGGCGGTTGGGCTCCAAGCCCCAGGAAAGAAAGCCCGCTGGCAATCAGGATGGCAATGGCGATCCTGATCGTAGCCTGAACTATAATCGGTGAAACAATGTTGGGCAGGACATGTAAAAAGATGATCCGCAGGTCGCTTGCCCCCAGGGCGCGGACCGCTTCAATATATTCAAGTTTGCTGACGGCCATGGTGGTTCCCCTGACTATCCTGGCAAACCCGGGAATGGAAAAAATTCCTACGGCGATTATAACGTTGTTGATGCTCCCCCCCAGCACGCTGACCAGGGCAATGGCCAGCAATATGCCCGGAAAAGCCAGCAGCACATCTACAGCCCTCATAATGACCGTGTCGAGGAGTTTGCCGTAGTAACCGGATAAAATACCCATGGGCACCCCGATCATTCCTCCGACCAAAACCGAGAGAAAACCAATGTAGAGGGTGATCGACATGCCGTGGATAAGGCGGGTAAAAATATCCCGCCCGTTATGATCGGTGCCAAGCCAGAATTCGCTGGAGGGGGCAAGCAACTTGGTAGAATAATCAACTCTCAGCGGATCATGGACTGTAAGCAGAGGGCCAACTATGGCGACAATAATGAAAAATAAAATCAGGTAGCCGCCGATCAGGGCGGTTTTGTTTTTTTTCAGCCGTTTGTAAATCAGGTTCCAATTGGAAGCCTCTTTTACAGCCTTTGAATCAGCTTCCTTTATACCCTGCATTAACTCGCTCATACCACAGATCTTTCCCTTCAAAGATAATTTAACAGAACTTCAAACATTTTAAAAAAATAACTTGTTTTTTCTATCTACAATATGTATAGTATAAGCAATTATGCTGAATAAATACAGCCTAAATTTAACATTTAAAATAATTTTTTTTGAGCTTTATCTGCTGTAAAATTCGGCATAAAACCACATATTTTAAGGGGGAAGACAGAAATATGAAATTGAAAAGCAAGTCTTGGTTATTTGTTTTTGTTATCTTGCTCCTGCCTCTGCTTTTCATCGGCTGCGAGGCAGCTGAAGAAGTAGATCCAGACCCAACGGCAGGCGGAGGAGATCTGATCATTGCCACTCTTTCAGACGCCGTATCACTGGATCCCCACGGATCCAACGATGTGCCTTCAGCAAAAGTTGCTTACAATGTCTATGAGTCGCTGCTTTATTTTGATGAAAACAGCGAACTGCAGCCGTTGCTGGCAACCGACTGGGAAGCAGTCGACGATCTCACCTGGGAATTTACCCTGCGTGAAGGAGTCCAGTTCCATGACGGCACCGATTTTACCGCCGAGGCAGTCAAAGCTTCTTTTGAGCGCCTTTTAGACCCGGACATCGGTTCGCCCCGGTTTTTCCTCTTTGAAATGCTCGAAGATGTAGTAATCGTAGACGACTACACGGTCCAGTTTGTAACCGAGTTCCCATTTGCACCGCTGCCCGCCCACCTGGCCCACAACGGCGGCGCCATCATCAGTCCTGCCGCAATTGAAACCGATTATGAGGAAATGGCAGCCGGCAACGAACCCGGAAGCTTCCTGGCTACCAACCCGGTCGGCACCGGTTTCTTCAAGCTGGAAAGCTGGCAACCGGGCGACCAGCTTGAACTGGTCCGCAATGACGATTACTGGGGCGAAAACGCCAGACTTGACAGCGTAACCTTTAAAGTAGTCCCCGAAAGCCTGACCCGGATTTCCGAACTGGAAACCGAAATTGCACATATAGCCGATCCGGTAGAACCCAGTGATATGAGCCGGGTTGACAACATGGATCACGCATCAATGGACATTACCTCCGTAACAGTTATGGCCTACGTAGGCTACAACTGCGAAAAAGAACCTTTCGACGATGTCAGGGTCCGCCAGGCTATTTCCATGGCCATCAACAAGGAAGACATTATTGACGGCGCCTATGAAGGCACCGCCATCCCCGCCGAAGGCCCGATTGCACCAGGCGTATTTGGCTATGACGAAGACATCAGCGGCCTGCCCTATGATGTAGACAAAGCCAGGGAACTTTTGGCAGAAGCAGGATACGAAGACGGGTTCTCAACCACGATCTGGACCAACGACAACCCGGTTAGGGAGATGGCTGCAGAGTACATCCAGTCAGAACTGGGAGAACTTAACATTGACGTGGAAATAGAAGTCCTCGAATGGGGGGCCTACCTGGAAAACACCGCTGCAGGCGAACATGACATGTTTATCCTGGGCTGGTCTACGCCGACCCTTGATGCAGACTATGCCGTATACGCCCTTTTCCACACCAACAACATCGGCGATCCCGGCAATCGCTCCTACTATTCCAACGAAGATGTGGACGAATTGCTCGACAGGGGCCGCCAGGAACCCGATCCTGGCGAACGCTCACAGATCTACAGCGATCTCCAGGAAATCCTGATTGAAGAAGCACCCATGCTTTACCTCGTTTACAATGAAAACCTGGTGGGCGTAAACGACAGCGTTAAAAACTTCTGGGTTACCCCGGCCAGCATGTTCATGCTCCAGGACGTTTACATTGAAGAATAAACTGGCCCAGAGTTAGAATTATAAAGGCTGCCCTAAAAGGGCAGCCTTTATTAAACAACTATCCTTTTTATACACTATCCTGTTTATAAACACTTAAGATCTATGGTTGAATTGCTTCTAATCGAGCTGTTCCCTGGCCTGGATCGGCATGGTGTCTAAACATACTTAAACCATTTCTTCCCGTAACCGGGTCCTCATTCCCCGGTACAACCACTCTCTTTTGCGGTACCATAACAACAGGATCCCCAGTTCAGCAAAGACAGAAAGGGTAATGGCCAACCAGACCCCGTCTGTTTCCAGACCCAACAGGAGAGCAAAAAACAAAGCCAGCGGAATTTTGATCAGCCAGTTGGCAATCAGGGCACTGACCATATGAGGCACGGTACGTCCTGCCCCTTTAAAAGTGGCAGCGATAACATGCAGGGGCCCCATAACCACCAGCGCCGGCGTAATTATGCGGATATAAGATATACCCATATCGATAACCAGCGTGTCCTCGGCAAAGATGCCCATGATTGTAGGAGCGGCGGCAAAAGCAGCCAGGGCCATGACGGTCTGAACAGTCAGGGCCAGCTTCATGGCCCTGCTGATAATTTCTTCGGTCAGATCCCGCAAACAGGCCCCCAGGCTCTGCCCCACCATTGTTGCCGTCCCCATGTTCAGGCCGGCAATAAGAATAAAACAAAAGCTGAGCAGGCGCAGGCCGACTCCGAAAGAAGCCACCGCCTCGGTACCAAAAAGGGCCACGATCCACATCATTACCGCCCCGGTAATCGGCCTGGTCATTCCCTGGAGGCTGGCCGGCAGGCCGATGGCAAGCATCCTTTTAAAAATATTCCCCGATAAACGCAGGCTGAACAAATCAGGAACTTTGAGGCCGCTGGGTGAAATCCGGCCGCTTATAACTACGTACAAAATAAGGGAAAACCCAACTGCCCGGGCTAAAAGGGAAGCCAGGGCCGCCCCCAGGATTCCCAGCGGTGGGAAAAATAGCCAGCCAAAAATCAGGAAAGGATCGAGAACAATATTGATGATATTGGTAAAAACCAGGATCCCCATGGAGGTAAAAGAATCCCCCACCCCCTGGAGGCAGAAAGCCAGGCCCACCCCACCGTAAAGAAACAGGAAACTGGTGCCGGCCACCTGAAGATAAATCAAAGCCTGGCGGTGCACTTCCGGCTCAACCCGGTAGAGAGAAAGCACATAATCGCCCAGGGTAAAAATGAAGGTGATCACCAGGACAGAAATAAGCACCGCCAGCCACAAAGTATGGCGGGCCACCAGCTTCACCCTTTCGATATCACCACCGCCCCGATAGCGCGAAGTTAAAGAAAGCGTTGAAACAGTGATCAGCTGGGAAAGGGTAAAAAGGACCCAGAATATGTTATGAGAAAGGGACAGAGCAGCCAGGGCATCTGTCCCGAGCATGCCCACCCAAAAAAAATCGACCAGCTCCAGGGAGGTCTGAAAAATCATGAACATCATGACCGGCCAGGACAGGTGCCATAAATCGCGGTATATTTTTTCTCGTTCCAGGGATACCAGCTTCTTCATGCCCTGCTTCTTCCTTTCTCCCAGGATTTTAATATCCCGGGAAAAGCGTCAATTCTTTTAACTGGTGCTTTGTATGCCGATCTTCCCGGGAAGATCCCGTTCAGTTATGATTATAAGTTTAAATAAGATCTTATCCTGATAATAGGAAGGTACAAAATGTGAGGGCCTGCTTGCCCTCTTTAAAGCAAGCAAGCCCTTTTTTTCATTATGCAGTACTGCCGCAAGGAAACCGCCGTTTTATTAAAGCTGTACCGGCAAAAAAAACATTTCAGGAAGCTGGTTTAGTGCAGCTCTTCATCGCCGCCATCGCGGGCAATAATATCCTGGTAATCATAAGTAAATTCAACCAGCCTGGTAGCCATGTAAATCGGTGCCTCAAAACGCAGGGCCAGGGCAATGGCATCGCTCGGCCTGGAGTCGATAACCAGCGTTTCGCCGTTCTGGTTCAGGTAAACTTCAGCATAAAAAGTACTTTCCTTGATATCTGTAATGACTATTTTTTCCATTTCGCCACCCAGGTTTTCACAAACAGATTTTAACAGGTCATGAGTCAACGGGCGGGGAGGAGTTTCACCCTGTAAAACGATAGCAATGGCCTGCGCTTCAAGAGGGCCGATAGAAATAGGCAGGACTTTTTTTTCTTCGCCATCCATCAGCAGGACCAGGAAATTACCACCCTGATCAGCCGTTACTGTTTTTACCTCCATCTTAATCACAAATAACATCCCCTCTCAACTCACTTTTTTGTATTCTATCATAGATCAGCCAATCATTAAACCGGGACTAAATTCGTGGTGTGGGAACTAAATTCGGGGGTCGTATCTTTACTTCTTGGACCCGGGGGACTTCTGCTTTACCGGGTTTTAAGGGTTTGTCATTGCTGGAAGCAGTTTAAAAGATCACTTTTTCCACAAATCAGCTTAATTGTGGTATATTATTTTATAAAGTCAAACTGTTTATCAATATATCCCTAAAGGAGGGTCACCGATGGCCCAGGTAAAAATTTTTACAGATAGCACGGCCGATCTGTCCAAAGAACAAATTGAAAAATACGGTATCAAAGTTATTCCCCTGATCGTTACTTTCGGCTCGGAATCTTATGCGGATGACGTGGATTTATCAGCGGAAGAGTTCTACCAAAAACTGACTTCAAGCAACGAGCTGCCCAAGACCACCCAGCCTTCTCCGGAAATGTTTCGCCAGGCTTACGAAGAAGTTGCCTCCAGTAAAGATGTAATTATCAGCGCCCACATTTCCGGCAAATTAAGCGGAACCCTTAATTCGGCAGAAATCGCTTCCAACATGGTCGAACCCAGGGTAATCCTGATAGACACCAAAACCGCTTCCCAGGGAGTGGGTCGCTCGGTCCTGGTGGCGGCTGAGGCGGCCAAAAGAGGAATGGAGGTTGATAAAATCCTGGCCGTCGTCAACAAGTCAATTGCCCGAACCTTCAGCGTATTTGCCGTAGACACCCTGGAATACCTGCAGCGCAACGGCCGGATCGGTAAGGCCGCCTCCTTGCTCGGCTCCCTACTCCAGATCAGACCCATTCTTTACGCTGATCCTGAAGGAATGGTGGCTCCCTACGACAAGGTGCGCGGCCGCTCCCAGGTGATTCCAAGCCTGGTTAATGCCGCGTTGAAAAATGTCGACCCCAAACAGCCGGTCAATCTGTCGGTAGTGCACAGCAGGGCTGAAGAAAACGCCCAAAACCTGCTCAACGAGCTGGAAAAGCATTACCAGGTAGAAGACCTGCATGTCGGGATGGTCGGGCCGGCTATCGGGGCCCATATCGGCCCCGGGGCGATAGGGTTGATGATCCAGCCTTCTTTTGACTCACTGTTAAACTCATAAGCAGGCACTCCGCAACAACTGAAAATCCCATTTTAAAAATATTTTACCGGGCCTGCAATCATAAAGGGCCCGGTATTGTTTTGTCCTAATTTAATTTTGCTAAATTAACGCAATACCCGTTGCATCATAATTAAAAGTACTCGAGGGAGTTATCGTTGCATCAAAAAGAAATGCACTCATAGTTTAACACACTCCTTTGCTGTTCAGGTAGAGAGGTGCTGTTTGTGAGAGAAGAGTGGAACAGTTTTTCCTGGAGGAGGCAGATGTTTCTTTTTAATGCCACCGGGTTTAACATAGCGTATTTCTCCTTTAGCAAGAGTTTTTGTTCTTCGGAGATCTCGGGTGCGGCTTGGACCCGCTGATAAGGTGTTTGGGCCAGGTCATAAGTCTTTTTCACCTTGGCGCCTTGCCTTTCCTTCTTGGTTAGCTTAAGGACTGGCTGGAAATAATTATTGTGTAATCTTAATATTTCATAGAGCTGGTTTAAAAGTTCGAGCTGTTCTTCGCGGTCATATCGCAAATAGCCGACAGCCTTTCGCACTACAGACCAATTTTTTTGCTCGACATGGCAACTGTCATTTTTGCGGGAAGCGCGGGAGCGTGTAAAAGTGATTTGGTTTTTCTCGCAATAACGGATGAGATGGTTGTTAATAAATTCTGCGCCGTTATCAGAATCAATGCCCAGGACGGAAAAGGGAAAGTCTTTAGAGATGAACTGCAATGCCTCAAAGACCCATTTTTGGGCTTTGTTTTTAACGGCCCGGGTTTCAGTCCAACCGGTAGCGACATCAACTGCATCTAGGGTTTGAGCAAAGTCGCCGCGGGAATTGCCCCCATCGTGGGCCACCAGGTCAATCTCTATAAAGCCAGGGCGGGTATCATTCCAGTCCGCGAATGTTTTGATGGGAACCGAATTTTTCAGTAAACTGCCAGGCTTGGTCCCGGTTCGGCCTTTAAGCTTCAATCGCTTGCGCTCCGAATCTAAAAGGCGATCGATGGTGGAAGAACTGATCGTTAAAAGTTTCGCCCGAACTTCGGGTAAAAATTCAAGCTCACCATGGTTTTCTAAAACAAGCATAATTTCAGGCAAAAACGGAGCAAGCCGTTTGCCGGTAGGGAAATCAAGAATAGCCCAGATGTATTTAAGGTCATGAAGGACAGCATCGTCATAGTAACGTTTCCGGCCAGCATTTGAGCGTTTTGCCTTTTGCCCTTTTACGGGAGTAATCTTTGCTGCTCGCAAAGCCCGAGCAGCATAGGACCGGTTAAAACCAGTCAGTGTTTGCAGATGATCAATTAACAGACCTTTATCTCGCTTTGTAGCGCCCTTGTACTGATTGGCCAACTCTTTAATCACAGATTGACGTTCCCGAAAGTTTAGCGGCATCTCAATTGCCCCCTTGAGGGTTAGATCCTTTTTGTTTCGAGGCATATATGCTCCGCTCCTTTCGAGTACTTTTTAATTATGATGCAACGAAGCGTTTTGGAGTACTTTTTTTCTGATGCAATTCGCAATATTGACATATGACTTAATAATATATATAATTATTTTTAAAGGACAATTCTGTGAAAGGAGGAGCGTTGTGGAAAGCGTATACAAGGTTATTGAACTGATCGGAACCAGCGAGAAATCATGGGAGGACGCAGCACGGGTAGCGGTAACCACTGCGTCAAAAACGCTTCGCGACTTAAGGGTGGCCGAGGTCAAAGAGATGGATGTAAAAATAGAGGAAGGAGACATAGTCTTCAGGGTCAAGATGAATGTTTCTTTCAAATACCAGGGAGAATAAACTGCATCAGAAATAGAAACCTGATTTAACTCAGTTTGAAAGAATGGAAGCGGTATCATTTACTGGTACCGCTTTTTTATATAGATCCAACAGTTAATGCTCATAACCAATCTATTGCGGTTTTTTTACCGGCAGATAAAAAGTAACAACTTTTGAAAAGAGCCGATTGATTAATAAAAAGGCAATTAAAAGCTTAATTATACAATAAACCGGGCAAATCTCTTTTGACAAATTGGATTTCAGCGGTTAGAATGTTTTTAGTATGAATATAATTAAAATAGATTAACTATTATTGCTTCGATGGGAGGTTGAAGAAACTGCAGTTATCAACTAAGGTGCGCTACGCGGCGCGGGCCATGATCGAACTGGCCCTATCCTATGATTCAGAGCCGGTTCAGCTCAATGATATTGCCTGCAAGCAGGACATCTCGGTGAAGTACCTGGAACAAATTATGGCTCCGTTGAGAGCGCGGGGGTATGTCCGCACTCAAAAGGGCAGCCGCGGCGGCTATCACATGGCCGTAAAACCGGAGGCTATTACCCTGTATGATATCGTGGAGAGCGTGGAGGGTTCTATAGCTCCGGTAGCCTGCGTGGATAATGAACTCTGTGAAAGATGGGGCAGATGCGTAACCCGCTCGGTATGGTCACGGGTAAAAGATGCGATGAAAAATGAATTGCAATCCCAAACCCTGGCCGAGCTGGCTAAAGAACAGGAAGAACTGTACCGCCAGAGCTAACCTGACATTCCAAATAACTATCATTGCTGTTTAAAATGCCGGGAGTGGTTCTATCTCTGCCGGTGTTTCATATGTACCCATGAAAGAACCAGGGGAACCTAACCTTTGTTCCGGCCTAAAAAGCATTTTAAAGCTGAAACCGGAACCGAAGGCTGCCTCGCCCGCTTGGCGGTTATTTGCTGTGGGCGGAGTAGCTTTTTTTATGCAGCAGTTCCAGGGCCTGCTGCTGCTGTTCCACGTCCCTGAAACCGAGGCGGATACTGCCTCCAGCCAGTTCGCGGACATGCAAGATCTCAATGGCATCAATATTGATCCCGGCCCCTCCCAGCAGACCGGCCAGGTGGCCGATAGCCCCGGGCGTATCCCTGATTAAAACAATGATTTCATAAAGTTCGGGCAGGATGCCCCGGCCCCGGTGGGGGATACTGCGCCGGTAGTCGCGGGCCTGCCTGAAGAATTCTTCAATAGCTTCTTCATCGTTTTCAGCAAGGTAGGCTTGGATGGTGTCAATATTCTCCCTGAAGGAGGAAAGGGCCTTGTCCAGGGCCCCGCGGTTGCTGAGACAGATATCCCGCCAGAGGGCGGGATCACTCAAAGCAATCCTGGTACTGTCCCTGAAACCGCCGGCCGCCAGGGTGCGAACCAGCTCCATATTTTCCGCACCGGCCACGCTCTGCACCAAAGCCGCTGACACCATCTGCGGCAGGTGGCTTACAGAAGCGACCACCCGGTCATGGACCTCCGGATCCAAAATAAGGGGCTGGGCGCCAGTTTCCCGGAGCATCTGTTCAAGTTTCTCTACGACCACGTCCGGGCACTCCGGACGGGGGGTAAGGACATAGATGGTGTTTTCTAGCATACCCGGATCGGCACCGCCGATACCACTTTCCTCGGAGCCGGCCATAGGATGGCCGCCTATAAAATAAACTGAAGGCGGAACAAGGCCTTCAGTTTCTGCCATAATCCTGCTTTTCGTACTGCCCACATCGGTGATCACC
>SKMK01000067.1 GCA_007121075.1 Syntrophomonadaceae bacterium
GGTTACACCCTCGGCGGTACGCCGAAAGCAAAAGAAGGTTATCTATATAACTGTGACGGTGAGCGTTTCATGACCACTTACGATCCGGTTTGGATGGAAAAAGCTACCAGGGCCAGGATGACTGTTTCTATAGCGAAAGAAATTAAACAAGGCAGGTGTGGTGATCAGGGCGGCGTTTTGGTCGACCTGACCAGGATGACGCCTGAAGAGAAAACCAAACGAAATAAATACCAGCCCTATTTCATCTTCTGCCTTAAAGAGATTTACGGTGAAAAAGTGGGAGAATTCCTTGAACCTTACGAAGTAAAGCCAACCGCCTTGTTCCAGAACGGCGGAATAAGGATTAATGAAAGAAGTGAAACAAACCTCCCCGGCCTTCTGGCCGCCGGCGAATCCACCTGCGGTATCCACGGCGCAAACCGCTTGGGCGGAAACGCCTGGGCGGAAAGCCTCGTGTTTGGAAAGATTTCCGGAGAAGTGGCTGCAGAAAGGGCAAAGAATATCGATTTTTCCCGGGTGGAAGAAGAGGTTCTGAACGAAGAAAGAAAAAGGGTGTTCGCTCCCCTGAACCGCAACAAAGGCTATTCACCCGGCAAAACCAAGAAGCGGATTCAAGATCTGATGATGGAAGACGTAGGGCCACTGCGCAATGAAAAAGGACTTAAAAAGGCCATAGCAGAGTTTAAAGAAATCGAAGAAAAAGAGCTTTCTGTAAAAAGCCCTTCCCGCATTATGAATAACGAGTGGATGGAAGCCATAGAAATCGGGAATATGGTTAAATTAGGCCGGGCCATAGCTGAAGGGGCCCTGTTCAGGACAGAATCCAGGGAATCTCACTACCGGGAAGATTACCCCGATCATTTCCCGGAAGGGGACAATGAAAACTGGGCTGTTGAAACGGTTTTACAGTTTAAAGATAACAAGTTAAACATATTTAAGGATCCGGTAGCGTACGATGAAATCAAACCCGGTGAATTTGAAGTCAAAAAAGTCGACGTTCCTTATCAGACCTTTAAGGCTTAACCACCTTATTAAAGAAACGGAGGTAGCAAAATGAGTAAACCGGAAATACTTAAAGTTAAAGTGTATCGTTTTGATCCCAGTACTGATAAGGAACCCTATTACCAGGATTATGAAGTTCCTTTTCAGTTCGATAAAATGAAAATCCTTGATGTAATCCGTTACATTCAGGATGAAATAGACAGCACCCTCTCCTTTACCTGGGACTGCAGGCTGTGGAACTGCGGCCTCTGCGGGCTTACCGTGAATAAGCGCCCCGGAAGCGCCTGCCTGGTAGATGTAAATAATGCCCTAAAAAACGGCGAGCTGCTTATAGAACCGCTTCCCCATTACAAGGTAGTCAAGGACCTGGTAATAGACAGAGAGGTGGAAGTTCAGCAAATGAAAAAGGTGGGTATTCAATACGACCGGCATAACGGCGAATACTCACTGGATAAGATCCCTGAGGAAATGGATCCCGACCAGGTGGCATTTTTCCGCGACTGGTACCTGGCCTGCATCGACTGCCTGGTTTGCAGCGCATCCTGCCCTGCTTTCAAGGATAACTACGATTTCTTAGGGCCACATTTATGTGTCAGGATCGCCAAATATATCAACCACCCCACTGATCAGGGTGACCGGGCCAAACAAAGCTCTGACGCTGAAGTTTTTAAGTGCGTCAATTGCCGTCGCTGTGACATTGTATGCCCGCTGGAATTAAACATTTCACAAAAAACTATGGAACTCTTAAAAGAAGAAACCATAGAAGAAGGATTCACTCCACCTTCTTTACGGGACTTTCTGGAAAATATCTTCCGTTGTGGTAACCCCTGGGGCTTTCCTCCAGCCAACAGGAGTAACTGGGCCGAAGGCTCACCGGTGGAGCAGTTTGATGCTGCCAAACATACTTACCTGCTCTTTGTTGGTTCTACAGGGTCTTATGATACCCGGGCCCAGCAGGTTGCCCGCAGCTTGTCGGATCTATTAAATAAAGCCGGTGTTTCTTTCGGTATTCTAGGAGAAAAGGAAATATCCGATGGTAATGAAGTAGCAAGGATTGGTGAAAAAGGTCTCTTTGAAGAATTGGCCATGAAAAACATTGAAACTTTCAAAGAAAACAAGGTCACCAAAATCGTAACCCTTTCTCCCCACGCTTATAATACCTTCAAAAATGAATACCCGGATTTTGATGGAAATTATGAAGTAATGCATTATTCACACCTGCTTAAAGAACTTATCAGCAGCGGCAAACTTAAACTAAACAACAACCAGGAAGGAAAAATTACCTACCATGATTCCTGCTTCCTGGGCAGGTATAACAGCGAATATGAATTGCCACGAGATCTGCTTAAAGCTGTCCCTGGTTTGAATCTGATCGAAATGGAACGCTCAAAGGAAAATTCTTTCTGCTGCGGTGGCGGCGGCGGAAACTTTGTCACTGACCTGGTAGGGGGTAAAGAAAGCCCCAGCAACCAGAGAATCAGGGAAGCATACGAAACGGGCGCTTCTATTCTGGCGGTGTCATGTCCAATCTGTGTAACCATGTTTGAAGATGCCATTAAAAATGAAAACTTAGAAGGCAGTATTGTTGTAAAAGATCTCTCAGAATTGCTCCTGGAGTCCAGTAGTTGATTTAAATTAAAAGGCAGAATTATCAGTCTGGAAGCACAATACAAAATACCAGGTTCATAGTTAAAAGGCAATAAGATAAGCAGCAAAAAATCAATTTGAAACCCGGTCCAGTGAATACATTTCAGCCAGCAGATTAAAAGCAGTTAAGGTTACAAGAAAGCTAATAAGAGAAGCAAAACAGGAGCAAGATGGAGTTTGTGGTTAACCCGCCAGGCAAAGGCGGGTTAACCACAACTCTTTACGGGCATTTTAAGCTTTATAACTTGGCCAGATCAGGTTAACCGCATTAAAAAATCGGGGCATTCAGGAGAGCAGTAGCCGCACAAAATGCAGTTTTCGTGGTTTGCTTTAGCTTTTTCACCTTCAAGAAACAGGGCGTCGTTGGGACAGGCTTCCACACAGGCACCGCAACCGGTGCACTGCCTTTCTAAAATGAACAGCTTTTTCTCTTTGATAGCAATTTCTGATGACACCGCTTCTGTTTCGGGTGTTTGAAGCCCGAAATATTTGAGATTCTGCAGAAGTTCTTTGATCGAAACCACTCCCACCGAAACAGAATTGACCCCTTTTAAGCGGCGGGCCCATGATAAAGCCTCATTATAATCGGATAGAAGGTTGCCCCCGGCGAGAGCTTTCATAACGTACAACCCTTTTCCCGCGGTTGCCGCTTTTTCAATAGCTGCAACCATCTCAGCAGTGGTTCCACCTACAATTCCCATTCCAATCTTATTAACCAGAACAAATAGAACATCAATATCATCACGCTCTGCTGCAGCGCTGACCACTTTTACATTATGGGTGGCGATCCCTACTGCCCGGATTACCTGTTGCTGTTTTAACTCGTGTAGCCTTTGCAGGGCCCCTTTCCGTTCTTCAAATACTTCTGTTCCATCCCTTGCGCTGTGGATGTGGTAAATATCAATGTAGTCGGTCCGAAGCTCCGTCATAGATTTCTCTACTGAAGCAGCCATATCATCGTAAGTTTTAGCCGGTGATTTAGTGGAAACTACAAGGTCACCGCGATTCTTGGTCAAAACCCGACCCATATAGGGTTGGGTTTTGTATCCTTCCGCTGTATCAAAGAAGTTAACCCCCAAATCAATAGCCTGGTTGATAATTTCCAAACATTTTCCCTCGGGCAGATCTGATTGAAGGGGGCCCATCGGCAGCACACCAAGACAAAATTCGGTTACCTTAATGCCTGTGTTTCCAAGTTCATTGTGCTGCAGTTTATTCATCGTTTACTTAATGATCCTTTCTGGAAAGTAATTCTTTCTCCAACAGAGCTATTCTTCCCTGATAAACTCTTCGGTAAGCCGGTAAGCCTCGTAGTCGGGATACTGCCGGGGAGGATGCTTGGAAAAATAGGCTGAAGGACCTTCGAGCACTCCCCCCTGCTTCCTGTCCAGGGCCAGCTTGCAGCAGCGAATGGCATCGATGGCGATGCCGGCCGAATTGGGCGAATCCTCGACGCTGAGCCGCATTTCCAGGTTAATCGGCACATTGCCAAAAATCTGGCCTTCCATGCGCAGGAAGCAGACCTTGTTATCTTTCTGCCAGGAAACATAATCGCTGGGACCAATGTGGATATCGCGATCGGCCAGTCGTTTAGCCGCAGCCGACTGGACCGCCTCGGTTTTCGAAATGCGCTTGGTGGCCAGGCGGCCCTGGTTGGTCATATTTAGAAAATCGGTGTTGCCGCCGGTATTAAGCTGGTAGGATCGCTCCAGTTTGACCCCGCGCTTTTTAAAAAGATCAGCCAGGGCCCGGTGCAGGATGGTGGCCCCCATCTGCGACTTAATATCGTCGCCGATGATGGGTACGTTTTTTTCAGCAAAACGCCCGGCCCACTCCCGGTCGCTGGCAATAAAAACGGGGATATTGTTGACAAAAGCAACCCCTGCCTGCAACGCGCATTCGGCATAAAAACGGGAGGCTTTCTCAGATCCGGACGGCAGGTAGTTAAGCACAACTTCTGTACCCGACTCACGGAGGATGTTAACCACTTCTTCTTGATCCGGTTCGGGGGCGCTGCTTTTAACGAAGGTATACTCTTCTTCGTAATCGAGCATGTGCTCTGAAAAACCGTCCAACACCCGGCCCATCTGCACAGTGGTGCCGCCCGGAGGCAGATCGGGGTAAAAGTTGAAAGCGCAGTTGGGAGGCGCGAAGATGGCCTGGTTGATATCCCGGCCCACCTTTCTCTCATCTATGTCAAAGGCTGCGCTCACTTCGATATCAAAGGGCTGGTAGCCGCCGATATTCCAGTGCAGGAGGCCGACAGCGTCAGTTTCATTTGAATCACGGTAATAATGGATTCCCTGGATTAACGCGCTGGCGCAATTGCCGACACCAACAATGGCAACTTTAATCTTGGACATTTGCTGGATCCCTCTTCCTGTTATTATGATGAACGATATCAATTATTCCCAGAAATCATTATAACCGATTATTCAAATTTAGGGAAACAAACCACGTAAGTTCCCGGGTTTGTATTGTAGAAAAAACCGGATCATCAAAGCCGGCAGAAGAGATCGCCTCTTTAACCGCCCTGCTGCCTGCTGCCGGCTACCTTTTTAGGCTTTTTTATGACGCTAAAAACAGAAATCAGCACAATTAAACCCCCAAACCCAAGCCAGCTTAACAAATAACTTTCTTGCAGGTCCGCTATAAAACCAAAAATTGGCGCAGCAATCAACATCCCGGCCCTTAAAAAAAGAAGCGATAACCCTGTGGCCATCCCCACCTTATTTTCATCGGCGCCTTCTGCTATGGAAACAAAAAGAACCCCCAGCCAGCCAAATGCAGAAAAACCCAGGATAAAAGCAAATAAAACCACGCTTAAAGCACTGATTGGGGAAGTGAAAGCCAGTGAACCGGCAAAAATAAATTTGATTCCAATTACTATCCCCATCACTGAAAGGGCTTTATCCCGATTTCCTCTAAAAAAACGGTCGGAAAGCAACCCCCACAAAGGTCTCCCGATTATGCCCCCAATCTGGAATGAACCCAAACCCACGCCGGCCAAAGCCAGGCTAACGCCTAAATCTTCGGAAAGATAAACAACAAAGTGCGGGGAGACAGCTCCGTAAGACATTCCAAACAGCAGGCCAAACATGCAAACTTTAAATAGTTTTTTGTTCTTAAAAAGCGCAATCACATTTTCTATAAAAGCAGGTTCGTCTGCTTGGGATCCCCGGGAATCTTGAAGTTGGCCTGCCCGTCTTTCCCGATAAAAAAACAGAACCAAAAAAAACACAACAATTGAAAGCAGAGCTGCAAACTGAATCGCCGGACGCCAGCCAAAACTTTCGCTAATTAATGGTAGAAAACTGGCCCCGGCTAAACCGCCAATACCAACACCCGACTGCATAATACCCATTGAAACAGCCCGTTTATCAGCAGGAGCGTTAATCAGCACGGCTTTGTTAACAGAAGGGGTAATAATACTCCACCCGAGGCCGGCGAAAAAGGCTAAACCGAGCAATAGTTCATAGGAAGGGGAAAACCCGTACATAAATATTACTGTTCCCATAAAGCCTATTCCCAGCAAAATACCTTTCCTGGGCCCTAACCTGTCAACTATACTGCCGGTGGAAACGGCAAGCAAGGCAGAGCTGAGAAAGTAAAAGGTATTATATAAACCGACTTGAGTCCTTGAAAGCAGGAATTCTTCCCGGACAAAAGGAAGCAAGGCCAGAAAACCATGATGGTTTAAGCTAAGAACAAGATAAGGAATTGATAAAATAATGAGTAATTTGATGAGACTGGTTCTATCTACCGATCCTGCTGGCATAAGCTATGACATTTCCTCCGTATCCTAAAACATTTTGTAAGGCCTTATTTCTTGCGCCTTGTCATAAATCTCCAGTTTTAGATCTTCGTGCGCTTGTTCTTATCTACCTCCTGTAGCTTAAGTTTATCCCAAAACAAGGGCAGGAAACAACCTTAATATGATAAAAACAACCCTTATTGGGCACCCGGCACTCTTCTGCCACGAAAATTCTTTTTAAAAACCTTTAGCGGGCTGTTATAATAGAAATACAAAATTTAAAGAACCGTAAAGCAACAAAGAGCTTAAGATAGGAGAGATGTTATCATGCCCAGCAGGATCCAGGAAATCATGAAAGACGAAAATATGGAGCTTTTGCGCCTGGAAACCAAACCTTTCGGTACCAATGCCTACATAGTTATTTGCCGCGAAACCGGGGAAAGCGTATTAATTGATGCCCCGGGCAGCGCTGAAGCGATAAAGGAAAGGTTAAAGGATACCACTGTCAGGTACATCCTGATGACTCACGGGCACATGGATCACATCACAGACCTGGAAAAATTGCACCGGGACCTGGGTGCCACCCTGGCCGTCCACAAAGATGATGCCGAAAAGCTTCCGGTTAAGCCTGATCAGTTCCTGTCCGAAAATGAAAAAATCAACTGCGGCAAACTGGAACTGGAGGTCATCCATGCTCCCGGCCACACACCGGGTAGCCTCTGTTTCAAACTTGACGGCTACTTAATTTCCGGGGACACCATATTCCCAGGTGGCCCGGGAAAAACCGCCTCACCCAGCGCGTTCAAACAAATAGTAGCTTCGATCGAAGAAAAAATCATGCCCCTTACGGATGACACCATCATCCTGCCCGGGCACGGTGAAAAGACAAACTTAAAAAATGAGCGGGAACTGTTCAACGCTTTCAAGAAAAGCCGGCAAAACTTTGAATTGAGCGGCGACGTAACCTGGCTCGGCACCTGACAACCTGAAACAAACCAGGAAGGCAGTTCTTTTGTGCTATTTACCAGCGGAATTCGGCGCGGTGAAACGCTTCGCCCAGGGTAAAGTCCTGTTCCCGGGCTGCGTCTTCGGCGCGCCTGCGCAGCCACTGCTCAATAGAGGGGAAATTGTGGCTGTCAACCTGGCTCGCGTGGCAGCGCAGGGCGGCCAGCTTGGTTTCAAAGGTTTCGGTGATATCGGAATAATAGTTGGGTTCCTCGCTGGCCCAGGTCAGGATATCTTTAACCTTATGGGGAAGCAGGCCTTCTTCCAGCAGATCGGGATAGGCCAGATGATCGCGGGCATAAGGGAAGGCGGCGTCAAGAACCGCCTGCCCGGCTATGCGGTGATCCCGGTGCCAGATATAACGCCGGTAAGGATCGGCGGTCACCAGGGTATCCGGCCGGAAGCGCCGGATATTGCGCACAATGTCTTTTCGAAATTCGGGCGTATCTTCCAAACCCTGATCTTCATAGCCTAGGAAAATTACTTCTTTGACCCCGAGCAGCCCGGCAGCTTTTTTTTGTTCCTGCTGCCTGGTTTTCTTTAGCTCTTCGGGTTTTACTTCAGGATTACTGGTCCCCTTTTCCCCGTTGGTGCAGATCACGTATACCACTACTTTGCCCTCTTTGGCCCAGCGGGCCACTGAACCGGCGGCCCCGAATTCGGAATCATCGGGATGAGGGCTGATTACCATTGCATCTGCTTTAATGCCTGTTATATTTTTATTGGGTCCCATATCCATAACCACCTTTGAAAATTACCTTGTTTTCTCATTAAATAATTTTTCCTTGTAAAATAACCTGCAGCTGTACAGGTTAAGAACCGGGACTGCAAACCGGGAAACAATGATTTCCTCCCTCTTTTGTTTGCTGCTGCATAATTCTTGGTTTAGCCTTTTATATGAAGCAGTTTTATTGACCTTCATTTTTGATCAGGTGGACATCCCTTTGCGGGTAAGGAATGTTGATACCCGCTTTATCAAAAGCTTTTTTGACTGTTTCCAGGAACTCAAAGTAAAGCGGCCAGTAATCGGCGGCATTACACCACATCCTGAGGTAAAATACAATGGCATTGTCCCCATGCTCGCCTAGCAGAACCTGGGGTTGGGGATCATCAAAGATAAGTTCATGCCTGCCAGCCAGATCAAGCAAAATGTCCCTGACCCGGTCAATATCGGACTCATAGCCGACATCGAAGGTAAGGTCAAGCCTCCGGATCGAGTTTTTGCTGTAATTAATGGTACTGCTGTTGGAAAGCAAGGCGTTGGGCACAATAACCCTGGTGTTGTCCGGAGTGTCGAGCATGGTATAGAAAATCTGGATTTCTTTGACCGTCCCGGCATGGCCGGCCGACTGGATGTAGTCGCCGACTTTAAAAGGCTTCAAGAGCAGGATCAGGACCCCGCCCGCGAAATTGGCCAGGCTTCCCTGCAGGGCCAGTCCGACGGCAAAAGCCATGGCCCCGATCACGGCAATAAAAGAAGTCATCTCGATGCCGATCATCGAAGCAACCGAAATTACTAAAAGAATTTGCAGTCCCACTCTCAGCAGGGAAGTTAAAAAAGGTTGAAGTGAGGGATCCAGTTCCGATCTGGTCATTTTCCTGGAGATGACCCTGACAATTCTGCCGATAATGTTCAAACCGATTAACAGGACAACAACAGCAAGGAGAAGCTGGATTCCGTACCTGATAACGGCGTCATAAATCACTTGCATATCCATCATAAATCATCCTAATCTGAAGAGTTTGTTGTTTCCGGTTCCTCGTGATCAATAATTTATTATAACATAACACCATAATCATTTTTATGTGTTAGTATTCTGTAAGATTTTTATACGAGTTGATACGGCATCTTAGAGCGAGCGCAGGGCCGATTCAAGTTTCACAGCTGCTTCAGGCCAGCTGTAAGGAGCAAGGACGGCATCCAGA
>SKMK01000026.1 GCA_007121075.1 Syntrophomonadaceae bacterium
GAAGGAAAATACTGAACGTGAAGAAATGGAAAATTTTGCTGATGAGATTATTAGAACCCAAAGTGAAGAAATAGAGATGATGACCTCCTGGCTTGAAACCTGGTACCCTGAAAGAGAACATGACATTGATTACCAGCCAATAATGCGGGATTTTGAAAACCTGGAGGGAGAAGAACTGGACCGGATTTTTCTTGAAGACATGATAATCCATCATATGGAAGCAGTTATGATGTCTCAGCAGTTTCTCAACCGGGGATTGGCAGAACATGAAGAAGTTGAGGCCCTGGCCCGAAATATCAGGAACAACCAGCGTGAAGAAATCATCATGATGAGGAATTGGTTGGACCTTTGGTAAAAGAATAACCAGAGATGAAAGGCAATCCAGGCTTGGGATATTTGTTATACTTTTCCAGGGTGCACTATTACTTTTAACTGGTTAACATTAATAGTAGAATTAAATAAGCTGATAAAAATAATTAAAAGAAAGGAGACATTAATATGCATATGTGGGATTGGGGATTTGGAGGAGGATGGATTTTCATGCTTTTCATGTGGCTTATTGTTATTGCAGTGATTGTAGTCGTCATTGTATTAGTTGTGAATAGCACAAAACAAAGTCAGGACCGCTCTCCGGGCACTCATTCGGAACATGGGAGAGCAGTAGAAAAAGTTAAAGAACGGTACGCTAAAGGTGAAATTGACCGTGAGGAATATAAGCAGATGATGGAAGACCTGAAAGAGTAATTGCTCCTATTGAGTTTTGTATACCGTCTCCCGCCTGCCGGATAAGTTCAAACCGGGTTACCGGCTTACAGAAGCTGCTTTTGTCAAGGGAAACCAGTACTATTGCAAACTCTGCCGGTTTAACTTCCTACACATAGACGCCTATCCTGTTTGCTTAAGGGTTCTTAATTCATTACATTGAAGGCGTGGCTAAGGCAAAACGATCCGTCGCCAGGTCCGGTCGCCCGGCTGGTCGCCCATCGCGAGAGAGATCACCAGCCTTTAAGGAGTATTCCCCGATGTGGAGGCGAGATTACTGTCACCACTTTTGCAAAACTGCCGGAGATTAATCGAGCAACACTTTACTGCTATCTTAAAGTACTTGAGGCAAAGATGACAAAAGCGCATTAATGCCGGTTTTATTTTTCAATGCCATCATCCATAATCGCCAAAAAAATCTCTACCAGTTCCGGGTCAAACTGGGTGCCGGCGCACTTTTTAAACTCGGCTTTAATTTCTTCAGGGGTTAAAGCCTTTTTGTAAGACCTGCCCCTGCTCATCACTTCATATGTATCTGCGATTGCTACAATCCGCGCCAGCAGAGGTATCTTCTCACCCTTTAACCCTTGCGGGTACCCCGAACCATCCCAGTGCTCATGATGAGCCAGAATATCTCCAGCCACGTGGGCAAACTCTTCGGCGGCTAATGCAATCCTGTAACCTGTTTCCGGGTGTTTCTTCATAAGTTCCCATTCTCCGGGAGTTAAAGACTCTGTTTTCGTTAAAATATCTTCGGCGATTTTTATTTTCCCTATATCGTGAAGTGTAATTAAAAGTCCTAAACGGTTAATCTCAGAACCTGGAAGTTTTATTTTCTCAGCGATTTTTGAAGCCATTTCCTGCATATTTCGGGCATGTTCTTCTGTTTCAAAACTTTTTTCTTCCAGAGCTTTGAGCAAAGTCTTTAAAACAGCACTTTTAGCACTCTGGCTTTCAACAAGTTTTTGGTTGTACATGTCATCTTCGGCTTCTTTCAAAATCATGAGCAGATCTTTATCCATGTTCTCTTTGACTGAAAGACCCAGGGCAATAGAAACGGGCATATCATTAACGTAAGCATCGCGGCACCTATCTTTGATTCTTTTTTTTATGATCTGTGCTGCATTTTCTCTAGTTTGAGGCAGTAAAATGACAAACTCATCCCCGCCCCAGCGGGCGATAATGTCTTCCTTGCGGCAGGAATTTTTTAAAACATCGGCGGCACATATTAACATTTCATCCCCCACCCCGTGCCCGTAGGTGTCGTTAATCAGCTTAAGTCCGTTTAAATCGGCTATGATGATGCTGATTGGCAGCTGTCTGCCGGTATTTAGCCTCTGCATTTCTTCTTCCAGCATGTGACGATTATACAGGCCGGTCAGTTGATCGTATAAGCTTAAGGAACGAATCTTCTCATCGCTCCAATGTCTCTCCAGAGCGTTAGTGATCAATTTAGTCAAAATTTTTAAAAGAGTAATATGCTTCTCGGCCCATGCTTTCTTGTTCTTAATTGCATCCAATCCCAGGGAGCCGATAACCTTGCCATTCGCAATCATCGGTATGCTCAGCAGTGATGTAATATTTTGTTTTAGAAATTCATTTCTTTCTGCTTCTGCTTCCTCCGGCATATCGTTCACATCGTGGATGTAAACGTAACCTTTTTCAATAACCTGTGCATACCACCAGGGGCGCTTACCAATTGGAACGCCTTGCAGTCTGTTTATCTGTGGCTCTACCTCTTTTTTGTGCCACTCATGAGTCATGCTCAGTGACTGGCCATCGGGTGATATTAAGAAGAGATAACTGCGTTCAACCTGAAAAAATTCCCCGCACTCTTTTAAGGCATACTTTATACCTTCATCAACCTGATCAGCCGGCAGATTGATAAAATATGAAGCTATTTCTGAAACCATCTTCTCAAATTCATAGTGGTAGCGTAAAGCTTCTTCCGCCTGCTTGCGGGTAGTAATGTCGCGGCCTACTCCCTGTATTTCTACTAATTCCCCTTCATCATTGAGGATGCCGCTGTCTTCCCAGGCTATCCAGCGCCAGCCGTGCACAGTCATTGCCCGCTGTTCCATGTAGACTCGATAAGGCAGCACATAAAGCTTTTCCATGGCCTGCAAGGTATTTTCTATGTCTTCTTCATGGACGAGAGGTGTAAATGATTTGCCGACCAGCTCTTCGCGGGTTTTGCCGAAAGTTTTACAATAAGCGTCATTCACATAAGTAAACCGATTTTCTAAATTTATCCGGACAACCAGATCGCGTTGTGATTCCAGAATGCCCCGCAGGTATTCCTCCTTTTTTTTCAGCTTCTCTTCGGCCTGCTTCCGTTCGGTGATGTCAGTTAACACGCCCTGGACCCCTACTACTCGTCCGCCCCTGACAACAGGGTGAGCAGCCGTTCTTACCCAGACGATACGTCCGTCTTTGGTAATAAAACGATACTCGGAGGCTTCATTAACCCCTGACATTATCTTGAAAAATTGCTCCATCCGCCCTTCCAGATCATCGGGGTAAACAAAATCGGTGAAACGCATCTTGGCCAATTCAGAAGGAGTATAACCACTTATAACCTCAACAATTGGAGAAACATAGGTAATATTGGCATTTTCATCAAGGATATAGACTACTTCATTGATATTCTCTACAAGATCCCGGTAATTTGCCTCGCTTTCCTGCAAAGCTTGTTCGGTTTTCTTGGATTCTGTTACGTCCCGGAAAACAGCAGTAAAATATCCGTGCTCGTCGCTGTAGGCGCTCACATCGTACCAACGCCCAAGTGGCTCGGAGTTGGTTTCGAAACGGGCCGGTTTGCCGCTCAAGGCTAACTGGCCAAAAGTGCCAATCCAGTCAAAATCCGATTTTTCGATTTCCGGCAGAACCGTGGTTACCCTTTTGCCAATTACTTCATCCCGCTCCAGCCCGGTCATCTTTTCGAAGGCGTTGTTGATTTCAAGAAAAATGTAATCATGCGGGGCGCCTTCTTCATCGGTGACAATTTGGTGATAGGCAAAAGCATCGGGTAGGTTTTCAATCAACAAGCGGTGCTTGTCCGGCCCCGATTTCATAATGCTTCACTCCCTGGTAAAAGCTTTTTCGATACATTCAGAAGTATTGTTCCGGTTCGCTTCAACCGGTATCACTTCTTGATTTTCCTTTATGATGAATTAGTTTTGATTGGATCTATAAACTTATCCCTATTAATATAACGGGTTGCAAAGTAAAGATAAAGAGGGGGAACAGTGGCATTGCCAAAATACTGCAGCACGATGGTTGCCTTTATATGAGCCAGGCTGGTTAAAACCACTTCCAATCCATAACCAGATGGCCAGACGGATAACGCAGCCAGGTTCAAAGACAAAGCCATAACCACCTGGCTTTCTTTCCACTTCCAGACATAGATCGCCAGAAGCATCGTGATCATTGATGATATGAATAACAGTAAAGTAAGCTGGTTAATAATCACTGGATATCCTCTAAGATGACTCTGATTTCCTGACCGCTACTCAGGATCATATTTTCCAAGTATGTTTCCCAGTAAAGACTGCATATAGTATTATAACATTATCATAATTTTTGAAAATACCTCAAAAAAGCCTTTTTCCCTATACGGATAAAAGATGAATTAATCGGGTTTTTATGTGTCACCGGGCGGAGCGACAATAAGCCGCTTCGCTATTCTTATCTAAAATCCATGAATACCGTTAAAGAAATCCTGGAACATGAAGTTGGAAAACAGTTTGATAAAGAGCTCACCCTGATCCTTTTAGCCATGCTGGAAAAGGGTGAACTGGAGATGCATGATGAAAACGAGTCCACTCAAGCCTACGGGAATTAACGAGACGGCCCCGTTATTTCAGTGATGACCAGGTTTTTAAGCACCTGTAAAAACCGACCCGGCCTGGGATAAGCATGGGGGTTTCCCGTTTATAGTCCCCACAATCTTTAAACATCCGCCGAGTGCCCCTTTCTGCTGCCGCTCAGAGTAAGTCCGCACATTAAGGTTTTATTTAATGCTCTCATGCCCGGGATGTTTATTCCAGGAGATTTATTTTCAAAATCAGTCACTGTTCAGGCCGGTCACTGTTGAGATCCTAAAGTAAATAAAGAAACGGCAGGAAATCCAACCTGCAGCCTGGATGTTATGAAATGCCCGAAAAATTAATTACACCATAAATAAGGCCGGGAGAAGTTTAGTTGTTAACCACTCCCGGCCTCTTAACCGGGGCTTTTACCGCCCGGCACCGCAACCGTCCACCACGATCAGCTTTTCCTTCCGGTGCCGTTTGGGGCCGTTTTCTAAACGGCTTCTGCCTCCATCTCCTCCAGCTCTTTTTTTACCATTCCGGGCCAGAGGTAGCCGTAGTTAAAACTGTAATCAAGGAGCTTGTCCTTAATCTTTGAAACATCGGCCTGTTTCCTGATTAAGGCGGCGATTACACCCGCATTCTGGATATTTCCGACAAAGATCATCCCCTTGATCACGTTTTCTTCAAGGACAATTTTGCGGTAAATGCCCCGGGTTGGCTGGTGGACAGTGAGGATTTCCAGCCCATCCTGCGGCCCTGAAGTGCTTAACCCGGCCGCTATAGCCGGCACTTCCCTGAATTCCACCGCATTTTGGAGCCCCAGCAGGGGAGAGACCTTGCGGGGCCGGCCGGCCATATTGTAAGCAGCCGTTTTACCCTGGATCACCGCATTGGGCCAGATCGGAGTCAACCCCTTCTCTCCGCTGACCAGATCGGTGCTCTCACAGGCATCGCCTGCGGCATAGATATTGGGAACGGTGGTCTCCATGTATTCGTTGACCACGATCCCCCGGTTTATTTCAGCGCCGGTTCCTACCAGCAGCTCCACGTTGGGCTTTGTCCCGGTACAGGTCAGGACCAGGTGAGCTTTAAGTTCGGTCCCGTCATCCAGAACCACCGTATTTTCAGCCTCGCTGCCCAGTCTGCCCAGCCCTTCAGGCGGCCTCAGTTCCCTGGTGGCTGTACCGGCATAGATCTTAATCCCGGACTGCTTCATGTCATTGGCCAGGATTTCAGCAGCGGTGGCATCAAACTGCAGAGCCAGGATATGGGGGGCCAGCTCCACCACAGCCACATCCAGGCCCCGCCGGTTCAAGGCATAAGCGGTTTCAAGCCCGACAAAGCCGCCGCCGATCACAACAGCCTTGTTACCGCTGCGGCAGCGGTTCAGGATCAGGTCCGCATCGTCCAGGTTCCTGATCCCTGTAAACCCCACCTTGTCAATCCCCGGCAGGGGCGGGCAGGTTGAAGACGCACCGGTGGCTACCAGCAGCTTATCGTAACCGACGGCTTCTCCCGATTCCAGGATTACTTCCTGCCCGGCCGGATCCACATAAACGGCCCGTTCACCGAGCATCGTTTCAATGTTATTATCCTTAAAGAAATTGCCGGCCCTAAAAGTGAGCTCTTCCCTGCTTTTTTTCCCGGACAGGTATTCCGGGAGCAGGCAGCGGGAATAAGGCGGCTCATTTTCTTCGGAAAGGACCGTAATTGAGGCCTCCCGGTCGAGCCCCCGCAGGGTCTCTGCAGCCTTGATTCCGGCTGCGCTGCTGCCGATAATCAGGTAACGCATTTTAAAACCCCCTTATCCGATCGCCAGGAGCCTGCGCCCTTCGGCGGTCCTCCTGGCATCGGCATATACATTTACATCCGTGTAAAACAGGGCGTTATTGGGACAGGAAGCCACGCAGGCCGGGATTTCCCGTTCCGGGCAACGATCACATTTAAGAGCGGTATTGCTGCGGTAGTCACGATCCACGGCGCCGTAAGGGCAGGCCATGATACACATCCAGCACCCCACGCAGGCCTCCGCGTGGCCTTCGTTGGTAACAACCCCGGTTTCGGGATCCTTTTGCATCGCGCCGGCCATACAGGCATCGACACAGGGCGCGTCCTCGCAGTGGCGGCAGATAATCGGAAAGGGTTTGCCATCTACAGATTGGACAAAAATCCTGGGGCGAACTCCTTCCAGGATAGCGCCGACAATGGTTTTAGACTCTGAATGCTCGGCTGCGCAGGCCTGGGCACAGGCCATGCAGCCGTTGCACTTATCATAATCCAGCAGGATCTCTTTCAAGGTTAAACCCTCCTTTTCGCTCAAGCCCGCAATCAGGCCTGTACTGAGAACCCTTTGATCAAACGCCCAGGCCTTTTCTTTTTTCGTCAATGTGTTCGACCATTTTGGCCGCCGCCTTGACCGGATCTTCTTCCACCAACACTTTTCCTCCGGTCAGGCCTTCGATGTCTTCTGTCAACAGCCTGGTAACCATGGGACTGCCCAGGACCGGCGGCGCCGGGCCCAGGTGGGTCAGCAGTCCAAAGCCCACGGCAAATACACCATCGACCACGGCTTTCTGTTCCAGGTATTCCGGCGCTGAGGCCACCACGGGCAACCTGGAGGGATCCACTCCGAGAGCTCCGGCTATGGCGGTGACAGCCACCCCGATCCGTCCGATATCAACACAGGAGCCGAAATTAAGCACCGGCGGTATCCCGAGCGCATTGCAGACTGCCTTGAGGCCTTCCCCCGCTTCTTCGGCTGCGCCTGGAAGCATCAGGCCATGCATTTCGGAAGCGCTGCTCATGCAGCCGGCGTTGATCACCAGGACATCGTTTTTGATCAATTCCTTCATGATGTTCAGGCCCCTGGTATCATGCCCGTTGCGATTGTTGGTGCAGCCGACCACAGCGGCAATACCCCGGATCGATCCTTCTTTAACAGCATCGAGGAGGGGGTCCAGGCTGCCGCCCAGGGCTCCGAGGATACTTTCCACCGAGAAACCGGCTACAACATCGGACTGATGCTGCGGAATGAAAACCCCGCCGTTGCGGTTACGATAGGCTTCAACGGCCATCCTGATTAATTCCCTGGCCTGCTCTTCGGCTTTATCGGGGCTGTAGTCGATATGATCGTCTACGCCTTCCATCCGGACTACCCGGTCCACGGAAACCAGTTTGGTATGGAACTGATCAGCGACGCTCTTAATACCGGGAGTGGAGCAGTTCATATCCATCATAACCAGGTCCACCGCCCCGGTAGCCACAATATACTCCTGGGTAACCCAGTTACCTAACTGCCCGGCATAACCCCTGGCGCTGCTGCCGGAGCGCTGCATCAGCTCCTGGCCGGTACACATGGAGCCGTAAACCTTAATCCCTTCGGCTCCCGCTTCCCGGGCCAGTTCGTTCAACTCCGAATCTTCGGCAGCCTGGATTACGGCCGTAGCCATCAGCGGGACGTGCCCATGGGCAACAATATTGACGGTGTCGGGATCGATAATCCCCAGGTCGGACCTGCTTTCGGCAATACCGGGGGTACCAAGGAGGATATCCTGGATCGTAATTGTCCCCACCAGGCCCATGTATCCGGCCGCCAGGGACAACTTCAGCACGGTCAGCATCAGGTCCACCGGATCGGTGTTGATGCTGGTCATCGACTTGGTCAGGGCATCCCTGACCTCGGATAGGACTCCGCCGGGGATGACACCCAGCTTTTCCCAGGCTTCCAGCCTGGTCGGCGGGGCAAACAGTTTAACCAGGGCCAGAGGTTCTGTGGATGATTTTCTGAGCTCGGCCAGGATAACATCGGCCAGCTCATCGGCCAGCTGGTTGGTTTCCTTGTCCGTGTCGAGCCCGATTACCGAGGCAATTTCCCTCAGTTTGTCCGGATCACCAATTGTATAAGGTGTTTCTCCCCGGGCCGTGGCCTTGATCGTTTCGGCCACTTCTTCCAGGTGGTGGGTATAGGCTGCCGTACCGTGAACGGCCAGCCGGACCATGTTCCGGGCCACGATGGTATCGGCCGTGGCCCCGCAGATTCCGCGTGGTGCTTTTTCAGATATGCGGCAGGGCCCGTGGCTGCACAGCTGGCAGCAGACTCCCGTCATTCCGAAACCGCACTGCGGCTGCTGAGCCTGGTAACGATCAAAGATCGTATCCAGCCCCATATCATGGGTCCGGCTGTACATCTCCTGGATAGAAGGATGGGCTGAAGTACAAACTTCACTCTGGGTACAGGTAACACATTCGGTTGACATCAAAACTCCCCTTTCACAGAAAAATAATTATAACTAACTTAGTTATATATAATATTGGACCCGCCTTTTTCCTTCAACCCCGATATAAAATCGGTTAGGGCCAAAAAAACTTATTACAGACAAATACTATCGTAATACTCTTAATATCATAGAATTGATTGAAATTAGGCTTCTCTTTATCGCAAAATTTTGTATTGCCAAAATGACGGGGGCTTGGTATCATTAATATGACTCCTATTTCATTAGTATCATAAAATTTATAGCACCTTCAGAAAGCTAATGATAGGAGTTATTTACTGCCCCTTATTATTACTGCTTAGGTCAGTAATAATAAGGGGACAGCGTTGCAGTTTTTTATAAAAGACACTGCTCGGCCTGTTTCACATTAACCCGGCAAACCTGAAATGAAAACTCAGGCGTGAAAAGTTTTCATTCCTTGCAAGTTTAATCTCCTGCAAGTTTAAGCAAAAGTCCGGTGGGGGTTGAGCAAATCAAAGAAATTCTTTAATGTCGGATGATGCTTTAAAAGCATCAATAACCAGAACCAAACTATCAACATTAAGGAGGCATCTGGTAAAGATGGCTGATAAAAAGAACGACCGGAAGAAAATTGACCACAACCGGAGTGCAGACGTCGCCGCCCTGGCGGTGCTCGAACAAAATGCCGGCCTGGATGAGGGCCGGGTGGAAACCGCTTTTGACCGCTACCTGAAAATGCAGCCGCAGTGCAACTTTGGGAAAACCGGAGTTTGCTGCCGGATCTGCCTGCAGGGCCCCTGCCGGATTACCAGGAAGGCCGATAAAGGGATCTGCGGCGCCCATGCTTACACCATTGTGGCCCGCAACCTGATCAGGGCCATAACCTCGGGGGCCAGCAGCCACGGAGATCACGGCCGCCACATAGTTTACACCGCCCTCAACATGCTCGAAGACAAAGCCGGCGGCTATTCCATTGAAGATAAGGACAAGTTATTCAGGGTTGCTGAAAGGCTCGGCCTGGACACAGAAAACAAGGATGAGCGAAAAGTTCTGGAAGAGGTGGCCGGGCTGGCCCTGGAAGATTTTATTAAGGCTTCTGATGATCCCTGCAAATGGCTGGAATCGACCGTAGTGGAAGACCGCATGGAAAAATTCGATCAGTGCGGCATTTCCCCGCGCGGGATCCACACCACCATCGCCGAATCCATGGCCCAGACCCACATGGGGATGGATGCCGATCCGGTTAACCTGATTTTCCAGGGATTGAAAATGGCCCTGTGCGACTACATCGGCATGCACATTGCGACAGACCTGTCCGACATCCTGTTCGGCACACCTGAGCCTGTAACGACGGAGGCCAATTTCGGGGTTATGGAGCCGGAAACAGTCAATATTGCCCTGCATGGCCACAACCCGCTTTTAAGCGAAATGATCGTACGGGCGGCTAAAGATATGAAAGACGAAGCCACAGAAGCCGGAGCGGCCGGCATAAAATGTATGGGAATCTGCTGCACCGGAAACGAGGTCTTAATGCGGCAGGGCGTGCCGGTGCTGACCAATTTCCTGTCCCAGGAACTGCCGATGATGACCGGAGCCCTCGACGCCATGGTGGTGGACGTACAGTGCATCATGCCCGGGGTGAAAGCGGTCTCTGAATGCTTCCGCACCAGGGTGGTCACCACCATGTCCAACTCCAAGATCCCCGGCTCCTACCATGTCGCTTTTTCCGAAGAGGAACCCCTGGAAAGAGCAAAAGAAATCATCAGGCTCGGAATTGAAGCCTTTAAAGAAAGAAAAGGCCAGGAGGTAAACATTCCCCAGGTCAAAAACAAGGTTACAGCCGGGTTCAGCATGGAGGCCCTGGAGGAAATACTGGGCGCCGTAAACCCGGAACAACCCTTTAAAGTAATTACCGATGCCATTGACAGCGCCCAGCTTGGCGGAGTGGTCCTTTTTGCCGGCTGCAACAACCTGCGGGTATTGCAGGACCACAGCCACAGCGAGATGATCCGGGAACTGGCCCGCAACAATATCCTGATGGTCGCTACCGGCTGTGCTGCGGGGAGCGCGGCCAAGATGGGCCTGATGAACGACGAAGCGGTGGAGCTCCATGCCGGCGAAGGACTCAAATCCTTTATCCACGCCCTGAACGAGGCAAACCGGGACAAACTGAACGGCAATAAGCTGCCGCTGGTTTTCCACATGGGTTCCTGCGTTGACAACAGCAGGGCTCTTGATCTGGCCACGGCCCTGGCCCGGCAGTGGGACGTGGATATGCCCAAGATCCCCTTTGCCGCTTCAGCTCCGGAAGCGATGAGCGAAAAAGCGGTGGCCATCGGCAGCTGGTGGGTAGCTCTCGGTATCCCGACTCATGTCGGGGTTGTGCCCGAGGTTACCGGAAGCGCCCTGGTCAACGGGATCGCCCTGCAAATTGCCGAAGACGTTTACGGCGGGTATTTCATCTGGGAAGAAGACCCGGCCGAGGCAGCCAGGAAGATTCTCGATGCGGTCAGAGAACGGAGCTGGAAATTAAACCTGCACCGGAAGCTGGCGGAGCAGTACGACACCCCCGTGTCCGCCGGATATTAGTCAAAAGGCCGGCGGCCGGCCGTTACGCTTCATTTTTATTAACCCGGGAATTTAATCCGGGAGGAGCAAACAGCCGCCCGCGCGCTTTTGACAAAAAAAGGCAGGCGGCAGGTAAGAAAAAACCTGCATCCTGGAGGGGATAAAAAGCCCTGCCGCGCCAGTTAAAGCCAGGAAGGAGTGAATTAAGATGAAAGAATATCTTAATCGTCCGATTAAAGAGGTAATTGAAGAACACCCGGTAGTCGGCGATATCTTAAATGAATTTGAAATCGGATGCACAACCTGTAATGTCGGATCCTGCATGCTAAAAGATGTGGTGGATATCCATTTTCTTCCTCCGGAGCAGGAATCGGTGCTGATGGAACGGATCGAAAAAGCGATCCAGGGCGGGGAATCCAGAGAAGAGCAAACCCCGCAACCATCACAGGGCAGGCGCACCGGGAAAGGATACAGCTACTCGGAGCCGGTCCGGATGCTGGTCGAAGAGCATGACCTGATCAAGCGCCTCCTGGCCTTGATTCCGCTCATAGTAAGGGATATTCGTGCAAATGGACTGGACCGGGAGCTGATCCTGGACAGCCTGGAGTTTATCCGCTATTTCGCCGATCGCTTTCACCACGCCAAGGAGGAAGAGATCATGTTTGAATACGCCGACCGGGAAGCAGATATAATCCAGGTCATGTACACGGACCATACCACCGGCAGGAACCACGTCAAATCAATATTTGAGGCTCTGGATGGAAATGACAAGGAGACAGTAATCAAGCATTTGCAGCAGTACCGCGATCTGCTTACCGAACACATCAAAAAAGAAGACGAAGTGCTTTATCCATGGATAGAGCACCAGATGGATAACAAAGAGATCGAAGCTATGCACCGTGCTTTTAATGATGAAGAAAACCGGCTCGGCCCTGAAACCCGGGCCAGGTACGAACAGCTGGTTAAAAGACTGGAACAAAAACTAGATACCAGGGAGGAGGTGCAATCATGATGCAACACGGCGGATGTCCGGGCAGCCGGAGCATGACCTTTGACAAACAGGAAGCCGGCAAGGTTGATCAAAGCGGCACCCGGCCTTCACAGTTAAGGCAGTGGCCAATCCAGCTGTTCCTGGTCCCACCGGACGCCCCCTACTTTAACGGGGCCGACGTCCTGCTCACGGCAGACTGTGTCGCTTATGCTCTCGGTGACTTCCACAAGGATTACCTGGAAGGAAAGAGCATCGCCATTGCCTGCCCCAAGCTGGACCAGGGCATGGATATTTACAAGCAGAAGCTGGTGGACATGATCGACAGAGGCGGAATTAATTCGCTCCAGGTCATGATCATGGAAGTGCCCTGCTGTATGGGGCTTTACCAGGTAGCAAGCCAGGCAGTGGAAAAAGCCGGCCGGAAAATCCCCCTCAAGAAGACCGTGGTCGGGGTCCAGGGCGATATTGTGGCCGAAGAAGAAGCGGAGTGAGCCACTGAAGACCTGATCCACCGCCCCGCCCTGCAGGAAGAAATCAAGCGGAACCGCTAAAAATGTAACGTTAGCGCCAGAGGGGTAAACACAGGGAGCGGGTCCTGGGGAAACGTCATGTTTCTCAGGCCCGCTCCCATTATTTGAACCCGGCTACCTGATCGGCGGTCAATTACATGAAATCCCGGGACTTTGATTCTTCCCCGGGAAAGACGACAATACAATCCCGGTCCCAGTCTTCGCCGATCAGCTTTTCAAAAAAGTCGCTTACCCCCTGGAGGCGCATAAACTCCACCCCCAGGAAATCGGCCACTTTCCTGGCATACTCTTCGTATTCTTCAGCCCCGGGCAGGTTAGTGTCAATGAAGGCCACCCGCTTGTAATTCTTGTACATCTCCTCGGTAACCCAGCGGGCATTTTCCTCGCCATACTTTTCAGCGTAGTTTTCATATTCCTGGAGGGGATCCGCTTTCTGATCAACCCATCCCTTGCTCAGGTAATAAGTGCCCGGAGCTTGCCCGAACTCTTGATCATATTTTTCCCTGGACCCCAGCAGCAGGCTGATGCAGTCGTGCACTTTTGGAATAACCAGGGTTTTATCCCGGGCTTTTAACCCTTCCAGGCCCCTGGAACAGTGCCCGTAAATAAAGACCAGGATGTCTGCTTCTTTTTCTTCATCAATTCGTTGCTGCAGTTCCTGGCGCAGCTTTTCGGGGGTCCGGTGCAGGGCATACTCCATGTATTCAACCGGCATCCCTTCGGGCCTGATCCTTTCCACTTCTTCCATCATTGTTTTACAGCAGATCAGCTTGACTTTTTGGCTCATCACAATCCACCTCAGTAATCACAATTCCTGTTTTTAAAGTATCCCTTTAAAATGATCGGCCACTTCCTGCAGCAGGCGGAAAGATTTGGTGACCGTTTCTTCCCCGTCCTGGTTGACCAGACAGCAGCGGGCCGGGGCCAGCCAGGCCTGCTTGAGGATCTGTTCCCGGGGGATTCCCTGCCGGTCCAGGCTCTCCCATAACCCTTCCAGCATATCGATCATGGACTGCACGTTCTCCTGCTCAAATTCTTCGCTCAGGGTCGGGGTTATTCCCCAGGAAATAATGCCGCCCCGGTCAAGGAAAGCCCTGACCTCTTCTGAGTAACGGCTGAAAATATGCCCCTGGGCCAACACATCTAAAGAAAGGACGTCCAGTTCCATCTGCAGCAAGAAGGACCAGTCCGGGTTGCCGCAGAGGTGCACTCCCCTGGGCCCCGGAAAGTACTCCAGGAAGGATAAGTAATCTTCTTTCGCCCTTTCGCTGGTATAGCCGCTGATGGCCATAAAGATCATTTCCAGGCCCGGCTCGTCCACCCAAACAAAAGCGCCGGGGTGCGCTTCCTGCATCTCCCCGAGCTGGGCCTTAAGCTTTTTGGCCACAAAGTCAAACACGATCTGTCTGACCTCTTCGTAGTAGATCATCGGCTTGTTATTTTCATCTAAAATTTTCAACCCGTAGCTGACGGGGCCGATGCTCTGGCCCCGGATATACTTGTACTGCGACAAGTCCTGTTCCAGGAAACGGTGGAATACCACCGAATATTCAGGAGAAAGGCGGAAGAACTCTTCCTCTTCCCAGTGGGGCATGTATTCTTCGAAATCCTCGTAAAACTTGTCAATGGAAAAGCTAACCACCCGCCTGTCCATATCCAGGATAATCCCCGGAAAATGTTCAGAAACCTGGGCGTACATATCTTCCAGGAAGCTCACCTTCGGCAGCTGGGGCCAAAAAGGAATATCCAGGCTCAAGGCCAGCTCCAGTGCCTGGTCGGCATCCCTGTGGGGCATGATCCCCATAGCCGTCGTCCGGCAATCACCTTCCAGTTTCAGATCAATCTCCTTCATCGAGCAACCTTCTTTCTCCGGTAAGCTGCTGCAGCCTGGTGATATCCTGGGCCACTTCCAGGGCGCCCATGTATTTGCCGTTTTCATCCCGGACGGCGAAAAAGATGATGTAGATCATCTTGCCCTTTAAGTTGATCCAGAATTCGGCGCTGTCCCTGGTGCCGTCTTTGAAAGAAGAGACGATTTTTTGCACCTGGTCCACGCTCTGGGGCGGGTGGCAGTTTTCCACCTTGCGCCCGATGATGGCCCTGGTCCGGACAAAAATCCGCTCTTCGTTCTCGGAAAAATAGCGCACTACGTCATCATGGTCGACAAAAGTTAAATCCACGGGCAGGGCGTTGAGCATGTGCATCAACTGTTTTGGGCTTAGCTCCCCCGAGGGCAGCTTGATCTTGCTGTCTTCCAGGGAGGGCTCTTCGGCCGCGGTCTTTTTCAAGGTATCGACCAGGTGGGCGGTATCGGCGGGCGGTTCGATAAAGGCATACCCGACCTGCTCGCTCTCCTTGAGCACTTCGACCCAGTCTTCAGTCTGCAGTTTCTCCAGGGAAGTGGGAAAAAGAATGTTTTCTTCCTTGAAGATCATACCGTCCACTTCTTCTACCAGCGGGTTGAGGGCTTCCTCGATGAACTTTTCCACGTCTTGCGAGGAAGAGAGGCTGCTCAGTTCCGACTGGGCTTTCTTGAAAAGATCCCTGATTTCGTTGTGCTTGCCCCACATTACCTGGGTGGGTCCCATGAACCCGTAGCGCTCCAGGTATGGAAAAAGGATCTGTTCTTTCCTGACGTAGTGCAGTTCCACGTCCTTCAGTTTTTCAAGCAGTTCGGACGCTTGATCTCGAAATTCCCCGGGGTCCCTCTCACCGGCCTTTTGGACCAGGCCCTTCATGGGGGCCGTGATTTTCTCGATCTCCCGGTTTTCCGCCTTGAAAAAGTTTACCGGGTGGGCTTCGTTTTCTTCCCCACCCAGGTCGGCCTGCAGGGTTGATTCAAAGAGGAGGGCGTGAACGTTGCAGAATTTTTTAATCTCATCGGGTGACATCCCATCATCGATCAGCGATTGCTCTACCTGGGCAATTTCCTGGGAAGAGATAGATCCTACTTCCTGTTCCAGCCTCTTTTGGGCTTCCTCAAAGCTGAGCCCCTGGTGCAGCTCTAAAATAATATCTTTAATCACCTGCTTTTGCTTTTCAAAATCTCCGCTGCTCACTTCCACCACTCCTTTTGCCATTATAATATTCAAATTATTCATCTATAATATTATCTAATTTATCACACCCGGTGTACTACTTGAGGGTTTCCGCAAGATCTTCTTCGGGGCTTTTCACGGGCATGATGTTAAACTTCTCGACCAAAACATCAAGCACGTTCGGAGTGACAAAAGCCGGCAACGTCGGCCCCAGGCGGATATTTTTCACATCCAGGTAGAGCAGAGTAAGCAGGATCACTACCGCTTTCTGCTCATACCAGGAAAGGACCAGGGAAAGCGGGAGTTCATTAATATCCACTCCGAAAGCATCGGCCAGGGCGGAAGCTACTTTGATGGCCGAATAGGCGTCATTGCACTGCCCCATGTCCAGCAGCCTGGGAATACCGCCGATGTCGCCCAGGTCATGGTCATAGAAGCGGTACTTGCCGCAGGCCAGAGTTAGGACGATGGTATCTTCAGGGGTTTTTTCTACAAATTCGGTATAGTAGTTGCGCCCGGGCTTGGCCCCGTCACAGCCTCCGACCAGGTAGATATGTTTTAAATCGCCGCTCTTCACGGCCTCGATGATCTTGTCGGCAACTCCCAGCACAGCGTTGTGGGCAAAACCAACCTTAACCTTGCCCTTATCCTCGTTTTCGCTAAACCCGGGCATGGCCAGGGCTTTTTCAATCACTTCGCTGTAGTCGTCACCTTCAATATGCCCGGCTCCCGGCCAGCCTACCATCTCGCAGGTGTAGATATTGTTTAAGTAAGAATCTTTGGGCTTCTGGAGACAGTTGGTGGTCATGACAATCGGCCCGGGAAACTCGGGGAATTCCTTCTGCTGGTTTTGCCAGGCCGTGCCGTAATTGCCGTAGAGATGGCTGAATTTTTTCAGACCCGGGTAACCGTGGGCCGGGAGCATCTCCCCGTGAGTATAAACATTTATACCTTTGCCCTCTGTTTGTTCCAGGATATTTTTCAAATCGTATAGATCGTGTCCTGAAACCAGGATGCATTTACCCTGCTTGCGGCCCAGGGGCACCCCGGTGGGTACCGGATGTCCGAAAGTTCCCGTATGGGCGGCATCCAGCATCTCCATCGTCTTCAGGTTGGTTTCGCCGCATTTCAGGACCAGGCCCAGCCAGTCGTCCATGGAGAGGTCGGGGTTGTCCAGCGCAGCCAGCCCCTCATAGATGTAGGAATAGACGCTTTCATCCTCTTTGCCCAAAACTGCGGCATGGTGGACATAAGCAGCCATCCCCAGGATGCCGTAATACATGATCTGGCGCAGGGAACCGATATCATCGGGCGCCTCAAGGCCGCCGGTACAGGGGTGCCCCATTTCTTCTCCCTGCTTGATTATTTCCTCCAGATCTCCTGCGGGCTGAAATCTGACGGACGTAGAATCAAGATCAGTCTTTCCTCCCGCTAATTTTACTTTTTCTTTCAGGCTGTCCCTGTGCTTGACCGTTTCCCGGATAAAACCGGCAAAACGCTCCGGGTCAAAATTGACATTGGTCAGTATGGAAAAGAGGGTCCGGGCCGTAAAGCGGTCCACTTCTGGATCTCTAACTCCCACCTTACGTCCCTCGTGGGCCAGCACCCCGATTCCTTTAAGCGCATGACCCAACACATCCTGCAGGAAATCCACATCCGGTGATTTTCCACACACACCTTTAACGGTACATCCTTGTCCTTTTGCTGCCTGTTCACACTGATTGCAAAACATTAAAATCCCTCCTATGATTATACTGCTTCTTCTGCTATATCATTACCGGCCAGCCCGGCAAAGTTCTCCCGGCCCAGTTCGGCCAGCATGGCTTCCTGGGCCCGGTTCAGGATCCCTCGTACCCGGCATTCGGACCGGTTGGCGCAGTGATAGCCGTCTGCCAGGCAAGGGTTAATGGCAATTTTCCCTTCAACCACACCTACTACATCGGCGATGGTTATCGCCTCCGGCTTTACAGCCAGCCTTATCCCTCCCTGCATGCCCCGCCTGGTCTCTACCAGGCCGGCCCGGGCCAGGATCTGGACAGTTTTGTTTAAAAACCGCTCCGGCAGCTCCTGCCTAACTGAAACCGTCCGGCTCTGGATAAACTCTCCTTCCGGCAAACTGGATAACTCCAGGATTGTCCGTATAGCATATTCAGACTGCCTTGTTAATTGCATAAACTGGTCCCACTCCTATCCTCTGGTATGTCGGGCGCTTCGAGCATCTCACTACCGCAAAATATTCAACTCCGCCGTGGCCGGTGGATATAAACCTTTTTCTTTGTCAATTGATTCACATATATTTTCTGTTAACTCCTGCAACCTTACCCTGCGGACAAAGCTTAATGGCGGCCGGTTTTGGGTTTATATAACTGTCGCTAAAACAGGATAAATACAATCTAATTACTATTATTCTCCACAAAAAAAATTAATCCTGCCCAAAATTTAAATTTGCTACTTCTCTATACCCCGGCGGGCAACCACTCCCCGGTCCATGTAGTGCTTCACACAGCTCATTTCTGTTACCAGGTCGGCCCGGTCAATCAGCTCCTGCGGGGCGCTGCGCCCGGTTAAAACCATCTCCATCCCGGGCGGGCGGGCATCCACCAGCAAGCACACTTCCTCCACCGAAAGCAGGCCGCCGTGGAACGCAGCCATGATTTCATCCAGGATCAGCAGGTCGCATAATTCCTGCTCCATCACTTCCCGGACCTGGTCCAGCTCCTGCCTGAGCTTCGCCCGGAGCTCTTTTTTTTCAGCATCGTTCAAGGCGCCGAAAAACTTGCCGCTTTCGGCCAGGCGAATGATCTTGAAATTATCCCCGAGCAGGGAGGCGCTGTCCAGCTCGCCTGAGTGGACACCTTTTAAAAACTGGAACATGATCACTTTCAGGCCGCTGCCCACGGCCCTCAGGCCCAGGCCCAGGGCGGCGGTGGTTTTACCCTTGCCGCTGCCGGTATAAATTTGCAGGTACCCTTTTTCCACTGGTCTATGGTTCCTCCCTGTTTTATTATAATCCGTTCATCTTTGAACCCGGCCCCGGGTAAAGTTCATTGTAGTCGGCATGGGCCAATGGGTGTCAGCAGGCACTTCAATTCCCCCTTTTAAAATCACACAGGCCCAACTATTACCAGTATATCTGATTTCAGGCCCGATTTCATTAGAAAATATTATTCGTCCCGCTTCTGACCCCTGGTTATTAAGCAAACCGGGGGACCTGAACATAAATGGCGGCGCCCGTAAATTTGCGGCAAAAAAATAAAACCGGCATTGACATCTCTATTTTTCCTATGGTATAACTATCAATAGCTGGGGATATGATAAAGGCTGATCACTATAAAGTCAATACCGGTATTGTCGGCGACTTTACCGGTTTTACCGCTTACCTCCCGGCACCGGCAGAAAGGATGCCCGGCAGGGTGGTAAGGGTATTTTTTCTCCCTGAAAGTTAGGGGTGCCTAAAATAAATTTATTAACCAAATTTAAGCGAGGGGATGATTAAAAAATGAATAAATCAAGATTGAGAAAGCCATTCTACCTGACAGTAGCGGCGCTTGTCCTTGCCGTTCTGACCGGCGCTCTCTTAAGTGGTTGTGCCCCTGACGGCGGGAACAACGGAGAACTGGTAGTTTATAACGCCCGCAGTGAAACCTTTGTTAAACCGCTCCTTGATCAATTTGAAGAAGAAACCGGGATCCGGGTCAGGGTCCTGTCCGGCAAAGAAGAGCTGGTCAACCAGATCGAAGAGGAAAGGAACAACGTCCGGGCCGATGTTTTCATTTCCAACGATGCCGGAGCGATGGAATACCTGCGCCGGCAAGATCTGCTGGCCCCCAACGATTCTCCGGCCCTGGAAAAGATCGATGAACGCTTCCGTGCTTCCGACGGCTCCTGGGTGGGGCTTTCCGCCCGGGCCCGGGTCCTGATCTACAACAAGGACCTGATCAGCGAAGCAGAAATGCCCAAAACCCTTCAAGAATTGGCCGATCCTAAATGGGAAGAAAAGTTTATGATCACCAGGGGCGGAAACAGTTCTATGGTCACCCATGTCGCCGCCCTGCGGGAAGCGTGGGGCGATGAAGAAACCGGGTCCTGGCTGTCGGCCCTGCATCAAAACGCCGGCGCCATCACCGGCGGCCACACTGATATCCGCCGGGCCGTCGGTGCGGGCGAGTATCCCTTTGGCCTGGTCAACAACTACTATTACCACCTTCAGCTCGAAGAGGACCGCGACAATAAAGTAGGGGCAATCTACCCGGACCAGGGCGAAAGTGAAATGGGCGCTTTTGTTAACGTGGCCGGAGTAGCCCTGATTGACGGGGCCCCAAACGAAGAAAATGCCGGGGCATTCATCGACTGGATGCTGGAAGATGAGCAGCAGTTCGAGTTTTCCTATCACAGCAAAGAAACCCCTCTGAACCCCGAAATCCGGGCGCCCGAGGGGGCCAAAGAGATCGATCAGTACCGGGCCATGGACATTAACCTGACCGACCTGGGTCCGCACTGGCCCGATGCCAAAGAATTAATCCAGGAATCGGGGCTCGACCTGGGAATTTAAAAACTGTTGCCGGGAAAAACCTCCCGGCAGCAGCAAAGAAAGGAGATTAAGCAGCCATGCCTGAAAAAGAAATCGCCTGCGCCGAAAATCGGATTGCCTTTTACTGGCAGGCAGCGCTCGAGAATCCGTCCCGCTTCCGGCTTTACATATGGCGGGGCAATCCCCCCGGCTTTATTCCGGAAGCGCTGGCCCTCGTTACCGCCCTGGTTATGTTTATCCCCATCCTTTACGTGCTGGTCAGGGGAATCCAGGGCGGGTGGGACAGGTGGCTGACTTTGCTGGACACCCGCATCCCCCACCTGCTCTGGAACACCCTTAGCCTGACGGTTGTTGTCTCTTTGGCCGCCCTCCTGATCGGGGTGGCGGCAGCCTGGCTGGTAACCCGCACCGACCTGCCCGCCAGGAAGATCTGGGCCTGGCTGCTGGCCCTGCCCCTGGTCGTCCCTCCTTACGTGGGGGCCATCTCCTACATCATTGTTTTCGGGCCGCAGGGCCTGGTCCGCAACCTCGCCGGCGAAACTCCCTTTGATATCTACTCTTTCGGCGGGGTGGCCGCCGTCCTGACCCTGTTCACCTACCCGTACGTTTTCCTGATCACTTCGGCTGCCCTGAAACGCTTCAACCTTAACTACGAAGAAGCGGGCCGGATGGCGGGCTTAAATCACCTGCAGGTATTCCGCAAGATCACCCTGCCCCTGCTGCGACCGGCCATGGGTGCAGGGGTCCTGCTGGTTTCCCTGTACACCCTGTCCGATTTCGGCCTGGTCAGCATGCTGCGCTACACCACCTTTACAACAGCCATTTACTTCCAGATGGGCAGTTTCGACCGCCTCTCGGCGGCAGTGTTAAGCGTGGTCTTGATCCTGATCACCCTGGTTATCCTCTGGCTGGAGTACAGGACCCGCGGCAGGCAAAAGTTTGTCCAGGACGCCGGGACGTTCAGAAAACCCCTGCCTTTCAGCCTGGGCCGGTGGCGCCTGGCCGGACTGCTTGGCCTGGGAACTGTAGTGGCTGCTGCCCTGGCCCTGCCGCTTTCCGTCCTGGCTTACTGGTCATATTATGGTATTGCCCGCGGCGCCCTGGACGGCCGGTTCCTGGAATACACCTCCCACAGCCTGCTTACCGCCGGCGCTGCCGCCTTTTTCTGTGCCGTGCTGGCTCTGCCCCTGGTGTACCTGAAATCGCGGCACCCGTCACCGGTGAGCAGTTTTTACGAAAAGCTGGCCATGGCCGGTTATGCCCTGCCGGGAGTAATCATCGCTTTAGGCATGGTTTTTATTTTCAACAGCTATATCCCGGCTTTGTACGGGACAGCTGTGGTCCTGGTCATGGCTTACACAATCCGCTTCCTGCCCCAGGCCATGCAGGCTGAAGGCGCTTCCTTGAACCAGGTTTCGCCCCGCCTGGACGAGGCCGGGCGCAGCCTGGGCTATCCGCCCTGGCAGGTCATTTCGCGGATTATCCTGCCCCTGATCAGGCCCGGGATCCTGGCCGGGATGGCCCTGGTTTTTGTCAGCGCTGTCAAAGAGCTGCCGGCCACTCTGCTCCTGCGCCCCCCGGGCATGGACACCCTGGCGGTGCGGATCTGGATCGAAGCCTCGGAAGGATTTTACGACATGGCCGCCCCGGCGTCACTTTTAATCATCATTGTATCAGCCATCCCGCTGAAGTGGCTGATCAACCGCTTTTAAAGGTTTTATATATGAAACGGAAAGAGGTGGAAATCCCACCATGAAGGCTATAACTTTAAAAAATGTAAAAAAAGAATATCCCGGCTGCAGTGTGCCGGCAGTGGACAACCTGTCCCTGGAAGTGGCAGAGGGGGAAATCCTGACCCTGCTCGGTCCCAGCGGCTGTGGCAAAACCACCACCCTGCGCCTGATCGCCGGTTTTGAGCGCCCCGATCAGGGCAGTATCGCCCTGGCCGGACGGATTGTCACCGGACCGGGGCGGTGGATCCCGCCTGAAAAAAGAAAGGTGGGCATGGTTTTCCAGGATTACGCCCTGCTGCCCCACCTGACGGTGGGAGAAAACATTGCCCTGGGCCTGAAAAAAGAAACCAGGGGCCGGAAAGTGATGGAAATGACCGCCCTGGTTAACCTGCAGGGCCTGGAAAACCGCTATCCCCATGAACTGTCCGGCGGCCAGCAGCAGCGCGTAGCCCTGGCCCGGGCCTTAGCCCATAATCCGGTCGTGGTTTTACTGGACGAGCCGTTCAGCAACCTCGACACGGATCTACGCAATTATATGCGCCGGGAAGTGGCGAAAATCATCAAGGCCGCCGGCACTACTGCCGTCTTTGTCACCCATGACTTAAAAGATGCCCTGGCCGTTTCCGACCGGGTGGCCGTGATCAAAGACGGCCGTCTGGAGCAGGTTGGAAGCCCGGTAGACATCTACCGCCACCCGGAAACAGAATTTGTGGCTACCTTTGTGGGCAAATCGACCATCCTGGACGGGGTGATCGGCCCCGACGGGCTCTCGGTGAAAACAGCCATCGGAACCATACCCTGCGCCCACACCCATAACCACCGCCCGGGCCGGCAGGTCAAAGTCTCGATCCGTCCGGACAGTTTTGAACTCGATCCGGCAGGAGATATCTGGGGCACCATTAAGGAGACCATTTACGGGGGCAATGAAATCGAAGCGGTGCTTGAAGCCCGCACCACCAACGGGCCGGTGGATCTGCAGGTCCACATCCACCCGGAAGAATACATCAGGGAAGGAACTGAGCTGCGCTTTCACGTCCTGCCCGAGTTTGTGGCAGTTATCGATCTCTAAACCTGGACGACCGGATTAAGCCGGTGCTTTAAGAGGAAAGTAACGACAGAAGCGGGTTTCTTGAGAGCATTAAAAAGTACGGTCACACTATTTACAGCGCTTCTTAATGAGAAGCTGAATTAAAAACATGGGCATAACGCGGCTTTATTAATTACCTTCTATGTTCTTCTAAAAGCTCTTGATCTTCCTCTTCATTGAGGGGTTTAAAAGGCCAGGGTGCAAACTGGAAGGCTGCACCACCCACTTCTCTGGCAATCTCGAGGAAAACTTCGGCGGTTTCAATGTCCAGGGGGCTGTAGGTAAACAGGTACAGGTTGCCGTACCGGGTCGGAAGTGAGGCCTCGGTAAAAACCAGGTGAACCGGGCCGTAAGCCGGATGATGCCAGTTGAAGATATCATAAACCGAATCCACATCAGAGGGAATCCTGCTTATCTCGTGCCAGTGGAGATCGAACTTTTTAATCCTGCGCAGTTCACTGAGGAGTTTATTGAAATAAGGTTTATGCCTCTGCCGGAGCGAGATGCGCCGGAAGAAGTTCATATTCCTTCTGGCCATATTTTCCCAGGCTGCACCGACCGCATCCTTGTAACCGGAACTCTCGTCGTAAATGAATTTTAAAAGGTTATAGATGGCATAACTTTCGCCGCCCCTTACCAAATAGTCCGGGTTAACCCGGTATAACTTCATGACGCTCATGTTTACCGCGACCAGGTCAGCATAATCATCAACAATGAAAGCGGGAGCCTGGATTCTTTCCAGGGTGGAAATCAGGTTTTCAAATTCCGTTCTGGTCTGTGAATCTTCCAGGCCTACAATTTCATCTTCTGAAACCCCGACCGCAGCAAAAAACAGTTCTTTTCGTTCCAGGGCAGTCAAGTTGAAGGCATCAGCCAGAAGCTGCAGGGTTTCCGTATCCAGGTACTTGCGGTTTCCCCTCTCCAACCGGCCCAGCTGGTGAGGACTGATGTGGATATACCTGCTCAGTTCCTCCCTGGACCAGCTCTTTCCATATTCGTTCAGGTTTTGCTTCCTGAACGCCGCCAGCAATCTGCCAAACTCCCGACTATTCATTGGTTAATACTCCCCCAGGTGTCAAAAAGATATGTCCGTTTAAATCCATACAATCCAGGGTAAAAAGCTAAGAACTCGGGCTGTAACCAGAATCAGAACTAAAAGCGGTGATTAACTGCTACCATAAAAGTTTGACTGAAAACGGGTTAAATCATGGGGCAGAGTCATGGTGTCAGGGTTAAAATAGTAAGCATGAAATTACTTGTGCCAACATATATTCACTATGCTGTTGCTACATTTATAATAACATAACATTCAAGATTTGTTGATAATAACTTTATATTTGCTTAATAAATTTATAGGCCCCGCTCATTTCTCTTTTCATAGGCACTCTCTTCAGGTAACAAAGCCGCGTTTCTTAATTTTTGGTCAGGCCAGCCCCGATCAGTTGCTGGTTGGTTCTACCCTGGTTATTTTTCAGGCCTGGCGATCAAGATCACCGGGATGCCGAGGCTCCTTGCAGCATCTATCTTTTCTTTTGTTCCCCCGGCAGGACCACTTTCCTTGGTAATTACCAGTGAAACCCCGTAACGCTTAAACAGGCACCGGTTAATCTCCTCATCGAACGGCCCCTGCATGGCAATGATATTTTGCGGGGAAATGCCCAAATCAAGGCATTTTTCCAGGGACTCTTTTACCGGCAGGATCCGGACAACCAGCCGCTCCGGCCCGAGGCCTGCAGTGTAATATTCCAGTTTACTGCTGCCGGTGGCCAAAAAAATCCTTCCTTCCACCTCTGAAGCCAGCTGGACCGCCTCTTCCACGTCGCGGGCTTTAACCAGGTCGCCTCCTTCTTCAACAGCTTCCTCTTCCCGTTCCAGGCGTTCGTAGGTGGCTCCTTTCAACCGGCAGGCCTCCCTGATGTTGTCTGATACCTCTACGGCAAAAGGGTGGGTGGCATCAATTACTTTATCGATTTTTTTATCGGTGATCAGCTGGACCATGTCGGCAAAACTGAGCGGCCGGGCCGTTATTTCCCCGCGGAAATCCCTGGCCAGCAGCTCTCCGCCGTACGACGTAGCCGTGGAAGCGATCACTTCCAGGCCTTCTTTTTCCAGGGCAACGGCGGTCAGCCGCCCTTCGCTCGTTCCGGCCAAAACCAGGATCATAATGGGTACCCCCTCGGGGTAATCATCCTGTGATTGTCCCAGTAAGTGCAGCTGTTGCCGATAATGACCAGGCTGGCCATATCTATTTCTTCCAGGCAACCGGTCAGCTCTTCCAGGGAGGTCTTCCACTGGTTCTGAGCTTCCCGCCCGGCGGCGCGGACAATGCCAACCGGTGTCCTGCCCTGCCGGTGGGTGAGCACTATTTCCCTGGCCCGGACCAGCAGATCGCTGCGGCCCCTGCTGCGGGGATTGTAAAGCACGATCACAAAATCGGCTTCCGCCGCCGCCCGCAGGCGCTTTTCGATCAGTTCCCATGGGGTAAGCAGGTCGCTTAAGCTGATCACAGCAAAATCGTGCATCAGGGGTGCCCCGAGCACGGCCGCCGCCGCCCCGGCCGCCGTAACACCCGGGATAATTTCCACTTCCAGGTCCGGATCGGCTTCCCCGGCCACCTGCAGCAGGAGGCCGGCCATTCCGTAAATGCCCGGATCGCCGCCGCTGATCAGGGCCACTTTCTTCCCGGCCCGGGCCTCACTCACCGCCCGGCGGCAGCGTTCCACCTCTTTGCCCATGGCCGAAGCAACAACTTCCTTGCCCTCAATCAGCCCGGCCACCTGGTCCACGTAGAGTTTATACCCGATCACCAGGTCGCTTTCCTCGATCGCTTCCCTGGCCCGGCTGGTGAGGTGTTCGAGCTCCCCGGGACCGTTTCCGACCACGCTTACTTTTCCTGAAGGCATTTCCCTTTCCACCCTTTCCCAGTCGGCAGCCTCGCTGTTTTACTTTAGATCTGGCGCCTATAATTCATATAAGATC
>SKMK01000056.1 GCA_007121075.1 Syntrophomonadaceae bacterium
GGGGTTAAGTACGGTTTGACATCAATGCTTACATATGTTATTGTTATTTAAGATTTTGTTAAAACATATCAACACTTGGAAGTATCATAATAATTATTAACCGAAGTTTAAGTTGCAGAAAGGGTGTGTTTAACTAGTGCTGAAAAAGCCCCACTTTGCCTTATTCTTAACGATTTTATTCCTCCTGACTTTAACAGTTCCCGCTCTTGCAGAAAATAACACCCGCTTTAGCCATATAGCAGATTACCGTATTGAAGGACTTATTAGCATTGATAAAGAAATTGGCGATCCCTGTACTACAGGCGCGGCAAAGAGACAGGCTATAAAAGGTTACGGAGAAATGAGCAAATCAGAATCCATCGATATTGCGCCCCAAATCATCTCTGTAGAAGATGAAATAGACTGGGTTACAGCTGAAGATGCAGTCCGTAATCTGAGCGTTACCAGCACTATTGACCTCTGCGCCCTTCCCATGACAACTGCAAGACAAGCTTTTAGCCCTGAAGCAATAATGGAAGTGATTGTCGAACTAATCATGGATGGCAGGCTGACAAGACTTGAAAGGTTAGCTGAAGAACTGAACCTGGAAATCTTGGAGAATGAAATAGATGATTTAGACGATGAGGACGATTTCGGCCTTGCAGACTTCGATTTGGCGGAAATTCGCGGTGAGTTAGATGATCTTTATGAAAATTACAACCTGGCTATAGGTGATCCTGTAAGCCCCTATGACCCTGCAGTTATAGAGGGTATAATCGGGGTAAGACCAGAGACAGAACAAACCTGGGGCTCTTCGGTTACACCTGATCCAGGGCACTCCGGCAGTTATGAAGCCGATTTCATTGCCGCTTATGGGCCAGGCCCCCGGCAGACTCACAGAAGCAGAGACCACAGATGGTGGTATGACGATCTTGTTGAAGGCGGCATAGACCGTGGTGATAAATACGTAGGCAATTACTTTGATATTGACCAGTATATTTACACATCCCAGGGTGAAACCCGGCGCTATATAAGTATAAGCAGCCCCTTCTCCTATGCTATTACAGAAGAGTTGATGGAAGTTATCGGTATGGCTGAAGTAACGGAGACTTTCTATATGGACAACCTGGAGCCTGGGCCGGATGCCATCACCCTGGCCTGGCATGAACTTTTCTAAATATAACCAGAACCAATAAGATAACTTTATAATTATACAATAAGGTCCCCGGAGTATCACCGGGGACTTTACTTTTCCTAACACATATCAAGGTTTTGATTAACTCTGCCTAATCATAAGCGTAGAAACCGCGGCCTGACTTGCGGCCCAAATGCCCGGCCCGGACCATCTTCCGGATCAGGGGGCAGGCCCTGTACTTGGAATCGCCGGTTTCCTTGTAGAGAGTGTCCTGCACCAGCAGCAGGACATCGATACCAACCAGGTCGGCCAGGGCCAGGGGGCCCATGGGGTGGTTGGCGCCGAGCTTCATCCCCTTGTCTATATCCTCAGCGCTGGCTACTCCCTCCATGAGCACGTAAGCCGCTTCGTTAATCATGGGCATCAGGATCCGGTTGACCACGAACAGCGGCGCTTCATTGACGGCAATCGGATCTTTGCCCATTTTACGGGCCAGGTCCATTATAAACTGGAAGGTGTCCGTTGATGTATCGGCCCCGCCGGTAACTTCGACCAGCTTCATTACCGGAGCCGGGTTAAAGAAGTGCATGCCGACCACTTTATCCGGGCGGTTCGTGACTGAAGCCATTTCGCTGATGCTCAGGCCGGAAGTATTGGAAGCAAGTATTATATCCGGAGGACAGATCCGGTCCAGTTCCTTATAAATTTTCTTCTTTAGCTCCATATCTTCGATTATAGCTTCGATAACCAGGTCTGCCTCTTCCATGTCTTCCAGGTTGGTCGTGCCGCGGATGCGGCCGATTATATCTTCCGCTTCCTCCTTGCTTTTCTTGCCCTTATCAACGGCCCGGCCCAGGTTCTTATTAATTGCACTCATGCCGCGATGCACAAAGTTGTCCTCGATGTCGCGCATGATCACTTCAAAACCGGCTTCTGCAGCAACCTGGGCAATCCCGCTACCCATAGTACCGGCACCTAACACACCGATTACCTTGATATCCATAACAACAATCTCCTTCCTTGAGTTTTTCTCACCAGCAGGCTGAATAACATATTCATCAATATTAACGCATTGAGTATAACATTATAAATTAAGCAGGATAGCACAGAATATTAATGGTAATATCTGTTGCTTTAATTTCCGGCCGGTGGATTTTCATAACTAACTTACTTTAAGCATCTCCAGGGACAGGTTGAAGCCGCTCCACTCTACCGGTTATTTCCCTTTAAATTGAGGAGCCCTTTTCTCCAGGAAAGCCTGGGCCCCCTCTTTTTGATCTTCGGTGTCGCACAACTCACCGAAATAGGAGGCTTCGGCTCTCTGACCTTCTTCCAAACTCTGATCAAGGCCTTTATTAACCGCTTCCTTGGCCATACGGACACCAATCGGGCCGGCCTTTAGGATAGCCCCGGCTATTTCTTCGGCCTTGTTTAAGGCTTCGCCGGCCGGGGTTTTATGCTCGGCGATGCCGATGCGATGCGCTTCCTCTGCATCGATCATGGCCCCGGTAAAGATCAGCTCTTTGGCCTTGCCGGCCGTTATCAGGCGGGGCAGGCGCTGGGTGCCGCCGTAACCGGGGAAAATCCCCAGAGTCACCTCGGGCAGGCCCACTCTGGCGTTCTCGGCCACTACACGAATATCACAGGCTAAAGCCAGCTCCAGGCCTCCACCCAGAGCAAATCCGTTGACAGCCGCAATAACCGGGGCATGGAAGTCGGCTACCTTCTGAAAGACTTCCTGGCCCCTGCGGCTTAGTTTTTCACCATTCTCGCTGTTCAGCTTGGGAAACTCGCTGATGTCTGCTCCCGCGACAAAGGCTTTTTCTCCGCCGCCGGTCAGGATTACCACTCCCACCGATTTGTCTTCAGAAAGCTGCTCAAAGGCTTTTTCCAGTTCATTGAGCATCTCGCGGTTCAGGGCATTCACCGGGGGGCGGTTAATGGTAACTACGGCCAGGCGGTCTTCACGTTCTACATGGATCAAATCCGGCATTGATAACATCCTCCTTTTTTTAGTCACGTTCCAGGATCATGGCCATGCCCATACCTCCGCCGACACACAAAGTGGCCAGGCCGTGCTTGCTACCGCGCCTGATCATTTCATGGAGCAGGGTGACCACGATGCGGGCGCCAGTAGAGCCAACCGGGTGGCCGAGGCCGATCCCGCTGCCGTTGACATTGACCAGGTCCCGGTTCAAACCGAGCAATTTCTCACAGGCCAGGTACTGGGCGGCAAAAGCCTCATTTAGTTCAACCAGTTCCATCTGATCCAAGGACATCCCTGCCTTCTCCAGGACCTTTTTCGTAGCCGGCACGGGGCCGTAACCCATCAGGTCAGGCTCCACCCCGGCCCAGGCGTAAGAAATAACCCTGGCCAGCGGTTTTAAGCCCAGTTCGGCAGCCTTTTTTTCGCTCATAACCACCACCGCTGCCGCTCCGTCATTCAGCCCTGATGAGTTGCCTGCTGTAACGGTACCGTCTTTGCGGAAAACGGGTTTTAAAGCAGCCAATTTTTCCAGGTTTACATCCCGGCGCGGGTGCTCATCCGTATCAACCACGATTTCCCCTTTGCGGCTATGCACAGTAACCGGGACAATCTCCTCCTGGAAACGCCCGCTGTCGATAGCACCGACAGCGTTCAGGTTACTCCTGACTGCCACCTCGTCCTGCTCCTCGCGGCTAATTTGATATTTATCAGCCAGACGCTCCGCTGTTTCTCCCATCATGATTTTATGGACCGGGTCGGTTAACATTTCCCACAGGGCATCGGTCATCTCGCCGTGTTGGAGGCGCTTGCCCCAGCGGGCATCTTTTAGCACGTAGGGAGCGGAACTCATTGATTCCACCCCGCCGGCTACCACTATTTCGGCATCGTCTAAAGCAATCTCCTGGCAGGCCGAAACGATGGCCTGCATGGCCGAGCTGCACTGGCGCTGGATCGTGAAGCCGGTAGTCTGGACCGGAAAACCCGCTTCCAGGGCAATACAGCGGGCGATGTTGGGCTCATCGCTGCGCTGGCTGCAGTTGCCGAAAATGATTTCTTCCACCTGGTCTTTTTCCAGCCTCCCGGCGCGGCGAACAACTTCTCCCACTACAGTGGACCCAAGCTGCAGAGCTGACAGGTTCTTAAAAGCACCGCCAATATCCCCAATCGGGGTCCTGGCCGCACTAACCAAAACTGCGCTTTTCTGTGCTGTCATTTATACACCTCAAAGTTAATAATCTTAGTTGTTAGGCCACCCGGGATCCCGGTGTCGGCCTTGAAACTGGCGTTCATTTAAGCAATCACAGCTTGATTGCTTAAACTCTCTTATCATTGGGAGCCACTTATTAAAAAAAGACAGGCCGGTGAAGACCTGTCTTGTGATGATTAAATGGACTAAAGAGAAGATGCGCTCCCGTCATCTTTTATACTTTCGGGCGCGGGTATAACCCTGAACGCTCGACGATTTCAGGAACAATTTCCTCCCAGGCAATGGCCATGATATGCACTCCGGCCACTCCTTCGATTTCCTGCAGCCTCTGGATTGTTTCGATGCATATATTCAGGCCTTCTTCTTTTTTCTTTTCCGCTCCCTTGAGGCGATCGATCAACTCGTCGGGAATGGTGATCCCCGATACGTTGTTTTTCATGTACCTGGCCGCTCCCAGGGATTTAATCGGGGTTACGCCGCCCATGATCGCCACTTTTTTGTGCAGGCCCCTTTCCCGGACCGCTTCCATCCATCTTTCAAAACGATCCAGGTCAAATATACACTGGGTCTGGATGAAACTGGCCCCGGCGTTGATCTTCTTCTCGAGGCGGTCTACCCGGTACTCAAACGGATCGGCAAATGGGTTTGCCACTGCGCCAAGATAGTAACTGATCGGCGCTTCCAGTTCATCCCCGCCTATAAAATGGTTCTCATCACGCATCTCCTGGAGGCCCTTTAAGAGCTGCATGGAATCGATATCATAAACTCCCTTGGAGCCCTGCTCGTTGCCAAAGCTCTGGTGGTCTCCGGACAGGCACAGGATGTTCTTGATACCGAGGGCGTGTGCGCCCAGGACATCACCCTGGATGCAGATCCTGTTGCGGTCGCGCACGGTAATCTGGATGATTGGCTCCAGGCCCATTTGAACCAGGGTGGCCCCGCAGGCGATGCTGGAGGTGCGCACAATGGCTGTCTGATTGTCGGTAATGTTGTAAGCATCGACATGATTTTTCATTTCCTCGGCGTGATGTTTCAACTGGGTTATATCAGAGCTTTTAGGCGGACCCAGTTCGCCGGTAACGACAAAGTTTCCACTGTTGATTACTTTTTCCAGGTTACTCCCCGCGATCAATTCTAACATCCTCCCTTACTGTGGTTCTCGGGCCCCCGTGATGAGAAGTCGACCAGTCCTTGGGAGGCTGAATTTCGTTCAGGTCCTTTAAACGGCTAAAGCTGGAAAGGCGGTCGTGAATCAACTGCCATGCGCATGGAATATCTTCGCCGACTTCGCATAACCCTTCAGCCGACCCGCCGCACGGTCCGTTAAGCAGCGTTTTAGCGCAACGGGTAATGGGGCAGATACCCATGGTCAGGTGCAGGACGCAGTCCCCGCATCCCAGGCAGCGTTCGGACCAAACTCCCTGCTCGGTAGGATAGCCCATGGAAGTGGTGTTCAGGCCGGGAACAACCCGCAGGTTCGCAACATGTTCAACCATGGTCTGGACCCCTACCCCGCAGGCCAGGGAAACGATCAGGTCATAGCCTTCTATTTTCTCCAGCACCTCGTCGATAAACTCGTATTCACACTGCCTCTCCATGGAGGACGATACGACTTCACCTTCCAGCTTTTCTTTTTTACGATGGATGCGGAGGAGGGCCGCTGTTTCTTCCGCCTCTTTTCGGCCGCCGGCCATGCAGACCCCCACGCAGGTATCACAACCCAAAACGAAGATATTTTTGTAAGGGGCGGCCATGGCCGCTATTTCTTCCAGCGGCTTGCGTTCTGCGATTATCATATATTCACCTTCCCTTCTGCAATCATGATCCACTCAGTTTATATACTTAACGGTTGCGCTGTTTAAACACTTCGACGAAAGAATCGCAGTAGATATCCATGTCGAGTATAATCCGCGCTGAGGCCACTGCTGCCATCAGTTCATCGTCGCAAGCATCGGCGATGGCTGAATCGAGACCGTTGGCCATGGCCATAACCGCAAAAGTGCGGTTGATCAGCTCCCGGTTCTTGGTGCCCTGGGAAATATTGCTTAAGCCCACGGTGGTTTTCGGGGCCGGATCGGAAATCATCTTGATTTCGCGCAGGGTGCGCATTACTTCCGGGCCGTGATCCTGGGCCACGTTACAGGGCAGGACCAGGGGATCTATGTAGAGCATGTCGGGAGCGATGCCAAAGGCATCGGCGGTGGCCACCAGCTCAGCAGCCAGCCCCACCCGCATGTCGGCATCCTTGGGAATACCTTCTTCGTTCATGGCCAGGCCGATTACCTCGGCCCCGTGTTCTGCAGCCATGGCAAAAACGCGTTCCATCTTGGGCATCTCGGCCGGGACGGAGTTGATCATGGCCGGCTGTTTGCAAAGCTTAAGCCCCGCTTCAATGGCATCGTACTTGGTGGAGTCGAGAGCGAGAGGCAGATCACTGGCCTCCTGGGTTACCTCGACCAGCCATTTCATGGCCTCGACAGGTTCGGTCGAGCTGGGCCCGACGTTAATATCCAGGTAGTGGGCACCGTTATATTCTTGCTTCTTAGCCCATTCATGGACCGGGCCGGGGTCGCGATCATTTATCGCCCTGGCGATATCTTTAAACATTCCATTAATGCGTTCGCCGATAATAATCATCAGCTTGCCTCCTTCACATTTTAATAGCTGTTGTCTTTCATCAGTTCGTCAATGTTGCCTTTGATCACTTTCAGGGCCTCGGGATGGCGCATAACCAGAATGTCGATGCCGGACTGCAGGTAAGCCATCGCCGTGGTTGCTTCCCAGAGGATACCCCTTTCTTCCTGCTCGCCCCAGCCGGGCTGTTCTTCTTCCGAGATGTTTGCTTCTTTCTGGCGCCATGATTCAAAACCGGCATTGCCGTACATGGGCATGGCCAGCATCTTGTCGCCCTGCAGGGCGCCGTTGCGGGCCCGCTCCATAATCGAGTAAGAATACTCGATCCCGTAACCGAGGGCGGCCACGGTGGGGTCGATGATGATGCGGCTGCTCATAGCAGGGCTCATTTCAGCAATCAGGATGTTGAGCTGCTTGCAGATGTTGATGTCGATTGGTGACTGAGCAATAACAACATGGTTGTTGGCCATGCAGGCGCTGGTAACCGCCTTATAATTTTCTAGTTCAGCCACTCCCATAACCAGGTTTTCGCCCGCCGCCGCTTCGGCAATAGGGTTATAAATGGTGTTATCTTTTTCTGCCTTGCCACTGCCGATAACCATTACCGGAACGCTGACCGCTTCCAGAACCTTCTTGACAGTCGCTGCACAGTCTTCGGGAGAATGGTCGTTTAAATCGGGATCGGCGCCTTTCAGGCGGACCTGGATCAGGTCGGCCCCGTACTCGTCGACGCACTTTTTGGCCCAGGCTCCCGGATCGTTGTAAACATCGCCGTAATATTGTTCAAGGCAGGGATTCCACTCGGGGACCATGTCCCATACTTCCAGAGCTACTACCGGGCGGTTGGGGATTTCCCCTTCGAAATGAAGGAAGGGCAGGGCCGTTTCACCGCCTACTGTTATGGTGTGACTGCGGGTCCCTCCATCATCCTTGGTAGCGCCGAGGACAACCTCGCCTACTTTACCTCTATATTTTTCTTTAAAAATTTCTACAGCCATTTAAATACTCCTTTCATTAAATGGTTCTCTAAACTATATGTTTGGGGCCTGATATTACTTAACTCCGCCGGCGAAGTTATCCTTGGCATACTTGGTAATGCCTGAAGCTTCGCGCGGGCCGACCATGACTTCCCAGCCCGATTCTTCTTCCAGGGTGCCTTTGAGCACGGCCACGTGGCCGGGCAAGACCAGCTTTTTATGGTTGACCTTGTCTTCAAGGCCGCACTTTTTGATCGCTTCGGCAATTGTTTCGGCGGAAAACTTATTGTCCGCATAAGCGGTAAGCACGGATACGCCGCCGGTATCGACCGAAAGGATCCGGCTCGGAATCCGCGAGCTCTCAACTTCCCCTTCCACGATAAAGTAAGTCAGGGAGAAGTTGGTGGTCACGTATACCGGGGCGTCGTCGCCGGGCTCCCCGACATCGTAAAGGCCGGCTTCAACGGCAATCGGCTTCTGGGGGTCGGTGTAAAGGTTCTGGCGCCACGACAAGAGCGGCAAAAGCTGCTGCTTTTCGCAGGCTTTCAGAGCCACTACATCAGCGTACTTACTCACGTATACCCCGGCCTGGACAATTTCTTCCTTGGGATCATCCTTGGTAGTAATGGCAAAAGCCGGGTAACCGAAGGAGCGGAACTTCTTACGGACCGCCAGGCGGCGGAACTGGGTCAGGTCTGCCAGCACCTGGCTGGTTTCCCGGGCCCCGCTGTCAATAACCAGCTCCTTATGGCCCAGGCCGACAACTTTCTCCACCAGTTCGGCCAGGTCATTAATATCATTGCCTTTCACCACCATGGGGCACTCTTTGCCCTTGGCCAACTCGGTCATTTTCTCAAAATTGTCGCCTGTGGCGGCGCAAACCAGGGGCTTGCGGTCTGCTACAGCCTCTAAGGCACCTTCCATGACGCCCGGATCTTCAGTCATCAGGATCATCGCTTTTTGTGTTATGCCCGCTACAGTTTCAACGGCTTCTTTGAATTTGCCCGCATCGCCGGAGTCGCACTTGACTGCAACCATATCGGTGACATAGTGCATCCCGACCCGGTCAAATTCCAGGTCGTCAAATTTTTCCGCCTTGGCGGCAACATCTTCGGTGTCGCTGATTATAACGGCGACTCCGGTAGGATGGAAAAAGCGCTTGTCATGGCGGAAAATTTCCGTTTCCTCGCCGAGCTTCACCACGTGATCTCCCGTTCCAACAGAAACCAGTTTGATCGGGGGAGCGGCGGCCGAATCAAGAGCCTCCTTGGCCTCATCACTTACGTAGGGGCAGTCTTCAAGAGAAGCCTTACCGCTGGCAAGGGCCATGGCAAATGCCAGGCAGGTTGGTGAACCGCATTCTTTACAGTTAGTCTTTGGTAAATGCTTATAAATTTCTAAGCCGGTTAAACCCATTAATACTCTACTCCTTTCTTATCTTCATCAAAGCTTCACTTACTGTTCAGCCCACAGGGCTTTAAGTCCACTGTTTAAAAGGAAAGAAGCTTCGGTTTCATTGTTGCCTCCACCGAAGCTTTTATCCTTTCTTATTACATCAGCGGCTCCAAGCTCATGGCAGGATGGCCTTTTTCTTCAAGGAAGGGCAGGATTTCCTCCGCCGAGGTGCCGACAGTTTCATCGGCAATCTTTTCAACGAAGTCTGCTCCCAGGCCCTCTTCTTCCGCCCGCTGGCGCAGTTCGTCGCCGAGCGAGTCCTTCAGTTCTTTCGGCATCCAGACCACACGGGCGAGCCCGCCGTCGGCGCTGATAAACTTGCGGCTTAAGACGTAGGCGCGGCCGTGGCCCATAAATCCGGGGGTTTGCACCCCACCGCCGACTGAACCGGCCAGGGTGGAAAAGGTCATTCCCACCGGGGTATCTCCGCCGTATTCGCGGGTGGTGATCATGACCCCGTTTGCCTCAGGTACAATGGCCATGATGCATTCGAAGCAACCGCAGGAGGTCATCGGGCGGTCCATGAAACTGTACATCGAACACTCTTCGATCATCCGGTTGGTGTTCTGATACACATACTCATTGACCGACTCCCAAATCCCCTTATCTTCGTCGATCAGGCCTTCTTTCTTAATCGGCCGGTTGGGTCCGGAGGGGTCAATTTCATATGCAGCTTTACCGTCAAGCCAGCTCACGGCACCGCACAGCCCGAGGCGCTCGGGAGTAACCACGCAGCAGTGGTTGGGGGCAAAAGACTGGCAGAGGATGCAAGAATAAAATTCCTCGACCGATTCGTCGGTCAGGCCCCTCAAGCGCTCGTCGCGGGCGCTGTAGAATTCGCGGGCCCGTTCCAGTTCCTGTTCCACTTTTTCAGCGTCGGTAATCAGGGTAACCTGAACCCGGTCAACGATGGAGGGGAACTCGTCCTTAAACTTGGCCACGAGCAATTCCCCAAAGTCCCTGATCTTGAAGCCCTTCTCGGCGGCATCCTTGCTGATCCTCATCCAGATCGTATCCCGCTGGGCCATGTGCCAGAGGCCTTCCCCGTAGTTGATCAGGTAGTGGATGCGGCGTTCGAGAACGCTTTCGAAATCCTCCTGCATCTTGCGGCCGAAGATCTTGACCATGATGCCGAGAGGCAGGGCGCTGCCTTCTTCGGTTTCGTCGATTTCGGGTCCCACAACTTCGATTTTGCCATCCTCTATCTCATCTTCACTAACCGATTCCACCAGTTCGAAAGCGGTGGTTTTACTGCCTCCAAACTCGACCCGCATGTCACCTTTACGGATAACCTCACCTTCAAAGGCAGGCCCCACGGTGATGGGGATGGGGATATCGACTATCTTCAGTTTAATGCCGCGGATCTCCATCGCCACCTGCAAAAGATCCTCGTAATTGGGATGCGACACATACCAGTTGGGGATCTGCTCATCTTCGGGCAGGTCCTGGTCGGTAATGACCGGGAATCCGAGGAAAATGGCCGCAAAGTGGGCGGCTACCTGGACCTCGTCTATTTCGCCCAGCTGGAGCACAAAAGCGCGGACCCGGCGGCGCTGGTAATCACGGGTATTATCCCGTTCTCCCGGCGGGATACCGCCGAAAGCGATACCGGCCCGCAGGGCGTAGTTTACGGCATGGATAACCTGGGTAAAGTTACCGATCGGGAAGGCAATGAAGTCAATCCCGAGCTTACAGCCGGCCTCGATGGCCTGCTCGATCGCCTGGTTACAGAGGAAGATCATGAACCCTTTGGCCTGGAGGTCCATGACCAGCTTGCCCACATCCTCGGACGACTTGCCTTTGCCCATGATCACGGCCTGGCCAGGGATGGTCCAGTCCACTAAGAGAATCCCGTAGCGGCGGACCACCGGGTCACCCAGAAAACCGGTCCAGGGCTCCACGTGCGGCCTGGCGCCGTCCAGGTAACGCAGGGCTTCGATAATTTCAGCCGAGTAAGCGGCTGCTTCCCCGCAGAGGCGGGCATTGTGGAAATTCAACTCTTCCCGAATCTGGTTGCGCATGCGGTTCAAGATGGGGGGCAGGTCGCCCAGCTTTTCCACCGCTTCACCGCTCAGGGCGCGGATTACGGGCAAGTAATAGCCGGTATCGGGATAGCCGACCGGTTTATCGGGGCCGTAACGCCTGATCGCCTGGTTGAGCAGGATCTCTGCGTAGCTGGTGGCAATAACAGCCCCGTCATATGCTTTTTCAAACAATTTAACCGGCGGATTTGTTTCATCTACCGCACCGTCAAATATTTCGTCAAATGATTGTTCCCATTCTTGGGAGAGAACACCTTCAGTCATTAATCGTGCCTCCTTTTCAACAGTATCTTACCATCCGGTGGACAGTTCAGTTTCGTATTTTTCAGCAGTCTGCTTGTGGACCTTCAGCTTCCAGGCGCGTTCATCAAGCGCAGCCAGGATTTTTTCAACTGCTTTTTCAGGATCTTCTTCCCACATGAAGTAACCGCCGTAAACGTCTTCGGCAATCTGCAGGGCAACTCCGTCGACCAGGGCGCTGCCGGTAACCTCGGGTACAACCCCTACGTGAGTCGGCACACCCAGGGTCACGCACCAGCTGCCGATGGAAACTGCCTTTTCGCTCATTGCTTCAGGTGCAGAGGCTACAAAAGGTACCTTCGGAACGTCGACGTCCCACTGGCGGGCCAGGGCGGTGGTCAGGTCGTAGGCCCTGGTATTATCCACGCAGGAACCCATGTGGAAAATTAAGGGCAGCTTTTCTTTGAGCTTGTCCTTGTTGGCTTCATTGAGAGTGTCAAGAAACTCCTTGAGGCCTTCGCCAGCGTATTTTTCTACCGCTTCAGCATTTAACAGGCCCAGCTTGGCAGCTGACCCGGCGGCACAGCCGGTGGCCACCATAAGGACGTTATTCTTGGCCAGTTCTTTCATGATGGTTATCTGGCTGTTGTCGTGCGTCACGCGCAGGTTGTTGCACCCGGCAAAAAGAGCCACACCGCGCAACTGTCCGGAATCAACGGCATCGGTAATCACCTTGATCGGTTCATCGGCATTTACTGCGCTGAGCACATCTTCAATTGCTTCCAGGCTGAAACCGGCAGTAACCTTGTTCTTAACATCAGGAATGTCGATTTCGTTGCCCTGACGCTCTTTGTACGCTTCGATAGCCAGGTTAACAACTTCCCTGGCTTTTGCCACGGCGTGTTCTTCGGAGAAATCGACATGGTAGGAGCCGGGGATCTTTGAATGGGCCATGGTCGTAACGATCCGGGTGTTGGAGCATTCGGAAACTGCTTTAACCCCGGGCATAATACACTGCACATCAACGACCATAGCATCCATAGCCCCGGTCATCATCGGCAGCTCCTGGGACAGGAAGTTGGTCAATACCGGCACTCCCTGACGCATCAGGACTTCGTTACCGGTACAGCAGATACCCATACACTTGACCCCTTTGGCCCCTGCAGCCTCAGCTTCTTCTTTCATATCCCGGGCCACGCGGACAATCATTTCACTTAAGAGGGGGTTGTGGCCGTGCACGGCTATATTGACCATCTCGGGATCGATGACCCCGAAGTTGGCTTCAGTATAGACCGGTTTGGGGGTGCCAAACAGGATATCGGATAGGTCTGTGCCGATATGCATGCAGATGTAATCGCAGAGCGAAGTCTTCAAACCCTGGAAAATCAAGTTAACGGGGTCGGCATCGACACCCATGTGGGTTGCGCCCATCGTTTCGGCAATGGTCGTGTGCACCGAACGGGGCTGGATGTTGCACCTGTCGAAGACTTCCATCCTTTCAGGCACCACGTTTGTTTCGAGCCACTTGCAGGGCTCGGTTGTAACTTTAGAAAAATCGGAAATGGCCTGCTGAAGGACTGCTTCAAGCAGTTCATTGTCCTCCTTGCCTTCCACTTCCAGGCCGAGCTTTCCGGCTACCCGCTTCAGTTTTTCCGAGTCTTCCACGGAATAATCGGGCGCCTTTCCTTCCAGTACTTCCATCAGGGCATACAGCATATGGCGGCTGTGGTCGGCATGAGCGCCGGTGCCGCCGCTGATGGCTCGAATCAGGTTGCGGGCAACGATGGTATAACCATGCGCTCCGCAGATCCCTTTTGATGATTTTTTGGTGATCCGGCAGGGCCCCTGCAGGCAAATCCGACAGCAGACGCCGGTCCGCCCGAAATTACACTGGGGCTGCATATTGACATAACGTTCGTAAGCTGTCTCTATCTGGCCGTTTGCGGTATTTTTGTCGATAACAGCCAGCGCAGCCGGATCTATAGTCCTTCTGTTGTCAACTTTTTTCTTTCCTTCGGACATTATCAGGTTTAACCTCCTTGTAGGTTTCTAAGATAGGAATGGTGCTTTTTTCAGTTCTAGCCTGTCCCCTTGAAAAATATTTATTTCACATTAAAAAAGCAACAAAAAACAGTAAATAAACCAGGGCCGGGGATAATCACCTCCTGCAGATACTTTCATAAATTTTTTCCAAGCCGGGCAAAAGGTCATCCTTGCCGGAGACCAGTGGTTCACCGCGGCGAGCTCTTTCCAGAACCTTTTCTGAAAAGGCGATCATGCCGGCAAATCTTTCCGGGGGCAGTGAATCTTCGAGGTAAGCGCGGTCTTCTTCACTGCGGATTTTATTGCCGACAAACAGAACCTGTTCAATTTCCAGGTCTTTCGAAAGCCGATCAACAGCCAGGGCTGTACTCAAGCCGGCCCTGGTTGGTTCCACCACTACCAGCATCATTTTTATGCCGCGGGCGGTTCCCCGGGTAAGATGTTCAATGCCGGCACTCATGTCCAGGACAACCGCCTCATCGCGATCGAGGAGCATTGTAGTAAGGACAGCGTTTAAAAACGAGTTTTCTTTACAGTAGCAGGCAGATCCGCCCTGTTTGATTGCGCCCATTTTAAGGAAACGCAGGTCTCCGTCCCGCAGGGTGTAATTGTCGAGGACATCATCGACATTGGGGTTAAGGTCGACAAAAGTACCGCCGCCGAAATTTTTCTCCTCTATAATATCCTGCAGTTCAATCAGGGGACGCAAATTACCGACCTGCTTCGGATCAAGGCCCAGGACCAGGCCCAGGTTGGCATCCGGATCAGCGTCCACTGCAAAAACCGGCGTGTGATTAAGCGTAAAACAGCGTACCAACTGGGCGGAAACTGTCGATTTTCCAGCTCCACCCTTACCGGATACAGCAATTTTCAAATATGACACCCCTTAACAGGGCAAAAAAATATACCCTTCTGCTTTTCTGTGATGATATTCGACAAAACCGGCCAAAACTCCTTTACCAAACTTAAAGTTGCTACTTTCATAATATTTACACAACAGAGGGAGCACCAGAAGGTGCTCCCTCTGTTTTTATTTCTTCTGGAACGAAAAGCTTTCCTCGTCGTCCACGGTAACTTCGACGGTATCTCCAGGGGCAATTTTGCCCTGCAGGAGTTCTTCAGAAATGCCGTCCTCGAGGCGGCGCTGGATTACCCTGCGCAGCGGGCGGGCTCCAAAGCTGGGATCGAAGCCTTCCTTGAGCAGCATTCCCTTAACATCATCTGAAACCTCTACCTGGAGGCTGTATTCTTCAATCCTCCGGTTCAGCTCGTTGAGCATCAGGTCGACAATCTGGCGAATGTGCTCTTCACTCAGCGGATGGAACACGATCTGGTCGTCCACCCGGTTCAAGAACTCGGGTCGGAATGTTTTCTTCAGCTCGTCCATGATCCGCTCCTTCATAGCTTCATAGTCGTCTTCCTCGCTGGTGGCGCCAAAGCCAACCGCGGCTTTCTTCATAAAGGTGGCGCCCACATTGGAGGTCATGATAATGACCGTGTTCCTGAAATCAACCGTACGGCCCTTGCCGTCTGTCAGGCGCCCGTCCTCCAGGATCTGGAGAAGGATATTAAATACATCCGGATGGGCTTTTTCAATCTCGTCAAGCAGGATAACCGAGTAAGGGTTACGGCGCACTTTTTCTGTCAGCTGGCCGCCTTCCTCGTATCCGATATAGCCCGGGGGTGCCCCGATTAAACGGGCGGTGGCGTGTTTTTCCATGTACTCAGACATGTCAAGGCGGATGATCGAGTTTTCGTCGCCGAACAGCGCTTCCGCCAGGGCCCTTCCCAGCTCGGTCTTGCCAACTCCTGTCGGGCCGAGGAAGATAAAAGAACCGATCGGCCGTTTGGGATCTTTCAAACCAGCCCGGGCCCGGCGTACCGCCCTGGCCACTGAGCGCACCGCTTCGTCCTGGCCAATAACCCGCTTGTGGAGGGTTTTCTCCAGGTTCATCAGGCGGGCCGATTCTTCTTCGGCCAGGCGCTTGACCGGCACACCGGTCCAACTGGAAACGATATAGGCCACGTCCTCTTCGCTGACCAGCGACATATCCGAAGCGCCGACCTGCTTCTCCCACTCTTTTTTCTGCTCATCGAGTTCTTCTTTGAGCTTGTGTTCGTCATCGCGCAGTTTTGCTGCCTTTTCAAACTCCTGGTTGCGCACCGATGCTTCTTTTTCCGTGCGCAGGTTATGGAGCTTATCCTCTGTTTCTTTTAAGTCCGGCGGCGCAGTGTAATTGCGGATGCGCACCCGGGAGGCGGCTTCGTCGATCAGGTCGATAGCCTTGTCGGGCAGGTAGCGATCCGAAATATAGCGATCGCCCAGCCTGACTGCAGCTTCCAGGGCCTCGTCCGTTATCTTGACCTTATGGTGGGCTTCGTAACGGTCGCGCAGCCCTTTAAGAATTTCAACACTTTCCTCGCGGCTCGGCTCACCGACAATGATCGGCTGGAACCTTCTTTCCAGGGCCGGATCTTTTTCAATATGCTTCCGGTATTCGTCCATGGTCGTTGCCCCGATGCACTGCATCTCACCGCGGGCCAGGGCCGGTTTAAGGATGTTAGAAGCATCGATTGCCCCTTCGGCGGCACCCGCCCCGATCAGGGTGTGCAGCTCGTCGATAAAGACCAGGACATTCCCTGCCTGGCGCAGTTCGTTCATCAGCTTGCGCAGGCGTTCCTCAAATTCACCGCGGTACTTGGTCCCTGCAACCACGGCTGCCAGCTCAATGGTGACAACTCTTTTTTCGCGCAGGATTTCAGGTACTTTTCCTTCGATAATGTGATAGGCCAGGCCTTCTGCAATGGCCGTCTTGCCTACTCCGGGCTCGCCGATCAGGCAGGGGTTGTTTTTGGTCCGCCTGCTCAGGATCTGAACTACCCGTTCAATTTCTTTTTCCCGGCCCACCACCGGATCAAGCTTGCCGTCCTTGGCCAGCCTGGTCAGATCGCGGCCGAAGCTGTCTACAGTGGGAGTCTGCGGCCCGCCGGCCTTCTCGCTTTCCGGCGCTTTGCCGCTACCTTCTTCACCACCAAGAAGCTGGATTACTTCCTTGCGGGCCCGCTTCAGGTCGATTCCCAGGTTGGAAAGGACCTGGGCGGCAATTCCTTCACCTTCCCGGACCAGGCCGAGCATCAGGTGTTCGGTGCCCACGTAGTTGTGGCCGAGGTTCTGGCTTTCTTCAATAGCCAGTTCAACCACTCTTTTAGCCCTTGGTGTATAGCTGACCCCCTGCTGGATAACTTTTTCTCCTTTGGGAGTAATTCTTTCCACTTCCTGCCGAACACGGTTTAAATCAACAGCCATGCTCTGCAGGGCCCGGGCGGCGATTCCTGAGCCCTCCCGGACCAGGCCTAAAAGCAGGTGCTCTGTCCCGATAAAATTGTGATTCAGGCGCTTGGCCTCTTCCTGGGCCAAAACCAGGACCTGCTGTGCTCTTTCCGTAAATCTACCAAACATGAACATTGTGTTCACCTCTTTTTTCTAAAATTACAGCTTGTCTTCTCCCGTTAATTTAGTCCTTTCAGTTATTGCCTTTACGGGACCGTTCCAGGACTTCTTTAACCTGGACCGATCTTTCCAGATTTCTTTCACTGTTTTCCAATTCCCGCCCGGCCAGCAGTTGAAGGCAGCCGGGCCGGATTAAAACCAGCAATTCGTTAAGCAGCTTGTGATCAATCTCGTTGATCAAACCTAAATCATAACCAAGGCGCAGATCGGAAAGCATTTCTATCGCTTCCTGTGAACTCAAGATCTGCGCATATTTTAAAAGCCCCAGGGCCCGCCAGGCCTTGTCGGCTAGCTCGGCTCTTTTTTTGTCAAGCATTACCTGCCTTGCATTCTGTTCCTGCTCGATGATCTGGCCGATCAAACTGCCCAGGTTGCTTATAATTTCTTCCTCGGTATGGCCCAGGGTGACCTGGTTGGACACCTGAACCAGGTTTCCGACGATTTCGGTGCCTTCCCCGTAAAGGCCCCGAACGGTCAGCCCTACCTGGGAAAGTGCTCCCAGGAAGCGGTTGATCTGACCGGTCATGATCAGGGCCGGCAGGTGAAGCATCACCGAAGCCCTCAGGCCGGTCCCGACATTTGTCGGGCAGGCGGTCAGATAACCGTAGCGCTCATCGAATACATACTCCAGCTCGCTCTCCAGGAGGTCATCATAATGTTCTGCTTCCTGCCAGGCTTCTTCAAGGCGCAACCCGGACAGGAGGCTCTGGATGCGCAGGTGATCCTCCTCGTTAACCATGATGCTGACCGCTTCGTCCTGCCTCAACAGCAGGGCCCCGAAGCTCGATTCCCGGGCCAGGAACGGGCTGATCAGGTGTTTTTCAACCAGGGCCTGCTTTTCCAGGTCAGAGATATCATCCATTGGCAGGCAAGTAAAATTGCTGAATTCTTCCCTGCCTGATATTGCCGCTTTGATCTTTCCCATGACTATTTCATTGTCCTGTCCCGACGCCAGGCAGGAAAAAGGATGGTTCTTGATATTTCTCGCTGCCCGGACCCGGGAACTGATTACTATTTCTGCCTCCGGCCCGCCGCCTTCCATCCAGCGGCTCAGGCTGTACTGAACCTGTTTCAATTTTGATCTCCCTCTTCTGAATCATCCGGACCTGTATTATCCTGATCCGTATTATCCTCAGGCAGGTTTTTCTCCAGATCCCTCTCCATAGCCTTTATCTTATCGCGCAAAACAGCCGCTTCTTCGAACTCTTCATTTTGGATTTTTTGCTGCAATTCCTCTTTCAACTGCTCTAGCTCTATTTTATATTTTACCCGGCGCTGGGTGCGGACCGGTATTTTGCCCGTATGACCTGAACTGGCATGGATGCGTCTTAAAAGCGGCTTCAGGCTATCTTCGAACGCTTCAAAACAACCGCTACACCCAAGCCGGCCAACCTGGCTGAACTGGGCAAATGACAGCCCGCATTCCGGGCACTGTTTCTTTGAGGCAAGCATTGATTCCCGGCTTTCCAGGATCCCCTGGTTGAGCATGCTGGCGAAGAGCTTATGCAGAGAGAACTGCGGTTCAAAAGTAAAATCAAGCTCTTCCCTCTGCCGGGCGCACTGTTCGCACAAAAACTCTTCGGTCTGCTTGCCGTCCTCGCTCTTGATGATTTGAATATTTGCTTCGTTTTTATGGCATTCCTGGCAAAGCACTTTATTACACTCCAAACTGAAACTCCAGGGGACGGATTCAGTACCGGCCCGGATTAGTAACTGACCTTGAGCAGTTCTTCCAATGCCTCGTTTAAAAGTTCATGCTGTAGCTCCCTGGCTTTTTCCCTGCTCAGGCCGTTTGCATCATAAATTCCGTCATTGATAACTGTTTCCAGCAGACGGGCTTCCCGCATGGAAATGATCTTTTCTTCCCGCATCCTTTTCAACAACTGCCTGATTCTGGACGGTTCGAAATTGTTTCCATTAAGGCTGTTCATTACTTCCCTCCAGGGGCGGGCCTGTCCAGTCTCGATGCGGTAAATGCGAATCCATCCTCCACCGCCACGCCTGCTTTCAACCAGGTAGCCCCTTTCCAGTGAAAAACGGCGCTCCAAAACATAATTTATCTGGGAAGGCACACAGGCAAACTTCCTGGCCAGTGCGCGGCGCTGAATTTCGATGTATCGCTCTGAACTCAGGGCCAGCAGTTTTTTTAGATATTCTTCTATGCAATCTGTCAGGTTTGGCATCGCTGACTGCCCTTCCCGTTTTTAATGTCTGACCTTCTCTGACCTTGATTAATAATACCCCGTTTGGAGGGTGAAGAGCAAGTCTTGCCGGAGCCTTTATGAAGCGTCAGGGTTGATTGAGATAAATTTTGGCCGGCTATGCTTCCACATACGGCTTATTTTTTCGATTATCGGGTCAATCTGTTATAGGGGTTAGAAGTAACCGGCCTGTGATTCCTCCCCGGTGACCGGCTCGCCTTCCCAGTAGACTTCGGTAACTCCCTCGAGTTCGCGAAGGCTGCTGAATAACCACTTGTAATTAAGATCACGGGGCACTTCGACCAAAAATTCAATATTGATCAGTTCCACCCCTTCTTCATCGCGCTGTTCCGGAGTGCTTAGCTCGCTTTTGCGGATATTAACCATCGCTTCACCAAGGGTGGATCCAATCCGTCCCAGGAGGCCGGGCTGATCGATAGCTCTCACCGTCAACCTTTTCAGGCGACGCCTGTAAAAGAAAGATCTTTCCACCCGGCGCAGAGTAAGCAGGCTGGTCAGGGCCAGAGCCGTGGTGACCACCGAGCCCAGGTAAAATCCAATACCCACAGCCAGGCCGACACCCGAAACCACCCAGATAGTGGCTGCAGTAGTCAGACCGCGGATACTGCCGCGCTGCTGCAAAATGGTCCCGGCACCGATAAAACCGATTCCGGTAACCACGCCGGCAGCAATCCGGCCCGGGTCGGATTCAAAACCATTGCCCACGTGGGCGGTAAACCCGTAAGCGGAAACCATCATCAGCAGGGCCGACCCGGCACAGACCAGGATATGGGTCCTGAATCCGGCCGGGCGGTTGTGATGCTCCCGCTCAAAACCGATCAAGCCGCCCAGAACTACGGCCAGAACCAGCCTTAATACTATTTCCCATTCACTAATATACATCTCGCAGCTGGCCTCCTTATGAGAAAAGAGCCTGGGCGGCTGCAATAGCGGCTACAGCCCCATCAGAGGCGGCAGTTATTACCTGCCTTAAAAACTTCTGGCGGATATCTCCCGCGGCATAAACCCCGGCCAGGGAAGTCTCCATTTTTTCATTGGTGATTATGAAGCCGTTGCCGGCGGTCTCGATATCCTGACCGGCCAGGAAAGTGGCGCTGGCAGTGCGCCCGGCATAAATAAATACACCGTCAATTTCAAGATAGCGATCTTCTCCATCCTGCTTAAGCTGCAAAGCCCTGACCTTATTGTCTCCCTCGATTTTACTGACCGTGGTGTTCCAGAGCACCTCAACGTCGGGAAGGCTCAAGACCTTGTCCTGCAGCCCCTTAACCCCGCGAAGCTGGTCCCGGCGGTGGATCAGGTAGATCTTTGAAGCAAAGCGGTCCAGGAAAATCGTTTCTTCTAAAGCGGCATTGCCTCCGCCCACCACGGCTACCTCCCTGTCCTTAAAAAAAGCGGCGTCGCAGGTAGCGCAGTAAGAAACGCCTCGCCCTACCAGTTCCTGCTCTCCTTCGGCTCCAAGCAAATTCGGTTCCGTGCCGGTGGCAATAAGCACCGTTTTACCTTCAAATTCACCGGCCGAAGTAGAAACTGTTTTTATATCCCCGGATAAAGAAACCTGTTCGATTTCCACCGTATGGACGGGGACCTTCAGGTTTTCCAACTGCTGGTGCAGGAGCATCCCAAATTCAGCCCCGGAAATCCCTTCGGGGAAAGCCGGAAAATTATCAAGTCGGTCGGTGGAAGTTATTTCTCCCCCGATCATCATTTTTTCCAGGACGACCAGCGATAAACCGGCCCGGACTCCGTACAGGGCAGCCGTTGCTCCCGCCGGCCCGCCGCCTAAAATTACCAGATCGTATAATTGTTTTTCAGCCATAACATTTTCCTCCCGTCTCGCTGCATTATGCTATCTTCAAATCTTGTTTTCTGCCGTCCTTTCAAGCCTACAGATATTATGAGCGATTACTGGAGCCGTGTCAATTTAAGGCCTCAATGCTGCCCAAAAGATATCCAAATGTTATCTCGACCGGAATATGAATAAAGCTAATAGACTTTCTGTACTTAATGCTCAAAATGCTTGAATGCCCGGTGGTGAATTGTGATATAATAGGCTTACAGTCGTGCAAAAGACGGCTGAGACTGCACAAGGAGGCGTATAGCGATGAAAGATCAAGTTGAAAAAGCTCTGGATAAAATCCGCCCGGCCCTGCAAAGGGACGGAGGCGATGTTGAGCTTGTTGAAGTGGGGGACGACGGAGTCGTCAAGGTCAGATTGACCGGGGCATGCGGTGGCTGCCCGATGTCCCAGATGACCCTTAAGCAGGGCATTGAAAAGGTGTTGAAGCAGGAAGTTTCAACAGTTAAAGAAGTTGTTGCCGTATAACCGGCTACAGTTTTAAAAAGCCCGGGGCAACCCGGGCTTTTTAATTGATAGGAGAGATGCGCCGTGGAGGAAATATACCTTGACAACAGCTCTACTACCCGCCCTTACCCCGAAGTAATTGATTTTATGGGCACGGCCCTGGACAAAAATTTCGGTAACCCATCCTCGCTCCACCAAAAAGGAATTGAGGCCGAAAAACTGGTTGAAGAAGCCCGGCGGAGGATTGCCTCTTTTTTTACCGACAGGGAAGATGAGATCTATTTTACATCCGGGGGAACAGAAGCCAACAATTTGGCCGTCAAGGGGGCGGCCCTGCGCAACAGGAACCGGGGCAATCACCTGATCACCAGCCAGGTGGAACATCCTTCGGTTTTAAACTGTTTTCGGTACCTGGAACAGGAAGAGGGATTTTCAGTTGATTATCTTCCCGTCGACAACCGGGGATTTGTTGACCCTGAACAGGTAAAGAAGCTTGTAAAAAAAGAAACTATCATGGTCAGCATCATGCATGTCAACAACGAAATCGGAACCGTTCAGCCCCTGGAAGAAGTCGGCCCCCTGGTCAAGGACGCTAATCCTTCTATCCTGTTCCATGTTGACGCTGTGCAATCTTTTGCCCGGATGGCTCTTGATATTAATAGCTGGCAGGCCGACCTGGTCAGCTGCAGCGGCCACAAAATCCACGGGCCCAGGGGGGCGGGCTGCCTCTGGGCTAAGAAAGGGACTTTGCTGCAGCCCCTTTTCCACGGAGGAGGGCAGGAAAGGGAACTGCGACCGGGCACAGAAAACGTACCCGCGATCGCCGGTTTCGGGCTGGCCGCCAAGCTGACCGGCGAAAGCCGGCAGCGCAAGGCCGCTGCCCTGGGCAGCCTGAAGCTGTCTTTTTACCAGGCCCTGGAAAACAGCGGGGTTGAATTATACGTTAACGGGCCGCTGCCGGAAAACGGGGCGGTGCATATTATCAACATTTCCTTCCCCGGCCTTCCGTCCGAGGTCCTCCTGCACTCCCTGGAAGAGCGGGGCATCTTCGCCTCATCAGGCTCGGCCTGCCATTCCCGTAAACCGGAGCCGAGCCATATCCTGCAGACTTTGGGCCTGAGCGAGGAACGCCTGCAAAGCGCATTGCGGTTCAGTTTCTCTTTTTACAACAGCGAGCAGGAAATGGAATTTGCCGCCGCTCAAATTGCGGAAGCCGTCCGGGAACTGAAATCAATATTTAACCCTTAAAGTTAAAAGGAACTACATCACAAGGAGGACAGCGATGCCGGCAAAAATACTGGTCCGATACGGAGAAATTGCCTTAAAAGGCAAAAACCGCGGCCGTTTTGAACAGCAGCTGCAGAACAACCTGAAAGAAGCCCTGAAAGACTTCCAGGCCACAGTTGAAAAAATGCAGGGCCGGTTTCTGGTCAGCGGCCCCAAAGAAAACCGGGGCAAAATGGTGGAACGGCTCAGCAAAGTGTTTGGCGTGGCTTCGCTTAGTACCGTGGAAGAAACCGGGCTTGACCTGGAGGATATAAAAATGATGGCCCTGGAAATGGCCGGCAGAGTCCCGACCGATGAAAAGGAGTTTAAGGTTGAAACCAGGCGGTCCAATAAGCAGTTTCCCTATCCATCCCCGGAGGTTAATAAAATCCTGGGGTCACACCTGCTGGAACATTACCCCCGCTTAAAAGTCAACCTTGAACAACCAGCTTTTACCCTATCCATAGAAATCAGCCATAACAGGGCATTCCTTTACCTCGACCGGGTGGAGGGACCGGGCGGACTGCCGGTGGGCATTACCGGTCGAGCTCTGCTGATGTTATCCGGCGGCATTGACAGCCCCGTGGCCGGATGGCTGGGCATGAAAAGGGGACTTACCGTGGAAGCCCTTCATTTTCACAGTTTTCCTTTTACCAGCAGGCGTTCCCAGGAAAAAGCCGTTGATATTTGCCGCAAGCTGGCTGCCGGGAGCGGCAGCATCCGCCTGCACATGATCAATATGGCCTCCATCCAAAAAGAGTTGCGGGCCAAATGCTCCGAGGAAATGGCCATTATCTTGCTCAGGAGGATGATGCTGCGCCTGGCCGAAAAATTGAGTACCGATCGCGGCCTGCAGGCCCTGATTACAGGTGAAAGCCTGGGCCAGGTAGCAAGCCAAACCCTTGAAAGCATTATAGTAACAGAAAAAGTAACCGATATGCTGATTTTAAGGCCGCTGGTGGGTATGGATAAAAAAGAAATAGTCAACAAGGCCGTCGAATTAGACACTTACGATATCTCCATACGCCCCTATGAAGACTGCTGTACCCTGTTTTTGCCTCAAAACCCGGTTACCAGGCCGAAACTGGACCAGGTGGAAAACCAGGAAGCAAAGCTGGACCAAGAAAGCCTCATAAAGGAAGCCATGGCTTCCCTGGAAACTACCCTGGTAAAAAGATAAGTGTATGCTTCTTTTAACCGGGCCTTCCCAGGCAATGCCCTGCAGGAAAACTAGTGTTTTTTAAGCCGGGCAGACAGTTCGTCCTGTTTTGCGGCTTCGAGAAGCACTTCGGGACCAGGGAATCGGGCCTTGCCGTTGGTGAGCTTCGAAAAGTAAAGGGCATCAGTGGGGCACCAGTTCAAACAGCGAAGGCAGTACATGCAGTGGTAAAGCCGGAGCGGGTAACCGTCATCATCCAGCTCAATCAACCCCTGGGGACATTGCATTACGCAGGTCATGCACTGGATGCACTTATCCTTATGAATGCCAAAGCCAAACAAAAAGTGATTCAGCAAAAAGTCAATCCCGTAAGAATAGATCAGGCGATAAGGCAAACCGAAGATAATACTCATCGGGGTGGCAATCCGGTATATATCCTGGATCCCCTGGAGCAAGTTATTTAGGTATTTAATGAAAATCTTGATGTTTTCCTTGGCCTGCACACTTTTTTGAACCAGGAGGCGTCCGGCGGTGAGGCGATTGAAGGATGTCCTGATTACAGCGCTGGCCGAATAAACGAAAGTATGATCAATGTGGCCGACAAATTTCAACCCCTTGTCGGTTAAAACCTGGCTCATAAAGTTTTCATAGTCTCCCTGTGCCCCGTCATGGGTGGCAAAAGAGAATACCCGCTTCGGCTTCTTAAACACAGGCAGATCAAGCAAAAACCGGATCATAACCGGGGCGGGCCTGAACCCGTAAACAGGGGAGCCAAAACCAATAACGTCATAATCCTCCCATTCGCTCTCAAGATTACTGAGAATCGGGTTTTCGGTAACCGCTTTCAAGGCATCCTGCAGTTCTATGTACGGCCAGGGGTATTTGCTCAGGGGTCGTTTAACTTCCGCCCTGATAGTATAATGGAGGGCTACCGGCTTTTTCTGCCATAACACGGTAATATCGATCAGTTCTTCCAGGTTAAGCAGATCGCATAGGTAACCTTGTTCTTCCATTTGTTCCTGGATCAGCTGGGCAAAATGTCTTGTTATGCCTGTTCCAGAAAAGTAAACCAGCAGTGCCCTGTACATTATTCCCACCTACTTTGTTTTATTATAGCTTAATTGAGGGCACCTGAAAACTCTATTTAGTTCTTTTCTACAATCTGCTATAATCTAAAAAAACGGAGGAAAACCAATGCATACCATCACCTCTAAAGCAATTCAAAGGTTGAGTCTGTACGGCGCAGTAACGATACTGAGCGCTGTTTTATTTTTAATTGCAGGATGCGCCTCAGAAGAGTCAGGGCCCTTTCCTTACCCTGACGGTATCTACGAGGGAGCATCAGATCTCTATGACTGAGAAGGTTACCTGCGGGTCAGTGTGACCCTGGAAAACGGCTACATAACCGCTGTCGAATTCGAAGAAACACTTCGGGATGGCACAATCAGGACCCCGGAAAACTGGCCTTACCCCTGGTGGCTTGAAGCCCGCGAGAAGCTGCCGGAAAGAGTAATTACCACCCAGAAGCTAAATGTCGATACTGTCAGCGGGGCCACTGTAACCAGCATCCGATTCAACCAGGCCCTCGAGCGAATACTTCCTTAATCAGCAGTATATATTTAAGGCCTCCCTTTTCCTGGGGAGGCCTTTTAAATCGTTGCCAAGGGTGCCAAGGGGACGCAAGGGTGCCAAGGGGACGGGGTTATTGACAACTTCTAGATGTTTGAAAACCAAGGGCTTTACCCTTTAGTTTTGGCGACCGGTGGTTAACCGTGTGTCAACAACCCCGTCCCCCTGGCATACTCTGGCATACCCAGCGGATGCGACTGCCCGTCGCACACAAAAGAACCGCCCTTTGATGGGGGCGGTTCAGTAAAATAGTTCTCTGGCGGGGACCTACTCTCCCGGGGGCTTTCGCCCCGAGTACCATCGGCGCAGGAGGGCTTAACTTCCGTGTTCGGGATGGGAACGGGTGTTGCCCCTCCGCTGTACCCA